>JBGATS010000007.1:0-43369 GCA_044229075.1 Minisyncoccia bacterium
ACCTACAAAACCACCCGTATGAAAGCAAACCAAATCGTTGGCTGTTTAGAGAAACCAGTGTTCCTCGAAATTCCAAAGATTAGTTGGGTATTACCTGCATTGTAACAAAAGAACCATCGGGAGGTGGTTTTTTGGTGGGGAGTGTTTACAAAACACCCGTTTTCCTGTACAGTACAACAGTATTATTATTTTATTTATTTTATTATGAACATTCGAAACATTGCAATTATTGCCCATGTAGACCATGGAAAAACAACGCTCACCGACCAAATGTTGGAACAATGTGGTATGCGTGAGGAAGGGGTATCGATGGATAGTAACGCCCTGGAACAAGAGCGAGGAATTACCATCTATGCAAAAAATACCTCCGTATTTTATAAAGAAACAAAAATTAACATCGTGGACACACCAGGGCATGCCGACTTTGGTTCAGAGGTAGAACGCGTATTGCGATCGATCGATTCAGTACTCTTGGTAGTGGATGCCCAGGAAGGTCCTATGCCACAGACACGATTCGTATTGAAAAAATCTCTTGAACTTGGACTCAAACCAATTCTTGTATTGAACAAAATTGATAAACCAGGAGCTGATGTTGTTCGTGCACATGACGAAGTGTTCGAATTATTCATGGAACTCGGTGCTACCGACGAACAATTAGACTTCACCACTGTGTATGCCATTGGGCGAGATGGAACCGCAAAATGCGATATGGCAGATCCATTGGTAAATCTTGAGCCATTGTTTGATACTATTCTCGAGAAGGTTCCACCAGCGGCAAACGACACTACGAAACCATTCCGTATGCAGGCATTCAATCTTGCCTATGATAATTTCTTAGGGCGTATGGCAGTTGGCCGTGTGTATGAAGGTGTTGTAAAAAATGGACAAACCGTAACCGTAAAAAAACCTGATGGAGAGTCACGTACAGGAAAAATTACAAAACTGTTTACCTTTGAAGGGACTCAGAAAAAAGAAGTAGCAGAGGCTGTAGCTGGGGATATTGTAATGATTGCAGGAATTGCCGATATTTTTATCGGAGAAACAATTGCAACGGATGCGCACGCAGAACCACTTCCTGCAATTACGATTGACGAACCAACCATTGTACTTGATTTTCTTGTAAACAATTCACCATTTGCAGGACGCGAAGGTAAATTCGTCACCACACGACAAATCCGTGACCGGCTCGAAAAAGAACTCGAAATCAATGTGGGGCTCCGTGTAGATTTTGCACCAGATGCGAATCGTAGTTTGGAAGGATTCAAGGTATACGGTCGTGGAGAAATGCATATCGCAGTGCTTCTTGAAAACATGCGCCGTGAAGGTTTCGAGATTCAGGTATCACAACCACAGGTGATCTTCAAAGAAGTGGATGGAAAAACTCATGAACCATTCGAGGAAATTACCATTGATTGTCCAAATGATTATCAAGGAATTGTAATCGAGAAATTGGGTATGCGTGGATTTATTATGAAAGATATGAAAATTCACGAGGCAACAGTTCGTATGGTATTCGAAGGGCCAACCCGTGGAATTTTTGGATATCGCGGACAGTTTACGGTCGATACGCGTGGACAGGGGATTATGTCATCACGATTTTTGGAATTCCGACCTCACGCAGGAGTTATCCAAAAACGATTGGCAGGTTCTATGACGTCTATGGAAACAGGAAAGGCGCTCGCATTTTCTCTTGGAAATCTCCAAGAACGAGGAACGCTCTATATTGGACCACAGACAGAAGTCTATGAAGGTATGGTTATTGGGAATACCGCAAAAGGTGATGAAATGTCAGTAAATCCATGTAAAGGAAAACAGTTGACCAATATGCGGGCGTCAGGTACTGATGATGCAATCGTATTAGTACCACCGCTGGAAATCAATATCGAACGAGGATTGGAATTAATGAACGAGGACGAATATTTGGAAATTACCCCAAAATCAACCCGTCTCCGTAAACAAATTCTCAATGAATCGTTGCGTGCTCGATCAAAGAAATCATAAGTATAGCTATAAAAAAACTCATTACTGAGTTTTTTTATTCTCAAAAAATTGATTTTATGATATACTTCCGTAATATGAAATCAATAACACAAACCACACGTGCTACGATCGACCAGGTAAAAACGATTGGAAATAAAGGCAAGTCAGCTCTTGCCGAGCAGTCTCGTAACGCATGGAATAATCACCGCAAAAAAACAATTGTAGGAATTTTATTCCTTCTCGGGGTTTTGTTCATGATTCTTGCAAAGGGTCGGAACGATCTTTTGGCTACAGCACATACTGTTGCGACGGCAGATATTACTGACCAAGTAGTATTATCAGGAAGAACTGAATCGTTGCAGCAGGTTGACCTAGGGTTTGCCGATGCAGGACGAGTACAAAAAGTCTTTGTAAAAGAGGGACAAAAGGTAAAGCAGGGTCAGGTGTTGGCAGAACTTGAAATGGGTGATCTGTATGCACAATCAAGTAACGCACGTGCAGCGCTCAGTATTGCAAAATCTGCAATCTCCCAGAGCAGCACCAACGTAGACCGAATTATCCGTGAACAGGATGCATTGGTAGAAACAGCAAAACGTAATTTATATGGGAATCTCGAGGTATACCCAGAAGATATTTTTTCTACACAACAACCTCCAAAAATTTATGGAACCTACACAGGTAATGAAGCAGGGAGCTACCTCTTGGATGTATACGCTTCCAATGCCGCTACCGGCGCATCGATCAATTATCGAGGACTGGAAACAGGAATAACATCATTAACGGTGGATAATCGGGTTGCCCTGGGTTCACGTGGTATCTATATTCAATTTCCAAATAATATAGGCTATGCAAACACAAAATGGACAATTCCCATTCCCAACGATCGTTCATCATCATATGCAAGTTTGAAAAACGCATACGAAATCGCACAGGCAACACGTGATCGTGCTATCGAAAACGCAAAAGCAGATTCTAATAGCAGCCTCGCAAATCAATCAGTGCTCCAGTCACGCGTGCAACAAGCACAAGCAAGTCTCAGCCAGGTCTATGCTGCTATGGCACGACGACGGATTACTGCACCGTTTTCTGGAACTATTTCCAGAGTAACCCTGAAAGTTGGGGAATCGACCACAGGTGTTTCCAAGGATGTTAGTCCAGGCGTTTCGATGCTCGCTACCGATCAATACAAGGTAGTCATCAAAATTCCTGAAATCGATGTTGCACGTATTGCGCCGAATACTCCGGTTGATATTACCCTGGATGCATATGGAACTGAAACTGTGTTCAAAGGGACACTGGCAACCATTAATCCAGCAGAAACGATTGTCGACGGAGTTCCTGTATACGAGGGAACTGTAGTATTCACTGAACAAAATGATAAAATTAGATCAGGTATGACGTCAACAGTGACTATTACAATCGGCAGTAAACAGGGTGTGATTGCAGTTCCTGGAAATTATATTCGCGAGGACAAGATTGCACGAAAATCATATATCGCAATAGTTGATCAAATCAACCCAAAGAAAAAACCAACAGAACGCGAGGTAACCACCGGAATTCGTGGATCTGACGGAATGACAGAAATCATTTCAGGTTTAGAAAAAGGTGAGTTGATCACCACACCAGAGGCGAAATAGTGTTGTAAAATAAGACCCTGTAAAGGTTTTTATTTTTAATATAAAATACTTGACCTTTATATATAAACATGCTATTATAGAAACAATAAAATAAAATAAAATGAAAAAAATAAACCAATTTATTTATCAAGAAAACGGTAAAACTATTGTTTTCAATCCAATTCCTTTAAAAGAAAATGAAACTGTTCAAAAATATTCATTTTCTATTAAAGATGATAAAGAAATGACTCAAAAACTTCGCGATGCCGTAAAGCATAAAGAAGTTAAATTTGATGGAATAAAATTTGCCGCACCTGCTTTATTTGAAATAATAAAGGAAGGTGTGTTTCAAAAACATTACACAGAAGAGGAAGCTGAAAATTTTGTAACAAAATTTTATTCATTAAATTTGGAAAATCCTGAATTTGAAATTCAGGACAAAACAATCTTAATTAAAAAACCCATATTTGAAGCAACTTTAATTAACGGAATAAAATCTGCTACAGGTAAAGGTAGGACAAAAGATCAAGCACGAACTAGTGCTTTGGAAAACTATTTTAAATAAATTTTTCTTACCGAAAATAAGAGTTCCTAATAAATTATTAGGACTTTTTTATTTCTCAAAACCAAAATTTCATGTATACTACAGGGTATTATATGCAAAATTTTCTCACGACAATCAAGGTTGGAACATTCCTGGGTGTGCGGCAATTACGCCGTGCGAATATTTGGACAACACTGCTGATCATCTTTATTATGACGCTCACCTTTTTGAATATGGTGGTGGTTTCTGGTATTTTGGTTGGATTAATTGATGGAGGGACAATTGCGAACCGTAATCAATATACCGGAAATGTTATTTTAACAAAATTGTCTGGGGATCCCTACATTGGGAATACTCAGAATATCTTGGCAACACTTCCTACGATTCCTGGGGTAGTACGATTCAATGAACGATACAGTACCGGGGCAAATTTCGAGGCAAATTACTCGACTCGTCGTGATTTCAATACTGAACGTGACACGATTGGTACTCAGTTGGTAGGAATCAATCCAACGGGCGAGGATGCACTGACAAAACTCTCGCAATATGTTATCGAGGGAAGTTATCTCGATGAGAAAGAAAGCGGGTATATCGTAATCGGATCAAATATGTTACGCCGATTTTCCAGCGCGTTTGGAGACGGATTTGGCTCATTGGACGGAACCTATCCAGGTGATCGAGTAAAGGTTACTGTGAACGGAAAAACAAAGGAATTCATAGTAAAAGGGGTTGTAAAATCAAAGGTAGGCGAAGTATCGTTTCGTGCCTATATTACTAAGGATGATTTTTTACAATTCGTAGAACGACCATCACTCAATGCTGATGAAATTGCTGTTATGACCGATGGAACAGTTACTGACGAATCAGTGCGCGACGCGTTACAAAATTATGGATTTAATCGATTTGCAAAAATACAGACATCAACAGAATCAATTCCAGACTTCTTGATCCAGATGAAGACTGCATTCGCATTACTTGGCGCAATTATTGGTTTTATTGGAATTATTGTTGCGTCTATTACCATATTCATTGTAATTTTCATCAACGCGGTTACTCGGCGAAAATATATTGGAATCCTGAAGGGAATTGGGGTAACCAGTGGCGCTATTGAATTTTCTTATGTATTGCAATCTCTATTCTATGGAATTATTGGATCAGGATTAGGGGTTATTATTATTTACGGATTACTCGTACCACTGTTTACTGCACACCCGTTGAATTTTCCATTTTCTGACGGGGTATTATCGGTGCCCGCTGGTGGAACGATTGTTCGATTGGTACTACTAATGATTGTGACACTATTTGCTGGATATATTCCAGCACGTATGATTGTCAAGAAAAACACGTTGGATAGTATTTTGGGGAGATAGGTAAGAAATAACTATAAAATTATATGATCAAAGCAAAAAACATTATTAAAATATTCAAAAATGGATCTGTGGAAACACAGGTGTTAAAGGATGTATCAGTACAGATTAATCCAGGTGAATTTGTTGCTATCATGGGAAAATCTGGAGCAGGGAAGTCGACATTAATGTACCAATTATCACTCTTGGATCATCCAACATCAGGAGATATTAGTATTGATAACACTATTGCAACCAATTTATCACACGATGACCGAACGCGGTTTCGGTTGGATAATCTGGGGTATATTTTTCAGGATTACGCACTCGTTCCAGAGTTGACTGCAATTGAAAATGTTATGGTTCCATTATTAATGATGGGAAAAACTGATGAAGAGGCAATTGATATTGCGCGTGCGTCACTTGCAAAGATTGGATTAGCACATCGTGAGAACAATCTACCCAGCCAGATGTCAGGAGGTGAACAACAACGTGTATCCATTGCACGTGCTGTTGCACATAATCCGAAAATTCTCTTTGCAGATGAGCCTACTGCCAATCTGGATAACGTATCCAGCGAGGCTGTGATGGAAATTTTTAAAGAATTACATCGTGCGGGACAGACGATTGTAATGGTAACTCATGAACCAGAATACACAGCATATTGCGATCGAGTTATTTACCTTTCAGATGGGCAAATAGTAGATGAAAAGAAAATCAATGAATAAATCCTTGATTTTCTTTTTTAAAATGATAGTATTATAATTATTCCCTTCAGTAGTGGCGAGCGAACAAGGGACCCTGTTTTAGTCACTACACTAAAACAGGGATTTTTTTATAAGAAAAAGAATAAAGAGGTGCAACGGATAGAATACATAAAATCCATATTGGATATATTTTTGTGTTGTATCAGAAACTATCCACGATGATTCACTATCGATCAATTTCTTGACACTCCACACTATAGGAATAGCTAATAATGAGAATATTTGAATAACTATAAAAGGGTCAAAAAATGATAACGGGAGACCAAAAGTGTGACGAGAGAAAATATATAAGCCCCAGATAATTCCTTGAACAATGAATAGTACATAATTATTAGTGATACTATACCATGAAATAATAGAGAGAACTCCGAATACTCCATAATCAATCGGAACAAAGGTAGTGGTTATTAGTAATAGAGTAATATAAAAAGTCTTCCAGTGTATACCAAGACTCTTGCTTTTAATACAGAAAATTATCAAGAATGCGATCAGTAGAGTAAAGAAAATATTCAAAGAAACCTCATTAGGAAAAGCGAGCGTATAAAAAAATTGAGAAATAATTGCAAAAATACCCAACCGTACTCCATAATGGAGAGGGTTTCTGGTTGTATTAATCCCTGTTACCAGGAGATATCCGAATAATGGAAAAGATAATCTCCCGATTATTCGTAACCAAATCACCTGAGGAAAAAATAATAATCCAACATGATCAATCACCATCGTGATGATTGCGAGTATTTTCAAAGTAAAAGGTTGGAGAAATATTTTCCGCATATAATAAAGAAATTTTTATCGGGTATCACGCAAAGGAATAGTTGCAGGAATAATAAGTAAACAAATAATTCCAAGGAAGAGGAATAGATGTTTTTGGGAGAAGAGAGTAATGACACCACCACCAATAATGGGCGCGATAATATAGGCTATAGGATAGGTGTTGCGGAAGATACTTATCGTTCCTGTGTCTGACGAGGAAACTTTTTTGAAAAAATATGTTTCTGACATAACCTCAATACAACTTGCACCAATTCGTGTCAAAAAAAGTATGAGCACTAATACGGGTAAGGTAAAATGGGGAAGAAAAAAGAGTGCCATGGTACTTCCGCCCATAACTAATGATCCAATAATAAGTAGTTCCTTTTCACCGAGGTATCGATCAGCAAGTTTCCCTAAAGGGATTTCAGTTAATACAAAAGCTAACAACATAATCGAAAAAATGGTTCCAAGACTATCCCAGGGAATTCCCAGTGTTTGATGGAGATAGATAGGCGTATACAGTACCATCCACGCATAAAAAAATTGAAGTAAAAAATTCACTAGGACGATTGTTTTGATATCTTTATTTTTCCAAACATCGAGGAGAGATTTCCAGATATTTACTTTTGCTTGATGGATTGAAGTATTATTATGAATCTTTGTCACCATAAAAAACAACGGAACAAGAATAATTCCTGCAATGCTATATAATGCGGAAAATCCCATACGAGCTAGAACAAATCCAGTGATGGTTGGAGCGATTACATAGGCGATATTTATTGCAGTAAGATAACTTCCACGTATTGAACCCATACGAGCAGGTGTTCCTACTTGATCAAGAGCAATGTCGTTTATTAAAAATATCATACTCCCAGCACTTATTAATAAACAGAATGCAATCAAAATAAGAATTGTATTTTGAGAAAATGCATTAATTCCACAAATAGTAATTGTCAGTAATAGTAAAGAAAGTAATATCGGCTTAACTCCGTATCGGCGTATAAGATATGGTATGAATAATAAACCAATCATTGATACCAAGGACCCTGCAGTATAGAGGAGCCCCATGTATGCCTCGGGGATAAATTGATTCAGAAATGATGAGTTACTATATACAATGAGCGCGGTATGGAGTGCGAAAATAAATCCAATACCATATAATCTGCGGAGCGAATTCATAATAGGGAAAGTATATCACAAAACAAGCGGGGGCGCCAAAGGCGCTCCCGCTTGTTTTTGTAATTCAATGAATTGATTACAGTGCAATTACTACTGCAGTAACAATTGGTTTTTTCCCAGTCTTTTGGAACAGGAATTTTTGAATTTTATCTGAAAGAAGGTCTTTCAGATTGCTAATATCCAATGGTCGTCCACCTTCTGCGCTTGTTTCGACAATTTTCTTTGCCAAGCCACGAACTTTATGGAGCAGGTCCTGGTTATCGCGTAGATAGATAAAACCACGAGAACTGATATCGGGTGATTTTTTCAATGCATGAGTTCGTTGATCTACTGTGACAATCACCGTGAAAATTCCTTCCTCTGATAAGGTGAGTCGATCACGGAGAACTACTTGGTGTGCTGGTCCAACATAATTTCCATCAATAATGATTTGATCATGAGGTGCGCGAACATCGAGTTTTACAATAGAGTTTCCTTGATCACGAATTTCAACAACAGCACCGTTTTCAGGAACAATGATATTTTCTTTTGCAACCCCTAATCCCATAGCCAGATCTCGGTGCATTTTTAATCGATAGTGACTACCATGAATTGGCATGAAGAATTTGTAATGGATTTGTTTGTGTAACCATTCCAATTCACCACGCTTTCCATGACCGGATGAGTGGACCTGGGTATCTGCATAGGTGATTACCTTTGGATCAAACTTGAATAGTCGATCTTTTAGTCCTTCGACAGTTCGTTCATTTCCAGGAATCACTGATGATGAAAAGATGATCGTATCATGTTCGTTCAATTTAATAAATTTATGAGTTCCATCAGCAACACGATCAAGTAATGCATATTGTTCACCTTGTGCTCCTGTTGCCAGGATCATAATCTTGTTCGGTGGATATTTATGCATGTCTTCTACTGGGATTACATGATCCAGATTGGTGAGGTTCAAATGTTTTACAATGGCAACATTTGTTTTCATTGCACGTCCTTCGATAACTACATATCGTCCATACCGTTTTGCGCTTTCAATAAATTCAATAATACGTTCTACCTGGGAAGCAAATGTCCCGATGAATAATCGTCCTTTGTTTTCTCGGATAATTTCATCAACTGTTTTAATAACAATGGATTCTGCGAGTGACCATCCCGGCATCGGAATACCAGTCGAGTCCATCGTCATCAACAGTACTTTTCGATCTTTAAAGAATTTATATTGCTCAGTTTCACTGGGAACGGGTATACCTTCGATGTTTTCTACGCGAACATCACCTGTTGAAACAATATCACCATACGGTGTTTCAACAATAACTCCTGTTGAATCGGGAATCGCATGAGTTAGTCCAAAGAATTTAATTTTCAAGTCATCAGAAACACTGATTGCCCCATCTTCTTTTTCCACAATACGAATATCAAGAGGTGCTAGATGAGGAAATTCCTCTTGCCGTTTTTTGATCAAGAGTGCCCCGAATTCGCGTGTATAGATCGGCGGATTTCCCAATTTCTCCATAACATACGGAATTCCTCCAATATGGTCCAAGTGTCCATGAGTAATTGCAAGACCTTTGATCAAGTGTTTTCGTTCTTCCAGATAGGTAGTGTTCGGGATAATATACTGAATTCCTGGTGTATTAGCATCCTTGAACTGGATTCCGGCATCAATCACAATAATTTGATCACGGAATTCGACCATGGTCATGTTTTGTCCGATTTGCTCTACTCCTCCCAGTGGAATAATACGGATATCACCAGGTGCGAGTGGAGGAATTTCAATTTTTTTCTCGGTATCAATTGTAGGACGGAATTCAGGCTTTCGAGAGTCTCTAAACGGTCTCTGGTTTGATGATGAACTTCGGAATGGTTTACGGTCATGTGCTCGAGGAAGTCTCCGTTCCTGAGAATTATTTGATCGGAGCGATGTTCCTGGGAGCGGTCCACTTTGTGAAAGTAGTTCTAGAGAGTAATCAAGATTGTTAAATCTTTCTTGAGTAGTAGGCGTAGTTTGTTTTGTACGCGTAGGTTGTGTGTTCATAATATAATAAGATGAAAACCTTTTTAGGGGTTTTCGTAAAATAATAGTGTTTTAACGTGTAAACCATTTCCAAACAGTGTCAGTTTTTACAAACCATTGATACACTTGTTGAAAACGATTATCACGGGTTACCAGACCATCAATAGTGAGTTGATAGATCGGAGTGTTCGATGCATAGATAAACTGCGGTTGATAGAGCCAGATTACTGGTGCCAAGGAAATTCTTTCGTTGATAGATTGGAGTACTATTGTCCGTTCAGGTGACGTATAGGGAAGAGTGAGTAACTTTTCGAGCAACGAATCAAGTTTCTGGTCGGTGTATCGAGTGATATTGAGATCAGAAATGTTTTTTTGACTACTATGCCAGAAAGCATATCGATCTGCATCGTTTTTAATAAACTGACCGAATAGCAACATATCAAAGGATTTATTTTTGATAACTGTTGTTTCTAGGTCGCTCAATTGGAAGACTTTCAGTTCAATTTCTATTCCCAATGATTTCAGTTGTTTTTGGATAATTTGTGCACTGTATTTTAATTCTGGTGTGTCAGCGGTACTAATACTCCATGACAATGGTTTTCCAGTTTTTTCACGGATTGATGTGTTGGGATTTATTTTCCAACCCAACGCATCTAATGATGACGATAACTCTGCCTGGGTATCAGTTTCTGAGTTATAGGATTGTGCAAAACCTTGGAATACATTATCAGCAATTTCCTGGGTATTGATAGCTTTACGGAGAACGGCTTGTAATTTTTGATCTTGTAAGAACGGGTGTTCTGTATTAATAAAGAGTCCAAACATACGTGGGAGCGGTGAAGTTTTGGTAATTACTGTGTTCTGTTCAGTAATTTCATACGGGCGAATATTTGCCAAGAGGTTGAATTCTTTTCGTTCATATCCAGCAAAAAGATCTTGTTCGTTGGGGTATAACACTATTTCAAAATTTTTGATAAAAGGTTTTTGTAATGCAAATCGTTTAAATGATCGCAATGTATAATGTACCGCAGTACCTGTTTTGTTTCGATCAATATCAGTAACTCGGAATGGTCCAGACCCGACAGGAATTACATTGGTATCACTTGCAATGAATTCATCATCGGTGAGGCGGCTCCAAATATGTTTTGGTAAAATTCCGACAGTAGCAGTTTCCAAGAATCCACTATAGGGTCGTGGGAGGGTGATCACTACCGTTTTTTCATCGGGTGATGCCACGGTCACACCAACCCAATCGTTCATCGCAGGGCTCGAAAATTGACTATTCTGAATTGCAGTAATGGTAAAGATTACATCTTCTGCGGTTACGGGTTTTCTATCGTGAAAGTAGATTTTATCTTTCAAGGTAAAGGTATACACCTTTCCGTCGTCAGAAACGGTAAACGATTTTGCAAGGTCGGGGATAATCGTTGTTCCATTTTTATCAGAAATCTTTCTGACCAACCCAGAATAGATTAATGCAGTCATATCATGATCGATATCAGAACTTGCTAATACTGGATTAATAAAGCGGGGAGTCCCCAGAATTCCTTCGCGGATAGTTCCTCCATACGCTGGTTTCTCGACAGAAAAATAATTACTGATTGCATTGATCGATCCAATAATAGAAAAAAGAAATATTACAAAAAACAAAACAAAAAACATTTTTTTTGTTTTCGGGAGTCCATGAATACGTTCACGGATAGTTGAAAAAGAATGAAGAATGGTCACAGAAAAATACTCCGTGTATGATACAGAAATACCATACATTGTCCCTTAAAAAATAAAGGACAGAGCTGTATTAATCGAATAAAGGACAATCACGTGTTAATGGTGTCCGTTAAGAGTTACGACAAAAGAATACTGATAACCGCAGTTCCAGCAAACAGGATAGCAATGATAATTGTTGCAAAAAAGAGAATTTTTTCACCACCACGTCGCGCAAAATGAGTTACGTTTGATGCAGTACCTCCTAATGCTCCCTCCATACCGTCACCAGCACGTTGAAAACTAACAGAGAGAATCAAGAGAATTGCGAGAGCGAGTTGGATGTAAGGTAGGAATTGAGTTATCGTATTCATGGGTATAACTGTATCACAGACATGGTGAAATATCAAGTATCTCTCTATACAGTTACAGCAATAGGCAAGCGGGGGCGCCTGTGGCGCCCCCGCTTGTACATACTTCAACCTCACCCCACAATTCACCTCCACCGAAACATTGCTTGCAAAAAAACATTTATCAATGGTATACTTTGTCCATTATGGAAAACATTAAATTTTATGCGGTGACATTATTATTGGTATTAGCAGCAGGCTTCTTGGGATATGGTGCAATTAACTCGCTCCGCGATCCGGTGTATTATGTGAACAATGAAACCTTGGCGACGGTGGGGGATATTAATGCCGGTGTAACACCACAACAACCTACAGAGGAATCAGTAGCTCCAGCAGCAACATCAGAAACTCCAGCTGAAGTTCCCGCACAGACTCCAGAAACTGTAACAACACCAGAAACTCCTGCAGCAACGACTACAACAAGTCTCGCAACGAATGCAGATATCAAGGCTGCGTTACAAAAAATCGCACCAGGAACTGTTTTGAAAAAGGGTTCCAGTGGTGACGATGTAAAAGCATTGCAGGCAGCACTCAATGCTGTTGCAAAATCTGGTTTACCAATTAATGGATCGTTTGGTGCGCAAACAGAGGCTGCAGTAAAAAAATTCCAAACCTCTGCAAAATTACCATCGACAGGACAGGTGGCGAGTAAGACGATTGCGGCGTTGGTTGGGAAGTTGTAATTAAAAAATCTTCCTCCATGAAGATTTTTTAATTACAGAAGATAGTTGCTTATTTTTTTATTTAATAGTATATTTTACGAAATATTCATTAAAACAATTAAATTTTTAAATATGTGTAAAAAGAATAATGATAGGATTATGCCAACGGTTATTGGTGTTAGTAGTTCTGCTATAAAAGCAACTTCAAATAATCCCAGTTCCCAGCTCCCAGCTAAAGGTTTAGAAACTAATTTAGGAGAAAATTTAAAATGGGAAGTAAAAGATATAATCCCAATAACTAAGAAAATGTTAGAAAGGAAAGGTGAAAGTAATCTAAAGATTATACCTACCAATAGTTACGCATTACGTTTTGAGTAACTGTACTCATTCTTGCATATTAATTAACCCATAAAGCACCTGTAACAGGGTGCTTTATATTTTTTGCGGGATTTTGCTCCGCAAAATCCCGCATTTTTGAATTTCAAAAGAAAAAGAAAATATCTGTAGAAAAAACACTTGCATTATTTTTCGATATGTGTATACTATCCCCCTGTGCCAGAGCAAACAGATGTGTCCCTTGGAAAAGGGTGCACAGAATGAAAAACCTCTAGTATCATTTCTTTGTCAATTTGATAACCAATCATCAATTTTTCTTCTGTTTTTTATAAAACAGAGAGCAAATGAATTTTCTTTAATTCTTTTGTTTCGTTTTTTGTTTTTTGATAGTTTTCGAGATTTTTTCTCGTCAATTTTTTAGTAGAGTTTGATCCTAGCTCAGAATGAACGCTGGCGGCGTGGATAAGGCATGCAAGTCGAACGAATCGGCCCTTGGAAGTAGTGAAAGAGATTTGAGTAGTAATACGATTATCAATTGATCTATGGAAAAGGTTTTCCGGTTAGTGGCAAACGGGGTAGTAACACGTGGGAACGTACCGAGAAGTCGTGAATAATCCGTCGAAAGGCGGACTAATACACGATGGTCCCGAAAGGGTAAAGATTTATCGCTTCTTGAACGGCCTGCGGGGTATCAGCTTGTTGGTAGTGTAAAAGACTACCAAGGCTATGACGCCTAGGGGAGGTGAGAGCCTGACCCCCACCATTGGAACTGCGACACGGTCCAAACACCTACGGGTGGCTGCAGTCGAGAATCTTCCGCAATGCACGAAAGTGTGACGGAGCGACGCCGCGTGATGGATGAAGCCCCTTGGGGTGTAAACATCTTTTATGTATGAAGAAATTATTGACATTAGTACATGAATAAGAGGCTCCTAACTCTGTGCCAGCAGGAGCGGTAATACAGAGGCCTCAAGCGTTATTCGGAATTATTGGGCGTAAAGGGTGCGTAGGTGGTTGTATTAGTCGAATGTCAAAAATCCGGGCTTAACCCGGGGGCGGCATTCGAAACGGTACGACTAGAATAGGTGAGAGGTATGCAGAACTCATGGAGTAGGGGTGAAATCCGTTGATATCATGGGGAATACCAAATGCGAAGGCAGCATACTGGCACTTTATTGACACTGAGGCACGAAAGCGTGGGTAGCGAATGGGATTAGATACCCCAGTAGTCCACGCCCTAAACGATGATCACTAGCTATTGGGAGTATCGACCCTCACAGTGGCGTAGCTAACGCGTTAAGTGATCCGCCTGGGAAGTACGGCCGCAAGGCTAAAACTCAAAGGAATAGACGGGGACTCGCACAAGTGGTGGATTATGTGGTTTAATTCGACGATAAACGAAGAACCTTACCAAGGTTAGAAATCATGACGAAGATACCGAGAAACCGGTATCGTCTTCGGACGGCATGACAGGTGATGCATGGTTGTCGTCAGTTCGTGGTTTGAATTGTTCCCTTAAGTGGGGTAACGAACGAAACCCTCATCGTGTGTTTTATATGTCACACGAGACTGCCCCCTCTGTGTTTATGAAATGCTTGCATTTTATAAACACAATGGATGATTTGACTTTATAAGCTTGCTTATGGCTTTGAGTCATCCATTGTGTTTAGAAAATCAGTGATTCGTAAATAGAGAGGGGGGAGGAAGGAGAGGATGACGCCAAATCAGCATGTCCCTTGATACCTTGGGCTACACACGTAATACAATGGCCGTTACAATGAGCTGCAATGCCGCGAGGCGGAGCTAATCTATAAAAGCGGCCCCAGTTCGGATTGAAGTCTGCAACTCGACTTCATGAAGTTGGAATCACTAGTAATCGCAGGTCAGCTATACTGCGGTGAATACGTTCTCGAGTCTTGTACTCACCGCCCGTCAAGTCAAGGGAGCTGGTAGCACCCGAAGTCTGCGCATTGCGTGGCCGAAGGTGAGATCGGTGACAGGGACTAAGTCGTAACAAGGCACGGGTAGCGGAAGCTGCTCGTGGATCAATTCAATTGAAAACCGGGCTTATGATAGTGTTTACTATCTGCCTTCATTGTCGATTATTTGCCCTTTTGCAAATAGAGTGATAGTTCTCCGAACTCTAAATCGGAACTCGGTGCCCAATACCGTTATGATAGGGCCAAATCCTGATAGTGTGACTATGTACATGCACATTATAGGTATCAAAAATGCAAAAGACGAAACAACAGAGTTCGAGAAATTGGTTATCAAATTACAAAAATACCCTTTAAAATAAAGGGTATTTTTGTTTTTGGAAAATGACTTGCTTTATTATTATTATTATGCTAAGATTTTAAGTGAAAAAAATTTTTAAATTTAAAATGTATTGGAGGAACAAGTAGTTATGAAAAAAATTATTGATATTTTGGTAATAATAGTTTTGCTAGGTTTTTCTGTTGTAGAATTTTTTTGCGAAAACCGAAGTGCAGGGGCTGGTTTTCTTGTTGCAACATTTTTTGCGATTGAAATTTATTGCTACAAATTTTTAGTAAAAACTAAAAACTAAAAAGAAAACTATTATAGCCCTGATATTGTCACAGACAATATCAGGGCTATTTTATTATCCCATCTTTGTGAGTTCACCCACCGTTTTCAGATATTCCTTTTAAGATAAGGTTCTCATGTGTATATTTAAGCCTGTGTAGATACAGTATTTATTAATTAAGGACTTTAACCGAAAAACAAAACTAACCAACGTATGGTCGATAGTAGTTCATTTCAATTTTTTTATGGTATACTTGCGATATGATTCTCGAACCAAAAAAAATAATTCCACTCCTGGGAATTGAACATGGTATGACCGTGATGGATATTGGATCCGGTATTGGATTCTGGGCAAAATTATTAGCAGAACGGGTGGGTGCATCAGGAACGATTATTGCAATAGACAACCATTCTGAAACAATCACACGACTGAACAACGACGCCAGGGAACTAGGGCTCACCATGATTCAGGGAATTGCTGGTGATATTCACCAGGTTACCGAGCTACCTATTCGCAAACATTCATGCGATCGGATATTGATGATTCGTATGATAACAATTGTTGAAGGGAATATTATGCAGACGATTCAGGACTTGGCACAGTATCTGAAAGATTCTGGTCAGATAATTATCATTGATCATCAATCATATTATGACGATATTGTCTCTGCAGTATCTGTGTCAGGACTTGAAATGGACGAGATACCCTTGATCGGGGAACGCAGCGGTGGGCATTTCTTTGGAATGAGTATTCGTCGAACGGTATTAGATTAATTATTACTCAATTTATTATATGAAAAAAAATGGCGATATTATACAAATGGCAGTGTTGGCAGTCTTTGGGATTGGGATCGTGTTAGGGGTGTTGTTTTTCTCGGGAAAAGTGCCACTTCCTGGTGACAAGAAAAAAGACGCTGGGCTATCTGGATCGATTACAATATGGGGAGTTCTCCCGTATGGGACGATGAAATCACTCACTGATACAATCGAACAACAGAATCGTGATTTGAAAATTACGTATCAAGAAAAAAAGCCAGAAACTATTCAGAGTGAATTCGTGAATGATCTATCAGTAGGAAAAGGGCCCGATGTTATTGTGATGGCACCAGGAATTGTTGCAGAAAATGTAGAGCGCTTGATGATTATTCCGTATGCAAACTATCCAGATACTGTTTTCAAAAATACATTTATTGATAGTGCAAATGATTTCCTGACAACCCAGGGAATCCTCGCACTGCCGTTGTTCGTAGAACCGATGGTGATGTTTTATAACAAGGATTTGTTGGCAGATGAATTTCTTGTAAATCCACCGACTACCTGGAACGCATTTACCGAACAGGCAACCACCCTGACAAAAAAGGATGACGCAGGAAAAATTAGCCAGTCGGGTACTGCACTGGGAACTGCGAATAATATTCCCATAGCAAAAGATATTATTACCCTGAAATCATTACAGGATGGGGAACAATTCGTTGTTTCTGATCCTCAGGCGGGGACATGGGTTTCGACATTGGGTAACTCTCAAAAGATCGTCAATACGTTTTCTTGGTATCTTGGATTCTCTGACAAAAATAGCGACCATTATACCTGGAACACATCGTTGTTGAAGGATCGAGATATGTTCACCGCTGGGAAACTCGCATTCTATTTTGGATATCCATACGAATATCAGACTATTATGCAGAAAAATCCTAATCTTAATTTTGCCATGACCATGGTACCTCAATCAGACACTCCTGGATCCAGGAAAATTAATTATGCACGTGTGTACAGTGTTGGTGTTCCAAAAACAACAAAAAACCCAAAAGCCGCAACCGGTGTTATGAATCTCTTAACACAAAAGGAAAATGTTGCTGCAATGATTTCATCAGGAAACTACGCACCGGCACGACGTGATATGTTGTCAGAAAAACCAAAAGATAATGCAAACCTCGCAATGATATATCAGTCGGCAATTATCTCGAAATCATTTTTTGATCCGAATAGTCGAGAGACAACCAGGTTAATGAGTACTGCCATAGAGAGTGTAAATGCCGGGAGTAAAAGCCTGGAAGTGGCCCTAGTAACATTTACCAATACATTTTCAAAACTCGTGGCAGATCTGAAGCTTCCTGAAAACTTAGTACCGTAAGAGAAATTTATTATCCACCTAAAAAAGTCCTTCACGAGGACTTTTTTAGGTGTGGTATTATTAAATTTTATGATATAATACAAGGTACATGTATTTACAAAAAACTTTTCTATTATTTATTATCATGTGCATAAGTAGTTGGTTTCATGCGGGAATGGTTTCTGCACAATCAAAACCTATTGATGCTGTTATAAATACACCACTTGGTGTCCTTTCTGGGGCACCTGTTGCTGATGTATATTTTACCAGTAAAAATATCACTGATACTACATTTGAAATTAATGGATATATCAAAAGGAAAACCGACGGAAAATCGTTTGGCCTCTTGTTCGGAGTAAATGACTCTACGACTATTTCATTGAACCCTAACACTCGAGTTGCAGATGGTGACAAAGGAGTGATTCCTATTGGGAAAGCAACCTTTATGAATTATAATATTGGTACCGACAAGTTGGGTGATCCAGTTAATTTCAGTATTCCTATTACCGTAACTGGTCTACAACCCAATACGAGATATTATATTCAAGTTAAAGATTATCTCAGAGACGTTATTTATGAAAAAGTTTCGATAATCACTAATAATTTCGAGTCAACACCAACACCAACACCAACACCAACACCAACACCAACACCATTGTCGACAATAGAACAGCGTAATGCTATTACAGTACAAGTTCCGTCTAATCCAGAAATGGTTCAAAATGGAGCTACCTATGATATAACTTTTAGAGGAACAATTACCACCACCAAAGATGTTCCGTTAGTAGGCTTGAAATTATTAATAGGTGACACTCGGTCCAGTTTGATTGACGTAGGAACAGTAGTGTCCTTACCAAAGAATAGGACTGCAAATGTTCCCGAAAATTTTTCACAAAAAACAGTGGGATATCAGGCAGGAAAAGTGTATTATTACAAGTTTGTTGATACGGATTCGAATAGAAATTACAGTACGAGCATGTATTCGTTTCAGACACCAGACACAGGAACTCAGCCACCTCAAACACAACCGGTAGTTGTTGCACCTCCTACTCCCTATAATCCTGATGTAGATACTGGATTTCTCATTAATAATTATCAATTACCAACGAATATTGGTGAACCTGGTGAGTATATTGGAGAAGTTTCCACTGATACCGGGAACCCGCTGGTTCCATGTGGGAAACGTTCAGATGGTGGTATAAATACATATTGTGGATTTAGTCACCTAATTGAATTAGTATTTCGAGTTATTGATTATATGTTAGTATTATTAATCCCGTTGGTGGTGCTTACCTGTATTTATACAGGGGTTCAGATGATTCTTCATCGTAGTATGCCTCAGGAATTAACGAAGTACAAAGACAATTTTGTTCGTATTGGTGTTGGTGTACTTGTTATGTTGTTGGCATGGACAATCATTGCAACAATTTTAAAAACGCTCCTTGGTCCGGATGCGTCGAATTATATATTACTTGATATTTTATAATATATGAATAAAGAAATTTTTAGAAATAGTTTATTTATTGTACTCATTCTTGTAACTTTTTTTGGGTATAGAACAGTGTCAGCACAGACAGTTTCTGAGTCATCTTTAAAATATGCTCCCGCTGTTTTTAACGGAGAGGCTTATTATCGTCACGGTTCTACCCCAGAAAAAGATATTATTGAGTTTTCTGGAAATATTATTTTTAATAAACCAGAAAATGACAATAAAATATCTATAACAACACTAAGAAATAAAGTGATAAACCTATATCTTTACGATAAGGATCGAGCAATAAAATCGAATATCGCTGCAACTTCGGTTTCTATTTCACAAGATCAATTAACTCAATACGATACTCCGATCCCTATAAAAGCGACATTTTATGCTCAATCTTTCGGGTTTAATAATCTAGTAATAAAAAATTTTAATAATACCCAGGCACCTTTTACAGTAAAAATGTCCATTTTCGTATTAAATGGTCAAGAGTATCAAGAGTTTTCAAAAGAAATCCCTGTTTCAAAAGAAAGCACTTCTCCTACAATATTTCCACCATCTACGCCCACTAATAATTATTCTGGCTCTCCATCTGTATATCCGAGTACAACAAGTGGTACACAGGTCAATACAAATGTACCGGTAAGTGCAACCAATAATACTAATGATAACCCATTTTTAACGAAAAATACTCAGTTAAACATGGAAGTACAAATAAAGAAAAATCAGGACCGATATGATGTTTCTGGGTTATTTCAATATCGCTGGCCAGAACCAACCAGCAGCTTCCCAATTTCAGGGATATCACCCGGTTTGGTTATAACACTGGTTCCAGCTGACTCCGCAATAAAAAATACTATAGACAAAACAACAATATTATCACCCGTTGGAGATTTTTCAAATCCGAGCAAGATTACCTATGAATTTAAATCTTGGTATACAAGTCAAACACCGATAAAAGAAATCATTATCGAGGATCCAATATTACAGGTACGAGAAAAATTTACAACATCGACTACCATCCTACAAAAAAAATCGTTTTCAAAAACATACCCAACATCGTCTTATAAAAATGTACCTAATAATTTTTCTGATACAAGTGAGGATAATTCTCAATATGGATCTGAAAATATAAAGATTCGTGGAGTCCTGAAAAATCCGCTTCCATTTAATACGATTCCAGAGGTAGTTAATGCGTTCGTAAAAGGAATTGTTATTCCTATTGCGATACCACTGTTAGGGATTGCAATTATGTATACTGGATTTCTCTTTGTTCAGGCACGAGGAAACGAAACAAAGCTCAAAGAAGCAAAACTTGCACTCAAATGGACATTAATCGGTGGGGCAATTATCCTCGCTTCCTATGTTATTGCAGAAGGATTACAAGCAACGATCAAGGATATTATGAAACCGCAATAAATCAAATTCTATGAAGCACTCTCATTTTTTATCATCACCAATAGGGTCGGCAGTACTGATCGGGGGGATGAGTATGGTCCCCGTGGTTGCGTTTGCAGCCCCGCAACCGATTGTTAATTTGGTAGTTTTAATTGAATCAATTTTTTCTGCACTCTTCCCAATTATCGTTGCGTTCGGAGTATTAGCCTTTGGGTATAATATTTTCAATTACATGCGGTCAAAGAATCTGCAAGATCAGAATTTGTACAAAGGGGGAATTATCAATTCGCTCATCGCATTATTTATCATCTTTACCTTTTTCGGGATTATCAAGATTTTTGCCGCGTCATTCGGGATTACCCAGCTGGGCGCAGATCTGGGTACTGCTAATAATACCGACGCGTTCGGGCAGGGGTCAGGCGCTATCTACAGCATCCGTAACCTGGCTCTCCAGATTGCAAAATTTACCTCACAACGGATTATTCCGTTGATGGTGGCAGGTGCAGTGCTGTATTTCATGGGGAACACGGTTATTGCCATGACCAAGAGTGATCAGGAAAAGGAACGAGAAGAACTGAACAAGTATCTGCGCTGGGGATTACTCGCAATCTTCGTTTTGTTTACTGCAATATCATTGGTTGGGTTTCTCACCGGGTCATTTTTCGGGATACGACCATTAATTCCACAGTTCGAAACCAGTGAATAGGGGATTATGTCAAAAAACCTTAAAAAAAAAGGGGGGGGGGCCTGCGGCGCCCCCCCCATTTTTTTTTAATAACCCAAACCACTTGA
The DNA here is from genome assembly GCA_044229075.1 of Minisyncoccia bacterium. GTDB lineage: Bacteria > Patescibacteriota > Minisyncoccia > Phycocordibacterales > UBA1006 > CALMMZ01. The sequence goes on from JBGATS010000007.1 coordinate 21,630, forward strand.
CAAAAAATCCACAATATGCTATACTACCATTAAGACCATAGGGAACTACCTGTGGTAACCCCAGTTCTTTCAAAATACCGAAAAATATAATTTTTCATAGAGTTTTTGATGAGGTTGAATAATATCCAGAGGTCTCGATCCTTTCCCAGGCCCTCTGGCGAGTGTTCTGGATATTATTTAATTTTAATTTAAAAACTTTAGGGGTGGAATTGTAACCCCTTTGTATATGAAAAAATTAATTTTTTTATGCGCAATAATTTCAGTGACTTCTTGCGCAAAGTCACAAGTTGGTCCTGCAGCCAACTCCACATACACTGTGGGAACGTTTGTAGGGGGTTCGTTTGATGTTAAGGTCTATCAGGACCTTGATAAAAATGGATTGACTGATCGACCTATGGGTGACAGCCATGCAATGCCATACAAAAGTATGGTGTTGTGCCAATTCCTAACACCAGATGGCGTGGTGGACGCGCTGGTGTATGGAACCCAGGAAAAATTCCTCGAGGTCAAATATTCAAATGGTAGACAATACTATTTGGAAAAAAGACCGATGCACCTACCAGCAGGTGCATCTAATTATGATCCAGCCGGCAGACTCACCGGTGCACTATACTACTATATTTTAATGTAGTTGCAAAAAAAAGAGTCATTTCGCAAGTATTCATATAATGGATGCTTGCGATTTTTTTATTATTTATGTTATAATAGACTGTATCTGGTGTAGCTATCTATTACCAGAATAATAAGCTTATTATTAATTAATTTTATAAATAAAATAGTATGAAATCAAGATTGGAAAAATATATCGTCATGACAGGAATTCTTTCTGTTGCGATGCCTTTGTTAACATTTGCTCAAACTACTGGAAGCTTCGCTTATTCTGGTAGTATCTTTGAGCGAATTATTAAACTTGTTAAAAATATCATAGCTGCGCTCTTTCCTGTGGTGACCGGTGTATTAGTGCTTTGGTTTGGATGGGAAGTATTAAGTTATATTCGTGAAGAAGGTGAACTAAAAGGTCTTCACAAGAGTCGTCTTTTGAAGGCGCTCCTCGCTATCTTTATTTGGTTTGTATTTTTTGGAATTATTGAAGTACTTTCAAATACTTTTGGTCTTGATCGAGGAGGTCAAGTTCAAACAACTGACATTATTGAATTCCAAGGATTTGTTCAATAATTTATTATATTTTTTATGGAATTCCTTATCCCTACAATTGCATACGCAGCAGAACCATTGTCGATAAAGCAGCTAATGTTCCGCATCAGTTACTATATCCTCAATCCGCTGATCATCCTGGGATTCGTGATCGCGCTCGTCTATTTCATTTGGGGGCTCATCTCTTTCTTGAAAAACAGACAGTCGAACGCGACCAGTTCTAACGAGGGCAAGGATCATATGCTCTGGGGGATTGTGGGACTCTTTATCATGGTATCTGCGTTTGCCATTATGCAAGTTTTGGCAGATATTGTTGGTGCGAAAAGTGCAAAGACATACGATATTACCAGCGAATTGCCGCAGAAATAAAAAAAGCCGATACACAATTGTATCGGCTTTTGGCATTTTTTTATTCTATTGTCATTGTGGTTGCGAAAAAGATCTAGCTTGTTCCTCTTGACTCATCTCTTTATAGGTTGATGATTCTGAAGATCCTTGAAGTGGTTTTTCCCAAACTACCGGCTCGTTTTTCCGAGGGTTTTGGTTTTGATATCCTGATCCGGATTCAGAATTACTATTTTCATCATAAGACGAATTAGTACTCTCATTATTCCCATTACCATTCCACCAGTTCGACCAACGTTCGCGTCTGTGTTCACGCATTGCCTCGCGTTCGGCACGACGTTTGTCGTTTTCCTGATTTCGCAATTCCTCCAGGCGGATTTCTTTTTCTGCCTTGATTTTTGCTTTTTCAGAAATTTGCTCTGGTGATTGCCCTGTGAGTGTTTCCCATGCTTTTGGGAAAAAGCCACCATTGAGTGACCAGTGACCAGTAAACACCCAATGCAAGAAATAGATAATCAGTATCGCCACCAACACTTTCCAAATGATCTGCATTGGTTTTGATTGTAATGCACGGATGATCCAGTGGTCATTTATTTTTTTGGTTGTTTGCGGTATTTTTTTATCATCAGAACTAGTTGCGGTAGATTTTTTTTCTCCACTTTCACTAGTATTTGATGAATTACCAGAAATATAAAAATAAATAACAGCTAATATACCGGCAAGGCCTAAAATTGCATATACGCCAATAAACCAAGCTGGTAATCCTACCAGTGCAAAAATAATCATCGGTCCAAGGTAGAGAATAACAATAATACACAATAGTATTAATAGTAGATTTTTAATTTGTTTCATTTTCTTTCTTATTATTTGTTTTTAATAAGTTGTTGAGGACATCACCAATATTTGTTATATTGATCCCATTATTGTTGCTGATAGCCTCTGCAATTTTTGTTGTTTGGTCAAGATTAATATCCCAACCTAGTTTTTGTAATTCTTGTATTCTTTTAATATCGGCTTCTGTTTCCAATGCAACCTTTTTCTGGTATGCTTTTCCTTTAGCCTCCTCAACAAGAATTTTATTTTCTGCTTCGAGACGTTCTTTTTGATTTTTGGATGTTAATTCTGTCAAAATTCTTTCATTCTCTCTTTTTTGCTCAAAAACTTTTTTTAGAGAATCATCATATTTTTTTGCATCGTCTCCTCCAAGGTTAATATCACCAAGAAAACCAACAGATTTAATACTGAATCCACAATAATTTTTTGGATTTGTTAAATGGCTGTAAACAGATTCTGTTATTGTCTCCATGACTTTTGCAGAATCGAAGTCCTCGATTTTATCTCCTGTTATTTCATAACCAGTACTGTGGCACTTGTTATTGCTGACAACTTGGTTTACAACTTGAAGTGTTTCAGAATATAAAAAATTAAACACATCATCTTTTTCGACATCAGCAATATAGGGATTTTCTATACTTGCAGTGATAGCCAGATCAAACTCAGTCTCGAGAAGGTCCTTATCTCGAACGCCCTTAATCTTTACAACATAAATCTCATCATTAGCTTTGTAATACGGGGATAATTGTTCGTGGAGATCGATAATTTTACCGTTCTTAATTTTTGAAAAAGATATAGGGCGAATACCAATTTTTAATTGACCTGTAAGATCTTGAAAGAGAACCTTGGATGTTTTTTCCCAAATAGGCCATGTTAATGTTTCTTCGTAGTCTTCTGTTGAGAGAAGTCTACTCCCAAAGATCTTTTTTGGCGGTTTTGTGTAGAAATTTTTAAAATAATGTGAAGTATAAAAATCTTCTTTTGTCTTTTCAGGGTTATTCTTTAAATAATCATCTATAACAGTTACTTCTAATTTTTCTAAATCATCTAATACTTTCCTGGCTTGTTTTTCTGTTTCAGGATTTTCTACAATAAACCAACGCTCTCTTTCATGATTAAATTGGAAATCAGGAAAAAGCTCACATAAAAAAGCATACCCTGGCTTATGAAGGAAATAACTAAAAACAGCGTTTGATTTAAGTATCCTCACGATGTTTCCTGATTTTGGCTCAAAAAGAATTCCATTCTTTAAATAAGGTTCAAGTATTGCAGGTGGTTTTACGTTATTTTTTTCTAAATTATTAAGATAGTCCACAATTCTACCTAAAATGTAATTGTCAATAAAGTTACTCATTTTTATAAATTTAATTTGTTTTGAAATATTCATTTTACAAGGTACACTGTGCACCTTTTTCAAATATTATTATATCAAAATAGATGAAAAAGTCAAGTATTTTTACCACACAAAACCTTTGATTTTTATCAATAGTTTGCTATACTCTATCGTGTTTCCTGTACTGTTTTTGGTTGTAGTACCTACAAAGAATATCAATAGGTGGCGATAATTTCCCCCTGTAGCTCAGTTGGTAGAGCAGCTCCCTCTTAAGGAGACGGTCGTAGGTTCGAACCCTACCGGGGGGACATGGTAGAGTAATATGGCGTAGTGGCGAAGTGGAAACGCTGCGGTCTGCAAAACCGCCATGCGCGGGTTCGATTCCCGCCTACGCCTCCAGAAAAGTCAGAAAGATTTTTCGGCGTAGAGCATGCAATATGTATTGCATGCGTGCGCGAATCGAAAGCCGGAGCGTTATACGAGTTTCGAGCGAATAGCGAGAAGGCGAGTATCGCGAGGCGGGGTCGAGAAAAATTTTCGTTAGAAAATTTATTCGTGACCGATTCCCGCCTACGCCTCCAGAAAAATCAGAAAGATTTTTCAGAATTGCCCAGATGGTGGAATGGTATACACGGAAGACTTAAAATCTTCTGCCGCAAGGCTTGTGGGTTCGAGTCCCACTCTGGGCACTACACCAAATTTAGTACAACTATTCTTACGCGTACTTGTTTCAAAGAAAGCGCTTCTGCGCATTTTTTGTTAAAAACTATTTGGTGTAGTGCCTGGGCACAAAACATTAGTCCGAACATGCGTAAGCGTTTCGGATATATAAACAAGTATACTAAAAACAGCGAAATAATCGCTGTTTTTAGTATACTGTGCGCGAGAGAGGACTTGGTCACGGTCGCATAGTCGTATACTCCTTGCGCCGCGACCCCGACTCGGCGACAAAACTTCTCATTCTTCGAAATTTCGTAAACCGCCTCCGTCTTTCAAGATCCTCTTCGCACGACAAAACAAAATGCCTGAACACTATCGTGTCCAGACATAATGTTTTTGTGCGCGAGAGAGGACTTGGTCACGCATAATTTTTCTAACGAAAAATTTGCTCGACCCCGCCTCGCGGCGTTCGCCTTCTCGCTATTCGCTCGAAACTCGTATAACGCTCCGGCTTTCAAGTCCTCACGTACACAACGCAGGTTGCGTACTTCTCTAAACAAGTATACTAAAAACAGCGAAATAATCGCTGTTTTTAGTATATAGTGCCGGTACAGGAACTCAACTTGAACTCCTTAACTCTCTAGAATATATACTAAACCTTGATAAAGAGCTAGTGGATCTTACTGCTTCACTTCAAGAAATATATGCCCGAAGGTATGTACCGAGTAGCATACGTATCCCAAACCTTATTTTTTAGATGCTCATATTGTTACGTATCTACGCAATAATATAAGTATCTTGTAAAGAGTAAGTAAAATTGATATAATAACGCTATGAATACAAAAGATAATCTATCTGAATTGGTCCAAGTTCTACAAAATGAGAAACCGCCAGAACCTAAAAAGGATACACGAGTTGTTACAAGCGACGGTACAGTAGTAATTCTTGATACCAAATCACCGAAAACTACTTAGTTGCGTACCTACGGTACAATATCTGATTATGAAAATAATTTGATGTGCATAGAATAATTACAGCGTGTTAGTATCTTGAACATAGTGAAAGATACTGTATTCCAAAGGGAAAACTTTTTTACTTCGGTTAAAATGAACGAAGTCTGTTTTATACAAAAGTCATATATCTAAAGTAATAAGTAGTAAAATCCGATACACTTCGTCAGTTTTTAACTGAAGTTATGATATAAAAAATCCTCCTTGTTTAAGGGAGGATTAGAAAGTTGAGAAACTTATTCAAAATGAAGTAAAATTCCAGAACAAGCGTGCCCCATATCGTAGTCTCTGGCGAAAATTCGGTAGCGATTTTCAAGTTTACTTTTGCTATGTTTAATACGAACCCACAGTATACCGTTTTCTGCAGTTTCTACAAACATAAAAAATTCACTATTGTCTAGTATTCTATAACCAAGAATTTTTTCTCCTTCTTCTGGTTTTGCGAGTAAAAGATATATTGTTATAAAGAAGTCATTCTCAGTTGTTATTTTTGTTTGTGACAAACTTACAACTTCGTTATCTGAAGTAGTTTTAAGAACAACAAACTCTGATATCTTTTTTTGGTTTTCCGATATGGAGAATATTTTTTTCTCGGCTGGCTTCCACAAATATTCATATATCTTATTTAAAGAACTAAAACCATTTCTTTCCAAAAAGATAGGACATCGCCCTTTGAAATCTGGATCCTGACCAACAAAGCTTTCAGCATAGAATACTTCTGTAATGTTAAATTGACTATTCATTTTTATTTAATTTTTTGATTTAAATATATAATAGCACAATGTACTAGTAAAGTCAAATGTACGTTTACTAATTTATATTTAATAACACCTCCAAAAATGTTAAAATACCTCTATGGAAACTCTAATTACCATAGAAGATCTAGCAAAGGTATTCCGCTCTCAAATTGGTGAAGCAGATCTTAAACCAGACAAACTAAAATACGTAATGTACTTACGTAAATCTACCGAAGAAAAAGGAAAACAAATACGCTCTATTCCGGACCAAAAGAAAGAGTGTCTTGAGTATGCAAAACGAGAAGGTATTAGTATTTCTGAAAAAGATATTGTTATTGAAACACGGTCAGCAAAAGAAAGCGGTACGCGTCCTTACTTTAAGAAAATGATAGAAGATCTTGTTAGTGGTAAGTACAATGCAATACTTGCGTGGCACCCAGATAGACTAGCCCGTAATATGAAAGACGCCGGAGAAATAATAGATCTTCTTGATAAAGAAAATATTGTAGATATGAAATTTGTGAGTTTTACTTTCTCAAACGACACCAGTGGCAAACTTCTACTTGGTATTACTTTTGCAATGTCTAAAGAGTATTCAGACAAACTATCTGATAACGTAATGCGTGGCAATACACGCAAAATGGAAGAAGGTAAAATAGTGAGCTTTATTCCAAAAGGTTACTACAAAGACGACAGGGACATACCGAGAGCCGACACAGTAGCATTGGAAGTCATACGAGAAGCATTTATACTGCGATTAAAAGGAGAAACACTTGAAACTATTGCAAAGTATATAAATAGCCAAACGACTAGAGTAAATGAAACTGCAAAGAACAAACTGGGGCTTTACCGTAAACAGCAAGCAATGAGAATGCTTGAAAATCCATTTTATGCGGGGATATATTTACACGGAAATAAAATAGAAATATTAGGGTCCAATTATGAGTTTACCCCAGTCATTACACCAGAAGAATATTTATTGATAAATAAAAAAGCCGGTGAAAAATCAACAAAGCTAAAACGAGTACTCAAGTTCTTCAAGAAGGAAGGCGTAAAAGCAGATTTCTTACGACAATGTATTCTTTGTTCAGAATGCGGACATACAATGTCAGCGGGTATTATGACAAAGAAAACGTCCAAAGGTGAAGAGAATAGATTTCATTACAGGTGTGACCAGACCAGCTGTAAGGCTAAAAATAAGAGCGTACGACCTAGTATAGTCATAAACTATGTGTCAGATTACCTAGAGAAGAATTTTAACCCTACAAAGGAAAATTGGGAGCATTACAAAATAGAAGCAAAGAAAGATTTCGCATTACTAAAAAGTAAAATAACCGGAGAATTAGTATCTCTTACCAGTAGGCAAACGAGCATTATTGACGCTATGACCGATACACGGAGCGAGCTACGAAGATTAGGAGAAAACCATAACCCAGAATTGCAAAAGGACTACGAAACAGATTATGCAAAAATGTCAGACGAACTCAAAGAAGTAGAAAATATAATAGAAGAATATAAGGCTAAAAGCAAAGAAACTCTTGAATTACTGGATCAAGGAGAGTTTCTTGAACTTATGAAAAATATCCCTAATTTTATTAGGAATTCTAACAATATGAAAGTTCTGGACGAAGTCATTAAAAAAATCTTCTTGAACTTCACTGTAAATCAAAAAGAAGTAATTAAATCAACACTTAATTACCCCTTTGATATGATTTTGGGACCAAAAGTCCCACATAGTGCGCGAGAGAGGACTTGAACCTCCATGGATCACTCCGCTTGCTCCTAAGGCAAGTGCGTCTACCAATTTCGCCACTCGCGCATCTGACCTTGATACTATATCAAAGTCTTTTAATTATGCAATCGGTCGGGGATATCGCCATGACTTTCTACTGTTCCGTCAAGCAAGTCGGAAATTCGTTCACGGTTGCGTTCGCCACTGTCCAATTGAAACCGAAACCATGCAGGCTGGGTTTTCATTTTTGTTTTTACATGGTTACGAATATCATCACCATGTCGGGTTAGGAATTCGTGCGCAGGTCGTTCCTGTGTATTAGGGAGCACGGTGTAGTAGATGAATAATTTTTTTCCATCCGTTGAATAGTCCGCACGAGTGAGCGTGATAAGTGAATTACGGTTGCTATTGCGCGTAATCCAGCCTGCTGCAGTTGCGAGGATGAGTTTGAGATTGTGTTTCATATATAATTACTCAATAACTTTTTCAAATTGTTCCAGAATATCATGAGGTTCTGGCACTGTGGAACATTCGATCTGGATACCACATTCGTTTCCTTGTTCGACCTTGTCTGTGGGGGATTTTGCCTGTTGGAGCGCGGCAATCTTACCACGGGCAATGATTTCGCTATCGCGCGTTATTCTGATGAGCCCGTTTTTTGTAAAGAGTCCATCGGTTACGCGTGCACCTACCAAGTGGAGATTTTTCTGAGAACTAAAGAATTTCAAGAGAGTAGCAGTTCCTATAATTTTTTCTCGTTCTCGTTGTGGTTTACGTTCTCGCCCTACCATATCCAGCCACTCGGTTAATTTATAAATGATGGTAAATGTTTCCACAGTAATTTTTTCAGATTCGTTGAGGTCACGTGCACGCGCGTCCATATCAACATGGAATCCGATGACAATAGTTTTCCGATCAGCAACTGCCAGGTGAATATCTGATTCATTGATCGAGCCAACTCCTTTTTTGATCACCTTGAAATAAACGTCAGGGATTTCTATTTTCATAATTTCACCTTCGATTGCTTCTGCGGTTCCGTATACATCTGATTTAATAATGATAGGGATGATTGCAACATGGTCAGTATTTTCTGGAATTGGTCGAGCAGGGATAGCTGCCTGCAAGGTTTCTGTGTTTGTAATTACGGTTGCCTCGGCTTCTTTTTTTGTCGTACAGGTGGTGAAGAGTGACCCAATATTAGGAAGTTTCGAGAATCCAGTCAGTCGGATAGGTGTTGAAAATGTCGCCGATTCGATAGCTTTTCCAGAAAAATCCTCGATGAGGCGTGTAGTAGTATAGGCGTCATCAACCACTACAAAATTTCCGGCATGGAGGGTTCCGTTTTTAATAATCATGGTTGCAGAGATACCTCGTTTTTCATCCATATTGGCCTCTACAATGAAACCTTCTGCAGAATGTTCGGGGTTACCTGTGAAATCCTCCATATCTGCAAGGAGAAGAATTGTTTCCAAAAGTTCAGGGACGCCCTCGCCAGTTTTTGATGAAAGAGCAACACAAGGGATTGACCCGCCGAACCCTTCTACGAATACCTCTTGCTCCATGAGCTCGGTTTTTACTTTATCAACAGCACTGTTAGGGCGATCAATCTTTGTAATGGCAACAATAAAAGGCACCCGGTGTGTAGTGATTGTTTTGATAGCTTCCTTGGTTTGTGCTTTTACTCCTTCTTCTGCTGATACAATCAGAATTGCAATATCGGCAATTGTTGCACCACGATTGCGCATGTGGGAAAAAGCTGCGTGACCAGGCGTATCGATAAAGGTAATTTTTTTCTGAATACCATCTGCATCAGGGACGGTTACCTCGTATGCAGAAATATGTTGGGTAATACCACCTGCCTCTCCAGCAACAATATTGGAACTACGAATATAATCCAGAAGGCTGGATTTTCCGTGGTCAACATGACCCATAATGGCAACCACAGGTGGTCGTTGTATTGTTGTTGTTGTTGACATAGAGAAGGGTAATTAAGGTTCTATTTTACTTTTCCTGATGCGGTCGCGAGAACTTGTTTTTCCTCGTTGGTGAGTTCATGTTCGCATGAAAAATTAATAATAGGTTTTGCGAATACGTTGCTGCGCTCGCGTGAATACAAACTGGATAGTACCATACCTGTACCCTTTTCGTCAAGTATTGCACACGAGAAGCTCTGATTGCCGCCGACACGGTCGAACGCATTATATTTTATCATTGCAAATCCACGATGACTTTCTGTAACTCGATGGTGGATCGAGGTGACAAATTGAGCCAGTTCACCATGATGTTGTTCTAGTGATTGTTGATTAGTGAGGAGTTTTTGCATCGTACTTTCCAATGATGCGCCGTTTGCTCCAGCGGTGAATAGGCGGAATTGTTTTTTCACGTTCGCAACGAGAAAGATACCAATACTTAATAACACGATTGCAATTCCAGAAATAATAATGAGGATAAGTTGAGTATTCATATACGGTTTGATTATAGTTAATTTTGTGGTAATTTCAAGATATCCATCTTTCATGAATTATGGTTTAACCTATGTATTTTTATCTTAAAAAAATTTTTCAAAAATGGTTCCAATCAGAAGTGTATCTGGATCATGCATCAACAACTCCGCTCGATGCCGAGGTGTTTTTTACGATGCGTTCTGTTTTCAAGAATATCTATGGCAACCGCGGTGGTTGGTACCCATTAGGAATTCGCACCGCACAATGTATTGATCAATCTCGAGGAATAGTTGCACAGACTATCGGTGCACAGTCATCACAAATTATTTTTACCCGTGGTGGAACCGAGGCGAACAATCTTGCAATTCTCGGAGCTGTGGCCCAGTTCAAAAAAAACCATCCAACAGTTATGCCACATATTATAACAAGTAGTATCGAACATGATTCGGTGCTGGAGACGTGCAAACATCTTGAACATACGAACCAAGTAACGGTTAGTTATATTCCATGTAATGCAGACGGAATTGTAGAGGTTGCCGATATTAAAAAACAATTGCGACCAGAAACAATCTTGATTAGTATCATGTATGCAAATAATGAAATTGGTACGATTCAACCGATTAAGGAAATTGCAAAATTAGTGAGATGGTGGAAAAAACACAACCCCACCCCGGCCCTCCCCTTATCAAGGGAGGGAGAAAAACAACACTACCCATTATTTCACACCGATGCGATTCAGGCAGTGAATTATTGTGATATAAACGTGCTACGTCTAGGGATTGATATGATGAGTATTTCTGGTTCAAAAATATACGGACCAAAATCATCAGGAGTATTATTTGTGAAAAACAGAGATGTTATCAATCCGATACTCCATGGTGGTGGTCAGGAATTTGGTCTGCGATCAGGGACCGAGGATGTTGCAATGATTGCAGGATTTGCAAAAGCACTTGAACTTTCCCAAGAAATAAAAGAAAGTGAAGTTGCAAGATTAACAACACTTCGTGATTTTGCAATAAATGAATTATTACAAGATGATCGAATTACGTTAAACGGTGCACGAGATAATCGATTACCAAATAATATCAATATTACTGTTGCAGGTTTTTCAGCAGAGTGGCTGGTACTACAACTGGCTGCACACAGTTTTGCAGTGTCATCAAAATCCGCATGTCAGTCTGATAGTGATGAAGAATCGCATGTGATCGCAGCACTTCGCAGTGCGAAGGGAATTATTTCAAAATCAGAAGAGGGAAGTGTTCGGATAACGATGGGGCGAGGAACGACACAAAGAGATATTAAAAGATTTTTAAAAAATTTTCAGGAAATTACTACATAAATAAAAAGCGGGGAAAATGCGAAGCATTTTTCCCGCTTTTTATTCACATATTTTTATGATATACTTGTAGTATCACCGTACGAAAGACTTGAATTATAGTGTTGTTTGGCTGATTTGGTTGATTTTTTAATAATTTTACTACTCTCTATTTTTACTATGCCACCATTTGAAAAACTTACTACCAAGGCAAAAAACGCGCTCCAGCGTTCCCATGAACTTGCCATGGAACGTGGACAGGATCATGTTGAGGTAGCACACCTCTTGACCGCATTGGTACTCCAGGATGAAAGTCCTGTTGTTTCTGTACTTGAAAAACTTGAAATTGATTTGATACAACTCTCTGAAACACTTTTGGAAATGATTGAAACGGGCGACCAAGGAACCCTGGGGAATCAATCCCAAATGATTCAGATGTATATTGCTCCCGATCTTGCACAGGTATTAGAACGTTCGGTAGAAATTGCAAAGTCACTCAAGGATGACTTTATTTCTGTTGAACATCTTTTCTTGGCAATTTTGGCACTTCCGCATAATGTACGCCCAAAACTCGATGCGCTCCATGTTACGTATGAACGAGTAATGAAAACACTCCAAGAATTGAAACAAAATAATGGAAAAGCAGAACCAAAAAAACAATTTCGTGCTCTTACCAAATATTCTCGCAATCTCACCAAGCTCGCAAAGGATGACAAACTCGACCCTGTCATTGGGCGAGATCGTGAAATTATGCGCGTAATTGAAATCCTCGCACGACGAACAAAAAATAATCCAATCCTGATCGGCGAGCCGGGAACAGGAAAAACAGCGATTGCAGAAGGGCTCGCGATTCGTATGGCGAAAGGAGATGTACCAGAATCACTCCGTGGGAAAGATTTGGTATTACTTGACCTGGGATTATTGGTCGCAGGGACAAAATATCGTGGCGAATTCGAGGAACGGTTGAAAGCTATCATGAAAGAGGTGGAACAATCTGATGGCGGAGTAATCATTTTCATTGATGAAATCCATACGATTGTTGGTACTGGTGGGGGAGAAGGATCTCAAGATGCTGCAAACATGTTGAAACCAGCACTTGCTCGTGGTGAATTCCGCGCAATTGGTGCAACGACCTTAAACGAATTCCAAAAACATTTCGAGAAAGATCCAGCACTGGCTCGCCGGTTTCAACCTGTGATGATTACCGAACCTACCGAGGAAGATGCAGTTGCCATTTTGCGTGGATTAAAATCAAAATATGAACTATTTCACGGCGTGCGTATTACTGACGATGCGATTGTATCGGCCGTGAATTTGTCGGTGCGTTATATCACCAATCGATTTTTACCTGACAAAGCAGTTGATCTGATTGACGAGGCTGCATCAATGCTCAAAATTTCTCTCGAGAATAAGCCGGCACTACTGGATGAGGTTCATCGTAAAATTACCAGAATGGAAATCGAAACCGAGGCGTTATCCCGAGAGGTAAAAGACGGCGACAAGGAACAATCAGCAAACGCAAAATTACGGATCAAGGAAATTGCAAAAGAAATTGCTGATATTCGAGAAACAACCAAAGACTTGGAAATTCGATGGAATATAGAAAAAGATACCTTGGAACACGTTCGTGCATTGAAAAAAGATATCGAAGCATTAAAAACAGAGGCTGACAATGCAGAACTGGTGTCTGATTTTGGAAAAGTAGCTGAAATTCGCTATGGGAAAATTCCTAGTCTTGAAAAATTATTGAAACAAAAATCTGATCGTTTGAAAAAGATAAAGCCTCAAGAACGATTGATGCGTGAAGAGGTAACCGAGGAAGACATTGCACGCGTGGTTGCAAAATGGACGAATATCCCCGTTACCAAAATGTTGCAAGAAGAATCAAAACGACTCTTGAACATGGAATCAGAATTGAAAAAACGAGTAAAAGGACAGGATGAGGTGATTGAAAAAATTGCTCAGGCTATCCGGAGGTCTCGTGTGGGTATTGCTGACCCGAACCGTCCTATTGGATCGTTCATGTTCTTGGGTCCAACCGGTGTTGGAAAAACAGAATTGACCAAGGCGCTCACTGAATATATGTTCGATGATGAAAAGGCGCTCATCCGTGTGGACATGTCCGAATATATGGAGAAACATTCTGTTTCAAAATTAGTCGGAACAGCCCCAGGGTATGTAGGGTATGAAGAAGCTGGACAATTCACCGAGGCAGTTCGCCACCGTCCCTATTCCGTTGTACTGTTCGATGAAATTGAAAAAGCACATCCCGATGTATTTAATTTACTCTTACAGGTGCTCGACGACGGACATTTAACTGACGGAAAAGGACGCAAGGTAAATTTCAAAAATACTATCATCATCATGACGTCCAATCTGGGGTCGCACCATATTCAAAAAATGCAAACTATTGGATTTTCTGATAACACCCTTGCACAAGATTATCAAATTACCAAGGATCGCGTATTGGAAAGCTTGAAAGAGTTTTTCCGACCAGAATTCTTGAATCGACTGGATGAAATTATTGTATTCGATGTACTTCCACCAGAGGTGATCAAGGAAATTGTTGCAGTTCAACTCAGTCGTGTTACAAAAAGAATGCTCCATAAAAACATTCATGTAGATATCAAACAGGGTGTTGTTGATCATCTTGCAGAAAAAGGATTCGATCCACAGTTCGGTGCGCGACCACTCAATCGATTGATTCAAAATACACTCTTGAACAAATTGGCAAATTTAATGATCACTGATGAAGTATCTGCAGGAAATACGGTGGTTGTTGATATGAAAAAAGACGAGATGGTATTCGAAGTAAAAAAACGAGGACTTACCATGAATCGAGCAAAATCAACTACGTATAGCAAAAAAACAAGCGTGTAAATGCTTGTTTTTTTATTCCAAATATGTAATACTGTCGTTGTTCCTGAATAATCAGAAAATCGGATCAAGTTCGTACGTACTTGATACAAGTATGCGTCGGTGGTAGAGTGGTCAATTACAACAGACTGTAAATCTGTCGCCTCCGGGCTTCGTTGGTTCAAATCCAACCCGGCGCACAACCTAGTATGAAAAGAGGGTAAAACCTCTTTTTGTGTTTTATCTGTATAGATATTTTCCGGTTCTAACGGACCAAATTCCTCCATTAACCCTTTTTCGCCTTCTTTTAATTTAATTAGCCAAGAATGTAGATTAATAAAGAGTTTTTTACCAGAAATACTGTGGTTCAAACCTAAACTCGATGCGACTTCTCGTTTGATCTGTATGTCATCATTTTGTTGCAATGCCTCTGTTGCATGAGTTGCAAATACAAACATGTCCTCAGTGAGTGTTCTCCAGTTTTTTGATCGCGAGTCCAACTGAGCAATCAAATTTTCACATTTGGTTTTTTCTGATAGAAGAGATTCTTTTTGAATTTTATATTCATCTTCAGAGATTGTTTCATTTAATAGAAACCCAGTGAGATTATTGAGCTTTCGTTGTACGTCATTCAAATTATTAGTATGGTTTGCTAATAGTTTTTCTTGTTCAGAAGATTCGGCCCCATGCATCTCTCGAATGATTCGAAACGCTAATTCACATATCTTTGGATGAATTGTATGTTCAGAAATAATCCGGAGTAATTCGGCTTCCAATTCATCTTTAGTGAGTCTTGGTTCTTTACAATCTACTTCTTGTTTCCGTTTAGTACAATGGTAATAGACATATTTTCTTGATTCGCCAATTTTAAGGTGTTTTGTTTTCTCTGTACCAGTAATCACTGCACCGCACCCACCACAAATCATGAATCCGGTATAAGGAAACACATGAGTTTTTGATCTAGGTTTACTTTTTCTACCTAAAATATACTGTACTCGTTCATATTCATCCAAAGTGATCATGGGAGTATGTTTTCCTTGATAAATTTTTCCTCCATATTCAAATTGGCCTGTATAAAAAATATTTGTGAAAATTTTCCACATATAACTCATACAGATTGGTCGTCCACCTAGTTTCTTTCTGGGCGAAGTTTTCAATCCCCATTCATGAGTTGCTATTTTCAAAACCTGGGGCAAATTATAGTTTCCTGTAAGCATTAGGTCCCACATTTTTCGTACGATTGGAAATCGTAATTCATCTGTAAGGATTGTTTCCCGTCCTTTTTCTCGGGTCTTTGAATTCAAATAACCTATTGGTGGTATATTAGGAAACCAGCCTTGCTCTGCTTTTGAACGCATTCCACGTTTAACATTTTTAGATAAATCTCGAACATATTGATTTGCCATTCCTTGCTCAACAGCATATACAAGAGCGTTATCTTCAGGAAGATAATCACGCTCAGCAGTCTTGATGCATTTAATTTTCCCTTTCTGTAAATAATATTGAATGGTTGCACTATCGATCGGATTTCTAGAAAGACGATCAATCTTCCATGCTAAAATACCATCAACTTTTCCGGAATTGATCAATGAAAGCAGTTTTTTGAAACCATCTCGCTTATCAGGATCTTTAGCAGATTTTGATTCAGTAATAGTCTCAACAATTTTTAGTTCTGTACGATCAGCCATTTCCTTTAGAAAATTTAACTGATCGTCGATTGACTGGATCTGTCGTTCCTCAGATTCGGTCGATTTTCGGGCATACAAAGCCCATTTTAGAGTTTTCATAATTTATTTAGTCTTTAAAAGGCGGTCCCTTGCTGGTCCGAATAACATAATCCCGAAGGTCTACATTCTCGAAATGGAACCGCCTTTTAAAGACGACAAGGTAGACCTGCCTAATAACGACTAGGAGGTTTGGGAGTGTTATATTTTCGAACCAGCACAATAATGATAGCATTTAAAAGACAAAACGTTAATTTACCCCACAGGGTGAACAACTATATCTTCATTAGTATCCTCAACCTCTGTTTCAACAGGAATAATAACCATTTCACGATGATCTTCGCCGCCTTTTTCTTGAATAATTAATCCTACCTGCTCTAATTGTGGAAGAATTTGTGAACGTAAATAACTCATACTAAGGGGACGCCCATAGATGTTTGAGTGACGAGTTAAAACCTCTTTTCTGGTAACATATTTCTTCTTTTCATTAGAATCAGAATAGGCACCCCAACTTTTACCAGGTTCGTTCCATAGAGGTAAAATGATTTTTGTATAAATTTCATAGACATAAGGAGCCAGTCCATAATCTTGTCCTACTGAAATTGCTTCCCAGAGCTTAAAGCCATTCAGGATATCCTGTTCAGTAGCAACTGCACAGGTACCTTCTCGATTTCGAAACCATACATTCAACAGCGTAAATCCTTTGATTAAAGTGATAATCTTTTTGATATCACGTTGCTGTCGAGGTTTTACTGATTTGCCACCACCAAGAAACAGTTCTTCGATAAGATCACGATTTTGAATTTTTATGTCTGAAATGTATTCCTGCTTGATTCCCAAGATTCGTTTTTTAAGAAGTTTACGAGCTTGGTTATCGGCAATTTGTTCAAAAAATGATTCGCGATTTGATTCTTTATGGATTGATTGCTGAATTCCTTGATAAATTTTGTCATGCTCTATTGAAGGACTCAGCATAATAAAACGAGTGGTTTCTTGTTCATCAATTTTTAACGCCGCACTACAAAAATATACACTCGGATATCCAATAATATCGATGTTTTTGGTACGGTTCCCACCGGATTGATTTTTGTCCGTAATTTTTGCATGAGATACCTTTGCGTCATGTGAGAGCATAGGGCGAAGTCGTGAGATGAGCCCTGTGTCTGGCATGTCTGTAAAAATCAAAATTTTTCGAGAAAGGTCAACAATCATTGTGTTTGTTTCTTTGTCGAATTTTCCTTGTTCATGGAAAAATGCCGTAGGAGAACAATTCGCAAGGATAATTTTATCTTCAGCAGGAAAGAGATCAGCAACAGCTAGAGGGATATGAGATTTACCCGTGGAACTTGGGGCATTAAAAAAGACATTTGTTTGAGCCTCGTCCGTATAAGTTGCAAGCATTGTGAGAAATGTAATTGACTTATTCTCCTCATCTTTTTTAATAGTGAAATCCAAAACACTACATACATCCTCAATGCTCATCTCTGTGAATTCGCTTGTGTCTATGCGTTCCGGATATACCTTGGCATATTTATTAAATAAATCTTTGATTGGTAATTTAAGCTTCATAATATAATCACCGAGATCACCTTTTTCGCCAACTTCCTCAGGAAGGGTAACAATAGCAATTTTCTTGAATCCATATTTATGGAGTAACGAAGCAACTTTATGTGACCCTTCTATACCTGCTTTATCGTTATCATAGCAAATAAAATATTCTAGACCGGGGTTCAAATGTTCAATCCATGTTTCCTTGAATGTCCCAGCCCCATGTGTACCACTGATAGCATCAATCCCGTGAGATCGCATCAGTAATGCATCCATTTCGCCTTCACATATCAAAACTGGACCTTTTGAAAAGCGAGCAAGGTCCCAATTGTAAATCTGAGCCTCAATCCCGCTTGGAAAAGTCTTCTTATCTTTTCCAGAATTCGGATCTTCACGTAGTTTAAAAAATTTGTAATTACCATCAATATCTTTAATAGGGATCGTTATCCAATCTTTTCCATAGAATCGGTCATATCCAATTTTATTTTCATCGATAATTTCATTTGAAATTCCTCGCTCATTAAGATATTCTCGGATATGAGCTGGTATATATTTGTGAAGATTTTCCACCATTGTAGGAGTAATCGTTCGAACATTTTTTGGTTTTTCTGCTTGAACTACTATGTCACCATAGAATTTCTTCAAGGTGTATAAATTACCAGACGCCAAACATTTCTTGCATTGATATTGTCCGGTTTCTTTGCTAATATAGAGATGTGCTTCAGATCCTACACTGTCATCATCACAGTTAGAGAACACACATTTTACGACCAATTCATTACCTTCTTCACGATGCGAAATACCTTTTTGACCAAGGTATTTTTTTATATCATTTTCCATATTTTTTTATATTTGGATCGTTTGTTGATCCCTTAGTTTTATAATGGCGAGATACTGCATTTAACATGACCACTAGATCGTATAATTCCTTTTCGGCAACAGAAAAATCGATCAATGTTCCAATGATCTCCTGTTGTAAGTTCCGATATTCTTCGATGTAATGGTGTGATATCTGCATATTCTGCCTGGGCGTTTAATTGCCCATATGAACAGAATAGATTTTTTTTCCTGCAAAATCTTGTAGGGGTAATGTAGGGGTAAAACAAAAAAAGCTTTAATTTACAAAGCTTTTTATTCTTTCTTTCATTTCTATCACCCCTACATTACTTATCTATAATTCGGTAATACTTCTTGTCTATTTTATACCCCTGTCCAGTATTTTTTAGCCCTTGCATAATAGGTTTTTTTGATAAAGATAAATCATTTAATAACTTTTTGTTAATTTCTATTATCTCATTTCTTGCATCCTGGCGTCCAAATTTAGTACTTTTTAATTTTTCACCAATAACCCCCAAATCACCACTACGTATTATTAATTCAATCATGTTAAACCGTTTTATTGATTTCTTAAAATTTGAATCTAAGACCTTTTTTCGGAACTCCCTTGATACAGTTTTCTGTACATATGAAACCATAAGATCTATCACTTTTGATGACTCACTTCCTTCTTTTATTTTTTGTAGCAAGGTGATAAGTGCATTTTTTCTTTTTTCTAAACCAATTCCAGCAGCTTTCATTTGACGAATTGATTCATCGTCTACCAAAATTTCCCCATCTTCATTTTTGTAAGTATTTTGCAAACCCTTAACATATAAAGCCCCGTCATTAAATGCCATATCTGCTAAATCTGTCACACCATCTGAATGTGAAAATACAGCATAGTATTCTGGGTGTATTAGTTTGTTACTTTCATAAAAAACTGGTCGACATTTGAGTTTCCATAAACTATATTGTTTAAAAACATCAGAATAAATATTGGCATCATTACGGGATAATGCCTGGTCAATTCTATGGCTTAATGTCCCTGCTTGATCTATAAGTTCAATGATAAATTTTTGTTTTTTGAGAGCATTAGACATATTTACTATAGTATCAAAAATTTAAGATAAACCAATTAAAATGGAGTTCCTCTTTAGAGAATTATATGGTAATCTAAATACACAATAATCCTAAACCAACTTAATTGGCAAGGATTAAAAATACCCACGCTAATAAAAACGGTCTCCTGACCGGCACTTATTAGCGTGGGTCCGTATCCGAAAGGATACGGGTTGATTTCTTCGGAAATCTTCGCTGTGTCGGGGGACCATTTTTGTTTTCCCGAATTACTCGTTAAATCCCACGCTAAATTATGGACAAAAAAAATATTAAAAGAAGAGAAATTTTGGCAGACTTGTTTTCACGAAACAATGCTTTAAATGGAAAATATCGTATAGCAAATTTAGGATTTGATAACGATGATATTTTATATAAGGACACTTTTTACCTTGAAACTCTGGTAATTATAGCAAACCTTTTTGATAAGAAAATTGCTCAAGCTGAAACCGAAGGTATTAATACAGAAGATCGAACATTCATAAAAGAAATAGGAGAAGAAATAAATTTTAGTATTACTCCTGTTTCTAGGCTTCAAACAATATTATCTGGTTTCTTTGTGTTATTAAAGCTAACAATTTTCTATGCAATTTCTATTGGATTCTGGGGGTTATTTTTTGGAAAAGGTTTTCTAAATTTTAGTTTTTATGGAGGATTAATAGGATTGTTGCTAGGTCTTTGGACGGCTTTCGTTATTTTTTTTCAAAGAACAAAACAAAAAATACAAGACATTTCTTTTGGTGCTGTTTTAATGCTTGGAGGGTTTGCTTTAGTTATTGGTGTTATTGGTCTACTGGCTTTAATTATAAAATTGGCTTTTTTCTAAATTTAAATGATTATGAAAAAACTTATTTCAATCATTAGCACAAAAAATAAGACTCCAGAGCAAGTAGCTTTAGAGGCGTTTCAAGCTCACGAGAAATATTTCAAAACCAAGAATAAAAAACGAAAAAATCCCTAGAAATAGGGGTATTTCTATAGTATAATGAGTGCATATATGCGACGAATTACCAAAAAACAAGAGGGGTTTTTAAGGGATTTTTTAGATACTGGGAATGGTACTCAGGCTGCTTTGTGTAACTATAATATTAAAGGTAAAAACAAGGAGAATATAGCGGCCTCAATAGCCAAGGAGAACCTCAGAAAACCTCAGATTAAGGATATGCTCGAAATGGAAGCTAAAGGGGCTCTATCGAGGATTTTAGAGCTCTCTAAGGGTGCTGAAAACGAAGCTGTACGTCTATCTGCTAATCGAGATATTTTGGATCGTGCCGGCTATAGACCAATTGGTAAACATGAAGTAAAAGCTGAAATAAAAGAAGTTCCGCAGATTATTGGAATGACAGTAACCCGTGATCGTTCTTTGTGAAATTTAAGAACAGCACGTTATATATGTAATATATAGGTTTTATGTTAATATAAAAATCACATATGAATCATGAAAAAGAGTTATTACAAAAGATTCAAGAACTTGAAAAAGAACTTAAATCTATAAAGAAGCAAAAGAAATACGGTCTTGTTTGGGAAGATAAACCAGAACAAATCGTGGAAGATTGCAAACGCAATGTTCCTATTTTGCGTTTAAAAGAAAAGAAAAAAGGTATCGACCCAGTGATCACTACTGGCGAATCAGAGGGTGAAAATATTTTGATTGAGGGAGATAACTATCACGCACTTTCTGTTTTGAATTACACCCATAAAGGAAAGATTGATGTTATTTATATTGATCCTCCGTACAATACTGGAAATAATAGTTGGAGATATAATAATGATTATGTAGATAAAGATGATGATTTTCGTCACAGTAAGTGGCTTTCTTTGATGTATGCACGCTTAAAATCAGCTAAGGGACTACTAGCAAGTAATGGTGCTTTAATCTGTGCAATCGACGAAAATGAACTAAACACCCTTGGTCTTTTATTGCAAGAAATATTTTACGGATGGGCCATAGATTGTGTCACTGTAATACATAATCCTGGAGGAATTCAGGGTACAAACTTTTCTTATAATCATGAGTATGTATATTTTGTATATCCGAAACGAAGTGGATATATAAAACCTGAACAAAGATCTGGTGATGACCTGACGCCTTTTAGAGATTGGGGTAAGGAA
>JBGATS010000008.1:0-39566 GCA_044229075.1 Minisyncoccia bacterium
TGCGGGCGGAATACAATAGCCGAGGCAGGGCGAATCCAAAACCCCAGAAAAATTGTTTCGCCCTGCCGAGTCCTTTTTTAGAATTCTGAATCAGGATTTTGTTGGTAAAAAGTTCGGATTTTGTTCAGGAGACACAGCCAACTTGAGCTAGCTCAAAGATAGCTAGTTTAGTAAAAAAATATGGAAATAAAATTAGAAGAAAAAACAATAAATGCTCTTAAATGGATTGTGGGTATTTTTAATAAAAACAATATTCCATACAGAATTGGAGGTGGTTTTGCTGCACATTTCTATGGCTCAACTCGTCCTATTAATGATATAGATTTTTCTTTGTCAGGTGAATATTTTCCAATTGTAGTTTCAGAAACTAAAGACTATATTGCTTCTGGTCCAAAACATTATTTAAACGAAAAATGGGATTGTAATACTTTATCACTAAATTACAAGGGTCAAGAAATAGACATAACGGATATTGATACTTTAAGAATGAGTAACAAAGAACAAACCAAATGGTTTCATACAAAAGATCATTTTAGAAAATTTGAAACAGTACCTATTGAATTTCAAGAGATTATAATTCAACTTATTGATCCTCGAGACTTAGTTGCTTATAAAAAAGAATTAGCTGATGAAAATCATATGTATCAAATGTCTGATGTTGAAGCAGTAGAAAGATATATTAAAAATAACCAGAATGCTCAAAGATCATAGAAATATTAAAATAAAAGCATTCATTAAGAACCTTACTGGGCTATGAACTGAAAGGTTCTATCTCGAAGACGCCAGCCAACTTGAGCTAGCTCAAAGAAGCTCTGTTTACAAATAATTTTAATGGTATTCGAAGAAAAAAATCACCCTAGAATCGGGTGATTTTTAGGAAACTATTCTTTTGATACCATTTTCCCAATGTTAGAAAGCATTTGAGAAGCATGTTCTTTTCCACCCAAACCAATCGCGATACCTCCTCCGATTGCAACCATAGCAAGGATTGCAGTAAAGATCATATTGATCAATGTTGTTGCAATTCCCATTTGAGAAAGCGCGATCAGGAGAGCAAAAATCCAAATTGCCCATGATGCAATTGATCCTACCATGTTAGCAGAGTGAAGTCCTGCTGCTTTTGCTGATCCAGCAACAACTTTTCCTGCTGCTTTTGCAACTACAGAAGCGAGGAGGAGTACCAATGCTGCAACCAAAACTTTTGGAAGGAATACTAATCCAATCTGTTGTAGGAACGCGTTCAATTCTGAAAGTCCAAGAATATCAAACGCTGCTACAAGGAATACAATAATCAAGAACCATTTCACGATAAATCCTACAATTTTACCAGTACTGTATTTGTATCCAGCACGGTTGAATGTTTCATCGATTCCTGTTTTAGTAATAACCGAATCAACTTTTGTGAGATCAATTAAGTGTTTGATTGATTTTCCAATAATATTCGCAAGTACCCACCCTATTACAAAAATAATAATAGCAAAAATAATTGCTGGGAGGTAACTTACAATTCCGTACCAAATTGACTGTAACGACTGAGCGAGTACGAGCCCGCTATTTTGAAGTAACATACTGTTTTTTTATGAAAGACAATTACGAATAATCGCCATGCCTTTCTTCCATTCAGGCATAGACTACATATAGTATATCATTAATAAAATAAAGGATGCAATCAGGTTTTATTAAAAGAAAACAAAAAAACAAATGACGCAAGTCCTTTGTTTTTTAGATAAATTCACCCAATTGGTTGATGATTTTTTGATGGGGAAACTCGAAAAGGTCTCTAATCAATTTATCATACATCTTTATTCGATACAGAAAATCCTCTGTCGTGAAAAGTGCGTATCGCAATTCTCTTCCCATCTCTGACTCAAGAACTCCAATAATTTTTGTTGCTGCGGAAATGTCTAACTTATCACCAACAATCAACAAATCCAGCGGTCGATCTGATTCCTTGAGAAATATTCCAGACAGTACTAATAATTTCAGTTTTCCAATAGGTTTTAATCGTGATGATAATTCTGGAATATGTACCAATTCTGATTCGAGAAGGAGCGCAGAAAATGGTTCTGTCAAAGGAAAGTTATCATTGAGTCGATATACGGTAACTTGTTTTTTTTGTGTCAACGTTTTACTTTTAGTTGTCTTGATTACTGTTTTGGTGATTTCTCGCTTTACAATAAAACTAACTTTTTCTAATAACACTAACTCTGTTTTGAAAATTTGGAGAGAGGTTTTTGTTCTATTAACGAGTTCCTCTCGCGAAAAATCTGTTTTCGGATGAAACAAAAAGAGTCGCATCAATTTAACACGGGCAGGTGTCCCCATAATTTTTCCAATAATATCTGTAGTCATATAATTAGTAAAGTAATATCAATATAAAAAATTATAACAGCGTAAGGCTCGCGATCGCATCACCCTCGCGGAGTTTCATAATACGAACTCCTTGGGTCGCACGTCCCAACACCGGAATACTGTCGAGTTCTGTTCTAATCACTTGTGATTTTTGAGAAATAGCAATCAATTCGGAATCATCGTCAGTTACGATTTTTGCTCCCACAATAGGGCCTGTTTTATCAGTAACGTTTGCGGTCTTGATCCCTGATCCTCCACGATTCTGAACCTTATATTCATCCAGTGGTGTTCTCTTTCCATATCCGTTATTAGACATAATGAGCAGGGTTGGGTTTTTCATACGTTCAGAAATAATCCCAAGTCCAACAATATGATCAGTTTCGTCGATATCCATTCCTTTTACTCCTGTTGCTGTACGTCCCATATCGCGAACCTGGGATGCTTTGAACCGGATTGATTGACCATCTGCAGTCACCAACATAACCGTATCAGTCTGTCCTACCATCATTGCCCCGAGCAACGTATCACCCTCTCGCAAATTAATTGCAATCAATCCACTGCGACGAACACTTTCAAATGAATCCGCTGCAACCTTTTTGATAATTCCATGTTTTGTTACAAAAAAGAGTGACCGATCTTTGATATCACTTCCCTTTGGTACGGGAAGAATCGAGGTTACTGATTCATTATCGGCAAGTTGCAAGAAATTCATAATTGATTTCCCGCGGGTTGCACGACGTCCCTCGGGGAGGTCATACATTTTCAATTGGTATACTTTTCCAAGATTTGTAAAGAAAAGAACATTGGCATGTGCTGATGCGGTGATCAAGTGAGTAACCACATCCTCTTCCTTGGTATCCATATCAACTACCCCGACACCTCCACGTTTTTGTGAACGATATTCTGATGGATCAGTCCTCTTGATATATCCACCGGCAGTATACACCAATGCAGTTTCTGTATCAGGGATGAGATCTTCGTCAGAAATATTTCCTACAGCGCCACGGATGACTTTTGTACGACGATCATCTGCATATTTTTCACGAATTTCGAGTAATTCATCACGAATTACTTTCAGCATCTTTTTTGGTGATGCAAGTAAATCTTTCAAGTGCGTAATAAGTTTCAAAATTTCAGTAAGCTCATCCTCAATTTTCTTACGCTCGAGACCGGCAAGTTTTTGCAACTTCATTTCGAGAATTGCATTTGCTTGGATTTCAGAAAACTTGAATTTCTTCATCAAGTTTTCGCGGGCTTCGTTGGTATCTTTTGATGCTTTGATGAGCTTAATAATTTCATCAATATGATCGAGTGCTTTTTTCAACCCTTCCAAAATATGCGCGCGCGCCTCTGCTTTATTCAAATCAAATTGAGTACGTCGTTGTACTACATCTTTTCGGTGATTAATAAAATTACTAATAAAGTCTTTGAGTGAAAGTGTCTGAGGGACTCCATCAACCAATGCAACCATGTTGTAATTGTATCGTGATTCTAGTTCGGTATGTTTATAGATATAATTGAGAATCTTTTGTGGATTTGATCCTGATTTTAAATCAATCACAATACGCATGTCAGTTGTCGATTCATCACGAAGACCTTTGATGCCTTGAATTTTCTTTTCCTGATGGAGTGTTGCAATTTTTTCGATAAAACTAGTTTTGTTCACTTGATATGGAATACTGGTAACAATAATTTGAAACGATCCATTCTTTAGTTCAACAATATCTGTCTCTCCGCGACAAACAACTCCACCGCGTCCCGTAGTATATGCATGGAGTAAATCTGCATGATTATATACCATTCCACCAATCGGAAAATCAGGACCTTTTACGTGCTCCATGAGTCCTTCCAATGTAATAGCTGTATCATCAATATACGCAACTGATGCGTCAATTACCTCACCCAAATTATGCGGGGGAATTTTTGTAGCCATACCAACCGCAATACCCAGCGTTCCATTTAAAAGAAGTGTCGGAACTGCTGCAGGTAGAACAGATGGCTCTTGTTGATTATTGTCATAGTTTGGTCTAAAGTCTACCGTATTTTTTTCTATATCTCGTAATAATTCCGCAGAGATCTTTGACATTTTTGCTTCAGTATAACGCATTGCAGCTGCTGAATCACCATCAATAGAACCAAAGTTTCCCTGACCCCAGACCAATGGATATCGATAGTTAAAATTTTGTGCCATGTTTACCATTGCGTCATATACTGCAACGTCACCGTGTGGATGGTATTTTCCAAGTACTTCTCCTACTACCAATGCAGATTTTCTAAATTTTGCAGATGCTATAAGTCCCAGATCATGCATTGCATACAAAATACGTCGATGTACCGGTTTTAAACCATCACGAACATCAGGTAATGCGCGAGCCGTAATTACCGACATGGAATACGCGATAAATGATTCGCGCATTTCTTGAGAAATATTCATAGGGATAACATTTTGTCGAGGTTCCTGAACTATATCAGATTGTTCTGAAGAGCTTTTTTTTGCCATACCTGATAAGTATATCATTTTTTCTTGGCTATTGCTATAGAAAAAATGTGGTCAAGTTATTCAATCTGTGGTCAAAAATACAAAACAGGGGGGCGCCTGCGGCGCCCCCCTGTTTTGTATTTTTGACCACACCCACCTATTCTATACCGCTTTCTGAAACTATCGGCTGATTGGTTTGCTCTGATGTATTCCCTTGATCAGGTGTCGGTATTGATTCTGGAGGAATAATTTTTTGATCGGTATATTTTTCTTTGGTTTCGGAAATTGCAGTAGAAAAAATTCCTTGGAAAATTTTGAATGGACTCTCGGTTTTAATCGTGTCGTCGCTTTTTTTGATTAATTGCATCACAAACAACCATACTAGTACAGTGAGTACTGTTGCTACAATTGCAAATATAATCACGTACCGTGACTTGATATGGTCAGGCTGATTACGCAGAGAATGAAGTACTTTTTTCATAAAATTATTCAAAAATAACGATCTCACCTTCTTTCCCGGAAAGGTCTTTCAGTTTGAGGGTGAGTTTTTCTATTGAATCCGATGATTTTGCACCTACTGATTTTATAAACGTATCGAGTGCACCCGGGTTTTGGTCTGATCCATAATCCATTGGAATAATCATCCTGGGCTCGAGAGTTCTGGCAAGTTTTGCAGCAATTTCTGGATCCATAACCGTTTTCCCACCAATGGGTATGAAGAGAATATCAACAGCAT
The DNA here is from genome assembly GCA_044229075.1 of Minisyncoccia bacterium. Lineage (GTDB taxonomy): Bacteria > Patescibacteriota > Minisyncoccia > Phycocordibacterales > UBA1006 > CALMMZ01. The sequence continues at coordinate 5,568 of JBGATS010000008.1, forward strand.
CGATCGCCTCTCGAGCCTCGGGTGAAAGTACTCCTTCGTATAATGCACCAAGATAACAAATCTTGATATCGTCAAAATCAAAATAATACACCGCATTAATACTATCATCTGCACCCTTCCCTATGAACCCGCGGAACATTGTTCCAGAAACCTCGTATTCACCAGGACCATCAATAACGAACGGGACGCGGTCACCATAGGTAACCGTATCAACGCCATTGTAATCAACATGATTACGAGTAATAAGTGCAACATCAGCACCAAAGCCACTGACCTTGAATTTCGAGTCCTTTGCAATGGGGTTGAGCGCGATCACGCGATCGCCTGTTTGTAATTTGAAAAATTGTTTTCCATGGTGAGTAATAATCATATGGAGTTATTATAGCATAAAGTTGGTTTTTGGGTATTTTAGAAATACTTGACTTTATGATAATAAAATGCTAATATTATTTTTAATAAAAATTAAATAAAATGAAAAAAATTATCTTATTATTACTTATTTTCAGTACAGTAAAAACATTTAGCCAAGAAAGGGTTCAAACTCCTCTTGGAACATTTACGGTGGATACAATTATTATCTATGATAATAATAACCCAAGTGGTTACAAAACAAAAAAAATTTATACTGAAAACGGAGATGAATTATTACTTCCTCCTTTGTTTTGCGGTAACAGTAATGTATGTCCAATTGATTCTATTGAATTTATGTGGACTAAATGCGACCCTGTTATAGTCACATTAAGGATATTATTCCTTAGATCAAACCCAGTATTTTTTAGTTTTATTGAAACTTGCGGAAAATATAAATTCTTACGAGAATAAAACCAAAAGATCCAAAATTTGGATCTTTTTATATCTCTTTCACCACCTCAATATCTAAATCGATATTGACGGCGTCACTCGTACAAACTCCAAACTATTCCGTTTGATTTTGCTGCTCGCTTGTTGTAATAAACTCATCCAAATACCCATCCTCTAAAACCTTTTCAACGTTTCCTGTTTCAAATCCTGTACGGTGATCCTTGATCAATTTATATGGATGTAATGTATAACTACGTATCTGACTTCCCCATTCGTTATCAGTCGTCGCAGAAATTGCCATGCCGCGAGCATGGGCTTTTTCTTGTTCCTCTTTTAATTTCCATACTTTTGCTTGTAATAATTTGATTCCCTTTTCGCGGTTTGCTTCCTGACTACGTTCAGATGTTGCATACACTGATAATCCTGTTGGTATATGGTTGATACGAACGGCGGTTTCCCGTTTATTCACATTCTGTCCGCCTGCACCACCTGATTTTGAAAACGCTATTTCCAGTTCTGATTCAGGAATTTCTCCACCAGCTGGTGAATTCATTTTTCCAAAATCTGGTAACACTTCCACCATACTGAAAGATGTGTTGCGTTTTCCCTTTGCATTGAACGGGCTCATGCGAACCAATCGATGTACGCCGGATTCGTTTTTTAATTTCCCATACACGTTTTTTCCATGAACCTCGATGGTAACACTACGGTATCCACCCATGGTGTTTTCATTTGCACCGAGTGTTTGATAACTCCAATTTTGACGTTCGATATATTTCTTATACATATTCAACAGCATTGCAGAAAAATCCTCTGCATCGTCCCCTCCTGCGCCGGTGAAAATGGAAAGAACTGCGTCACCCTTGTCGTATTTTCCAGCACCATCGATTTTTGCTTTTAGTTCCTCAATTTCACGAAGTGTTGCCTGCGCACGATCTTTGTCATTCCAAAAATCCGGCTGATACATCGCAGCCTCCAGTTCTGTTATTTTTTTTTGGAGTTCTTCTTTTGACATTTTATCTTTATTCTTTGTTCATTATTTTTAGTAACTCTTCCAAAACCAAGGGAAATTCTGTATAACCTTCTCCGCGAGTAAAGTGCGTACCTCCTTGTATAATGATTGGATCTATTCCAAGCTTATCGCCTAATATTATTGCATTTTCAACAGGTACATAACTATCTTCAGTACCATGAATAATAACAAAATTATTTATACGCTTTCGTAACATAGTAAAATCAAACGAATCATAAAAATTCTTAATTATCTGATTTTCTGATGGTTGTGCTCTACCTGAAACGAGAACCCCCCCTGTATTACGTTGTTAAATTCTCGAAAATAATCAGATTGTATAAAATTCAATACTGTAGCAACACCAAGAGAGTGTCCTACTAAATAAATTTCATCGTTTATATTTTGTGAAATAACTCTGGTGATTTCATGTACCCATTCAGAACATTTTGGTTCCGAAGGATTTGGCATATATAACGAACATGCGTAGATATCTCGAGCTTTCAATTCGCCCATCAACCACGGCATCCAACTACTATTTGGACTACTATTAAAGCCGTGAATCATAAAAACTTTTTTCATAATAAAAGTATATCAAAAAATGCTGTATTGGTCATTATCGTTTCCGCATATACACCACCCAATAATTTCTTTTGTACGACTGATTTCCCCATTTTTGGTATCCACTCGTTTTTTCCATATACAGTATTTCAAAATCTGCAAAATCAGATTCAATATCAGATTTTGAAAACACGCGCTCGGTCATTCCTGTTCCTGGTAACACATACGTATTCGGTTCATTCCCAGGAAATTGCTTGATCAAGTTTTTTGCATTCGTGTCGCCCTCGATCGCAAGTGTCCGCAGAAAATAACATCCACCAGGTTTCATCACGCGGGAAATTTCTGAAAGAAATTTCCCGCGCTCGACTGTATTCAATGCATGCGAACTCGTCGCATCAATTACTACATCAATCGAGGTATCGGGAATATCGAAATCGTTTCCAATTGATTGTGCTACATATCGAATCGGAATATCACCTGCGAGTTTTTTTGCAAGACTGATAGCTGTTTCTGAAATATCATACCCAATTCCCTGTTCACAAAAATGCTCGACAATATATCGTAAGTTTTTCCCATTACCACAACCTGCGTCAAACACGTTCCAGTCAGTAATTGGTGCGGAAAAATCCGCAGGATTTTTCCGCACCTGTTTCTTGACCCATTTCATAAAATCACGAATATCAGAAAGTGGCTCGGTACCAAGCGTGATAAATTGCGGATTGCGATATTCTGATTCCCATGGGTGCATAGATATGATATACCACATTTTATTGAAAAAAGAACTATTTTGGAAAATGTATTCAAAAAATATCCAGTCGTTAGCATGATTTAATTGATATAATATTTCACTCATATAAACAAAAAACCGTTATTCGGTTTTTTGTTGTAAAGTTAAACCCGCTATTTGCCCTTCATTATTATTTTGTGAAGAATTATGCTGATCAGTTGTATCATGATAATCGATGGTTTTTTTGTTTAATAATACAAGAACATCTTCTTTTTTATTATTGACTATATATTTTAGGATAGTATTTTCAATCCGAGAAGACATAATGCCAGTAGTACCTGTTAATCCTGCGCGATCATTTTTTTCATCTGTTAAAGTAAATGTCGGTTGAAAAGTAAACTCGTTTACCTTACTCCCTAATATGGTCATTTCATCACCTGTTATTTTATTACTATTATTTAACACGTCTTTAATAAAAAGAGCTCTAGTTATTATTTGAGCAAAACGCTCATCTGAAATACCATTTTTTTTAGCGTCCATGTATAGTCGTTCAAAATCACCTTTATGAGCTTCGATTGACATCTTTGTAGCTTTTTCAATTTCCAAAAGTGCGTCTTCTGTCGAGGAAACTTCTTTCCCATAACGACTTTCAAGTTTTTGAAAATATGATTGAAATGTATTAGCAAGAACAGTAGAATCTTTTTCAATTTTTTGTAAAGCTAAATCTAATGAAGTATTTATTTTCTTGAGACTATCAACTTCGTATTTAATTTTTTGTACATCTTCCCATGACATGGTGTTCTCTATTGATTTTGGGGTTGGTTGTTGCGTAGATAATTCAATTGTGTTTTTTGTAGCAGAATCTATGTCTATATTTGCAGCATTAACATTGGTTGCTTCGAGTACCCCTGCGAAAGCTATTGTAGCAACGGAAAGTTTTCCTGCCCCTCTTGCAAGATCTTTTGCTTTTTCTGCCGCAGAAGAAGATTGCTCCTTCTTCTTAAACGGGTTAAAGTTTCCAAAATTCATAATAATATAAGTAGGTATTTAAATTAATAAAATTGTTAATAGTATAAAGATTATTACATAATTATACTTACGTTATAAGACGCTCATATATAAGTATAAAAACATTAAAAAATTGTGGTGATTATTCAAAGATGTCTACCTAAAACTATTTCACACCAAACGTTGCACGCACGGTTACCATCACATCTTTCTCGATTTTACTAGTGTCGTATGATCCATAATCAGAAACTTCCACAGAACCTCGAGAGAGTACCTGTACAACACCGGAACTAGCTGATTGTAATGATCCGACACGCTGACCACCTGCTTTTGCCATTTCTTTTGCTCGTGATTTTGCATCAGCAATAGCATCCCCCAACATAGAAATTCGTAAATCTGCTAATTGGGTATAATAATATTCCAAACCTTGTGATTGAAAGAGCACTCCCTTATCGATGATTTCAGATGATTTTTGTGCGAGTGCCGTGATTCCCTGGACATCAGCAGATTTTATTTCAATTGATTGAGTCAGGGTGTAGCGCTTTAACTCTGGGGCAACAGGTCCATTATTGTTCCAATCTTCATTCATCACAATAGGCTGAACGGTAATTGATTCTGGGGCTACTGCATTGTTCTGAAGAAATGATTTTACTGCGGCCAGATCTTCTGCCATTGCGGAATACCCTGATTTTAATCCTGCATATCCCACATTTCTGGTGATTTGAGTTCGCCACACCACCGTATCAGCAACTACCTCTTTTCGTGCTGATCCGGTTACAGTCAATACATCGCTGGTATTGGTCTTATTCATGTAAAAAATTCCGCCAATAATTGTTGCAAGAATTAATGCCCCACCCAGAGTGAGTGCAAGATTGTTATTTTCATTAAAAATTTTCATAGAGAGAAAAATATTATCGAATCTTATAGGTTATCGAAACATTAGAGGTAATTGTTTGTTCTCCTGTTGCAACCACTGCATCTGGTGCAACAGCTGTTTTTTCCATCATTGCATCGCCAGCGCGTGCAGACATATACATAGGGTACACTCCTCCATCATTTGCATCAGAAAAAGAAATTATTTTTCCAAGTCGTACACCCAACTGTTGTGATAAAATCGTTGCTTTTGATTTTGCGTCATCGATTGCTTTTTGGCGAGCATCCTGTTGCAATTTTTCTGGATCGTCAATAGAAAGTTCTGGACCAGAAACATTTTGCGCCTGGACATCAGCAAAAATCTTTTGTACTGCGGGAACTTTTGTAAGATCACGGACTTTTACAGATAACGTATGAGAAGATTGATATCCGGTGATTACCTGTTTTCCGGGAACCGGTGGGTACATCATGATTTCTGCACCACCACGATTCGCTGATTGATACTCGTAATTTGGATTAATACTGGTATATTCTGTTTTTATATCACGTTCCTCGATACCTGCTTTTTGTAACTCGGCAAGTATGGATGCAACTTTTGTAGAAGTTGCATCGAGGGCTGCAGACTGTTCTTTTGCTGTTTCTTCGATAGTAACCATAAATCTGGAAACATCGGGTGTTGCCTTGATCTCACCTTTTCCGTTCACGGTAATAGTCGCTGGCGAATCTGCTGTTCCGCGTGGTCCGTGGGCCAATCGTGCACCAACAATAATCAAAAATATAATGAGCACCATGAACAGTATGGTGATGAGACCAAACCATGCATTTTTAAAATTTTCTGGAATATTCATAAAAACGTAATTATTTCTTCTGTTATAAAAAGATATTTGAGCACTACAATTATAATAGAAAAACTATGAAGCTGTAGGCTATTTCTGCGAAAATTTCGTTTTATAACGGAAGAAATTTATTAATTATAAGTCTAATAATAATTACAGTATAGCACATTTTTGCAATTGTTCGAGATTATGAGCAATTTCACCTTGTGCAAAAACTGCAGATCCTGCAACAACTGCATCACTATCTGTTGCCAATTTGTGAATTGTTTGAAAATTCACCCCGCCGTCCACCTGAATACTACATTCTGGAAAGCGCTTTTTAATCTCTTGAATAATTTCAAGTGTATGCTCGGAAAATGATTCTCCCTGTTTTCCGATCGACGCAATCCCCATTATCTGCACCTGACGAATCCCGAGTTCCCGATACCATGGCTCAAAATCATCAAGTGGTGTTGTCTGTGAAATTGCCAACATGACTTGTTTATTTTTTATAAACGAAAATGGAGAATGTTCTGCAGAAACATCAATCGCCAGCGCCTCTGGATCAGTCACTGCATTCAGGTGAATAATAATATTCTGTGGATGGAACATATCCCAAACGGTGAGTAAATGTTCTGCATCCATAACCATCAAATCATAGTCAATTGAAAACGAACGCATGAGTTCAAAGAGTTCTTCATCAATAACAAAATAATCCGCGTTCTGCAAAAAATCATCCTGGGAAGAAAATTCAGAAAATGGCCACGTTACAGATTCGACGAATTTTCCGTCACAAAGGTCAACTTGAACGCGCCCTGAATAACCAGCATCACGAAGTTGCTGAAGCTTCTCGACCAATTCATCACGGTTTTTTGGTAAAATTGCAGGAATGATGTTCATATAGATTAAGTAATGATTTTTAGTGTCCATTCATGATCAGGAGCTTCCCAACTATTTGTACTTTTATTAAAAACATTTTTATCATTTTTGATTATTGGTAGATTCTTTTTTTCTGCAAATTTTTCAAAGCTTTTAAATGCTGCAAGGCCAGCTTTGCAATCAAGCGCTAGATTCTTATGAAGTTGCTGAGAAACTTCTAACGCTTTTTCATATAAGGTATACACAGCGCCACCACCTTGATATTCATGATCAATCATAATTAGTTTCAATTTTACACTATCTTCTACAACAGGATCATTTTCCCATAAATACATTGCCCCAATATCTGTCTTTGAATTATCACTAAGCGTATACCTTGTTCCCATAACTTTATAGATAAGCTCATGGTTTTCCTTAATCTGCGCACTTGAAAGATCAAGAGTCTTTCTCTCAGCTTCTGTTGGACGTTCTTTGATTCCTTTATATACAATATTTATTTTTGGTGTTTTGTTACCTTCCATATGATTAAAATTTGCTTAACCGTTTAATATGCCGTTCATCATTTGAAAATTCTGTTTCAAGAAATAACTTCACGGCATCGTATGCTTCATCGTCAGTTACAAACCGCGCACCCAGTGAAAGAATATTTGCGTTGTTGTGTTCTCGTCCCAATTTTACGATTTCTATAGTTCCTCCATAATACTCAATTGCGCGAATTTCAGAAAATCTGTTTGCGTTCATTGCCTCGCCTTGGCCTGATCCGCCCAAAATAATTCCGAGACTTTGCGTATCCATGGAAACCGCGTGCGCAACAGGTGTAATAAAATCCTGATAATCATCAGTTGGATCATATATAAAAGCGCCATGATCTATTATTTCATGCCCAAGTTTATTTAAGTATTCAACAAGTTTGTTTTTCAATTCAAAGCCTGCGTGATCGGTGCCGATGTGGATTTTCATATAATTTAAAATACTTTTGATTAGTGAATTATTTTTTTAATTAGGTAATTACTAATAATTACTTTAACGGGAATAAGTATATCATAATTACTATAGTAGTAAAATTCATATACACTATACCAATAGTGTACTCTTATTTCTTTCTTGGTCCAACCATTATCACAAATTCACCTCTGATTTTATCGGGATTATTTTGATAATATTCAAAAACCTCGGCTACAGTTCCCTTTCTGAATTCCTCAAACATTTTTGTGATCTCACGCGCAACCATCATCTGTCGATCTGGAATAATGGTGTTGAGTGATTCGAGTGTTTTCATAAACCGATGAACCGATTCATAAAAAATCACTGTTGTATCTGTTTCTGATATTTCTTTGAAAAATGTTTCGCGTCCTTTTTTATGTGGAACGAATCCTTTCCAAGAAAATTCATGTGCAGGTAGTCCTGATGCAGCCAGCGCTGAAATGAGTGCACTGGCCCCCGGAATGGGTGAAATAATAATCTCGTCACCAAATTCCTTGTGTAGTTCTGCGACCAACATGACACCTGGATCAGAAATACACGGCGTCCCTGCATCTGAAACAAGAGCGAGTGATTTCCCTTCTCGGATCATTTCCTTGATCTCGGAAACTTTTGCAAGTCCACTGTGCGTATGAAAACTCATTGTTTTATTGGTAATTTTATAATGATCAAGGAGTTTCTTGGTAGTGCGCGTGTCTTCACACAAAATACAATCAACCGATTTTAATATTTCAACCGCGCGAAATGTCATATCAGCGAGATTTCCGATTGGTGTTGCGACAATGTAGAGTTTTCCGAGAGTGTTTGACATATTTATTTAATAAAGGCACATTATCATAATTATGGATATAAACCAAGAAACCCTCTGGCTCCTCAACGACAAATATCACGGAATCGAATCTGAAGCTTTTCATGCAGATGTGAAGCGTTTGGAATCTGGTATACCACTTGCCTACCTGATCGGTTGGGTGCCATTTCACGGTGCAAAAATTTATTTGGATTCCTACCCATTAATTCCTCGTCCAGAAACCGAATACTGGGCAAGACTTGCGATTGATGAAATACAGAAATATAATCATCCCTGCGTACTCGATCTGTGTGCAGGTTCCGGATGTATTGGTGTTTCTGTGTTGAAAGCTGTTCCAGATAGTGTAGTGGACTTTGTAGAAATTGATGAATCACATCATGCAACTATTTTAAAAAATATTCGAGAAAATGACATTGATGAAAATCGAGTCAGAATTTTTGGTGGAAATTTGTTTGAAAAGATTACAATTTCTGCAGAAATAACATCACGGCAATACGATTTTATTCTGACCAATCCGCCTTATATCGACCCAAATCTATCTGATAGAATTGGTGTAGGTGTACGCGAATATGAGCCTGAAATCGCCCTGTTTAGTGGCGATAGTGGTATGGAACTGATTACTGAAATACTCGCCCAAATACCCCATTTTTTGCGTCCTGGAGGTGTGTTATATATCGAACACGAACCAGAACAAGCTGAAAAAATACAAAAACTACTCCCTGGTATCGAACCCCAAAAAGACCAGTTTGGTGTGGTGAGATTTTCGGTGTATAAAAATTTGTAAATTTATTCAGAAAATATTATAATGAATATTATGAACCCTAAATTTAACCCATCACATTCTAATAAAAATGAAGTTAAAGAAATAAAGAAAGATATTTATACTGACTTTATAAATGATTTTGGATATTTTATTACACTGAATGCATCAAAAATTGAACAAGATGTTAAGCCTGGTTTTGAAAATCAGGTTGATGAGATACGTCAAGCTTTACGAGCACCTATTATTAATGGTAAAAACTATGCACAGTTTATTAATGATCATCACCTTGACCTAGTTAAGCCACAAGTTGCACAAACTCTCCTAAAACAAATCCATCACTTCTTAGAATATTTACACCCTCGCATGAATATATTTGTCGATAATTCTGGTTGGAAAAAACGTTATAGTCAAATTGTTGAGAAATATAAAAATATTGTTTCAGAATCATAAAAAATAACTCTAATCAAATTAGAGTTATTTTTTATTCCCCATCTTCAAAACTCTCTGCATTTGCCAAAGCATCGAGAATTTTATCAATATTTCCAGCCATAATACTTGGAATATTTGAAAAGTTTTGTTTGATACGGTGATCAGTTACTCGATCTTGCGGGTAGTTATACGTTCTGATTTTTTCTGATCGATCCCCTGTTCCTACCTGATTCTTACGGTTTGATGAATGTTTTGCCGCCTCTGTTTCATCATGAATCTGTTGTAATTTTGATTTTAACAGCGCCAGAACGCGTTCTTTGTTTGCCAATTGCGATCGTTCAACCGTCGATCGGAATGAAATTCCGGTTGGTTTGTGGATGACACGAACCGCTGATTCAACCTTGTTCACGTTCTGTCCCCCTGCACCACCTGCTCGTGACATTTCAAATTCCAGATCTGCCGGATTTAATTCAATGGTGATTTTTTTACGAATCGGCATGATTGCCACGGTTGCTGTCGATGTATGGATGCGACCTTGTTTTTCTGTTGCAGGAATACGCTGTACGCGGTGTGCCCCTGTTTCGTATTGCAACAATTTATAACAATCGATTCCTCGAATTTCAAAAGAAGCTTCCTTATACCCACCAACATCGTTTACCGACGTATCAATAATTTTCCATGACCAACCCATTTTTTCTGCATAGCGTTCGTACATTTCTGACAAATTAAACGCAAACAATGCTGCCTCGTCCCCTCCTGCGCCACCACGAACTTCGAGTACGATTTCGTTTGGAAATTCTTCCTCTTCTTTTTCCTTATTCAGAATTTCTGTGATTTGATCCTCGATAACTTTTCGGGTTTCTGCAATTCGTTTCAAGTCATCCGCTGCCATATCGGCAAGATCTGGATCTTTTGCGAGTTCCTGCGCATCAGATTCTTCACGCAAAAGCCGCTCCAATTCCTGGGCGTGATAGTTCGTTCGTGGATTTTGTTTTAACTCATTAATATCCATAATTTTTGTACTATACCAGAAATCCTTATTTTTTCAACAAAAAATAGGGCGTTACCCTATTTATAGACAAAAGATTCTCTGTAATAGCCACTTTGGAATCTATCTCCGGTAGCACCAATATCTTTTATGTATTTTATTGCGAATGGATCAAAAATTTGCCACCATCCATCAATTTTCACATCTAGATAACAATGTCCTGGAGCACCTGCTATAAGAGCAGTTCTAAAGACACTTTCAATCCCAAGTTTTTGAAGTACAGTATGTGCAACTACACACCACTCCAAACAAACACCATATTTGTCTTTAAAAACTTGACTGAGTGTTTTAGTATTTTTTTGATCCTGGATCCTTTGTAGTACTTCATTTGGAATTCTTGATCTAGTAGAATGAAGTGCGTTTAGTAAATGGCTTTCCAAAAAATCTTGAATAGCTAATAATTGGTCTGATTTTTTATCAAATTGCAAATCAGTACTACAGAATTCCTCAATCTCAGGAACAAAATCAATTTCGATGTTTTCTATTTTCATTTTTTAAATTTTATTACGACTAATTTATCATAAATAAATATATCTGTCAAATATCTCTAAAATAAAAAACCCTCTCAGGTTTTTTATTTCTTCCCAGCCTTTGAAGCTCGTGCTTTGAATTTTTCAGCACGTCCAGCTGTATCGAGCTGTTTCTCTTGTCCTGTATAAAACGGGTGAGAAGCACTTGATGTTTCTACAGAAACTTTTGGGTATTCTTTCCCTTCGTACTGTACAGTTTCGTTCGTTGCAATCGTTGAGCCAGTGAGGATCATAGAACCATTGTTCGCATCAACGAATACTACAGGACGATAATTTTGTGCGTGGATATCTTTTTTCATAATACCCACAGAATAGCATATTTGAGTCTTTTTGCAAGTTTTTTAATCCCCGTCCAAGAAATCAATATCGTTCTGTAGCCGATCAGCGATTTTCATAACAGAGTTTCCGTAAAATTCGTTTGAACCACTACAGGATCGCCCTGAATAATATTTACATGCAGCATTGCGTTCTGCGGTATAGGTTTGAGGCGACGCGCCATTATCTCGTAATAACAATCCAGTACCAATAATTGCGTGTTCTGGATTCCATGGATCTGCAGCACCTGCGCCTGCAATAGATGCAATTTTTGATGCATACATGCGCCATGTTGAGGGAATAAATTGAGATGGCCCCATTGCTCCACCATACCCAGAATATCCACCGCCGGATTTTATTGGACAGGAAACACTAGTACTGTATGGGTCACGACCAAGGGCGTTGGTAATACTCATGAACGGGGTCACGTCTCGTGATGGTTTCATTACGGTTGCAATCTGTTCTCCGGTACTGATTCTTTTTCCTGCACCAGTGTCTTTATCGGTCAAATAACAACCTCCTACGTTTTTCCCGAGGTTTGATTCCTGAGTCAAAATTGCCAAGATAAACGCTGGTCGCACCCCTGTTCCTGCTGAAGCCTCTTTTGCATAACGTAATGCATCTTTGAAAGGAATCCCTTTTTGACCACGCAGTGCGAACAAACGTGCATTGATTTGTGCAGCTCTCTTTTTCCGATCAGCAATCACTTTTTCGTAATTTTTTTCTTGTCCTTTACTGATGGTGAGCATACGTTCTTTTTCATCTTGTTTTGTTTCTACTTGTTTCTTTTGTGATTCTAGTTGGTATTTTACATTTGCTTCTGCTTCCTTTTTTTCTTGGAGTACTTCTTTTTCTCGATTTGTTCTGAATTTAGTACTCTTGATCACCTCGAACGACGATTGAATTCCTTGATCAATAGATTGTAAATTATCCAGTTCTCCCATAAATCCTGACAAGGTATTTTTTGAGAGGAGTAATTCTACAAACGTAGCATCATTCAATTGATTTTTCTTTCGTAATACTTGTGATAACGATGCCTCTTGTCGAGCACGTTTACTATCCAAGGTTTGGATAGTTTGGTTTTTTTGAGCAATCTGACCACCCAGACTCTGTAAGACTTTGTTTTTTGCAACGATTTGCAATTTTGCTTTTTGAATTTCGCCAGTTAAAACCTGAACGTCGCGGGATAATGATGCGGAGTTCTTTTTCTGACCAGAAAGTTCTGCTTCCTTTTGCTTTATTTCAATCTGTAATTGCGCTAATTCTGCTTCGAGTTGCGCACGTTCCGCATCAACGCTGGATTGTGCAAAAAGAGACATTGGCGCAACTATTACAATAACGATTATCAAGGTTATTATTTTTTTTATAAAATATGTCATATGATAGTAAAGTATAGCACACTCACTCAAAGAGGTGCAAGAAGCCTATCCTTATAAGACGATTGAATGATAAAAATGTGACAAAAAAACAACAGATTACTCTGCTGTTTCTTCTTGTTTACCTTTCTTTGCAACTTCGATACTTGCAAGATCGATAGGAGCTGATTCAACTTCTTCTTTGAATTCTGTGATCACGGCAACTACTTCATCTGTGTCGTTTTTAACTTCAACACCTGTAGGAATTGTAAGGTCTTTAACATGGATTTGACTATCAGCATCAATCATTGTAGAAACATCAACAGTAATGTTGTGTGGAAGGTCTTTTGGAAGTGCTTCTACCTCGATCTCGTAAAGCATTTTCTCGAGAACTCCAAGTCCTGATTTTACTGCAGGAGCAACTCCTACGAATTCAAGTTCCACAGAAACGGTAACTTTTTTCAGTTTATCAAGCGCCATAAAGTCTGCATGGATTACTCCATCAGTAGCTGGATCAATTTGAAAATCATGAATGAGTACATCGTAATTTTTTCCATCAACATCAAGCGTTATTGCAGTAGAATGACCTGCAGATTTCCAAGCCTTTTTAAAGATTTCTCGTTCTACAGAAATTGATAGCGGTTCGGTGATTCCAGCACCGTAAATCACTGCGGGAATAGTTCCTGCTGCGCGGAGTATATCAAGTTTTTGATCGGCAGCTCGTTTTGTTGCATGTAATGTTGTCATAATGGATTCTACTATACAGATTTTCAAGAAAAATGCAAGAAAAAAGCTGGAAAACCAGCCTTTATCGTACTTCCCAACCGTTGTCCTGAAGACTAGTTGTTATTTTATTCATGATATCTGTTATTTCCTGCTCTATCAGTGTCCGCTCGGTTGATTGGAATACCATACGGAATGCATATGATGTTTTCCCGTCTTTTGTAAATGTATCGAATAATCGTGGACCTTTCATTAATAATTCACTTGTATTTTCTCGAATTACATTTGCAATAGTATCTGCAGAAACTTCTTCTGGAACCCATACTGCAATATCACGTGCAATGTATGGATATTCTGACCACATTACGAAATTTTGCAGGTTTGATGAAATTTCTGGAATATTATAATTAGCATTAGAAATCGAAATATTGTTTTCGGAAATATATTCATCAAGAGTTTTTTCAATAATTCCCTTTTTATCAACATATGCTACGTGCATCAATTCGCCAGATTTTGGGAACACGGTTCCAATTTCAAAAATCTTCATATCATCGATTTCAAGCAATTCCTTGTTCAATCGATTCATTTCATACGAATCTTTCAATCCATCTGTTAAATTTTTGCGCAGTGCAGACTTTCCGACTGGACCACGTGCAACCTCGTAATCACCTTTTTTTGTGAATGAATAGGTCATTACCTCGTGATACCCTTTTGCTATCAGGTCGGCTTTGATTGCACAAATTTTTGCAAATTCTGAATTAATCTGTGGTGCGTTCGTTAATTTTGGAAGTGTTGCAATAATATTATTGTATCCGTATGCACGTCCAATTTCCTCGATCATGTCGTGTGGTCCTGTGATATCGATTCGTTCGAACGGAACGGCTACAGTAAAAGTACCTGCATCTTCTGCAAATTCATAATCATACCGTGTCAGGATCTCTGAAATAGTTTCAATAGAAAGATTTGTACCAAGTCGAGTATTAATATAATCAGTACTAAACTGTACATGACTTTGTATTACTGGATTTGGGTACATATCAACAACTTCTTCAAAAATAGCATCTGGACACATTTCAGCAATTGCAGCGGAAAGTTCTCGCATTGCAAGATCTGCACGCTCTGGTGTTAATTCATTTTCAAATCGTTTTGCAGAATCGGTTAGAATATTCAATCTTCGAGCAGTTTTTCGTACCGATACAGGATCAAAGTTTGCAACCTCGATCACAATATCAGTAGTGTTACTATCAACTTCTGCATGCTTTCCACCTTTTACGCCAGGAATAGCAAGAACGACCTCACCCCGACCCACTCCTAAATTAGGAGAGGAAGAAACTATCACCATTTCCCCCGTCTGTAGTGTTTTTTCTTCATCTAACAACGTTGTAATACTTGCTTCCTCATTAAGAGTTTTCACTACAATATGCTCACTCGCCAATTTCTTTGCATCGAACGCATGTGTGGGCTGGCCAATATCATACATGACGAGATTTGTCGCATCCACAATATTATTAATTGATCGTTGTCCGATCGATTCCAGATAATTCTTTACCCAATCAGGACTTGGTCCAATTTTTACACCACGAATAATACGACCCATGTATCGTCGGCACAGATTAGTGTCTATATTGATTTTCAAATTTGTCGCTGTACCTTCAATTGGTTTGAAATACTGGTCTGAATCTTTAAATGTAAGTCTAAGTAGTCCTGCAATCTCGCGCGCCATTCCATAATGCGACAAACAATCATGTGCACGGTCTGGTAATATTTTAATTTCAAATATTGTATTGCCGTCCGCTGTCTTTTCTAGGTTATCAGCATTTTCCACCTCAAAAGCGCCAAAGATTATTTTCTCGGCAAGTTTGTCCGGCTCTGGAAGAGTTTCGACAATATACGATTGTAGCCAGTTATAGGAGATTTTCATAAATTATAAATTTTTTTAAAGACCTCGGAAACAGAGAAATCTACCTGCTTTTCTCCATCAATAAATATTGGATTTTCAAACTCCTCAGGTTCTTCGGTTGCATTTTTCAAAAAATGAAGATTTTTAATAGGTATTTCCTTATAAAATTTACTTTTTATTGGGTCGTCGGTAACTCTTTCTTTAACTCTTTTTTCTGAAAGTTCAACAGGTGTTTGAAAAAATAAAGTAAAGTAGTGTGAATTAGTTTGTTCTGCCATATTTTTATATTTTTCTCTAAATTTTACTTTTGTACAATTAGTATCAAGTATAACAGAAATATTATTTGATAATATATGAAATATTAAACTATCAATTAAAGAGAATATCTGCTCATTTTCTTCTAAAGTGTGTTGTGTATTTGGAAACATGTGAGTTCTAAAAAAATCACTACTCAAATGTACAAAATTATATTTTTTTGAAAAATGTTCAGAAAAATATGTTTTTCCTGATCCCGGGTGCCCGGCGGTAACTAAAAGTGTTCCCATATTAAAACTGATTAATCCTTAAATCTCCTTGGTACAAAAATCGAACATCAGGAATTCCGGTTTTTAGAATTACTAATCGGTCAATTCCCATTCCAAATGCAAATCCTGAATATTGTGTAGAATCAATTCCACAATTCTCCAAAACATTCGGATGAACCAACCCTGCACCAAGCATTTCAATAAATTTGTCGCCAACCTTCACGTCTACCTCCAATCCCGGTTCTACGAATGGAAAGAAACTTGGCCGCAGACGAATCTCTGCATCTGGTCCGATGAATTGCTTGAAAAATTCCAGGAGTGTTCCCTTCAGATCACCCATCGTAATATTTTTACCAACAACCAATCCTTCGATCTGGTGAAACTGTGCCTCATGTGTTGCGTCGGTCGCCTCGTTTCGGAATACTTTTCCTGGTGCAATGATTGCAATGGTATCAGTCTCAAGAGATTTTCCAGATTTGATAAATTCCTGCATATAGCGAATCTGTACTGGTGATGTATGGGTTCGCATCACTGGTCGCAGGCTGTGACCTTGTTTATCAATTAATAATGTATCCATCGTCCCTACACCAAGCTTTGCTTGGTCAGGCGAACCATTGCTTTGCAATGGTTTTAGCCAAAACGTATCCTGCATGTCGCGCGCAGGGTGATCACCTGGAACGTTCAATGCATCAAAATTATTCCATTCTGTTTCCATTTCCGGTCCCATGGCAACAGAAAATCCCATATCGGTAAAAATACGGACCATGTCGTTTGTGATCTGGGTCACAGGATGCAGTTTTCCTTTTGATTCGTTCATATCTTTACAAGATACCTTAAAAAGCTGTTTTTTTCGAGACTTGACACTTTGTCTGTATCTATTATTATTTGTTCTATGAAAACACTTGCTGTATATTGTGGGCGATTCAATCCAATTCATGTTGGCCATGAATCAGTCATAAATAATATGATTGAACAATTCGGATTTGAAAATATTATTATCATTATTGGAAGCTCAAATACTGGACAAAGTTTGCGTCATTTTTTTTCATACAATGAACGTAGAAATTTTATTCAAAAAATATATCCCGGGATCACTGTTGTTGGGTTACCTGATTATGGTCATGACGATGAATGGATGGCAGCTTTAGATGATATTATTTATTTACGAAAACATAACCAATACGATGATCAAATATTTTTTGGAGGATGTGAGGAGGATATTTCGTTTTTCCTTGAACGTGATCGCGTATGTACGATCCTTAATCGATTTGATGGAACGACTCCAAAAATTTCAGCAACAGAGGTTCGCGATGATTTAATCTCTGGAAGAAATCTGGAAGGAAAAATTAATGACACTATTACAGATGATATTGTTAATTTATTTGCAGAGAAATGGGAAAAATTTAAAAAGATGTAAATGAATTACTACTGACTATACATAGGCGGTATTGTTTCTCAACTAAGATCACTAATTAAAATACATAACAAACAAATACAGTATCTGTAGGACTTAAATACATAGACGGGAGAATATCTTAAAAGGATTTTCTAAAGGCGAGGGTTTTGACTCCCAAAGATGGGATAATAAAAAACTACCAGCATATAGCCAGTAGTACTTATTTTTTAATTTTTGCCAAAAATTCATACTGAATACAATACTTGAATATAGGTTTTTGTAAATCTATATATTATAGATTTAAACTATGAAATACAAATAAAAAACTCTCGCAATAATATTACGAGAGTGGTCTGTGTTTATTTTTAATTTTTTACAATTTTTTACTTAATTTTATAAAAACTAATTTTATTTAATTTTTAAAAAAAACAAGCTCTACAAACTTGTAAGGATTGTAGATTTCAGAATATTTTTTTAATAGGTGTACAAAATATAAGAAAGATCAATCATTCTTACCTAGAAAAAAATAATAGCATTTACAAAAATAAAGTCAATAGATTAAACTTGAATTATTGTTACAAAACTGTGGATAACTTTTAATTTTCTTATAAAAACAATTATTTTATAGTGCTTTTTCTTGATTTATAAACTTATAAAAAATCTTTCCCGCGAAACGCAAATCAATATATTCGAGTTCTTTTGGGCTCTTGATAAACTGTTCTTTGAATGATTCGTGGTTCAAGCCCGTAATACTATCCCGAATAAACACCTCGTCATCCTGGGTAATCGTCCCAAGGATTTTCGCTTGATCTGATGGATAATAACCAAATAATTTTTCAACATAAAACGCAATATCGCCATTTTCCAAAAATACTGTTTTTGACAGAGACATGTCGTCGTTTTGTAATTTTTCTGTTAATGCCACAAATCGATTCATAACTACCGGTTCTATAATTTGTTTACCAACCACGTCTGTGTAATTTTTTGGAATTTCTGAAGAAAACTGTGGATATACACCCTCGGAAAAAACAGGTGCTTTTCCGTATACAACTCCTTGATTATCTACAAAGGCGCATTCCTCGGCAGAAAAACACCAAACCATCGCTGCATCTCGCTCTTTCACATGAATTGCAATATGGGTTGGTTCTGGAAAGGTTACATAGGCCATATCAATAATGGGAAATTCGTTTTCAAGTTTTTTAGTAAAATCATCTTTTGAAAAAAATATCGTGCTGGATCGAGGAATTACTTTTAAAGAAGTTCCTGAAAAATACTGCCGAGTAAATGACTCTACAGTTGCCCTAGGGAATGTCTGTGTCCCATATACCTGAATCTCCTTGAATTGGAAATGGCTACTCCGTACAAGAGAAATTGCTGCGGTAACAATAATACATATCAACAGAAAAAAAATAAATCCTATTCGCAAAAAAAACGATCGCGATGATCGCGGTTGTTCATAGGAATAATTCTGGGTACGCATGATTCGAGGGTCCATAACTTCTTTCCAGTATAGCATCCAATAAAAAAACGAACAAATAATTGCTCGTTTTTTTTATTTTCCAATATACTCTTTTCCAATATATTTCTGAAGTACTTCTGGAATTTTAATCGTTCCATCTGCTTGTTGGTAGTTTTCAAGAATTGCAATGAGGAATCGTGGTGTTGGTGCCATGGTCGAGTTCAATGAATGCACAAAGCGCATTTTTCCGTCAGCGTCTTTATAACGAATATTCAAACGACGTGTCTGAAAATCGTGGAAATACGATGCAGATCCAATTTCACGGTAGGTATTTTGTGAAGGAATCCAAAGCTCTAAATCATATTTTTTTACTTGACCTTGACCCAAATCTCCACCACAGTTTACAACAACCCGATATGGAATACCTAGTTTTTGAGCTAAAGTTTCTATATTGTTGTGTACTTCTTCATGAAACTCAACAGATTGAGTATGGCTTGCTTCACACAATACCACCTGCTCAACTTTCATAAACTCATGTACTCGCAATAACCCTTTAACATCTTTACTATGACTTCCTGCCTCACGACGGAAACATGGACTCCATGCGACAATTTTCTTTGGCAATTCTTTGATATCTAAAATTTCATCGCTGTAATACGACATGGTGGCAACCTCTGCGGTTCCTGCCAAATAATCATCGTCCTGGGTTCGGTATAAATCATCTTCACCACCTGGTAAATACCCTGTTCCCATTAATGTTTTCTTTGAAACAAGTGACGGTACCATCATCGACATGAATCCTTTTTTTACTAATTCCTCGGTTGCGAATTGCCACAATGCAAAAGATAGCAATGCACCTTCATTTTTCAAAAAATACCCACGGAATCCAGAAACTTTTGTTCCTCGTTCAAAATCTGCCAAGTCGTGCATTTCTGCAAGTTCAATATGGGATTTTGGAATAAAGTCAAAATTTGGTTTTTCACCTTCCTGACGAATTTCGAGATTATCCGCATCACTTTCACCTTCAGGAACAGAAATATCAGGAACATTTGGAACTGCAAGCATCAATTTTTGCCAGTTCATCATAACCTCTTTCAGTTCTTCTTCATTTTTTTTCAAGTCATTTTTTAAAACGGTCATCTTTGCAATCAGATCTGCACGTTCATCTGCTGTTGCACTTGGAATCTTATCAGAAACAATATTTTGTTCTGCGCGAAGAGACTCTACTAATGATAATTTTTCAAGGCGTTTCTGATCAAGTGAAATAAGTTCGTTCACATTAAAATCGATATGCTTTTTTCGAGCAGCTTCCTTGATAAGATCCGGATTTTCACGGATGAATTTGATGTCTAACATATGCGATAGATTGTAGCATTTTATAGATAAAAAATAAAGGACACAAAAGTGTCCAGTAGTTTTGCTTACCAATATATTTTTAAATTTTTATTCCATAAAATATTTTTTGACCAGTATATACATTATGATATTATAGTCAAGTATGCACTTTCCTATTCAACCACTTCCTATCCCAGAACCATTGCGTCATATTCCACAACCACCAAAGAAACTTTCCATTCGTGGTACGTTTCCTGATTTTTCAAAATATAAATTCCTCACCGTTGTCGGATCTCGTAAATACACATCCTATGGCGAGGACGCATGTAGAACATTGATTGCAGGACTTACAGGTTACCCAATCATCATTGTATCAGGACTCGCCCACGGCATTGATCGCATATCGCACGAGGCAGCGTTGGAAAATAAATTACTAACGATTGCATTTCCTGGTTCAGGACTTGATGATAAGGTTCTCTACCCAAAAGCTCAATACCAACTGGCGCATGATATTCTAAAATCTGGTGGCGCGCTCGTTTCAGAATTTGACGACGATTTCAACGCAACCCTGTGGTCATTCGTTCAACGTAACCGATTAATGGCGGGACTTTCACATGCAACACTGGTGATCGAGGCAGAGCATAAATCCGGAACACGTGTCACCGCAAAACTCGCAACAGAATATAATCGCGACGTACTGGCAGTGCCAGGGAATATTTTCAGTAAAAATTCCGAAGGAACGAATGAATTAATCAAACTTGGTGCAACACCGATTACTTGTGCACAGGATATCCTGGAGGCGCTGGGGTTTCAAATTACCGAGAGTACGCCCATGGATCTGTTTTCACAGTGTAGTCCAGAGGAAGAATCGGTCATCAATCTACTGTCGAGTTCAAAACCACGTGGACAATTATTGCGTGAGATGAATATTCCTACCCACAAGGCAAATATACTATTGTCGCAAATGGAATTGAAAGGATTGATTAAGGAGGTTGGTGGTGAGGTGCGTAGAACTTGATAATAAACTATATTCTGCTATAATATATGAGAATATTCAAAAAATAATATTTTAAAAACAAAAAAATTAAATATGGAAAAGATTATAAATTTCACACTAAGATTATCTGCTTTTGTCTTCATTAAAACAATAAAAGAATTTATTGAAACAGAACTAACGGATTTTGATAGATTATTATTTATCGGAGATATTTATGAAAATGAAAATGAAGCAAAAAAAACAATCTCCGAGAAAGAAAGTTATTTAAAAATAAAAATAGCAAAAACTTTAAACACTAATCTTTTCGGAAAATTAAGTTCAGAAACCTCTAATCAATTAACTGATCAAGAATTAAAAAATCTTGACGAACTCGGTATTTCATTAATTAAATGTTTATTAAAGAATAATAACGAGATAAATCAAGATTTAGTGGAAAAAACATTTTTATTAATGAGAAAAAACAAAACATTAGAAGGTTTGTCTGTTAAAATTTATTCCAAAGAAATTTGTAAAAATTTTAAAGAATTAGAAACTCTCTACTTGAAAAATAAAGGAGTTCTTATCAACGCTTTTAATGATGTATTAAAACAAGAATTAATCATTAATGAAATGGTAGCTGCTGGTTTTTTAACAGAACAACATATTATAGAATTTTCAAAAGAATTATTTGTTCATATTTTTCAAAAAGAAAGCATGCTAAATTAATTTAGACATAAAAGTAGTATAATATTACATACTACTTTTTTATTACAAATTTGCCAAACACACACTATATATGATATGTAGTAAAACATTATGAAACTTCTGATTGTTGAGTCACCATCAAAAGCAAAGACTATCGAGAAATACTTGGACGGAAAGTATACCGTTCGAGCATCCATCGGACATGTTCGTGATTTGCCAAAAACCAATCGTGACGCGATTGATATTCCTGCTGGGTTTGTTCCACGTTATGAAATCTCACTTGGTAAAGGTAAAGTTATTTCAGAATTACAATCACTTGCACGGCGTGCTGATGAAATTCTCCTCGCGCCCGATCCCGACCGTGAAGGTGAGGCCATCGCCTGGCATTTGGAAGAACTCTTGAAAGATCCAAAAATCACCGCACCGATCAAACGAGTCACCTTTAATGAAATTACCAAGGATGCGATTATCGAGGCATTACAACACCCTCGCACCGTAGATAGAAAATTAGTTGCAGCACAGGAAGCTCGTCGCGTACTGGATCGATTGGTAGGATATGATTTATCAGGATTGATCTGGAAAAAGGTTCGCTATGGATTGTCTGCAGGTCGCGTACAATCACCAGCACTCCGTATCATCATGGAACGAGAACGAGAAATCCGCGCATTCGTTCCAGAACAATACTGGACAATCGAGGGATTGTTTTCTGCTGGAAAGGAGCAATTCCCTCTCGCCTGTTCACAGGAACCTCGAGAATTTTCAGAAGTACAACGAATTTTGGAACTTGGGAAAAAACATGATTGGATTGTAATTGATATCAAAACATCAGAACAAAAACGTGCACCGCGCGCACCGTTTACCACCTCAACATTACAACAAACTGCATCAACACGTCTTGGATTTTCTCCATCACGAACGATGCAAGCTGCTCAAAAACTCTACGAAGCAGGACTTATTACCTACATGCGTACTGACTCGACCAATTTGAGCAAGCAAGCCCAGGCACAGATACTTGGTTTTGTAGAGAAAAAATATGGCAAAGAAAATACTCAATTCCGCACCTATACAACAAAATCAAAAAATGCACAGGAAGCCCATGAAGCAATCAGACCAACTCATGTTAATCAAGAGTATGCTGGAATAACTGATGAACAAAGGCACTTGTATCGGTTAATTTGGGAACGAACAGTTTCATCACAAATGACTGATGCAAAATTGATGAAAACAAAATTGGTTGCGAATATTGAAAATGGAAGTATCCCAGACTTTACTGCAAACGGATCACGAATAGTATCACTCGGGTGGTTACAAGTAGACACAGGTGCACGCGGTGAGGATGTCGAACTACCAAAACTATCTGTTGGTCAAAAAATAGACCTGGTTGAATTATTCTCGACAGAAAAAGCAACCCAACCACCCAACCGATATTCCGAGGCAGGCTTGATCAAGGAGCTCGAGGAGCGCGGAATTGGACGACCATCCACCTACGCATCGATCATGCGAACATTGGAAGAACGCGAGTATGTAAAAAAAGAAGGACGAACACTCTACCCAACTGATACTGGCGACGTTGTGTCGAGTTTCCTCGAGGAAAATTTTGCACAATATATCAGTGATACATTTACCGCGGAAATGGAGAATGAGCTCGATGAGATTGCAAACGGCGAACGTGAGTATGTAAAAACATTACAAGATTTTTATGGTCCGTTTTCTGTAGAAATTGCAGAAAAAGACAAACTCGCAAAAGCAACCCATCTGGGTGATGCCGCAGATCATCACATCTGTCCAAAATGTAGCGCATCTATGGTGATAAAATTAGGACGAACAGGAAAATTCCTATCGTGTTCCCGATATCCAGATTGCGATGGTGCCTTGACCATCGATGGTGCAGAGGTTGGCGAGGAGAAGCCGTTCGGTATGCATCCATCGGGACAACCAATCTACCTGCTCACAGGACGGTTTGGTCCATATGTACAGCTGGGCAAATCCCCTGCTATCCCTAAACTCACCAAGTGGCCAAAAGGTTACAAGAAAACCGCAGAGGACAAGGAGCAAGTAAAAGCAGAAAAATTAGCAATTGAGAAAGCCAAGAAAATTCCCGGACCAAAACGTGCATCCCTTCCTCCGCGGATGAAGCCTGAAAACCTTACTCCTGAAGTAGCTACTAAGCTCCTGGAGCTTCCACGTGATCTGGGTACTGATCCTGATACAGGTGTTATGGTTATCGCAAACGTTGGGAGATTCGGTCCCTATATTGGGCGAGACAGAGATTTTCGATCAATTAAAAAAGGTATGGATCCCTATACAATTACCCTGGATCAAGCCCTCACCCTGCTCAACACTCCGAAACAATTACCAAAAGGAACCGAACTTGTTAGAACATTTACCAACCCAAAAGGCAAGAAGGAAATGCAAATTTTGAAATCAAAATCAGGACATTTTATCAAGGCAGGACTAAAGCGTATCTATCTACCAGATAATATGGACCCTACCACCGCAACCGATGACGAACTCGTTGCAATGCTTTCAGTTGGAGTAAGTAAAAATAAAAAATAAACAAGCATATCTATATGATATGCTTGTTTATTTTATAAAATCCAATAATAGCAACTATGCTAAATGCAATAAATCCAAGCAAGATACCTCGATTCGATGATTGCCGTCGGGACGATGGAATATCGCGAATAGACTGTGGACGCTGATATAACGTTTCTGGGTTTTCTTCTGTACTAAATTCCTGAACACTATTTATAGGTTGAGACGAAGAAATCAAACTTGTTTGAGAAAAAACTCTTGGTGTACTACTATTTAATGAAGGACTGTTCAGAAATGTATTTGGAATAACATATCCTGTTGGAGTTATTAATTGCATTCCTCGATTACTGAGATATGGTAACTGATGTACTGTGGTTGGAACTGTAATTGATGAGCCCTGTTTGATAATAAGACTTGTAGAAAATTGAAAGTTATTACCCGTAAACTGGCGAATCTTCCATTGATACAGATCAATATCTCCATCACTCTTGTTCGTGAGCGTGATATTTCCCGTTGGAATATCGACAATAGTTTCAATATTTGGTGGAAGTACCGTTATCGTTTTTTGGTGAATAGAGTCCGGCTCTTCCTTAAACGCGTTCGAATAATATTTCATAACGACAACGTATTCTCCAGGTTGTTGATAGGTATAGTGAACCGGAGTATTTTGTCGAAACACATATGATTGCCCGTCCCCCATTGACCACTCGTAGCGACCTTCGATCACGGTAATGATATCGAATTTCTTTACTAAGGCAGACATCTTCAACGGAACATGGGCAACAGCTTGATCAGGTACAATCATCCGGGCAGAATATTTTGGATCAGGGTCGAGTTGTTTTACATATTCTTGCCAATATTCTTGTTCTGTTTTTTGTTTTTGCGGAATTGTTGTGGTTGTAGTAGTACTCGTGGTGTTGGCAGTATTAGTGGTTCCCGTACTTGAACCTGTTCCAGAACTGGATGTTGATCCGGGATTATTTACAGCCCCAGGTGTTGGTTGGGCAGTAATCCATGTACCTGACGATTTTTGCATGGTTTGTTTTGAGGTACTATCACCTGCAGTCCACCCGCCTGACATTGCAACCGTGTCCATAACCGCTTCCAGATTATCTTTTATCACAAGTGTTTCTCCGGTATTTGACAGACTCCCAGAATAAATAACTCCTGCAGTAATTCCTGGGACTGTTGTATCGTCTGTCCGTTCTGCGAGATAATATCCCCCTCCAGAAATTGTTCCAGACAAATCAATACTGGGCGAATCGTCCGTCGCACTCAATGTCCATCCATCGAGATTCACATCATTTGCCCCTGTGTTATAGAGCTCAATCCATTCGTCATTCGCAGAAGTCACCGTTCCCATCCAGGCAACTTCATTAATAATAACATCTGCGTGCGCACTATGAGTCACACAAAATATCATGAAAACCATGGTAAAGAATGTAGTTTTTGTATACATAAAAATTTATTCAAGAATTTTTTTTAAAATATCTTCGGGGACTTCACGAATGGTTTTCGAGGTTTGCCCTAATGAGTTTACTTGTGTTGGTGTTGGTGTGACAACTTTTTGGAGGACGTCAGCAAGTGATCCTTGATCATCACGCATATTCTCTTGCATAAGTGGCGTCTCTGATTTTTTGAGTACTTGTGCTTTTTGCAATGCCTCGAACAGAGCATTTTTTGTATCCGAGGTTGCTGATTTATCCTTATGTATTGTTATCGGTTTCCTTTGTGGTAATGATACTTGTTGGTTATCTTGGACTTGTTGTTTCTTTTCAAGATTAATAGCATTCGATACAGGCTGGCTACTCTTAATCTTAATACTAGGAGAATTATTCTGCCCGGCATCCGATACAATTTCTTGTACGTCTTGTTTTTTATTAATAATTACTGTCTGTTCAAATTGATTCAGTAGGTCTTCCATTTTCGGAGAAAAATCACCATCGTCTGTAGGAGCGGTAGTGTCTATTTTTTGTCGCGGAAGATTTTCAGATCCATTTTTAAAAGATTTGTTTTGAGGATTCTTTTGATTTTTGAGAGCCGTTATTTCTGGTAATTTTGTTGGCTTTTGTTGTCCTTGGTTGGGTGATTGTTTTGGAAATGTTTTCTGAGGTTGAGGAGGATTAGTTACTGGTGATTTTTGTACCCCCGTACCAACACTTGCGCCTCGATCAAACAGTTTCTTCTCGACTTTTTGATCTGCAGTCATTTCTTTACCTTCTGTTTTTGGTTCTACCTTTTTATTGTTATAACCAAACCATTCAATGATTTCTTTTTCTACGTCAGCGCGTGGTCGTGCATAGGTTGCACGAGATGCCTCGATTACTACGTTTCTAAACGGTTGTTTTTCTGCTGGAATTGGCCACAAACTCTGTGCAGAAAATGGTCGTGATCCCATACCATCGATTTGGAGTGTTACGTAAAATTGCCCGAATTGCAGATTTTCGAGATCGTTTGCAGTAAATATTGGTGAAAATACTTTCTCGAGCAGTGGTGAGTCGAGTGGTCCTACACGGAACGCAACGGTTGTTCCCATGTTTCCAAACACTGCGTCACGGATGGTTTCCGCCATCTGATTCACGTACTGGTTCGCAACCGTGAGACATAATTTATATTTTCGTGCCTCGGACAGAATGTTTGCAAACGAATCGTTAGCAAAGTTCTGGAACTCGTCCACATAAAAATAAAATGGTGGGACTTTTGGTAGCTGGGTCGCAGTATCGAGATCTGCGCGAGACATCGCGGCGAGATAGATTTTTGTAATCAACATCGCGCCGAACAATGGTTGATTTTGTTCACCAATACGCCCCTTGGACAAGTTAATAATCAAGATTTTTCGATCATCCATTGCCTTTCGGAAATCAAAAGTCGAGTTTACCTGACCAACAATATTACGAATCAATGGATTCGTCGTAAACTGTCCAACCTTGTTAATCAATGCACCTGTTGCCTCACTCCATCGTTTATCATCCCATCGTCCTAATTCATCCCATGCATTTTTTACGGTTGGGTCAGCGACGTTTGCAACCACACGTTTGCGGAAATCTTTGTCAGTTAAAAATCGGTTAATAGAAAGAAGTGTCGGATTTGGATATTCCAACAGTGCAAGCATGGTGTTATTCAAAATATATTCCATTCGCCCAGAAAACGCATCTGGCCAAATTTTCTTGAATACGGTCATCAACCCATCCACTACCAATGGTCGCGCAGTTGGATCAGTATCTTCCAGTGGATTAAACGCGATCGGAAAATCAGTATCAGATGGATTCAAGTAAATCACATCCTTGATACGATGTTCAGGGATAAATTCCAACATTTTTTCAGCAGATCCACCGTGTGGATCAATAAATGCAAGACCGTTGCCATTTACAATATCTTGTACGAGCAAGTTTTCCAAAAACGTTGATTTACCGGTTCCCGTCTTTCCAATGATATACATGTGTTTTGTACGATCAACTGCCTTGATCCCAAAACGAGTCAAAGCATTACGAAAGTCAGTTTTTCCAATGTACGTAATTTCTGCTGGATTATCCATAGTTAGAGCAATTATATCATTGTTTATAAATTTGATGCAAGTTTTTCCACAGACTCTCCCCTTTTTTGTACACTTCACGGCGTGTATTGATCATGCTATGGTATCAGTATGAAGAAAAAAATTGGTAACACTATTGTTCGTATTCCTCCACAGGATATCGATGCAGAAAAAGCACTCCTTGGATCTATTATGGTCCGCCCGGTAGGTATTCACGATATCATGGATACTGTTTTTCCCGAGTCATTCTATGTTGAAAAGCACAGTATGATTTACAAGGAAATGCTCGACCTCACCAATAAAAATGAGCCAATTGATTTGGTGTCACTTACTACAAAACTCCGTGAACGGAAAGTCATCGAGTCTGTCGGTGGCGTTGATTATTTGAATGAATTAGTTACCGTGGTGCCTGCCTCGACAAACCTTACCCATTATGCAGACATTGTGGCGAAAAAATCGAGCCTACGAAACTTGATTTCTGTTGGTGATGATATTTCTGAACTTGGATATCAGGAAGGTCAAGAGATAGAGGAAATATTGGGTGAAGCAGAGAAAAAAGTACTCGAAGTGACCAATAATTCTGGTCGCGTAAAGAAATTCGTAACTGCTCGAGAAATCCTTCCGGAAACATACGAAACCATTCAGAAACTTGCTGATAATAAACACGAGCTCCGTGGAGTTCCATCTGGGTTTAAACGACTCGATGACAAGCTCGCAGGCTTCCAAAAATCAGATTTGATTATTCTGGCAGCGCGACCATCCATGGGAAAAACTTCTTTTGCGTTGGATATCGCACGAAAGGCGGCGCTCGACCATAATGTTCCGGTGGGCATCTTTTCTCTCGAAATGTCCGCGCTGTCACTCATGGATCGTATGCTCTCTGCCGAGGCAAATGTTGACAACTGGAAAATGAAAACGGGAAACCTGCGAGAGCAAGATTGGCTCGACCTCACCGATGCAATGAGTCGTCTACAAAAAGCTCCTATCCTTATCGATGACCAACCAGGAAACTCAATTTTGAAAATGCGCTCTGCTGCACGTCGTATGAAAATGGAACATGGTCTGGGGTTGTTAATTGTTGACTACCTACAATTGATTACTACAACAAAAAACTTTGACTCTATGGTGAACCAGGTAACTGAAATTTCGCGATCATTGAAATCACTTGCTCGTGAATTAAATGTTCCTGTTATTGCATTGTCGCAGCTGAACCGTTCTGTGGAAACACGTGGTGGGCGACCTCGGTTATCAGACCTGCGTGATTCCGGATCTATTGAACAGGACGCCGATGTGGTAATGTTCATCCATCGTGATAAAGAATCAGAATCACAGATTGCAGAGATTCTGATTGAAAAACACCGTAACGGTGCAACCGGTATGGTAGAACTGGTATTCGACGGAAGTAAAACAACCTTTATCGAGGTTGAAAAAAGAGATTTTTCTGATTTTGCACCGGTTACATCTGATGGTGGAAGTTCAGGATTTGTAGATGATAATTTTTAATTTGGAAACGCTATACTCCTCACCGCTTTGCGGGGCTCCT
The DNA here is from genome assembly GCA_044229075.1 of Minisyncoccia bacterium. Classification (GTDB taxonomy): domain Bacteria; phylum Patescibacteriota; class Minisyncoccia; order Phycocordibacterales; family UBA1006; genus CALMMZ01. Next base: position 35,098 of record JBGATS010000008.1, read on the forward strand.
CTAGGAGAGTAGCAAGGTAATCACGTTTGTGTAAATGGCTCCTCTTGTAGAGGAGCTGTCCGAAGGACTGAGGAGTATATAAAAAGATAGAAACCATCATGACACCCTTTGAACAACTCGAAAAATTATTTGCAAAATTCCCAGGAATTGGGCGACGACAGGCAAAACGATTTGCCTATTTTGTCGTACAATCCAATCCTGATTTTATCCGTGAATTGCAAGATAAAATTACAGACACACGGAAAACAGTAAAATTATGCCCAATCAGTTTTCAATATTTTACAACCAATGATCCAAGTATTACGACTTCGCCAATTGTTCGTGATGAAACCCGCGACAGTTCGATACTATTGATTGTCGAGAAAGATCAAGATATTGAAGCATTCGAGAAATCACAAACCTATCATGGACAGTATTTTGTACTAGGAAATTTGGGAAACTTGCTTGATACAGAGATGGACGAACAATTCCGCATCAAGGCGCTCGAGAAATTAATTATCAAGAAAGGAACCGATCTCGAGGAAATTATTTTTGCACTGCCTGCAAATCCTGACGCAGATCGTATTGCACATACACTGCAACAAAAATTAGCACCGTTTGCTACACAATTTAATTTCACCATCTCCCAACTTGGCCGAGGATTTTCTACAGGCGCGGAGGTGGAATATGCAGATTCTGAAACATTGAGTAGTGCGCTTGAGAATAGGAAATAATTATAAAACGAAAAATACCACCATACAGGCGGTATTTTTTCGGTTCCTATTCCAAAAGTCTAATAAATTATTTAATCAGTATGTACGAATCAGCCATATCCCAACCGACTAATCCTGTACCGAACTTGCGATATGCTATATCTTTAATTTCATCAAAGAAAATGTCTGATAATTCTTGAGTTGGTGTTTCGACGTTAGACACGAAACCTATACCAAACTGATCTTTTGAAACTTTTCGAATATAAATCGAAATAAATCTTTGGTCATTTGCTAACTCTTGAGCAAAAGATTGTAATTCTTCAAGAGAGACCACTTTACTTGAAAACTTAATATAACCACGAGGGTTTTGAATTTTTTGTGTTTGCATAATGAAAGGAAAGGAATTAAAAGGAAAGGAACATATTTATTATATCATAAATAAAATAAAAAGCAAGTCTTTTAGGACTTACTCTTTCGGTCGCATAATCGGATAAAATATCACGTCGCGCAGGTTATCTTGTTCGGTTAATAATGCAACCAATCGATCAATTCCCATTCCAAATCCGGTCATAGGCGGCATTCCATGTTCCATAGCTGTTATGAATCGCTCATCAGTTTCCATTGCCTCATCATCACCACCTGCTTTTGCAGCAGATTGTTTATCAAGCAATTCACGTTGAACTATCGGATTCACTAATTCTGCATATTGATTAGTAATTTCAGCACCTGCAATAATCAACTGTGCAACTTCCGCTGTTCCGTCAGTATTTTGTTGTGCCAACGGTTTCAGCTCGCTCGGATAATTTGTTACAAATGTCGGTTGAACAATTTTATTTCGTGAGGATTTCTTATAAATATAATCTAATAAATTTCCTCGCCCGGTTTTTACAATTTCTTCATCACTCATCCCCCATTTTTTTGCAGCGGCCTTAATGTCATCCATTGATGCAGTCGCCATATCCAGATCTGCATTTTTGCGGAGCAGATCATCAAAACGAACTCGTTCCCAAACTCCATCCAGATCAACCTCGACTTTCGCACCAGATTTGTCCTCTACCATAAATGTCATTTTACCAATCACGTCACGTGCGAGTCCTCGAATCAAATCCTCTGTCCATTGCATATTGGTTTCGAGTGTCTCGTACGCTGCATACCATTCGATCATCGTGAATTCCTGGATATGGGTCGGGTCAGATCCCTCGTTACGGAAATTTTTTCCAATTTCATACACTCGGTTATATCCTGCGACCATCATCATTTTATGCTCGAGTTCCAGTGAAATGCGCAATACCATATCCATGTCGTAATCATTATGATGCGTATTAAATGTTCGAGCCATCGCACCGCCTGCCTGAGATTGTAAAATGGGTGTTTCAATTTCTAGGAAATTTTTATCATCAAAAAATGTACGAATATATTTAATAATATTTGCACGTGTCTGGAATCGTTTAAAAACATCTTGATCTACAACTGCATCCAGATATCGTTTACGCATTTTATCCTCACCTTCCAATCCGTAAAATTCTGACGGAATTGGGAGAAGCGATTTTGTTGCCATGATCCATGATTGTACCAACAAACTCTGTGCACCTTTTTGTGTGGTGAACAATGTTCCAGTTACAGAAATAAAATCACCAAGATCTACCACTTCGCTAAACAGATTAAAAAGTTTCTCATCGATTTCATCTTTTTTAAAGACTGCTTGAAAACGATCTGTTCCATCAAATAATGTTACAAACATGATTGCACCCTGACCACGCAGTGAAAGAATTCGCCCAACAATTGAAATTGATTCATTAGTAGCTGAAAGATCTTCAAAAGAATTTAGAACCTCTGAGAGTGCGTGAGTGCGCGGAATAGAAGCTGGAAATGCATCCATGCCAAATTCTCGTAGTTTTTCGAGTTTTTCCATGCGTACTGCACGTAATTCAGAAAGTGTTGCCATAGTATGATACTATCATAAATACTTCTTTTAAAAAAGACCTCTTCTCCTCGGTGTACAACCTTGAAAAAAGTATTATTTTAGGTATACTTGCCGATATTGGCCTCATCGTCTAACGGTTAGGACACAAGATTCTCATTCTTGTAATCGGAGTTCGATTCTCCGTGAGGTCACCAAGAGAGACATTCGCGAAGTTAGAAATAAGGAGCGGATTTTTGGAACAAAAATCCGCGCTATGTGTCCCGCTTCCGCCCTTTGCGGAAGCGACAAAATCCCAAAGTTCCCCCCAGTGTATGGAAACCGTTTTGTCCTTGATTTCAGGGTTAGAGCCGATTTTTTGGAAAAACCGCTTCCATTCCAAATAATTTTCGGTTTTTTCCAAATCGGCGCATTCTTTCAAGGACAAAACGAAACTCCGCAAGGGTTCGATCCAATTCTTTCTCTGTTGTCCAAAATCTCTTTCGGATTCGAGAAGAGAAGCTTTTTCACGCATGAGTAAATCTTTTCGTTGTAAATATATTTCTCGTTCAATATCTTCGTCTAAATATATGGAAACAAGTTTTTCAAGCTTCTCTTGATTTTCTCGAATCTTGTCTTTGAGATTTTGGACAACACTTCCTCGTGAAGAAATATTTTCATTTTCCCATTCATCAATTTTCTTTTCCATTTTTAATATTTCTTCACGAGGAAGCGACACTGTTTGAATCAGTGCTTGTAATTGAGTGGCGAGAGCATTTTCTTGGAGGTATGGTTGACTGCATACACCAAACTTTTTTGTGCAACGATAATATGCGTATTTTGTGCCGAACCTATTAGTGGCATATTGAGCAGTCACCATACCTCCGCACTCGCCACAACGAGCAAAACCGAGAAAATGAAACGGATGAGCAATTTTTGATTTTCTCGGTTTCTGCTTCGTTCTATGAACTTTCTGCACTGCTTCAAACAGTGTCGGGGAAAGAATTGGTGCAAAGCTTCCGTCATACCATTCATCTTTATGCTTCACAAATCCTAAATATGCTCTGTTCATCAAAATTCTGTTTACGGAAGCTTTGCCAAGTGGCGTTCCATTTTTCTGACATACTCCATGATCCGCCAAAAATTGAGAAAGTGATTCCAAAGTATGCGTCCCTTTGGCGTATTCTTTATAGGCACGAACGATAACTTTGCTATGCACAGGATGAGGTTCAATATTTCTCGTTTTATAATTATTAAAATAGCCAAAGGGAGCTTTAGTGAGCCATTCACCTTTTCTTAATTTTTGGCGGATTCCACGCTTCACATTTTCGACAAGATTGTCAGAAAAATATTTACTTTGTCCAAACGCCACTTGCAACATGAATTTCCCTTGCGGAGTTGATTCAAACCAAAACTGCGGAAAGCGTAAGGAAGTAATTCTGTTGATATCTACAAGGTATATTATTTTGCCACCATCAACAGAATTACGGGCGAGACGATCTGGATGCCATGCAAGTATGCCAATCGGTTCTCTTGATGTTTCTACGAACGCCAACATTTTTGCAAATGCTTCTCGCCCAGGCTTCTTTGCACTTTTCGCTTCCGTAAATTCTTTCAGAATTTCAATGTGTTCTCTACGCGCATATTCTCTCAATTCAAAAAGTTGAGCTTCAATACTCATGACTTGTTTGTCGTCATCTTCGGTACTCTTGCGAGCGTAGAGAACGCATTTAGTTTTGGTTTGAATTGTTTCCATACACTGGGGGGAACTTTGGGATTTTGTCGCTTCCGCAAAGGGCGGAAGCGGGACACATAGCGCGGATTTTTGTTCCAAAAATCCGCTCCTTATTTCTAACTTCGCGAATGTCTCTCTTGGT
>JBGATS010000009.1:0-57802 GCA_044229075.1 Minisyncoccia bacterium
TATGAAGATGTTTTACTCTTAGAACAAGTTCAAAATTCTATACTTTTAATACTGTCTGAGATAACGACGATCGTAACTGTTTTATTATATGCACCTGATAAAAGTATTCAGCTATTCATTAATCAATTACCAGAGCAAGAAAAGATATGCTTAGATGATGTATTTATAACTAACATTGATACCTGTAGAGAAAGTTTAAGCAAAGAGGATTACCTCGATATATTTAGATTACTTTATATTGAGAGACTGATAGAGAATAAAAATATACAGGATATGTTGCAAAGGTTTTTTACAATAAGTAAAAAAACAGGGCAATATTCTGAAATATTTGATATTGATACAACATTTATTAGTAATAATTACTACTATGAGATAAAACAAAAAGTTACACTCCTAAACTTACTTACATCTCAAATCATTTTAAATCTTGAAAAGAAAAATACCAAGATAAATCTTGATATGTTTTTCTTTAATCCATTTATAGATCTAGAGGGCGTCGAGAACTCGCCAGATCTCAACCATAGCGAGAGTATCTAAGTGACAATAATCTTGCAATGCTTGAACTTTCATATTCTTTTCATCTTCAGAATACTCTTTAGACACTATTCTATTCCATGTATCCGATGCGGTGCCGCCTTCTTGGATATGCATATCTTTATAGGACAAGTGTGGCACAAGCGCAGGTAAAACATACTTAATCGACGCACTTCCTTTAAATTTAGGATGATCATACATAGTTGTTTTACCATAAAAAGGAATCATGAGGTCTACAACGCGATCGTTCACAGACTCCATGAATGTCTTGTAATCTGGAATTCGATCTGCGACTTGAGAGTTAATTCCTTTCTCAAAACGCTCATTCCATACAATCACACTTCCTTTTTCAGGGAGGTGTTTTTGTAATGAAGAAGCAAAGAACTCATCAGGATTCTGATCTCCTGTATGAATAAAGTCATAATGCAGTAATTCTCCGTTGGGATTTTCAATTATATGGAGAGAATATTGAAACGGTATTTGTTGATATGGACGATAACCATTAAACCGAGGAAGTGCTGATGGGTAGGTCTCATAATCAAGAAATGCAATTGGATAGTGTACACGAGAAAGAAAGTCTCTAATTCCAGGTTTATCAATATACTCCTCTCCCGTTTGAGCAGTATCAACTTGTCTTCGTTGATTATCTGATAATGCAAAATCACTTGGAACATCATGAATACTAAATATATTATTATCTATAAGCTCGATAAGTTTATTCTTATTAATTCGAGATATTGCATGCACAGGATATTCAGGAAGATCATGCATTGAGTACTTAGAAGTCGTACAGTGTGAGTTCTTTCCTTTTGTAATACAATCACAGCGACCTGTCGGCTCTGTGTCTTTTGCAAGATACTCATACGCTCCATCCATTTTTTGTTTTATTTCTGGACATATTTCCGATACTTTGTCGGTAAGATTTTCAATAATGAATAGCTTTGAAATATCTATACCTCCATGTCTCACATACTCTTTGTTTATACGGATCAAGTTAAAACTACCGATAGTAACACCTAGATCATCTAAAACATTCTTTTGGAAAGAAATATCAATAATATAATCATCTGTCTTTCTACCACCACCTTCCTCTGCCACAGTTGAAGATTTAACCTCATACAGATCATATAAACCAGTTTCTTTGTTAAAAACGAAAATATCACAAGCAGTAGTATATTTACTGGTAGAAAAAACTGGTTGGTAGATAACAGGTGTTTTTTCAGAAACTAACTTCTTAGTTATCTCTGTATCGCCTCTGTTTTCAACAGTGATCCCGCCAGGAAAAAGTTGTCTCGCAAGGAGGTCAATCTCATTTCCAGTATCAATAATGTTTTGCTCAAACGAAGATAATGGGTACTTGTTATAAATTTCAGGCTTGTGAATTTTTAACCATGCATTTTTTGCACATTCGAGAAAAGTTATAAAGTTGGTTTTGGATAGAATCATATTAGTAAATATGACATATTTTAGAGAAAAGTTCATCTATAATATAGATGAACTAAAATAGTTTTCCACAGGAAATATTTTTATACAAAAAATACTATTGACATAATATTATAAGTATGATACGATGATACTGATATTTGATACCCGACCTCTATCTAACTTTCGAGGCTGGGTGTCGGGACCCAGTTCTTTAATTTTTAAATCAAGGAAAAGATGATGACGACTAAAAAGTTGATCACGTCGGATGACCCCAAGGGTCGTCAGGCTACGGATTTATTCCGTGGTGCTTACAACAAAGCACAGCTCACAGAAGAGCAAGCACAACGCTTAAATGAAAACAGAGGCGGTGAGTTCACAACAGAACTTCTGCAACTGATTCAAAAGTATTCGGCTACAAACCAGTACGCTAATGAGGTGGTGTCCTCAAACTACACCTACCCCAAAGAGTACAAAGGTCCGAAACCGATTGCAGAACAGGTAAAAACCATTGCCACCATGTTCGGACTTGATCCGACACAGGCATTGGAATTTGCCAAAAACCTGCCTACGCTCCCTGAAGGCTCTGAAGGATGGTTCGCTATCCCGAAAGTGTCTGCCGTTGCAAGAAAGCAGTTTCCTGCAATCACCGACAAAGCCGAGCAGTATTGCGAAGCAGTGAAGTTGGTGCACACGAAGTTAGCCGAAAGCCGTAGCTTTTACAACTACCGCAACAGTGAAATCGTACCAAGCAAATTACGTCAGCATGCCCGCACCGTTGACTTCCTGGAACACCTGGAAGCCGAACAAACAGGCGACATTCTGATCATCGCAGTACAGTACGGTATGCGTCACCGTGGCAAATCCGTTCGCAGAGCAAGGGAAACCTTCGCAGGCAACGAATTCGGCTTAGGTGCATTCGCTATCGGCTGTATGGCTCTGGTTCACCCCGAACGCTACGTTCGCTGGGAAGAATTGGATACCGATTGTGCCGGTGACGAGTTTGCTCCGGATGCGGATGGTGTCTTCTCGAAGTCTCCGATCTTCGGCTTCTATGGCGGCAGGCTCAGGTTCTACACCAACGATGTGTCGGTTGCCTACGGTTGCTATGGCTCCGTGTCGGGCTTCGTTCCGCAGAATTGACGTTTGAACTTTGAGGTCTTGAGTCTTTTGACTTCTTGATCCTTGAATCCTTGAGAGGGTTTGCGAAAGCAAACCCTCTTTTTTATTGCCGTAGGCAATTTTTATATTTTTGATATAATGATATCTGAGTCTAGGTTAGTGTATAGTAGTTCACGGATTACTATCACCGAACTCTTTCTCCTATGAGAAATCACAATCAGGATCACAACGACTAAGGTTTTTGTGACAGTGTTGTTGCTCTAGAGATACTGCTTACTATTTTCTAAGACAAACAAGTAATTGTATTGTTGGATTAAATACAGAATCGTGATTTATGTGCAATATCATACTTCGTGGTTTGTGGCGTAGATGGAAAATAGTAAAAGCTCCGAATGCGAATGGTGACTTCTCGAAGTCTCCGATCTTCAACTTCAATGACGACAAGCTCAAGTTCAACACCAACGATGTGTCGAATGCCAACGATAACTATGGCTCCGTGTCGGGCTTCGTTCCGAAGTATCAATTAAGCACAAAAGGTATCCGTAATGGATACCTTTTGCTTTACTGTTTACTTCTGTGACTTAATCCATCCACCGAGCATACGACCAATTTCATCAATGATTCCTTGGAGAAGTGTGTACTTCTTTAGATCAAGACTTTTACTTTCTTTCATAAGACGGATGAAGAATCTTATTATATTCAACTTCACACTCGTCTTTTCTAAGAGAATTATCTTTCTGTCTTTTGAGACATAACTTGCTTCAAGTACAAGCTCAAGGATATCAATGATGATATTTTCTGTCCGTTCGTACACAGAGAATCTGTCTTGTTTGGGTACCAAATTTCTGTATTCATGAAAAGTTTTATACAACTCATGAATCTTACGGAGTATTGGAACATCATTATCATTCATATGAGAATTTATACGAATTTATTTAATAAACTTATTACTCCAGAAAACCTATTTTTTGCATGGGAGGAATTTCGCCGTGACAAGAAAAAGAAAGAAGATGTGCTTATCTTCGAGAAAAATCTTGAACGAGAAATATTCTCACTTCACCGAGAGCTTAAATCACATACTTATAAACACAGCGGGTATACAGACTTTTATATTTCAGATCCAAAACGTCGCCATATACATAAAGCACAAGTCAGAGATAGAGTGCTTCATCACGCAATTATGGGTATCTTGTATCCACTGTACGAAAAGACATTTATTCACAATTCCTTTTCGTGTCGTATTGGTAAAGGTACTCATAAAGGAGTAGAAGCTCTACGCGGAATGCTCTATAAGGCAAGTAAAAATAACACAAGAAATGTGTATATTTTAAAGTGCGATATAGAGAAGTTTTTTGATTCTATCAATCACGAGATATTACTTTTGGTACTTAGTTCACGGATTAAAGATCAAGAACTAATGAATCTTTTAACTGAAGTAGTAGGAAGTTTTACTAGTTACAGGTCAACACTTTTTGATAGATGTGGTGTACCAATTGGCAATCTTACTTCTCAACTTTTTGCGAATGTTTATATGGACATGTTTGATCAGTTCATGAAGCATGAACTTAAGGTGAAATATTATGCACGGTATACTGATGACTTTGTGATAGTAAGCGAGAGTAAAGAATATCTTGTTCAATTATTACCGCGAATACGGTCATTTCTAAAAGAAAAACTGAAGATACAGATACACCCAAAGAAAGTCACGATCACTAAATTTGGTCGTGGTATTGATTATCTTGGGTATGTATTATTTCCACACTTTACTTTAGTGCGTAAACGTACACAGAAACGTGCTTTGAGGAAAATAAATGAAAAGATGCTGCTTTACAAGAAAGAAGAAATTTCAGAAGACAAAGTTCATGCAACTTTAATGTCTTATCTGGGAGTTCTTTCCCACGCAGATACTTTTAGGTTTTCTGAGAAATTAAAGAATAGCTATTTCTTTAATATGGGTAACTTTGACTAAGAAATTCGACTAGATTTTTTAGTCACTTATGTTTTATAAAAACTTCTGAAGCGACATCACTTTTTCTATATCTGTAATAATAGTCCACTCTCCATTCATAAACACGACAATGCCACCGAACAATTTTTGTGTTTTTCTGCTATTATTTTCTTTCTCTATATATTCCTGGAGTGCTTCATTCTTGGCTTTAGTGTATGTATCCCTATCTCGGTCATTCTCATCTTTTGTTTCAAAGACACCGATTCTTCCATCTGTAAATTCTACAAGATAGTCAGGGTAAAAAGTATGTACTTCGCCTTGATATTCATACTTAATACCGAAATAATCTCTTCTCATCTCGCCGTTTTTATACCACCAATTTATATCTACCCTTGATTCTAAATATTTTTCAAACTCTCGTTCTGGTTTTGATCTAGATTTAGAAAGATAACAAGGCTGTAGAATACATTTTGTATAATTTTCTATCTCTTCGTCCACTTCTTTATTAAAATAATCTTTTTGAACAATTTCAAAATTACTAATGATGTGTTCGGTATCTTCTTTTGCTTTCTTTTGACGGACAAGGGAGTACTTTTGTACCGCATCTAAAAATATTGGTCTTATTTTTTCTTTATTGAGCAGTAAAAACGATTGAGAACTTAATACTCCGTTATTAATAACTTCTTCTCCAAAAAATTCACGACAAGTTAGAAACCATGCAGTAGACATTGCAGGGATTGAACGTGCAATGTTAGTAAATGGAGCCATCATGCTTTTAAAAAGTGATTTTGAAACAAACTCAACCTGTCGTTCATTTATTTTTAAAGACTGAATATCGCCGTCGTCATCCTCAAAAATATTTTTATAGTTATCCACTTCTGTAATATCTAACACGAGATCTTTTATAACCACATGTAAGATATTATCTGTTTCAAATTGCCAGCCATTATCAGATGCTGTAGTTGGTTTTACTTTTTTTAATTTGGCAATATTATTTTTATGATCACCCTGTTTTAATTCAAGTTTTTCAGAAATAGTTTCAATAAGTATTTTCTTAAAATCAGACTTAATATCTTGATAGTCTGCACGCTCTTTATAAAAAGAAGTTAGATTAATCGGTTTGTAAAACGATATTCTCTTCGAAGGTTGATCGCCCAGTATTTTTGGACTATAGCTTTCAATATCAAAACTTGCACTACTTGTATTGGTATATACATACGCCTTATTTAACACTTCAACATCATAGTGTTTTTGCTCTGGCATACGAAGAATTCTTCCTAGTACTTGTATATTAAATATCTCACTCTCACTTTCTCTAAACTTGAGAAGTATCTGAGCACGAGGACAATCCCATCCTGTATCAATAGCTTGTTTAAAAAGCAAATATTCTTGAGGTGCATTATTTTCTGAAATTCTTTCTAAATTTCTATCTATCTTATTTTCATCATCCAGCCATACAGACAGTCTATCATCACCCAAACTGATTCCTTGAGTATTTTTTAACTGTTCAAGTATCAATTTTTTAACCACTTCTCCACTTTCACTATTCGGGAGTTGTATTAAAAGAAGTGGATTAATATCAATATCGTTCTCCTTGTATATACGAGCAAGTTCGTCTCGCTTATTGATAGCAGTACGAAGTATTGCCTCATCACTGTCGTCTGATTCCTTAAAGTCAAAATCAAAATTTACCAAAATTTGATCCTTGATCATCTGTTCATCAATAACATCTTGTGGGTTAATCTTTTCAATCCAACCCTTACCGTCGATGACGTCTTCTGCGGATAGTTTTAATACTGGCGTAGCAGAAACCTCAACGGTTAGTGTAGGATCAATAAGATCGATAATCTCTTTTCCTCTTTCTGCATTTGTGTGACTATGAGACTCATCGATAATAAGAACTATTTTTCTGTTGAGATTTATCGTGTTTTGTAGTATCTCTCTAAAGTTAGTGTGATCACCGTCTTTCATAATGATGTTTTTCCAGTCTTGTGTTTTACTATCCTTGGTTCGTATTTTTTCCCAGTTTACTACCATTACAGAGTCTTTCAAAAGCTCATACTGAGAAGTACCAAAAACATTATCAATACTCTGTACTGTAGGATATCCTTCAAATACTTTTTCTAGACTTCTTCTACTTTGATTATGCAGATCTCCTTTACCGATAGATAGCCAGATAAATGTCATATCGTTAGGTTTTAATTCTTCTTTGTTTTTGTTAATTAATGACTCGATAAAACTTGCCATCATGATGGTTTTTCCTGATCCTGTTGGTGCCTGTAATACCGCGTTTTTCTTATCACTTGTTTCACTTTTTAAAAACACAAAAGCCTTCTCCGTAAGAGAATCTACTGCTTTTTGTTGATAATTTTTAAGAGTTATTTTCATAAGTATGTATCATTAGTTATTTCGTATGACTATTTCGCTTGTAAATAGTTTCATATATTTCAAGTATCTTTTGTGGTACTTCTTCAATATTTACTCCTTTCCATTTACGGTAATCATCTATAAAATCAGAGACGTTTCGGAGAGAAAAGATATACGCTGTTTTGTATGTATCTTGGTAACCTTTTAGGTCATTTCTCATATCCTCGAGATAACTATCGTCTAGATCGTAATAAATACCTACATGATGTTTTTGACTGTTACCTGTATCATCTATTTTAATCCCGCTATAAATACGGTACATCAGAGTATCTCCATCTTTGGCTTCTTTTTCTAGATTAAAAGAGTTCTCTTTGAGACAGAGCATTTCAGTACATGCTTTCATGAGTCTCATTTTCATATTGTCACTATGACGAGTCTTGTCTATGTATTCACATTTTAAATATTCCAAGTTACCACCAAGACCCTCCACCTTTTCTCCTTTCTTATTCTTGTATCCTTTCATAACTCTTTTTAGTCTCTCATAAGTTACTTCTTCACAGATATTATTTTCATTATTGGTACAGAGAATATATTGGCGATTACCACCGTCTTGTTTATTTAGTTCCATTACGGCATGTCCAGTTGTGCCGGAGCCTGCAAAGAAGTCTAAAATAGTAGAATTCTTTTTTGAGGAAATTAAAAGAGAATCAATTACGGCGTATAAAGATTTAGGATAGTTAAATAAACCACTATCTCCGAGTATATTTTGAAGGAGTATGGTTCCCCAGGAAGAAGCATTATACTTAGGCTCATCCCAAAATGTTTTTGGTTTCTTACCTTCACCAAAAGTATTAAGTAATCTTTTTTTGCAATAAATAATATATTTATTTTTGCTCTTTTTAGCACTTAATTCGGTAAATCTTTTTTCCTCTACAGTCTCTTTTCCCCAACGCCAAACCCTCTCTATTCCAGAAGAGTCGGTGGGATATATTTCAATAGAATTGTCTCTTTTTTCTGTTAAAACTTCAAGTGTATTTATATCTATGAATAAAGGATAGAAAAGATTTGGTCTATCTGTTCTTTTTGAATTAGAGCCAGTTCTTATAAAGGATTGTAGTTTATATTTAGATATATCGTCTTCATGTTTAAACTCATCTTTTTGTTCTTCGCTAAAAGGAAGTAAATTTATTTTTGCTTTTTCCGAATTATTTGTATAGACAAGCATGTATTCATGTGAGGTTGCAATAAAACGATCATCACTTCTACCGCCTGGGTTATGAACAACTGTTATTGTTCCTAGTCTATTATGTTCTCCAAAAACGCTGTCTAAAATAAATCTTGAAGTGTGAATTTCATAATCATCTATTGTGAACAAAAGTATTCCGCCATCAGATAATAAATCCTTACTACTACGAACCCTTTTTTCTATAAAAGATATCCACTTACTATGTTTATAAGAATCATCTTTTTCAACATAATCATTGTTATATCTCCAACTCTTATTACCAGTATTATACGGTGGATCAATGTATATCACATCAATCTTACCTTTATGGGTATAATTCAAAACAGAAAGAGCGTGATAATTATCTCCTTCGATTAATAAGTTTGTTCGTGAGGTATTATCTGTTACGATTTTTCTATCTTTAATTTCTTTTAAAACTGGGAACTGTTTTTCGCACTGTAAAACAACATCTTCTGGTTTATCTTCCCAGACGAGTCCAAATTTTTTCTGCTTCTTTATTTTTTTTAATTCTGTTTCAAGTTCAGAAATACGAACAAGAAGATCCTGTTCGGAATAGTTTTTTTGTGATGACATAGTGGGCATTTATGTATCAAATTGATATTATTTTTATAAACAAAATGGACACCTCGAAAGGTGCCCACAAGTTGATAACAAAAAGTCACCAATCCTGTTTCCGATCAAGGTGTCCATTCTGGACAGGATTGGTACAGCAAAATTACTTGCTTATCATTATCAACTTGTGGGCAAATGCAATATAACATAAAAACCTTAAAAAATAAAGTACGGGTGGTTTTTCATTGTTTTAGTTACCAACATCTTACCAACAGATACCATCTGAGATGTCTGGACTTCGTCAGCGACTTGCGTCATCAATGTGTGTATATGAATACAACCGACCACATGCCTGGTGCTATGACCGCCAGAGGGATAATAACCGAGACAAAGGTAAAGTACTGTCTATACGCCCGAAAATCGACTGAATCAGAGGAACGACAAGTACTCAGTATAGACAGTCAAATCAAAGAAATGCTTCAACTGGCAGATCGAGAAGGACTTGAAATTGTAACCATGAAACGAGAAAGCCACAGCGCAAAAGAAACTGGACAACGACCCGTATTTAATGAAATCGTTCAAGAAATCTCTGAGGGTAAATTCAATGGAATACTAACATGGGCACCAGATCGTATTTCTCGAAACGCAGGAGATCTGGGGAGAATAGTAGATCTCATGGATGCAGGAAAACTAGTAGAAATACGAACCTTTGGTCAAAAGTTCGGTAATAATCCAAATGAGAAATTTCTCCTGATGATCCTTGGTTCACAGGCTAAGCTTGAAAATGACAACCGAGGTATTAATGTAAAACGAGGTCTCCGAACACGCGTTGAGATGGGACTCTGGCCAGGTGTGGCACCTCTGGGATATCTCAACCAAAGAGACCTTGATAAAAAATGCCAGTTAATTACTGATACATTACGTGCACCTATTGTAAAAAAGATATTTGAAAAGGTAGCCTACGAAAAACTCAGTGGTAGAAAAATCTACAACTGGCTCAAATTTGAAGCTAACTTTTATACCAGAGGAAATAAGCCACTTACTCTGGCAGGCGTATATAGAATATTAGAAAGTCCGTTCTATTACGGGATGTTTGAATATCCAAAAGATAGCGGTAATTGGTATCAAGGAAAACATGATCCATTGATTACTAAAGAATTGTTCGACCAAGCTCAAGCACAATTAAAACGAGATAATATACAAAGAGAAAACAAAGAATTCGCATTTACGAAATTATTCACCTGTGGATACTGTGAAAGTGGAATATCAGCAGAAGAAAAGTGGAAACAGCTCAAAGATGGTACCCATACAAAATATATCTACTACTCATGCAGTCGAGCACGAGATAGAAACTGTAAAAACAAGTACATTCGTGAGGAGGAACTTATTACTGAAATACTTAAAATACTTGATGAAGTAAATATAAACGAACTTGGTATGAGACAGAAGCTAGAGGATGAAATTGCTCGATTTAATATATTCCAAAGATCCGTATTAGGAACAACGGTAAAGTCAGACAAGGATATCGTGACCGATATCCGAAACTATGCAAAGTATATTCTCAAAGAAGGTACAGTTACAGAAAAACGCGAATTGCTCGCGAATTTAAGGAGTAGGATTGTGTATAAGGATAAGGAACTTACCTTAGTTAATTATCAAAGAGACCAATATTTTTAGATCTATGTATTCTCAATCGCTCAACCATTATCTCTAAATGATACTTTGTGGTTAACTTTTCCGCTTTATATAAAGCATATCTACTTCTTATGGGACTATTGAATGATTTATACTCTGTTGATAATGCTAAGTATGCATCAGCAAGATTTCCCCAAGCTTGTTCCTCTTTAAAACATCTAATCGCTTCCTTTATGTATCTTATAGAGTCTTTGCTGATGGCAACAGACCTCTTTCGAGATTCTTTATCTATCAAGAAGAAAAGATCCATGTTTAAAAAACGAATTATTTTCAGCATAGCAATCTTTGACCTCCAAGGTCTACCAGAACCCATTTTGTATAGCGTAAACTGTAAGTAAAAATCACCATAAACTTCTCCCGCTATTTGGTAGCAATAGCCAGCAGGACCAACATAGGCTTTCTTTTTTAGATATTCAAAGCCGGTATTTAGGTATGACTGTATGACACCCCATGATTCGTTTACTTTTTTATCTAGTTCCTCGTACCTATTCTTCTCATTCTTCAAAGCATGACTGAACCACCCAAGTGCAAGAGTAAGATTTTTCATCTCATGAATTAGTTCAGGTGTCTTGGAAATTTCTGCCTTTGCTTTCATTATATAAAACTGTGCCAACATTTCGGTTCTGCCTAGTTTTTCTGCACACACTATTGAAGCGTTGCACACCAAATGAATTTTATCAGCATCTTGAATAGGCTTCAGAGTACTCAAAAGATCTCCTAACTTTTGAAGGACGATATTCAAATCGGGATCAGAGGCAATAATATTAAGTATTTCTTCTTTAATTTTTTCCATATTTTCTTTCATGTTTTTTCCAGAGTCTTTTTGACTTGTAGTCATGGATAAATATTTTTATCTTGTATTGCAAAACCTTAAAGATAAATATCGGATCAAGCGGAACTTTGTAAAACCAGACCCATTTTTTATTAGGCGTTGATGAAACAAATTCTTTATCACAGTGCCCTCGAGTCATACGATTTAAATCCTCAACCTGGGTCCCAGTTAGAAGACCGTATCCGTGATAATTAGCCCAAGAAAACATTACAGTTATTTCTGGAGATAACGGCAAAGTAAGCTGAATATTTTTTTGACCAAAACCAGGACCATAGAACCGTTGCCATTGAAGATCTGGGTTGAATAGAACACATGGTTCATCAGATGTTATAAAAGGATATTTCTTTATGTCTGGAGAACAAAGAAAAGCGATATTCATTTGCTTAATGATATTTGCCAAAAACGGCAGGCTGTCCATTAGTTGCAGTTTATGGATATCCTTTTTGTATTCTATCCATTCTTGAACTTGTTTTGAAGCTGTAACCCCATATGCCAATGCTATTTGTGTACCGTGATCAATGAGTTGCTGAATGAATCCTTCCTGGTTTCTTTTAAATCGGAGAGTTCTTTGAAGTTGCGCAGCAACAAAGATACATAGATATGCATGCTCATGATCAGATAAAGGCTTTTTGGCTTTTACGGTTTTCATCACCTCTACAAACTTACCCTCTATCCTTGAAAGATTTGTTTCAATAGAAAAATCTTTTACTCCATTGAAATTAATAGTGTATAGATGATTTTCTGTAAAAATGTTAGCAGGTGATCTTTTCTTCTTCTCTTTTCCATTTTTACTAAAAACCCACACATAAGGTTCATAACCAGTGGGAGTATTAGGATCAGTAAATTCAGAAAGATAGCACCTTGGAACAAAGTGCTGACTCGTGGGACCTTTTTGTTCTTTCTTAATTTTTTTTGACATAACTTAATATTAGCATATTACCATTTTGAATACAAAAATACATGATAGTATCATGTATTTTTGTATAACTTACATATCTGAGTCGCACCACTTGCTCAAGCAAGTGAGTTGACTCCGATACTAAATTGTGTTGGCGGAGGATGTGGGATTCGAACCCACGGACAGTTTTACCCGTCGACAGTTTAGTAAACTGTTGATTTAAACCACTCATCCAATCCTCCTGATATCTTGCGGAGACGAGAGGATTCGAACCTCCGAGGGCTGTAACACCCTGCCTCTTTAGCAAAGAGGTACGTTAGACCACTCTGACACGTCTCCAGATAGAAAATAACTTACCATAAAATGAAAAATAAAAAAAGAGTTCTCTTAATGAACTCTTTTTGAATATTTTTTATTTACATTTTTAATAATTCTAATTACGGTCAGGATTAAAACTCCTCCTGAAAATATAAAAAGGGTTGTATCCATAATTGAAGTAATGAAACTCCCTGTAAAGGTTACCCAAAACAAAGTTATAAACCCAATACAATCCATAAGTAAATGTCCTTCGGAACCGTGACATAGCGCATCGCAAGAATCATTTTCTGTTTTTATGTGTAGTATATACCACTGTAAAAAAATTAATGCATTAATAAGTAGTAAATACCATCTCAACGTTGCCATATTCCCGAATATCATTTGTTCAAATGCATGGTCAAGTAATTCATAAACTCTAAATATTCCAAGTCCAATTACAAGAATGATCGTTCCGTAACTAACTATTTTTTCTATTTTTTCTTCTTGATTTAAATTTTTATGATGTAAAAGATAAGAAAAAATAAAGAGTGTCCCAAAAAATGCTCCGTGAAATAACATATGCATCATTGCAATACCTAATGTATTACTATTGGTTTTTTCAAAACCAATATACTCAACTATTCCAGTAATTACTGATAGTATGGTCAGTACTGCAAATTTTGTGTACTCTTTTTTAAATGTAATTATATTTTTCATAATTTTTTTGTTTACTATATATAACAAATCATATTTATGCAAGTATACATATACCCTTGCTTAGTTTATTAAATTAATTTATACTACCTATTATATGGCATACAGAATATTAATTATAGAAGACGACGATTTCCTGCGTAGTCTAGCAGTATCGAAACTGGAAAAAGAAGGATTTGTTATGGAAACAGCGGGTACAGGCGATGAAGGTCTCGAGAAAGTCCTAGCTTTACCGCCCGACCTCTTAATCCTTGATCTCATGCTCCCAAATGTTTCTGGTTTTGATATTTTGAAGCAAGTTCGCGAACATGAAACAACTAAGAAACTCAAAGTTATTGTGTTTTCAAATCTTGGCGATGAATCAGATATTAAACAATGTCTAGATCTTGGGGTGAGTGAATACCTCGTAAAAGCAAATTTTACTCTGGATGAACTTGCAGAAAAAGTAAAAATATTAGTATCGTAATTCCTAAAAACAAACAGGTATACTGTTTGTTTTTTTAAATAATCATAAAACCTATCCCAATACCGTGCAGATATGTTATAGTGAAACCATGGACGCAAAAACTCCACTCGTAAAAATACTGAAAATCACTCCTGATCAAAAAAAGTCATTATCACGACTCTCACTTATTACTGTTCAAGATTTATTAATGCATTTTCCAGTACGATATAACAATGTAGGGACACTCACCCTTATCGACCATGCCAACACTGGAGACGAAGTAACGATATACGGCGAATTAACAGGACTTATTGCTACAAAAGGTTTCAAAACAAAAATCCCTATGACGAAGGGGTTATTTCGTGATATTGCGAATACTTCTATTGCTGTTGTTTGGATGCACCAACCTTATCTTGCAAAGATGTTCCCTGATGGTTCATTGGTAAAATTAACAGGAAAAATCAGTGACGGGAAAAATGGTCGTGTGTTTATGAATCCCCATATTGAAAAAACAAAACATCTCCCGATTGATGTTTCTGATTCCCTTTTTACTGACACCGATCAAGAGTCAAGTATTGGATTCCCGATATACCCAGAAACGCGCGGTATCACCAGCAAGTGGTTATATCATGCTGTAAAAAAAATCTGTACCCAAAAACTACATACAACAATTACTGATCCGATTCCCCCTCAAGTTTTAAAAAAATATAATCTCCCTGACCTAGCAACCGCTCTGTTATGGATTCATTTCCCAACAAGACGTGAACATGCGGAGGCCGCCAAAAAACGATTCGCATTTCAGGAAATATTTTTGATCCATTTGCAAAAAGCGTTCGAACGTAAACAGTATCAACAATTATTTTCTTTTAAACTTTCTGTACCAAAAAAAGACGTCACTGATTTCATTAATGCATTCCCTTTCAAACCAACAACTGGGCAAATGGATGCACTAAATCAGATTTTCCGAGATATTGAATCCGACGAGCCTATGTCACGCTTAATCGAAGGTGACGTAGGATCCGGAAAGACATTTATCGCAGCCGTTGCAAGTTATGCAACCATTATGAATCGTCCAGGTGACCAGACATACGGAAATCTGCAAGTTGCATACATGGCACCAACGGAAGTGCTTGCCGTGCAGCTGTTTGAAAACTTTATCGAATATTTTAAAAACACAGGAATCAGTATTGGATTGGTCACGGGTTCCGGTTGTCGTAAATTCCCTACCAAGGTTGCTTCAAGTCAAAAACCATGGACGGAAATTTCAAAAACTCAACTCACCAAATGGATTAAGTCTGGTGAAATTGCAATCACAGTTGGAACGCATGTATTGATTTCGAAATCCATTGATTTTCATGATCTTGGCTTGGTAATTATTGATGAGCAACATCGATTTGGAACCAATCAACGGATGAAGCTCGCGAAAAAAGAAGGCCATGCGCCACATTATCTGTCCATGACCGCAACACCGATTCCACGAACACTTGCTCTGACCATTTATGGAGACCTCGATATTTCTGTACTCGATACGATGCCATCCGGACGAAAGCCGGTGATTACAGAACTGGTAAGTCCTGATAAACGCGAAACTTCATACGACCGTATGCGCACAGAGCTTAAATCAGGACGCCAAGCATATGTGATCTGTCCACGAATTTCAGACCCAGATCCAGACGAGGAGCAAAAATTGCAATTACGAAGCGTAACCGCAGAGGCAAAAAGACTTCAGGAGAAAGTGTTTCCAGATTACACCATTGGAATCATGCATTCAAAAATGACAAAACAGAAGAAAGAAGAGGTGATGCAAGAATTTGCAAATCATGAAATCGATATTCTGGTTTCCACATCAGTAATTGAGGTTGGTGTAAATGTACCCAACGCAAGTGTTATGATCATCGAAGGAGCCGAGCGATTCGGATTATCACAGTTGCACCAATTACGTGGACGTGTTATGCGAAGCTCGCACCAGCCCTACTGTTTCCTGTTTACCGAATCAATGGGTGACGTTACGGAAAAACGATTGAAGAGTTTTTTGGAAGCAAAAAATGGATTCGAACTTGCTGAAATGGATTTAAACTTGCGCGGTGCTGGAGATCTTTTAGGATTAAAACAATGGGGTATGTCCGACCTTGCTATGATTGCATTGCGAAATATAAAACTCGTTGAATATGCACGAGAAGAAGCAAAACAATTACTCTCCTATGACCCAACATTAGAAACACATATACCTCTTCATCAATTCATTAAAGAAATACAAAAAGTTCCGCATTTGGAATAATACAAAAACCACATTATGTGGTTTTTGTATTGAGTGGTCACTTATCTGATAATCTTCGAACCAGGGGCCGCAGAGGTATATCTAACAATGGAGCGGGTTCGCTCGAATCTTGGAGAAACATGTGGGAGTAGGTGGACTCGAACCACCGACCGCAGAGGTATAAGCTCTGTGCTCTAACCAACTGAGCTATACTCCCACATGTTTTCCCATATTCTCACTGCCCGCAATATCTACGATATAGCGACATAGTTCTCGGATTTCATAAAAAAAGAATTTTCACAAAACTATTCACCCGTCCCAATAAATTCTGTACTCTGATCAATTTAACTATATACTTAAAATACATTTTAATAGTACCTTATTTTAGCATCAAAATCAAACAAAAAACCGTTTTCACGATTTTTTGTAGTTAGTCACACATATAAAAACTTTTACGATTTGAAAAAATTGATAAATATGCACAAACATTCTTTTGTACAACAACATCTTTCTTTGACCCAATGATTAGCGCGGTTTTTGCGCTAGCTGAATAAAATTGGTGTGCAAGGTATACAGGAATACCTCTGGCTGAAAAGAGATCAGAAACTTTTTTCAGGTAGTCCAAATGCTCTTTTGACATTACATAAGAGCTTTTTGCACGAATATCCCCCGTTGAAAACCCAAGTGCAACATTATATTCAGTTATCCAAATTTCCTTATTAGGAGCCGCTGCCTGAAGTCTATCTAATACGGTTGGCATATTTGCAAGATCAGCATAAGCAGTTCTTGCAAGACACTTCTCGAGCGACTCGTTAATTGATCGAGAATTAACACATAGGGAAGTATCTGCATAGGGGTGAATAATTACAGCATCTATATTCATAGGTAATACTCGTTCATTCCAATATCTAAAGTAATTACTAAAATCTCCTTGATAATAATTATTATAATTTGGGTTAAAAACTGCCGAAGGTGTTATTATGGGCGCTCCAGTTTTAATTGTAATTATTCTTCCTAATTCTTTTGATTTACGTTCTGCTAGTTGATCAAATGCTAAAGAGTACTGGTTCACTAATTGTTCATATCGATCAAGCGTTGGTCCAGCAACTGCTGTAACTTTTGCAAAATCTTTTTCTTTTCTCACTTTCCCACGAAGTAGTTTTGTTAAATCATATGCATAAAGCTCGTTTCCTAATTCTATAAAAGGAACTTCAACCCCTTGATCAATCAAATATTCGACCGCTCGTACATTCATTGCAATTAATTCTGCATCTGATTTATTTCTGATAGGTTTTGGTATTAGCCCGGGAGCTCCATAATAATTAGGAAAATGAGCCGCAAGGTTTGCAACATATACAGTTTTCACACCGGTTCCTTTCATGGTAGTAGCATATTCAACTAAGAAATTATTTTTAAAACCCTTATCAAAACTAGTTTGTTTCCCGAGCCCCGGATTATCAAGTAGTGGTATAAACTCATTCCCTCGAGTCCCTCCTGGAAACCGCATAAAACTTGCACCCGTATCAGAAAGAACTTGTTGGATAACCTTGGTCTGACCAACCCGATCAGGACTTTTGATAAGCGATTCAATAAAAAATCCATTATACCCGAACCCTGGCTTTTTAAAAACTTCGGTAGTAGTATCCGCAAAAACAAACAGAGGCGTTCCTATTATACTTATCAAAAACGTAAGAATGGTAATCTTTTTCATATTCAGTAATTAAATTAATAGGTAATGTTGATAAAAATTATGAATGTTTTGGGTGAATGCCAAATGATTCAATGATAGTATTATATTCCTTTTGTTCTAAAGTTTCAATCTCTAATAATTTTTGAACAACTGCCTCGAGTGCGTCACGGTATTTATGAAGAGTATCAGTTGCAACCTGTAATGCATTATGTACAATTTTTGCTACTTCTTCGTCAATTTTTTGTTCGAGATGATCAGAATAATGATACCGATCCGTACCAGAACCTGCTCCAGGAATCATGCCTTCAGATTTTGAATATGCCACTGGACCAAGTAAATCACTCATTCCCCATTTGGTTACCATATCACGCGCAGTGCGTGTAACCACTTGTAAATCATTTGATGGGCCAGTCGTTACGTCACCGTATACAATTTTCTCGATTGCATACCCACCCAATGTTACCGTGATGTCATCAATATACTGTGCACTTGTCATATTTTTTCGATCCTCAAGTGGAACATTTAGTATATACCCATTCGCCGCACCGCGCGGAATAATAGTAATCTTATGAACAGGATCTGCATGTGGAAGAACTGAGGCAAGAATAGCATGACCCGCCTCGTGATACGCAACAAGTTCTTTTTCTTTCAGTGTGAGGAGGAATGATTTGCGTTCTGGTCCGATCATAACTTTTTCAATAGCAGATAACAGGTCGGCCTGGGAAACTTTTACACGATTATCACGTGCTGCAAAAATTGCACCTTCGTTCATCACTGATTGCAGGTCTGCACCAGAAAATCCTGGTGTTCGTGCAGCAACGGTAGCCAATTGAATATCATCTGCAAGCGGTTTTTCATTGGCGTGAATTTGTAAAATTGCTTCGCGATCTTTACGATCTGGAAGTGTTAAATACACACGACGATCAAATCGTCCTGGACGCAAGAGTGCTGGATCAAGTACATCCGCACGGTTGGTTGCCGCCATGACAACTAGTTTGCTGGTAGGTTCGAACCCGTCCATTTCTACCAAGATCTGGTTCAAGGTTTGTTCACGTTCATCGTTTCCACCACCGAATCCAACACCTCGTGCGCGACCCACTGCATCAATTTCATCAATAAAAATTATTGCAGGCGACGCCAGTTTTGCTTGTTCGAACAAATCACGCACCCGTGACGCACCAACACCAACGAACATTTCTACGAATTCTGATCCGGATAGATGGAAAAACGGTACGCCAGCCTCGCCTGCAACCGCACGTGCGAGGAGTGTCTTTCCAGTTCCTGGATTTCCTGTGAGGAGGACACCTTTTGGCATTTTTGCACCCACATCAAAGTATTTTTTTGGTTGTTTTAAAAAATCAACAATATCTAATAACTCCTGTTTTGCTTCCTCGTTTCCAGCTACATCTGCGAACGTAATTTTTTTATCTTTTCCATTTGGATCAGTTACACGCGCCTTTGATTGACCAAATGAAAACGCCTTCATACCACCTTGACCATTCATCTGTCGTGTCATCACCCAGAAAAAGAATCCGATAAATACAATTGGTGCAAGTATCGAAAGAATATTCAAGAGAATAATAATAATATTATTACTCTCTTGTTTAATGGTAATAGGGGTTGTACGTAAAATCTCACCAGACACTCCGTAGGTTGCCAGTGTTTCGGTGAGCGACGCATCTGATTCTTTTTTTGCAATCTTTTTACTCTCATCCTTTGCGGTGATTGTTATCGTGTCTCCTTTTACCAAGATGTTAGCAATCTGACCAGTAGTAACCATTTCTGCAACTTGAGATAAGGAAATTTCATTTGATTTTTTTTGATGTTCGCCAAAGGTGCTATACATCATCCCAATTGCAATAAAAATAAGTATTGTTGAAAGGATTTGTTGCCAAAACCTATTTGGTGTTTTATTCTTCTGCTTGTTCGCTTGTTTCATATAATACGCAGTATAGCATCGAACTACCGTTTTGAAAAGAAAAGCAACTCTAAGTGGAAAAACCTCCTGCTAAGTATTGCACTATGAGAATTTAGACTTATTACTTTGATATTCTTACACACTATCTACCTATGAATCTTTTTATAAATCTTTTGATTCTATAAATACAACTCCACATGCTCACCCTCTGTTGGGGTTACCGCATTCACAGCAACCTGATCACGTAATCGACTTGCCAGAAATTCTGATGAAGACGACTCCCCCATTACTACAAATACCGTTTCGATGTTTTTGTGAATACTCTTTACAAAATCTATTAACTGATCTGATCCTTTGTGTCCAGAAAACCCTGTAATCGTGTCAATCGTTGCTCGTACTGGAATTGTTTCTCCGAAAATTCTCACCTCTTTTTCACCACTTTGGATGACTCGGCCAAGTGTTCCCACGGCTTGATACCCAACAAGGAGGAGTGTGTTATTCGGGTCAGGGAGGTAGTGCCGCGCATGATGTACCACGCGACCACCGTTCATCATTCCTGATCCTGCAATGATAATTTTTGGATCTGGTGCGCCAAAAATCGCCTTGGAGTCTTCTGTTGTTTCTGCAATCTGAAGTCCTGGAAACTGAAAAATATCATCGCCGCCTATAATGTCAGTTTTTGCGGCGTGGTTGAAATAATCTTTTGCATCACGATAAATTTCAGTAATCCCGATCGCCAGCGGTGAATCCAAATAGGTAGTAATACGTGGAACGTGACCATCTTCGATCAAGTTGTTAATTTCATAAAGTACTTCCTGGGTACGTTCTAATGAAAACGATGGGATGATTAAGGTTCCATGTCTTGCAATTACCTCGGCAATAACTCGTTGGAGATGTGCAGTACGATCTTCTGTATCATGGTTACGATCGCCATACACCGATTCCATCAAGAGGAAGTCTGGTTCCATAAATACCTCGGTATCACGAAGGAGTGTTGTAGGGGTATTCCCCAGATCTCCTGTACAGAGAAGTTTTTTCCCGCCATAAGAAAATTCCACCATCGCTGATCCCAATACATGTCCCGCATCAAAAAACTGTACTCCAATATCGTTCCCAATATCCAGATGATTGTGGTAAGAAATTACCTTCCAAAGTGAAAGTGTCTTTTGGATATCAGACTTATCATACATTTGTGGTAAATTTTTTTCTTTTGCTTCTGCTTCCATTAGACCAACTGCATCGTCAAACATTAATGCAGAAATATCTTTGGTTGGTGGTGTAGAATAAATTACCCCATGAAAACCATCACGAATGAGTTTTGGAATCTTTCCAATGTGATCAGTATGGGCATGGGTAACGAATAAAATATCAATGGTTGCAGGGTCGTACGGAAATGCTCCAAAATTACTATCAGGATCCTGGTCGGCCTGTTCACCTTGATGCAACCCACAATCCACCAATATTCGTTTTCCATTAATCTGGATCAAGAAATTCGCACCGGTCACATCACCAGTTGCCCCATGAAAATCAATTGTTCCAAAGAGTTTTTTGTCAGTCATATGATAGGAGTATAGCACATATACAAGAAAAGCGGGGCGGCCAGAGGCCGCCTATAGGTATCTCGTGTTGTTTCTTGTAATACAACTTCCAAATTACCATATTGATCAAATGCCCACTCAATCACTTCTACTCCAATTCCAGCAACCAGTGTCACCAATAAAAGCCACAGAAGTTTCTGAAAAGGATTCATTCCACGTACAGAAAACGAAAGCGCAATGAGTCCTGCCAAAAAACCACCAAAAACATGCATCGGGATATCAAAATGAGGAAAAATATAAAACCAGTCGAACAAAAGAGCGCCGGTATATACAATTCCGAGAAGAATAAATGACACGACTGCGTATCGAACAAAAAACCAATCAATGACAAGATTTTTGAAAATACTCATATTATAGATAGTACCACATATAAAAAAACTCGCAAAGCGAGTTTTTTTATACTGAACCCAGAGAAAAGAGATTTATAACCACTTTATAAAAAATGGTTGTCCTACCGATAGTCCCACAGGATTATCGAACACGGATTCCCTTGAAAAAATTGTTTAAAAATCTTTTTGTGAGGTTCAGATACCATGAGTATACCAAAACTGTCCACAGTATGCAAATTATTCAAATAAATCAGAATATACTACCTGTTCACCCAGTTTTTCGTAATCAAGAATCTCTTCATCTTTGAAAAATCTCTTAATTTCAATTTCTCCGTTCTCTACTGAATCAGATGCATGTACTACGTTTGATTGCATACTCATTGCGAGATCTCCACGGATAGTTCCTCCTGCTGCTTCAAATGCTTTTGTTGGCCCAACAATAGTTCGAATTGCTGCTACCGCACCAGATCCAGAGAGTGCCATCACAATAACAGGAGCTGATTTCATAAATTTTTGAATTCTTGGGAAAAAGGGTTTATCAGCAATGTGTGCATAATGTTCTGACAAGAGAACATCGTTCAAGTGCATCATTTTCATCCCGATAAGTTTGAGTCCTTTTCGTTCGAATCGTCCAATAATTTCACCCACTAAATTTCGTTGAATTGCGTCTGGCTTAATAATAATAAGCGATCGTTCTGTTTGCATAAAAATTATAAATTAAATAATAACTTTCTTACGGTATCAAAAAAATGCTTATTAGGAAAGAAAATTCATAATACAAAAAGCGGGGCGGCCAGAGGCCGCCCCGCTTTTTGTATTATTAGTATTACATATTCAAATACTTATTCTGAATTTCTTGTTCAATCTCTGCACGGTCACGGCCGTATTTCATATAGGATAACTGTTTGATCAATTCAATCTGATCAGGGTTACCATTTTTTGGGCCTATATACCCATTGGGCGCAAAGGTGTTCAAGTTAAACGCAGGTTCTGGTTTACCGTTTACCAACAGACTGGCAATACAGTTGAAGTTCTCTTGTTTTACAATATCATCCTTGGTAAATCGTGGAGTGATTCGAGGCTCTGCCTGTGCGGCGTCATCGGGATCAATACGGAAAAATGCCATGTTTCCAACGTTTCCAAAAATCGCAGATCTAATATAGTCAGGGAGTTGTTTCATGTATTGGTGAGTCATATTGAGCACCAATTTATATTTTCGTGCTTCTGACAGAATCGCTGCAATAGACTCGGTCACCACATTTTGGAACTCATCGAGGTACACATAAAACGGTGGAAATTGCGAAAGATCTACCGCATCCGCACGTGACATGGCTGCCATTTGTAGTTTCATGATAATAATCAAACCCAGGAGGTTTCCGTTTTTTTCACCCAATAACCCTTTTGACAAGTTCACGATCAAAATTTTCTTGTTATCAATAATATCTCGGAAATTGAATGCGGATTTTTCCTGTAAAATAATCGGGCGTAAAAATTCGTTAGAGATAAAGTCATCAAATTTTGATGAAATATACGGCACAAAGTTTTCGAGTCCCTGTTCACCACTGGTTGCCTCTGCGGATTTCCAAAATTCTGCAATAATGGGATTCTTGTTTTTTGATAATTTCATTTTTCTGAAATTCTCATTGGCGAGTACTCGTGTAATTTCCAGTACCGTGTTTCCCGATGCAGGATCTTCCATGTTCAGGAGTGCTGCGTTACGGAAATACTGCCCAAACATGGCACCACCTTGGGCTTTCATATCAAATAATTTATCAAAAAGTGACATCAATTCCCCAATCACCAACGATTTGGTCTGTGGAGATCGTTCGTCGAATTCCAACATGTTCAGCGCCATGGGTCTCGGTATGTATGCCGGGTCAAAGAAAATAACATCGTCGAAACGTTCTGGGGGAATATTTGCCAAAATCGTATTGATATCCGTACCGTGTGGATCGACAAAACAACACCCATCACCATTTTTGATATCCTGGATAATCATTTTCAAGAAAATTTGTGTCTTACCCACCCCCGTCTGCCCAATGGTGTAAAAGTGACGCAATCGATCTGCAGGAGAAAAATAAACGTTCTTACTATTACCGCGGTGTTCATTTACTCCAATCATGAGCCCTTCTGTTCCCATAGTCATTGGTGCTGGTTGGGTTGCTGCACCCGATTGTTTCAATTGTGCGGAACCCTCACTGTGTGTAGGAAAATGGAACATGGTTGCGAGTTCCTTGAAATTCAGACGGAACACTTTCTCTGGATCGAATCGCCGATAACTGTAATCGCGGAAAAATTTTTGCATTTCTGATTTTTTTGGTTTTTTAAACTCAATACCGTTTGATTGTACCTCGGTATATTGCAAAAATGCCGACTCAAAATCTCGCAACATTTCATCTGCGCGTGCCTGTGTTTCTGCAGAGGTAATAATACGGATGGTCGTTTCTACAATCGTTGCTTGTAATTTCTTGGTAACATTTTGAATTGCCATGTCGTCAATTTTTTTCTCGTCTTCTTTTTTATCTGATTTCACACCATCATCTTTCCCGAGCCCTGTTCCGAACAGTGCATGCATAGCGGCTTTCCCCCATCCTGCAAGTTCGTTTCCGATGTCGAGTGAATATGATTCCTTGATCTTTTTCATAGACTCGCCCTTACGCAATCGATCCAGCGCCTTACCATATTCAGTGGTGAATCTGTCACCTACTGGTTTTACGATTACCTGTATGGACGCACCTTCCCCTGTTTTTTTAATGCGATCAAAAATTCCCAAAACCAAATTCATCGGATCATGATCAAACGTATCATACGTTTTCAGGGTAAGCATATCAGTCTGGGTTGGTTGTGCGTATGATCCTGCAACGAACCCTTCGGGAAAGAATATATTATAATCATCGGTAACCTCTTGTACCTGTGCATGATGAAACAGTCCCAGGACTTGTTTTTCAAAGAGTGCTGCAAATGTTCGAGGAACTTCAATAAAGAAAATCACCTGCTCTGTTTCATTGGGAAGAGCAATTTCAAAAGAAAAATAATTTCGCTTTTCATTTTTCCCTGGACCAAGTACCTGCATCGATGCATAAAACTGCTCCATCAGGGACATGGATTCCTTAAAACTTTTTCCGGCCTCTGCGGCTGGCAAGGTAATTTCATAGAGTACCGTATCCAGGTTTTTATACGTTTCGGTATCATTTTTCAATCCTGGAACGGTGTGATACGCAGAAAGATACTGAACAAGAAATCGATGAAAATCATCATCCAGATGGGGGCTATTCATTTTTTGTAATAATTCAAGTGCATTACGAATCCCCGACTGCATCAACACAGAGACGAGTTCTTCGATTTTTGTATCATGCGCCTCTGGATGTAATTTTAATGCAATTACCTCGAGTTTTTGATCAGGTATTTTTTTATCAGGATGAACAACTTGTTCTACGGGAGTTTTTTTATAATTCTCGATCAAATTATGTGCGAGTGATTCACGTGGTGTCTCGATATTTTTTGCAGAGAGTTCTGCCTCTTTTTGTGCGAGTTGTGCGCGCAAAAAATGTAACTCTTCATCAGGGGTTTGAAATGACTGAATGGTTTTTTGTTCTCCATGAAAGGTGTCATGAAAATGATTATCCTGTCCTGGTGTAAAGATTGGTGATTGAAATTCCATATTATGCTAAATATAGCATAATATATTACTAATATACAATCTTATTTACTATTCCTTAATAATAAAACCAACCAAGAGAAAATCACTGCATAGATGCCAATCATAATCCACACAGAAAACGGTTGCAGAACCATTCCCCATGGGTCATGTTGCGCAGTCCATGTAGAAAAGCGAATAATTACATCAATGATTACTTGAATAGGAAACGCAACAATCTTCCCCAGAATTGGTAGTATCATTCCAATAAATATCGAGAGAAATCCAAAAACAGTAATCCATGGGATAAAACCAAGTACTGCAATATTCACGGGAAAGGTCACGGGTGAAAAATATCCCATCTGATAAATAATGAGCGGTAGGGTTACCACATTCACTGCAAGAGTCTGCAATAATATCTCTCCAAAAGTTTTCTCTGCAAGATTCTGAAATCTATCTTGGAGGAGTGGGAAAATATACACAATTCCAATCGTTGCCAGGAACGAGAGTTGCAACGACATATCGAACAAGATTGCATACGGTGATATCCACGTCATGATCACCAACGCCAACAAAATTCCTCGCGTAATCATGTAGGGCTTGATAAAATACCGAGCAGAAAAAGCACACAATGCCATAATACCCGCTCGCAACGATGTTTGTGAGACACCTACAATACCAATAAATATCACCAGTGCAATCATGGCAATAATGAGTCGCCGATAGTATCCCAGTGGTGCCGCCATCCAAACAAAGAAATTTGCAACCAGAGTAATGTTATACCCGGAGAGAACCACGATATGAATCAGCCCCACCATACGGAATATGTCCAACATATCAGTATCGAGAGATGAGGTGTCGCCAATAATAATCCCTGACAATAACCCCGAACCTGGTGCAACATACAACTGATGTAGTGTAGTAATAAAATGATTTTTTATACGAACCAAGAAGTTGGAAAATATATTTTCTGATGGCGGAATGATTCTCTGAAATACAGGAAATCGAATATCACCACTAATTTTCCGACTATAACTCATCAATCGATACTGAACAGTTCGATCGGTATCAGAGGTAAAATTCTGTCTCAAGGAAAACTTCCCCGAGACGACTACTGTGTCTCCCAGGGTGAATGAAAGCAGGTCGCTGGTATGAATAACAATATCCATGGTTGGTTGAATAATTTTTTTACCATCGATCGTTGTGGGGTGAATACGTACCTGCTGTTTTCCTGGTTGAAAAACTGGTGGACGCTGTATGGTACCAACTACGGTAATTTGTTTGTTGTGATACTCATCATACCTATTGAATGGATAGTGCCGGTGATAGTGTGTTGTTCGCAAAAAACCAAGAGAGAAAAATACCAGGGTTATCAAAAAAACAGGGAGCTTCCTCTTCATTGGAACCAATTTCTGAAGTAAAAAAATCCAGACGATCATTCCCAGGATTATCCATCCGAGAGATCCTGTAATCTGGTCAGGTGATACAAATTGGGCGAGAATCATCCCAGAAATGAGCCCAATACCTGCGCTATAAAAAAATCTCGACTGCATAAACGTTTTTTAATTAACCATTCCAAGACCGTATCAAAGCTTCTTGTTCTTTTTGTGAGAATACTTTCTTATACTTTGACGACTTACCATGTACTGCTGCCTTGCACGATTCCCAATCTTTGAATATCTGCACGGTTCCGTTGACGTGTGCGACATATGCATAGGCTTTTTCAGAGGTTTTTTTCTTTGCCGTATTTTTTGATGGAGTAGTAGAAATAGTCGGGGTCAATATCCGTTGATCATACGCTGCTAGTTCGCCATGAAAGAGATCTTGTTTTTTATGCATCGCAAAACTCGTCGCGATTGTATCACAACGCTCATTACCCCATACACCCGCATGGCCGCGAACGTGTATGAATGATAATTTTTTAAAATGACTTTTCAAGGAAACTAATTGCTTCCAAATTTCACTATTCAACACAGGTGTTTTTGTACTGGTTATCCAATTGTTTTTTTGCCATCCAAACATCCATTTTGTAATTCCATTGATTGCATAGGACGAATCTGTGTGAATAACAATATGCGAATCTGGTGAAACATTATTTTTTTTCAAGTTCTGAAGTGTTGTTAAAATCGCCGTTAATTCCATCTTATTATTTGTCGTTTTTGGATCATAACCTCCAAATTCAACTACTTTGTTTTCCGATTGAAATACAATCACACACCCATAACCACCTGGACCAGGATTTCCCATGGATGATCCATCGGTATAGATAATAATGAGTTGGAAAAAATTTTGTTTCATAAATATAGTAAAAATTCTATACTAAAAAAAATACCCATTAATTTAATAAAAATTAACTCTTACAATTAAGATTGTCTTTCATTTTTATCTTCATAATCAAATTTTGGATCTGGAAAAAATTTTAATCGAATTTTTCGTTCAAAAAATGATAAAATTGCAAGTACAAAAAAGGTAAGCATGGTGACGAAAACAGCCTCTCGAAACATACCAAAACCTACCGCGATACCAATTCCTGCACATGTCCATAATCCAGCGGCGGTTGTCAAATTTTGTACATGTCCATTATCGAGAAAAATTAAACCTGCTCCTAAAAACCCAACACCGGTTACCACTGCTGCAGCAATTTGTGCTGGACTAAAACCATCTCCCGCCATTGATAAATTTGACCCAATGTAAAGTG
The DNA here is from genome assembly GCA_044229075.1 of Minisyncoccia bacterium. GTDB lineage: Bacteria > Patescibacteriota > Minisyncoccia > Phycocordibacterales > UBA1006 > CALMMZ01. Next base: position 28,200 of record JBGATS010000009.1, read on the forward strand.
ATATAATAATAAATTGACAACTTGCAACAGATGTCAGTGCGTAGGTACGTAGTCCAGCTGTTTTATGTGCATAAATTCTCTCAAGACCAAGAACTAAACCTAACATCATTGCCAAACATAGTTTCGCGATAACGATTAAAAAACTTTGATCAATAATAAATTCCATAAATATACTATACCATAAAAAAATTTATAATCATTACACTTGTGTTTATTAAAAAAATTTACACGCCCGTAATCACACGAACAACAGAGAGTACAACCGGACTAATAAATCTCCATAATACAAATGCAACAATAAACATCAAAATAAAACTGTATTGATAGAGTGATGTATACGCACGACGCAGTTTCTGTGGGAGTAATGCTGCGAGAATATGATGACCATCCAGTGGCGGCACTGGGATAAGATTAAATACTGCCAGGGAAACATTAATAACAACAATCATCAAGAAAAATTGTCCCATCAACGCACTCACAGGCATAAACCGAAACAATAACCCAAAAATTACTGCGATAATCAAGTTCACTGCAGGTCCTGCTGCCGCCACTAATGCCCCTCCATATCGTTCCTTCCAGGCTGATCCACGGATATTCCGTGGATCATACGGAACAGGTTTTGCCCAGCCGAACACAACAGGTGAGCCAGAGATTACAAATAAAATTGGTAATATAATGGACCCCATTGGATCGATATGTGGAATTGGGTTGAGTGTTAATCTCCCTAATAGTCGAGCCGTTGGATCACCCAGATATTCTGCCATATAGCCGTGCGATATTTCATGGAGAATAATAGAGATGATTAAAATAATAACTGAAAGTATTCCTAATGTCATAGACGGGCAGTATACCACATTTACTAAAATGAAAAAACCCTCGAATATATCGAAGATTTTTCATATAAAATTATGCAATCACTCCAGAATCTTTCAAAGCTTTCAGGATGCCTTTCTTTGCGATTGTTCGCATACCTTTTGTAGATACAGTTAATTTGATTTTTTGATTGTCGAGTTCTGGGATTGTATAGGTTTTTGTCTGGAGATTTGCATAACGACGACGTGTTCCAGTAGGGTTAAATTTTGTAGCACGAACACGGTCAGAGTATCCACCTCCTACTAATGAACTTTTTCCTGTAATTGCGCAAGTACGAGCCATAAAATATAATGTAAACTAACTGATAATTGATTTATGATAGCATACTACCAAAAAAAATGCAAGAATCATCGTTCCCCTTCACAAAGAACCTCTTTACCGTCAGAAATACACGTAATAGTCCCCATGGTCATCGTTTCCATAATATGGGCAGAAGTTTCCCCAACACGTTCAACAACCTCTGGACTTGGGTGGCCGTATTTATTCCCAAGCCCAGCAGATACAATCGCAATCTCTGGTTGTACGGCTTGTAAGAAATTATCTCCTGATGAGGTTTTTGATCCGTGGTGACCCAATTTCAGAACATTTGATCGTAATTGATCTCCGTAAATAGCTACCAAATGATCCTCTACTTCTGTTGGTGCGTCACCTGTCAGGAGGAACGAGGTTGTTCCGTAGGAAACCTTTGCAACAATTGATGCCTCGTTCGTTTCCCAACCTTTTGGATTTTGGTCGGGAAAAAGAATATCAACAACGATTCCTCGTTTATCATCGAGAATAATGCGTTCTCCTGCCCTGGCTAATAATCGATCAGATTGTTCTGTAGTAACCCGTTGCCCAAAAGCTCGATCAACAACCGTTGGAGACGCAATCTCTGACTCAATCAGAAGAGGTATCTGGTACCGATCAAAAAGATACGGAAATCCACCAATATGATCAGCGTCGGAATGTGTTGCCAGTACAATATCAATCGTCCGATCAAAAAAAGAAAGCTGTTCCCCTACTTTTGAGGTAACTGTTTGGTCAGGACCCGCATCGATAAGTATTGTTCGTCCGTTCGGTGCCGTAATCAGTATTGCGTCACCTTGACCAATATCAAGAAAAGAGACGCGGAGCGTCTTTTCTTGTAATAATGGATACACCCAAATTCCAACAATAATAACCCCTGTACCAAAAAGAGCTGCGAGAATTATTACATGTTTTTTCATTATTTCTGTTATTTTTTCACCTATCTTGGTAAAAAAAGATACTACGTGTTTCATAACATATAAACCTACAAACTAATAACATGTACCAATAGTTGTTTACACTTGTTCACCTAATAATTCTGTGATGAGTATTGCACATGGAATCGATAGTAAAATTCCCAATATTCCTGCAAGTGTTCCCCAAGCGACAACACTGATAATCATAATAACAATAGGTATTCCAACGGTTTTTCGTATGATCAACGGCTGAATTAAATAGACTTCTATATAATGAATAATCATATAGAGGATAATAATCCAAAAACCCATACTGAATCCCCCAACTGCAAATCCAATCAGTGCAGCAGGAACAGCTCCTAAAATAGTACCAAAAGGAAGTAGGTCAAATACAGCAGCGGTAATTGCAAGAATTAATGCGTACGGAATCTGAAACAAAAGTAGTCCACCGTAGGTAATTACTCCAACAATAATAGCAGCTATCACCTGTCCTCCAAACCAGTCACCGATCTTTTTCTCGGTACGTTGCCACAATATTAATACACGGTTTTCATATTCTCTTGGAGTTACTGCTCGTAAAAAATGATCAACTCCTTTTTCTTGAATTGCAAGATAAAACGTAAGTACTGCAAGAATTCCGATATCAAATAGTCCTCGCGCAATATTGCCGAGTCCAGAACTCGTGATCATTTCCCAAATATTCGATAATGCTGTAAATATATTCGACGATCCGCCAAAACGCTGTAATGTAGCCTCTGAAAAACCTTCCTGGGAGAAGGTACTGATCCCCTTTGCCAGCGGTGACCCCTTTGGAAGTAGTGATACCAAATCACTCATTTCCTTGGTAAATACTGGAATGAGCAGTGCAATCGTACCAATAATTACACCAATTCCCACAAGAAATAAAAACGGTACTGATACATAGCGAGGAATTTTTATCTTTTTTAGTTGTAATACTGCAGGCTCCATAAACGACGCCAACACAACAGCTGTTAAAATAATCAAGATGAAGTGTAAAAGTTTCCACGCAAGAACAACTAGTATTCCAATACCAAAAAAAGTAACTATATTTCTTATACTAATCTTGTAATTCATTACCTACTATATTACTACATAAAAACTAATAATAAAAGTGTTTATCTTGTATGTGTATATAAAAAGTGAGGGTATTTACACCATCACTTTTTATCTCTATATTTTATTAAAGATCCGTTTTTAAATCTTCAAGAGCGGCATCCATTTCAGGAAAAGATATGTTTGTAGGTCGCCCATTCATTGGCTCATTAATTTTCATATTCACTCGAGCATTGTGTTTCATGCCCGCAACACGCAATAATGTACGAATTGATTTTGCAGTAGCTCCTTTTTTTCCAATAATTTGACCCATATCCTTTGGATTAACATCTAAAGTCATTAACACACCCATTTCATCAACAGTTTTAACAACCTTTACATCATTAGGATAATCAACTAAACCTTTCACAATATTTTCCAAGTAAGTAATCACAAGATCATTCATAGTATAACACAACTGATTATCTGATAATATCAAAAATTCTTTTGATTACAAAAAAATAACATAGATAGCAAAGAAAAACAATCATGACATATCCATATACTGGTGGTAAAATATAAGAATCTTTTGCACCTTGACATACTTTTAAAAATGGGTAGGATATCTCTTGAATTAAAAAAAACCAAGAATATTCCAATACAAGAATGAATCTTACATAAAGAATATTTCTTTATACATGAAAAGCCTGTTGTGAAACAGGCTTATTTTTTTAACACAACAGTTCCTTTTTGGAGATGGATAAAATTTTCTTTTTGTAATTGATCAAGAATATTTTGAATTCTCTTTGTATCATCGGAAAATTCACTCAACTGTGCAAAGAGTTTTTTATCGGTAATTCGAGATCCTGTAGAAAGCAAGAGTTCCAAAATTTTGCCACGAATTTGTCGGTCACTTCCCTGAAATTTTGATTGCTTCGTATAATGTTTACTCTGCACGTTTGGATTATATTTTTTACCTTTGATGTTCAATGTCCTACCCAAGAACGATCCATAATCCATTAGTGCCCAATACCACTGCCGAGGATTTTTTATATCAAGGGTTTGCTTAACGAGTTTTAAAATATCTTCATCGTGTATATCATTTGCATCTGCAAAAAAATGATGGATGAATACACGTCTGATATTTGTCTCAATAATCACCACCGGTTGATTGTTGGCGAATGCGGAAATTGCACCTGCGGTGTACGGGCCAATTCCTGGTAATTTCTGAAGTTCGTTATAATCAGTTGGAAACTTTCCTTTATATTTTCCCATAATTACTTGTGCTGCCTTCTTTATTCGTAATGCACGAGAATTATAACCAAGTCCTTTCCATAATCGAAGTAAATCCACTTGTGATGCGTTTGCAAGTGTTGCAACTCTCGGAAATTGTTTCATCCATGCCTGAAAAAAAGGAACTACTCGATCTACCTGCGTCTGCTGCAACATTACCTCGGAAACCCAAATTCGATAGGAATTAATTTTCTCTCGCCACGGCAAATTATTCCGCCCTGATTTTGTGTAATAACCCCAAACTATTTTTTGAAAATTTTTTATCTTCTGTTCAGAAAGTTTCATATAACCACTTTACCAAATTCAGAAAAAGTGTATAGTACTACTGTTTATTACAAGTAATCTCCTAATTATTAGGAAATCAATTATTATGGAACATATTTCAAAAGTTTCTGGTGGAACTTCAAGTTTCATCGAAGAATTCAAAGCATTTGCACTCAAGGGAAATGTCTTGGATCTTGCAATCGGTGTGGTGATCGGTGCTGCGTTTAATAAAATTGTTGACTCATTGGTAGCTGATATCATCATGCCTATCATTGCTATGATTTTTGGAGCACCAGATTTCAATTCAATCGTACTGGGAAGTGTTAAAATCGGAAGTTTCATCACATCAATTGTGAACTTCTTGATCATTGCTCTTTCTGTATTCGTAGCATTGAAATTCATCATGCGATGGATGCCAAAGGCAGAAGAAGTTGTATAATAATAAAAAAAACCATGTCGTAAACGACATGGTTTTTGATATTAATCAATTCTTTTATTTTATTGGAATATTCATTACTGTACTAGCATTTCCTGCTAATGTACTCGGTAATTTCCCATCCCATTTTTGAATTGCTTGTTCTTGCAAGATTTGAGGAGTAATACCCTTACTTTTTATAATATTCTCCTGGGCCTGTAATTCTGCAAGTTCATTTCTCTTCTTTTGTTCAGCAATCTGTTGATCCAGAACAGAAATGTTAGTATTTACCTCATTTCTGGTGTCAATTTTTGCTTTTACCTTATCAGAAAAATCAAGCTGACAGGAGAAAGTAATCAGTTCAAAACCTTTTTTTGCAAATTCAATTTTAACAAGGTCTTGTACATGCTCTTCAAACTTAAGCGATCCACCATTTGCCATAAGTGTATCGGTTGGATACGACCTGCTGGCCTCCTTCATGAGATCATAAATTTTTGGCTCAAGAATGTTATCTTCTAAGGCTTTTAAGAAATCTTCTTCATGATTAAGGTTTGAGTTTTCAAACACTACATCAACAGCTTTTCCTGGTATCACTTTTATTGAATAAACCGGTTTTGCTGAAAATTCCGTATTATCTGCCGATTTTAAATGGAGTACCCTATCTTCAAAATCTGCTCTTTGCTCCCACATAGGAACCTGAAATAGTTCTGTTCCTGGAGCCATGGTCCAAACACGACCTTTTACTTCTGAATAATCTGACTTACCAGCTTTACCAAAGTTTTCCATTAGGACACCTTGGTAATTCGGCGCTACACGACTACATGAAGCAAAAAATACTGTAATGATGGTGATTGCTAAAATTTTAATTGTTCTCATTTTCTTTCTTTTTTGTTTTTTGTTTTGAAAAATAGTTTAATATCGCAAAAATAAGGACTGCGAAAGCTCCTATGCCGAACCATGGATTTACATGGTTGAAAAGTTGTATACAGCCATATATTATAGCTATACCAATAAGACCAAGTATTATTTTCTTGTTCATTTTCTTTTTTTAAATTTAAAAAATCTTATATTTTTGCAAGTTTATTATTCTTGATCTATCTGAGTATCAGACTCTTTCTAAAAAAGATGATAGATGTGTCTGTCCGTACTAAAACCATATATTATATTGATTTTTTCGAGAAGTATTTTAAAGAACCATTCTGGAAGAGATGATAGCACAAGAAGAAGAAGAAGAAGTCAAGTCCCTGTTTTGTTTTTTCCGTGGTAGTATCACGATATCTATGGAACACAACGAACACCTCGCGCCCATGCGCCACACCCTTGCCCACCTGCTCGCCCAGGCAGTTTTGGAATATTATCCAAATGCTCAGTTAACGCTCGGTCCTGCGGTTGATAACGGATTTTATTATGATGTTGATTTTGGAACTGATAAAGTTACCGATGAAGATTTGAAAAAATTCCAAACATCCATGCGCAAGAATTTAAAGAACTGGACAGAATTCACCCACGAGGAAGTTTCTGTAGATCGTGCAAAGGAAATTTTCAAGGGAAATATTTACAAACATGAATTGATTGATGAAATTGTTGCGCGCGGTGAAACAATCACCCTCTACACCTGTGGTGGATTTACTGATCTGTGTCGCGGTGGACATGTTCATAATCCTGCAGCGGAAATTGATGCAGATGCATTCAAACTCGACCGCATTGCCGGTGCCTACTGGCGTGGTGACGAAAAAAATAAAATGCTCACCCGAATTTATGGACTTGCATTTGCGACACGTGAAGACCTTGAAAAAGAAATCTGGCGACAGGAGGAAGCCATAAAACGTGATCACCGAAAACTTGGGAAAGAATTAAAACTCTACACACTTTCTGATCTTGTTGGCTCAGGACTACCCTTGTTCCAACCAAAAGGGGTTATCCTACGCCAAGAAATCACCAACTATTTATGGGATCTCCACAAGGCACATGGATATCAATGGGTATGGACACCACATCTCGCAAAAGAATCACTGTATGAAATCAGTGGTCATGCAGGGCACTATCTGGATGACATGTTCAAAGTCCACGGTGGAACCAGTAAAGAGGATTTTTATTTAAAACCAATGAACTGTCCACATCACTACCAATTGTTTGCAGATAATCAGTTCAGTTATCGTGATATGCCCGTCCGCTATTTCGAACCTGCAACCATCTATCGTGACGAGAAAACCGGACAACTGGCAGGACTTGCTCGAGTTCGTTCAATCACTCAGGATGATGGGCATCTCTTTGTTCGTCCAAATCAAATTCATGAGGAGTGTATAAAAATTGTAAATATTATCAAGGATTTTTACACAACTATGGGAATGATGGATGGATATTGGGTACGACTTTCTCTGCGTGGTGAAGATAAAGAAAACTATCTGGGAAGCGATGAGGTCTGGGAAACTGCAGAAAACGCACTTACCAAAGTTTGCCAGGATCTCGACTTGAATTATAAACCAGGTCCAGGTGAAGCTGCATTTTACGGACCAAAACTTGATTTCATGTTCCAGGATGCAATTGGCCGACAGTGGCAATTAGCAACCGTACAATGTGATTTTAATGCACCAGAACGATTTGATATGTCCTATATCAATGAGGAAGGAAAACCAGAACGACCGGTCGTGATTCACCGCGCAATCGCAGGGTCATTGGAACGATTCATGGGTGTTGCGATCGAACATTTTGCCGGAGCATTTCCCGTATGGATGTCACCAGTTCAGATTGCAGTACTTCCTGTTTCAAGTGAACATCATGGCGAGTATGCAGACATGATTTTCAAGAAACTAAAAGATGCAAACATCCGCGCAATCATGCTTGATGATGATTCTCTTGGAAAACGAATTCGTAAGGCAAAAACCGAGAAAATTCCGTATCAGATCATTATCGGTGACAAGGAACGCGATTCAAACACTCTGACGATCGAAGGACGTAATGACACAAAGATTGAAAATATTTCTATTGAAGACTTGCTTTCAAAACTTGAGACTGAAATCAGCAAAAGAATATTGAATTAATGATTTTTATTAAAAAACAGTTCCTTTAGGAACTGTTTTTTAATAAAAATTATAATGCTGGAGGAACTTTTACTCCCTCTGATCCATCGGCAACAACGAGCCATTCACCAGACGTACATACGTATGCCGCGTCAGCGAGAGTACCTACGTTACCATTATCGTCGTGTACTTCCTTGAGAACATCTCCCTCTTTATAAGTTTTACCATTATCGGTACAAGTAGTTTTTTTAATGGTTGTATTTTTCCCACTAAAAACATTTTTATCAGCAATATTGATCATTATTTCGTCTCCTTTATTCCAGAGTTCTGTTTTTCCGTCTTGTGAGAGGTATCGTGCACCGCTTGCACTTTCAGCTATTTTAAATGTTGCCCCACTAATTCCAAGCACTGGTGCATCGACAATAACATTTTGTCCATCAGGAGAATAGACAACTGTTACTGTTTCAGGTCCTGTACTAGATTTATAGGTCACAGTATTGTCTAGTGTTTTAACAAAATCTCCGACTGTTTCGGTAGTTACTGGGACTATATTATCAATAAGTTTTTGCTTTTTAGAAAAAAGAAATCCTCCACCAATAAGTAAGACCATGAGTAATAAAATTAAAATTATTTTTTTATTCATAAAATGTGTTATATGTGTTTTATTATTTAATAACTCTACCAATATAGCACAAATATTTTCTAATAACAATATTTTGACTTTTAAAATATATCTGTGATATACTATTCATATTAATCAGTAATTTTATTTTTCATTTATATGGCACAAAAAACAATTAAAAAATCAGCTAATGCATCGTCTTTACATGATAACAATCTGTATAATTTAATGACCCAATTAGTTCAGGAGCAAAAATCGCTCTGGCGGATCAAAGATGAATATATGAAAGACGCAGGGAAAGATAAAGACTTGAAAGCGTTCTGGGCAGAAGTTGCTGCAGAAAAAGAACTCTTGATCGAGGACTTGCAGGCAATTATTAAAATGGAATTGCAATAAAAAAAACGTTTACCAGCTGGTAAACGTTTTTTTTATTAAATATCCAATTCCACGCTTTTAGCATTAGTCTGAATAAATGCTTTTCTGGCAGGAACGTCTGTCCCCATTAATATATCAAATGTTTTGTCAGCCTCGATTGCATCATCAATGGTTACCTGTTTTAATACTCGTCGATCTGGATCCATAGTCGTTTCCCATAATTCGCTGGCGTTCATTTCACCAAGTCCTTTATACCGTTGTGTATCAATCTTTGGTGATTTTGTTGATTTTGTTTTTACTGATGATTCTTCTGATTCGTCGTCAATAGATTCTTCATCTGATGAGACCAATACTTCTGACAGATTTCCTCCCCACGATTCTATAACCTTGTCACGTTCTTGATCAGAAAACGCATAGGCAATCTCTTTTCCTTTTTTAATTTTATACAATGGTGGTTGTGCGATATACATGTACCCTGACTCGATCACAGGGCGCATGTACCGATAGAATAAGGTCAAGAGTAATGTTCGAATATGTGCACCATCAACATCGGCATCGGTTGCAATTACAATTTTTTGATAACGAATTTTTCCGATATCGAATGTTTCCCCAATAGATGTTCCGAGCGCGATGACAAGGTTTTTCACCTCGTTATTCGCAATCAATTTATCGAGTCGCGCACGCTCTACGTTCAAAATTTTCCCACGCAATGGCAAAATTGCTTGGGTTTTACGGTCACGACCCTGTTTTGCAGTTCCACCCGCAGAATCTCCCTCTACAATGAATATTTCTGCATCTTCTGGCTTAGTACCACTTTGACAATCAGATAACTTTCCAGGAAGCGTAAACCCTTCCAGGGCTCCTTTTCGTAAGATTGAATCCTTTGCAGCTTTTGCGGCTTTTCGTGCACGCAGGGCAAGTACTGCCTTTTGCAGAATTGCTTTCGCCTCGTCTGGATGTTCCTCGAAAAATGTTCCAATCGCTTCCCCAAACACGGTTTCTACAGCACCTCTGGCCTCGGGACTTCCCAGTTTTGCCTTGGTCTGACCCTCGAACTGGATTTCTGGCATCTTGATCGAAATTACCGCAGTTAATCCCTCCAGTACATCACCACCGTCAAATGTTTCTCCGTCTTTCAGGATTTTCTTTTCCTTGTTATAGGTATTCAAGGTTCTGGTGAGTGCGGTCTTGAAGCCAGTAACATGCATTCCTCCTTCCATAGTATAAATATGGTTTGCAAAAGGAATAATCTTGTTATCAATATCATCAACATATTGTAATGCGATTTCGACATTGATATCGTCAATACTTTTTTCTACATAAAAGAGTGTGTCGTGTACATTCTTTTTCCCAATATTCAAAGCGCGTACCATTGATGGTAACCCACTCTCAAAATAAAATGACATTGATGGAGCTTCAATTGCGAGATCTTTCAAAAATACTTTTCCAAGGAGATCAGGAACATTTTTATTTTCACGCGCATCAATTGCGGTAATACGTAGTTTTTTCGCCAAGTACGCCTGTTCGCGCAATCGGTTAATAATTTTTGACCAATTGAATTTAATTTCCTTGAAAATTTCGATATCAGGTTCAAAGGTGATAATGGTTCCCGTGAATTTTGTTTTACCAATAGCTTTTACTTTTGCTTTTGGTTTTCCAATACTGTATTCCTGCATATGCACCTCACCATTTTTGTGAATCTCTGCACGCATATAGACCGACAGTGCGTTTACTACTGATGACCCTACGCCGTGCAACCCTCCTGAAACCTTATACCCAGATTCATCACCTCCAAATTTTCCACCCGCATGGAGCACGGTTAAAATAGTTTCCAATGCTGAAACTTTTGTTTTTGGGTGAATATCAACTGGAATACCACGTCCATTATCCACGACACGCACGCGATTACCAGGAAGGAGTGAAACCTCGATATGGTCCGCATGTCCTGCCATCGCCTCATCACGAGAGTTATCAAAAATTTCTGTGATCAAGTGATGGAGCCCCTCTGTTCCGGTCGAACCGATGTACATTCCGGGACGTTTACGCACCGGATCAAGTCCCTCGAGGACGGTAATCGATTCTGCGCCGTAGGATTCTTTTTTAGGTTTTTTTTCTGGGTCTTTTGCCATAAATAACGTGGAAATTAATGATAATAATTAAATCGTATACATTCTAGTATAGCATATTTTTCAAGAAAAATCATAGAAAAAGAGCGCTTACGAAGTAAGCGCTCTTTAGGCTTAAGTCTAAAAAAATTAATTTACTTGTTCTGGCTGAAGTCTGAAAAATTTCCGAACCCAATTTCCTTTAAATAATCTTTTTACAGATTCTTCTTGGGTTGATTGTTCGATAATTTTTGTGACTTCTGAAGCATGCTTAAATTGATCTTGCAAACGCTCTTTTTCAAGAGGATATAGTCTCAATTCTGATTCATGGGCACGAATCTCGTCACCTGCTTTTTGTTCTGTTCTCTGAAACAAAATTTCGGAAATACCTGCTTCGTATTCTGATATCATTTTTTCATTATTAATTTTTTCATCAAAAATCTTTTCTTTAAAAACTTTATTCAAATGATTTGCAAGAATATCATGATATTCATCGCGTCCCATCATGGTAAGTTTTACAATAAGAATTGAAGTCTCAATAAAGAAAAATAAACCGAATACCATCCATACCAAAAAATTTTGTCCACCGATTCTACCCAGCGCATGATAGCGATCCAAAAAACCGTCATTGCGCATTTTTTTCAAATCTGTTTTTTGCTTTTCCAGATTTTTTTCTTCTTTTGTAATTTCCTCGTCAATTTTTTTGTTTGCCAATTCTTGATCCTTTCTCTCAGATTCCATAGCAACAAATTCAGGACGAGACTGTTTTGCAGATTCAAGAGCGGAAACTTGTTGGGCAAGTACTTGTTCCTCTTGCGCGATTGCTTCTCTTTTGGTATCCGCAACTGCACCATCACCACGTTTCTTACTACCTGCAGAACCTTCGACTTCCAGAACTAAGTCAGTTCTCCGTTGTTGAATGAGTGCGTTTTGGGCATCGATCTTTTTTTGTTCTTCTGCAAGCCAGGCTGTGTAAGAGGCAGATTTTGCATCAACAAGTTTCAAGTTTTCTGATTTTTGTTTTTGCAATGAATCAATTCTTGTACTGATTTCGTCCGAAAGTTTTTGAAATTGATCCTGACGATATTCGTAAATATTCACCTTGATCTCAGGGTCAAATATTTTCATTTCTGCCATGGTTGAATTTAAATATGAAGTAAACCCAATAATAATTACTCGAGCCGCGATCGAAAGAAATGAATAGGAATTCTTTTTTGCTAATTCTCGATTCATCAAATTCATCATAACAGAATCAAGTGAACCAAATACAGCAAGCCATGCAAAAAATACAAAAATTCCAACGATCGCCGAGTGCATAAGCTCGCTCCATGCAGAACCAGCAATGCACGCCTGTGTACAAACAATAATCGTTAAAAATGCACCAAATTGTACGTGTTTTGCACGAACAACTGGATCAAGGTCTTTAGCTAGGGTTTTATCAAGTCCACCCATAATGCCAAAAAATTCTGTGCTATTCTCACGAATAGACTTAAGTGGTTTACCAATAATCCCACTAACATCCCCAAAATTAATTTTTGGAAAAGTTACTTTTTGATTTTCTCTACTCATTTTTTATAATTTTTTATTTTAATTTACAATGTATTTCCAAGGTATATTAACATAATTATAAATAAAAGTCAAGTATTCCCTCCAACCAAAAAAGCCCTTTCGGGCTTCCTTGATTACGCCTCGATATATGGGAGAAGACCCATAAATCGTGCTCGTTTTACTGCGAGCGCGAGCGCGCGTTGATTTTTCAGCGTTGTTCCTGTTCGTTTGCGAGGTAAAATTTTACCGGTAGAACCCAGGAATTTTTTCAATATCTCGATATCTTTGTAATCGATATGTTTGATATTGTTTGATTTAAAGTAACATTGTTGTGACATAAAAAATTATTCACAGAAACAAGTATTAAAACGGAATGTCATCAGGGTTAATATCGAGCGCATCTGCATCAGGATATTCAATAGCAGATTCTGACGGCGCTGCAGCAGGCGATGTATATTGCTGAGAAGATGGAGACGAGCCAGTAGTGTTTGGACGAGATCCGAACTGTACATCTTCAGCGATGATTTCAGTTCGGTATTTTTTTTGTCCATCTTGTTCCCAACTGCGTGTCTGAATACGTCCAATCACAGAAACTTGTGATCCTTTTTTTACATATTGAGCACAGTTTTCTGCCTGGCGACCAAACACCACAATATTGTGATATTCAGCCATTTCTTTTCGTTCTCCAGTTGTTGCATCTTTCCAGAATCGATTGGTCGCAACAGAAAATGTTGCAATTTTGATTCCTGATGGTAATGATCGCAACTCTGGATCACGAGTTACATTTCCTGCAATGATTGCTTTGTTGATATACATATAATTTCTTGATTAATTAATTACTAAACAAAGAAAGTATATCGCAAAGATATTACCCTGACAAGTATATTCCCGTTTTATTCTGTTTCTGTTGGTTCGTCAATTATTGAGTCGACCACGTCTTCGATTTCATCATTCACTGGTGTTTGTAGTTCTACTGCTGCAATTCCTGGATCAATGTCTTCGGTATCACCGTCAATGATTTCCTCTTCTGCGATTTCTTCTCGTGCAGTTGCTTTGAGGATTTTTGATAATGGTTTTTTGCTGATGATGGTATTTTCTGCAACCGTTGCAACGAGTAACGCACGGATCACCAGAGCGTGTGATTCGATAGATTGGAGAATTCCTTTTACCTGATCAGGACTGACGGTGAATTTAATCCATCCGAAATATCCTTGGGTAAATCGAACTCGCTTGTTATCGATTACTTTTACCATCTCGTATGCAATATCGATAAATTCTGGAGCTCCATCACTGATGATTGTAGCTCCTGTTTTGGTAATGATTTCCTTGATCTCGTCAGTACGAGTATCGAGGTCTTCCTCGCGAATCACTGGTGACAATAGGAAGCCGAGTTCGTACACTCGAGGCTCCAGTGTTTCTGTCGAGGCTTGAGTAACTGCCTTTTTTCGTGCCATATTTTATAGTTATTTGTTTAAATTAATAAGCACTTTGAATGATTCAAAGTGCTTGTACACTAGCAGATTTTACGTTTTTTGTAAAGGTTTTATTCCAGACTGATTCCAAAGAATTTCGACGTATTTTCGAGTAGTTGCAAACGAACAGCTTCAGAATCCATTCCTTTCAGTTCTGCAATTTTCCGAGCAACCTCCACCACCATCCACGGCTCGCATGGCTTTCCACGATATGGAACAGGCGCTGCAAACGGTGCGTCTGTTTCAATCATTAGACTTTCAATCGGGCAGGCTTTAACCATTTCGTCATAGTCGCGTGAAAATGTAATCGGACCATCAACCGATACAGTAAAACCCGCTGAAACAATATCCAACATACATTGCTTTGATCCAGAAAAGAAATGAAAGTTTGCATAGATACCGGTACTCCTCAGTCCTTCGGACAGCTCCTCTATAAGAGGAGCCACTTCCAAACGTGTAGTGCCATGCTCCTCTGGTAGAGGAGCTCCGCGAAGCGGTGAGGAGTACTGTTCCAAAATCCCAAGCGCATCATAATACGCATCATCAGTTCCTTTTGAAGAACGAACGTGAAGCATGAGTGGTTTATTTACACGCATTGCAAGTTCAATATGTTTTTTAAAAATTTCTGTTTGTTTTTGTTTTGTTTCTGGTGATTGATCGCGAAAATAATCCAATCCTGTTTCACCGATTGCAACTACTTTTTCATGACGTGCCAATTTCTCGAGACTATCCCAATCTGATTCCTGTGGGACAAATCCATCAGCCGGATGAAAACCAACTGTTGCCCAACAAATATCAAGATTACGCTCTGCAATTTCTATTGCCATTTTTGATGTCTTCATATCCGTCCCCACGGTAATTGTCCCAATATTCATTTCTCGCATTTTCGCCAAAATCGCCTCCTGGTTTTCAGAAAGTGGTGAGAGGTTTAAATGTGTGTGGATGTCTATATATTGTAAATTCATAAAACTAATCTAGCACAAAAACAAAAAGCCGGGAAATTTCGCTTCGCGAAATTTCCCGGGTTAATTATTAGTTATTTAAATCTGGAAATAACAAAGCCCCATAAATAAACCCATTAATAGATAATATAATCTTAGAAAAAAGATATATCTTTTACTATCCGTATCTACTGTTGCTACTGCTACTACTGCTACTGCTGCTACTAATGCTACTAATGCTACTAATGCTGATAATGCTGCTGCTACTGCTGCTACTGCTGCTACTAATGCTACTAATGCTACTAATGCTACTAATGCTTCTGCTGATAATGCTACTAATGCTGCTGCTACTAAATTACTTTTTTTAACTAAATAGTGAAATAACAACATACATATAATACTTATTATTCCAAAGATAAACCAGAATGATGGTATTGACTCCCCTCTTTCTTCTGAAAAAACAGATCGAACATCATTGTTCGAATTTGTTATAACCAACCGATGTATTCTATATGTTGGTGTAAAAGTAAAAACAATATTGGAATATTTTCCCTTACCTTTTATAATCTTTCTAGAAACTTCCACTGATCCAGAATCAAGTAATGTTTTTACTCTGTCATCTGTCAGGTATGCAGCTGAATATGTCGACAAATGTAATTCGTATTCAGACACAATCTTTGGTATCGGTTGATCTGGTTTTTTAGTAACAACCCCATTGTCATATTTTTGATACACTACAGTATCAGCAAAACAATGAGTACCTAAACTTGTTAAGATCATTAAACTAATGAATAATTTTTTCATTTTTCTTTGTTTAAATTTATTTAATTTTCAAACAACAGACCCTTCTCGGAAGGCGACCGTAGTTTCCTGTATATTAGCATACCTATATATAAAAGTCAAGTAACTAAAACTAGGCCTAGTGGCCAGTTTTTAGATAACACCTACATGCTTCCCATCTTTCACACAGTCCTCACACACCACATGCAGGTGTCTGCGGATATTTCCACTGTTGAGTACATTACTCGTTTTAGACTGACAAATCTCACACTCACCGATATCCTGTGTTTCTTCATCGAACGCCATGCGCATACGCCCGTCGAACACGAACATATTCCCTTCCCAGAGAGCTTTTGATCCGTATTTTTCACCGTATTTTGCAATACCTCCGTCGATCTGATAGACCTCTGTGTACCCGCGATTCTTCATCATGGCTGACAGGATCTCACAACGAATTCCTCCAGTACAATAGGTTACAATTGGTTTATCTTTAAACTTACTAATCTCACCATTTTCGATATCATTAATAAATTCTTTTGAGGTATCTATCGGTGGCACAATTGCGTTTTTAAATTTACCAATTTTACCCTCGTACGCATTACGTCCATCATAAAAGATCACCTCGTCTCCCCGTTCTGCTACGAGCTGATTTACTTGATCGGGTTTGAGATGTTTACCACCATTTTCAATACCATTTTCTCCGACAATAATTTCATCAGGTGCACCAAATGCTACAATTTCAGATTTTACCTTTACTTTTAATTTTGGAAAATTATCTCGTCCACCTTCACTCCATTTGTAGGTGATCTTTTTCATCAAGTGATGCTTGTTCATTTCCTTTTTATAAGCTTTCAAGTCTTCGATACCACCACCGAGTGTTCCGTTAATGCCGTGAACACTAATCAAGACCCGTCCACGCAAATTCAACCGTTCACACAAATGACGCTGCCAGTGCATGACGGTTTCTGGGTCGGCAATAGGAACAAATTTGTAAAATAAGATAATTTTTTGTAAAGCGTTTTTATTTGTTTTTGCGGATAGGTCTGCTGAATACATACTAACTCTATAGCATAAATTCTGTAGTTTGGGTAGGGGTAAAAAACTAATTCCTTCCCGAAAGACTTCAACCGTGATACAGTAATCCATATGAAAAAAACAAAAATTATTGCAACCATCGGCCCTGCAACTGCTGACCAAGGAATACTCGAACAACTCATCACGTCTGGTATGAATGTTGCACGTATCAATATGAGTCACGGCGACCATGCAACCCATACTAAAACTATCGCCGCCATCCGTGCTGCCGAGAAAAAAACAAAATCCCATATTGCGATTCTGATCGATTTATCAGGACCAAAAATTCGTACCGGAAATTTTTCAACAGAAACAATCACCTTGGAATCTGGTAAAACCGTCATATTAACAACAGATACTATCATTGGGAACGCAGAGCGATTGAGTGTTTCGTATAAAAAACTTCCGACCGAGGTAACAAAAAATTCGATCATCATGATTAACGATGGGAAAATTAAACTTGAAATCATTGCTATCAAAAAAACTGACATCATTTGCAAAGTTGTCATTGGTGGAACTATTAAGGGACGTCGCGGTGTTAATATTATTAACGGATCGCTCAGTGTTTCATCACTCACCACAAAAGATAAAGCTGATCTGGATTGGGTGCTCGACCAAAACATTGATTTGATTGCACTTTCATTTGTACGCACTGCACGTGATATTACTGATTTGAAAAAAGTTCTCACAAAAAAATCTCTAAAAAATATTCCGGAAATCATCGCAAAAATTGAAACCGCAGAAGCAATAGAACATATTTCAGAAATTATCAATGTTGCAGATGGTGTTATGATTGCACGTGGTGATTTATCAGTTGAAGTTCCTCGTGAAATGGTTCCCATTTATCAAAAAAATATCATCGCCCAAGCGCGCACTGCCGGAAAATATTCCATAGTAGCAACCCAAATGATGGAATCGATGATCCATAATCCGTCGCCGACCCGTGCAGAAATTTCTGATGTTGCCAACGCAATATTCGATGGAACAGATGCAGTTATGTTGTCCGAGGAAACATCACTTGGAAATTATCCTATCGAAACAGTAACTGCTATGCGCGATATTGCATTATCTGTCGAGGATGCATTTCCAAAAAAACTTCCTGTTGAATATGATACTGTGTTTCGTATTTCCCATGCAATCGCACATAGCGCAGAACGACTGGCACACAAACTCTCTGCACGCATGATTGTTGCACTGACCGAAAGTGGTCGCACAGCACGGGAAATTGCACAATTCCACGGAAATCAGCCTATTATTGCAATTACTCCAGATATTCATACAGCTCGGAAACTTTCTATTATTCGAGGAATTACGAGCCACGTAGAAAAAATCAGTAGTCCAATTACCGTTCTTCGTAAAGAAATTGTTACTATTGCAAAACAATACGGCGCAAGTACAAATGACACTATTGTCATTGCCAGCGGTAATACTATGCACAAGAGTGGTTCGACGAATATGGTGATAGTGGAAACGGTGTGATAATAAAAACAACTTCTAGACAAAGTTGTTTTTATTATCTAAAATTCCTCTCACAGAACTCATCAATTTCGTCTTGTGATAAGACGTTCTGCATCACACCCCGGAAAATTGTTTCCTGTACATCGGTGTTCCATGATTTTTCTGGACCTCCTGGTGTTTTATGATCTTTCCATTTTTTATACAAATAACTCGCTTGCTCTATTGGTAATGTTACCAATACAATGTCATCGATATCCCCGTTCAGACGTTTTTTGGCATTTTGGATTTGATGTTCTTTATGACTTGTTTTGCTGGTATTCATCGTAAACTGAATACCAATATCACGAGCGGTTTCTGACTCCTCCACGCGTGCACCACGGTTTTTCTCGCCAGCCTTGCGATGGATAATAAAGTCTATTTTTTGATCAACATCCTGGTGAGCATCGGCATCAACAATTTCAAAATCTGCATCGGTATCTATTGATAATTTTTTCAAGAAATTCTTGACCATTTTCTCGGCAATAACCCCTCCCTGTTCACTACTGTTTTCCAGGCGTTCCCCAATAGCACGGTAAGCACCTTGCTTAAAAGTATCACCGTGCGTATTACTGGTTTCAGAGATGATGATTTGCCGATCGAGCTGGTTACGGAGCTCTGATTTTAATTGATTCAGATAATACTGACGTATGTCATGGATATTTACCGAATTATCAAACGTATAGTGATTATCCCACTCGTCATCAGTCATAATCTCTCCGAGGGTTACCTCAACCTTATTTCCTTTTGCGTTAGTCACAATAAACTTTTCACCAGAAAAAGAAACTATTCCAACCGTACCCCCGCGCTCCATGGTTGCATGTGTAAATACTCCGCCGGCACGTGTCCGCTCGAGAAATTTTTTGAATTTATTTAATCGTTCGAGCTTCTTTTTCTGAATATCATAAATCTGCGCTTCTGCCTCTGGTGTTGTGTGTGCCTGACTAGCAATATCTTCTGTCACCTCGGTACGTTTTGCAGCAGCGAGTTCCTTGCCCTCACGACTAAAATCCTTCAAGGATTCCTTGATGGTTTCGGTATATTTTTTTAGGTTTTTTTCAAAGTGGAATTTCATATTTTTATTATACATATAATATAATAAATATGCAAATCATATAACAACAAAGGGCGGCACCTGCGGTGCCGCCCTTTGTTGTTATAAATATCCTACCCGTGATGATGTTCTACCTCTGCAGCCATCGCCTCTGCTTTATCCTTGTGGATAGTTCCTTTTGGATGTTCTGCAGGTGTATAGATTGAATACAGTTTCATAGCAACATCACCCGTGTTGGTAACATTGTGATTCATACCAGCTGGGATAATAATAGCAAAGTCATCCTCGACAACATACTCTGTTTCTCCCACGAGTGCGACACCGCTCCCTTGCTCGATACGGAGGAACTGGTCAGTCGTGTCGTGCACCTCTGCTCCGATATCCTCTCCTGGCAATAGTGACATCACGGTCATCTGGAGATGCTCTCCGGTGAACACTTCCTTGCGGAAATAGTCGTTTGATAAAGTTTCGTTTTCAATATTGTTTACGTATGGAGTAATCATAAAGTAATTAATAGTTATTAGTTAATAATGAATAGATTATAGCACAAAATTTTATTTATAAAAATCCTCCTCTTCATAATAATATGATTGCTCTATTCCTTTCATAAACACTTCTCGGTCATCAATACCATCCACAAGTCCGCTGCGTAATAATTCGCGGAGTTCCAGTTCGTTTACATGACTACGTATCATAGCACTAAAATAATCACTTTTATCAATCTTTTCCCAATCGATACATTGAGCCAGATTTTTCTTGAGCATGAGATCCAGCCATATACGCATAGACCGACCATTACCCTCCATAAACGGATGTGCGATATTCATCTCTGCATATTTTTCAATAATCTGCTCGTAGGTAACTTCTGACATTTCATCTATTTTTTTGAGAATTTCAGAGAGAAATAAACAATTCGCAAATTTAAAATTATCTTTACTGATATTTTTTTCGCGAATTTTTCCTGCAAAATCATACAACCCTCCAAATAAATATTCATGAATCTGTTGCAATCCACGAAATGTTCCCACCTCAAAAGCAGAAAGTCCACTATTCTCGAACAAATCTAATGCACGCATTTTACTGATAGTATCAATGTCTTTACTATTCATAGATGTATATTACCATATTTTGAGAGATTTTTACAGTACCTTATTGTACAAAAAACCCGCGGAACTCTTGGCTTATTACAGCTCGTCATTTAAATAGAGTTCGGCGGGTTATTAGCGATTTAACGCTGTTGCCTGGATACCAGATCAGTTGGCTTTAGTATTGTTTCTTTACACAAAGTACTGAATAACTACTACTTAGTATACATAAAAATTACTTAAAAACAACCTCTGCGTTTCCTCGAGCGACAACAGTATTATCATGACGATACTCGACAATAATCTTTCCTTGGCTTTCTGATGTTTCTACGGTGTATATGTTTTTTGGATATATGGGGACAAGGAAATCTACTGACAAGTTTTTCGTCAATGCCGTACCTGATTTTCCAGAAAACAGTTGTGCATGAATTCCAGAAATACTATCCATCACAAAACACGTAATCCCACCGTGAATAATTCCCTCATTTCCAGTCAGTTTTTCTGGGAATGAAATCGTGCAAGAAATTCTTTCATTTAAAACATGAATATTGCGAATATCAAACTCAAATAAATCAAGCCATCTTTTTGAAGAAGCTGCGTACTTTGCAAGTTTTGGGAGTTGGAAGAGTTTTTGAGACATACTTGTTAATATTATTTATAAAACATGAATACCAACAATCAATCCTAAAATTGCAATGATTACAATAATAAGTTCTGTCACCCATTGGTATTTTCTTAGAAAAGTAAATATATTCATAATTATTTCCTTCCAAACAATGGCTCACTTGGTTTTTCTCGTTTGATAATCAATTCTTTCATCTTTTCTGCTGTACTTGGCATAATCGGTTGAAGCAATACTGCCACACGTGCAAGACCTGTAATTACGTGGTGAACATCTGCACGTGCCTTGTCTGGATCAACTTTGAATGTCTTGAATGGTTCTGTATCAGTAATATATTTATCCAAGTCTGCAATTTCTGACCAAATTGAAGCAGTAACTTCTGCGTAATCAAAACGCTCGTATGCAGGATGTGCGATATCTGCAAAAACTGGGAATTGAAGATCTGAAATATCGACATCATATGACTGTGCCATAGTCAGTGTTCTTGATACCAAGTTTCCCAGTCCGTTTACCAGATTTGCATTATACGCAGCCGCAAATCGCTCAATCGTAAATGGAGAATCCTCGAACATGGAAACTTCTTTACAAACGAATAATCGAAATGCGTCAGTTCCATATTCATTAACAATACTATATGGATTCACCACGTTCCCAATTGATTTTGACATTTTAATTCCGCCTTCCCCTGTAAAAAATCCATTAATAATTATCTGATGTGAATTGGGAAGTCCGGCAGCTATTAGCATTGCCTGCCACATTGCAGACTGTTGTCGCAGATTATCCTTTCCACAATATTGTGTTGGTGTTCCCTTAACCCAGAATTTATCAAATTGTGCAGAATCTTCTGGCCAACCGAGCGTTGAAACATAATTTGCAAGTGCATCAAACCATACATACATCACCTGATCATCATCACCTGGAACAGGAATTCCCCATGACATTTTTGATTTCAAACGCGAAATCGAAAAGTCTTCCAAGCCTCGTTCAATAAACGCTTTAATTTCGTTAAAACGAAAATCAGGTATTACAAACTGTGGGTTTTTTTCATATAAATCCAAGAGTGGTTGCTGAAACGCAGAAAACTTGAAAAAATAATTTTCTTCATCAATTAATTGCAATTCATACGTTGGATGAATAGGACATTTCCCATCCACCAGTTCTGAATCTGTTTTTTCAAGTTCACATCCAACACAGTATTTTACCTGATACTGTTTTTTATAAATATATCCGTTTTGATCAACTCGTTTCCAAAATTCCTGTGCTGCAGATTCATGATGAGTATCGGTCGTTCGAATATAACGAACATCTGATGAAATATCCAGAAGATTTGAAAGACCTTTGAATTCTTTTGCAAATCTGTCTACGTATGATTTCACATCTTCTCCTGCCTTTTTTGCATCATCTAATAGTTTTTGACCATGTTCATCGGTTCCTGTGTTGAAAAAGACTTCATGTCCAGTAAGGGTTTTGTACCGAGCCAATACATCAGCGCGCACTAATTCCATACCAAAACCAACGTGTGGATCAGCATTCACGTAGGGCAAGGTAGTTGTTATATAAAAAGGTTTTTTTTCTGTATTCATATCTACACTGTAGCGCAAAAATGATGAAAACAAAAGAATTGCAAAATATTTGACAAAAATAGCAAGAATAGTAAACTTGAGGTAACTAAAATTTAACAATATGAAAACAATATCAATTGATGTTTATCAGCAAATTATTTGGGTCGTCCTTGAAACATTTGAAAAAGAACAAGTACCATTTAATTTTATACCCTCGATAGTATACTCTTCCGAGGAAGAACAAAAAAAAGCATTTCGTGGAGATCATTATGATTCAGCCAGAATTATTTTATCTTGGTATCATAATCAATTTCGCGAAAATGAAATAATACACCGCAAAAGCTTATGGGGTTTTGCAAAAAAATTGCAAACCTATTTAGCAAATACTGTTGAAACTAGATGGGAAGCAATCAAATGGGAAGGTAATTTTGATATTTCAAAACAAAAAAAGTTCACCTACCCTGAAAATCCATTTTCCACCATTGAACAATTTCCTGGGATTACCAAGGAAATGATTTTAACCGAACAAAAACTACGAGAAAAAAGAAGATCGATTCCAGAAAAAGGAATACGTACTGGTATTTTTATGAATACAGCAGAACGAGATTCTGATGATATTTATAAAAAATATACAGCGAAAACTCTTTAAGATTCACGTCGGAAATTATTATTTCCGACATTTTTATTACAAAAAACAACCCTTTCAGGTTATTTTTTATTTCATCGCAAGAACTGCATCAGCGTCAATGACTGCAATCGTATCCATAGTTCCGGTTACTAGTTTCTTGTAATTCGGACGGATATGTGCAGGGTTGTATGCATCGAGGATTCCTGAAAGAGTTTTTCCTTGGTAGTGTGTTGCGGTTCTGGGGTTATGACCTCCCAGGTTTTTAGAAATGACGTCAATTGATTCTTCATAACTCGAAAAATCAATTTTACATGATCCCCACCCGAACGCACTATAGGAAACTGACTTACACGCATGTTTACCTCCTGTGGATTCAATGAATCCAATTGCGGCAACCAGTCTCCAGTCGATTCCGTATTGATCAGCAGCTTCTACCATTGCACGTCCATGTCCTGCCAATGGCAGGTCACCTTTTGCAATATAGAACGCATCGATCTTTGCGGCTCGTTCTGAAACGGTTAGTCCGTCAACAACTTTTTCAAGGGGAGAAATAGTTGTTTCAGTTGTTGAGGTTTCAGTACTTTGTGATACTGGTGCCTCTGCGCGTGTTGTGTGTGCCCAAAATGAAACCATGGTCATTACTGCAATCATAATCACCGCAGTACTGTGGTTCATCCCTTTAAATAATCTAGCAAAAAAATTATGAATAAAAATTTGGGCACTCCACACTGAATTGTATATATATTTCGGCATAATCGACGGTATGTGCTCCGTCAAACTCCATGACTGATAACTTTTATCCTCAGAAAATAATCTCTGATAATAAAAAGACCCGAAATTGGGTATGCCCATAGGGTAGCATAAAGGAATATTGATGTCAATAGATTTTTATGGTATAATCTCTATATTGTTATAATAGCTTTATTTTACAGCCTTTTTTTATCCACACCTGTATTTTCAATTATCTATGAACCGTCTTATTCGTGTAAAAACCTTCCCTGATGCAAAGAAGTTTCACCTTGAGGAAGTTGAGCCATTTGTGCTCCGAATTTTTGTGCGCGAACCTGCAAAAAATAACCTCGCGAACAAAAAAGTCCTCGAATCTGTCGCAGATTTCTACTCGATCCCCAGAAACAAGCTCCGTATGGTGACCGGGCATCGAGGACAACAAAAAACTATTGAGGTTTTGCCAGAATAATACAAAAAAAATGGGGGGGGGCCTGCGGCGCCCCCCCCTTTTTTTTGTATTATTCGCTCCCTATCCCAAAAATCGCTCCGTCGCATTTCCCCAGCTCACCTGATCTAGGAAATCTATCACGTGTTGTTTCTTCCCAGATGGTTGGTAATCAGCAACATAGGAATGTTCCCACATATCAATACCAAGAATGTATCGAGTACTATTAAGTTGGCCAAAATGTTGCTCATCCACCCACCCATTCTGCAAAATTCCTGTTTCTGGGTCATATGACAAGACTGCCCACCCAATTCCGCGTGTCATGGCAATTTTCTCGAATTCTGCACGCCATCCTTCAACACTTCCCCATGTTTCGATGATCTTCTTCCCAAGTTCTGAATCGCTATTCAGTGGAACATATTCCTCGCACAAATCTGCAAAATAATACTCGTGGTTTTTGATTCCATTGTATTCAAACGAACGACGACGATTCAATTCGGTAATGATATATTGTGCGTCAGGTTCATTCACATATTTCCCCATCAAATCTGTTGCCAGATTATAATGCTTTACATAGCCATTATACAGCCCGACATGCTCGGAAAGGCTTTTTTCTGAAATTCCTTTCAGGGTTCGAAATGAGAATATTTTTGGTGTGTAGGTCATATAAATTATATAGTATCATATTTTATTGAATTATATCGTTTTCTCCATCAAAATATCCTTCAATTACTTCAATCTCTATAGGTGAGTCTAAAAATTCAACCGTATTGTTTTTGAAAGCTCGCTCAATCATTTCATCTGAATATATTGGATCAATGAACTGATTACATGAAATAGTAATGTGAGGATATTTTTTGTTAGATTTATCTGTTTTTACCAAAAGAGCATCTCCTTTTTCATCAAAAACTCTCCCTATTATTTTTAAAATAGATTTTTTCCCAATTTCTATATTTTCTAAACTGTTCGGCTTAAAAGCAATAGTTAAATGGTGCGCAAATATTTTTGTATGTTTTGGAGGAAAAATATGTAATAACTTTTCAGGATACATAACAAAATATGCAGTATAAATTATTTTTTTATTATAAACATAGTTCATATTATTCAATCGGATGCAAATGCGCTGCAATTCCCATTGCTGCTGCAATAATTACCAAGTTTTTTATAATGTACTGACCTACCAATGTCGGTACTAAAAATCCTAACCAAGATTCAGACGGTAATAATACCAATGGTCCAAACGTCGTAATCATATGGATCAATAAAAGCGGCATCACGACGCGTGTCATTCGTGGAATCAAGAATAATACCCCAATCACCACTTCGAACCATGCAAAAAATGTATAAAAACTTGCAAATGATACGAAATGAATCGATGACTCAAAGAGGTTGTGAACCAACGCCCCTGCAGGCGAAAGACCGAGAACTTTTAACATCCCGAACCAGATGAATACCACCGCAATAGCAAAACGCGCAGTAGTAATCCAATGTTTTTGAAAAAATCGAATAATATGGAGATCAATATTTTTTATGTTCATATGCTGTTATTATATACCTTGATTAAAAATGTTGCAAAAATTCACTCTTAAAAATTTATATTTTTCTACTATCATATGCCCAATGCAGTACTGCCTGACGTTGACGCGCCCTGCAAAACATATCACCTGGACGACAATTATTTGAAATCTGAATAATATGCCGACGGATTGCGCGCCAACGTTTAATCTGGCGAGCATCCTCGACAGGGATTCTGCGCCCCATATAATATCTACAATACCATTGGAACCATCCGCGTGGATCTTCATGATAAACCCATCCCTTTTTCCGCCAAACAGCCAGCGATTGTGAAGCATTCACACCGAAACAATTCAATTCTGCAAGATGTTTCTTGGTAGTGCTTGGTGCAAGCTTAGCATTTTTAAACCAAGACTTTGGAAATTCATTAGCACAATCGCGCATATACACACCACCAAACACCCCAAGCTCGAGCATTTCTGCAGGCGTTAATTGAGGCTTAAATTCTGGATCAAAATTTTTACCCATCGGTTCAACTAATTCATAAGAATAATTCTTTTGCATTCGATCATTCACCATAATATGCTTTGTTTTCATAGGAGTAGTATATCAAAAAAACGCATTATGCGTTTTTTTGATACTGTTCTGCAAGTAATAGAAAAACTCCACCGACAATTGCAATATCTCGTGCAAGAATATTTCCTGATACGCTAATCAATACTGCACAAAGTGTTCCAATAAGGATAATGATTGGCCATTTCCCACCAATAGTACCCATAACCAGAATTGCACATATACTCATAATCACCCCGTGGATAACAACAAGCACTGACGCAGGAACAAGCAAAAGCCACGCTGGCACCATTGCTGCAAACAATGCTGGGTGAATAATTCCCTCGATACCAAAATAAAAAATCACGCCGAGTAATAATATCTTTCCAACCCAATAAAAAACCGATTGTGTTGAATTCATATTATTGTGTAAGTGTTCCAACTTCGAATCCTAGAAGAATTTTTTCTGGTCGAGACTCACCTCCATGTTCTCCATCAAAAGCTGCACTTCCATCCTTTCCGCAAATAGAGAGAATTGCACGATCGCCGCCTGGATGTTTATTAATCCATGCAGTTAAATCATACACCTTTCCATTGATAGCACTATAACAATCCGCCTCGGTGTTGTGTGTGGCCACCTGTGTCAACGTAAATACTTTTTCAGAACTTGTTTGTGTTGTTGCAGTATTGGTACTTTCCGGTGGAGTGTTCTGAGAAACACCTTGTTCTGAATTTACTTGATTGACTACATTTTCTACTACCGATTCTTGAGCCTGTGTTAATTGGCGATTGTTTTTCTTGATACTGATAATACCAAAAACAATAATCGCAAGAATAATGAGAGCAATAATAATTTTTTTCATAATAAAATAAATAATAAAAAGAGAATAATGACCTGGTATCATGGTTCGGTCGTCACCAAAATCATCGATACACCTATCCAGTATACTCTAACCACTAATTTCTGTGAAGAGAGTTCTTATTACAAAAAGCGGGGGCGGCCTACGGCCGCCCCCGCTTTTTGTAGTATGTACTACCTCCCCAACCGCGTTTTCCATGTTGGGTTGAGTAATGAATCCAGTTCATCAAAAGTAAACGAAACTTCTGGCTGACCAGCCGCATAGGGTGCAACTGCGTAACTTTGGAATTTTATTATCAATCCTGTATCGGTTGGCATCACTACCCCAAACAACGACGCAGGATCACGTACTCCATCCTCTATCATTGCATCATTCGCCATATCTCCTAATACTTCTTGTAATTTTTTTATTACGAGACCTCTTATTTGGTCAATTTTTGTCTGGTCAAAAATATCACTACCGGTAACCGCTGTATGCTCTTGTGTATCATATATACTATTATGAAGGTTTCCCATCCCGTGGGCACCTCCCGTGAACATATATTGGTTCGAGAAATAATTGATAACCTTCCACGGAGCTACCGGAATTTGTTTTGTTGCTAAAGTGTAACTATATCGAGCAGTTACTGTATCAGAACCGATAAATCCAAGCATTTTCTGATCCTCCGGAGAAATAGCTGTATCGTTGTATGATTGTTCAAAATCACAGAGGTCACCACTAATCACTGCCGCGAGATCCTCTGCAATACTATTGGGAACCTGTGCACCATTTTCAATACCGATATCATATTCGGCAAATTTTGTTACCTTGTTCGATACCAATGCCCCTGATTGTGGATCAAGGGTAATTCCCACTGCTTCATGGCATGGAATAAGTGAGTACAAGGAAACAAGTGGTTGCCCCTCTTGATTGTTGGTAGTAGTAAGCAGGGTTTCTGTTGACACTACTTGTCGTGTTCGTAACACGATAATACCAGCAACAACTACCAATATGCTGATGAGGATAATAATGCGAGTTTTTTGGTTGAGTGATTTCATAATAAAATACATTAATTACGGATACCATCAATATTTTGATATTCTTTTGGTTTCTCGGTATTTATTTGTGTATTAATTTTTGATGGTGATAAATCTGTCCTTGATTCACCTAGTAGTTTTTGATCTTTTTCATCGACTAATGGATCGGGTATGCCGTTTCCAATGACCGATGCCCCACTGCGCCCCTTGGTAAAATCAATCTGATCTGCAATAACAAGCCCAATGATTCCGAGAAATAGAATCCCGAGGAAAAATATAATTCGTTTTGTGGTCATAGATGTTTCGTTGTACTATTTCCCATCAACAGACCAATGCCAGTTTTCTGATGGTAAATTATAAAAACCATACTTGTTCGCATTCGTCTTCATCCAATTAAAACATACTGCTGTTGCTGGCCGCTTCCCTACATTAATAATACCATAATTCCCGCAGGTAAAATCAATGGCAAGTCCCGACTGATGCCGAGAAGATCCTGGACGCGCCGTTGGCGGACTACACTGAGAAGATCGTTTGTTATAGATACATGATTGATTTCCTCCACATCCACAGTTTTTGTTACGTAGAAACAGTTGTTCTTCCATGGTTCTGAATCCTCCTCCTCCTAATATCACCCCAGATGATTTCGCTGCAGTAAGCATTGCGTCTAATTTTTCGGCTAATGTTTTACACACATTAATTCCTTGAACTTTTGTAATTCCTGCTGGACAACTCTTTGGTGCGGGACCAGAAAAATTACCATCAGGCGTAAAATTCACATCATCAAGTCCGTCTCCCACCTCTTCAATATCGAGATATTTTGTCTGTATCTCCGGCTCCACCACCAACAAATCAGGGTTGATAGTATTCAAGATAATAAAGATAGAGAGTAATAACAATAATCCCAGAATAACATTACCAATCTTTTCTTTTAATTTACCAAATGTATTAATATTCTTATCATTGGAAGCATATCTAAACCCATAAATAACTAACATAATCAC
>JBGATS010000001.1:0-107750 GCA_044229075.1 Minisyncoccia bacterium
AGTTAATAAATCCACCAATTCCTCCCTCACTTCCTGATGCTTTTGTATTAATACTATCTATAGTTCTTCCCTCTAAAGGGATAGATTCGAGTAATTGGTAGCAATCTTTGTCTGTTGTTGGATCACAATCATCATCAGAGTAGTCTTTTGGGGTGGAGGGTTCTGGTGGTAATTGTGCCGTAATTTGAGTTGGGATTTGCGCAATAACAAAAGCAGGGTGGAATGCGAACATAATCGCTACACACATTCCAATCATGATGAGTCTTTTTTTCATAATCGCAGTATATCACTTTTTTCCCACCATTTCTAGATCTTTTCAAGATAAAAAGATTTGCTATACTGTATCAAAATTCTTTTAAATGAAAACACATTATGTTAGGGTGCTGGCGTTGATATTCGCGTTGGCATTCTCTTGTGCACATGCGCAAGTAAAACCAGGGGTCGGAATTGGAACCGACAATCCGACAGGAGCCCTGCTCCACATTGCTAATCCAGACTCTGTTGCAATGCCGTCGTTACGACTGGATTCAATTCCAAACATTTCACTCTCAACCTTGCGATACTTTCTGGCAGTGGATACAGGTGGCAGGATTGTGGGGAAAGTTTCAGCAGATAGTATAGTAAAGAAGAAGCCAGAAATGGTTCCGGCTAATAATATTTGTTATGGATCAAATATCTATTATCCGCTTTATAACAATTCCGATAATCTTTATATTGTAGTTACTAATAGTGCTACTGTTTGTTTTTATTCAGAATCATATGGACTTCAAAGGTGTAGTTTAGATACCTTACTCGGGTATCCTGGTGCAACGTCTCTTAATTTAAGTGGTGCTTGTATTATTAATGGTAATGTTTATTTACTGATTAGAGGATATGTCTCAAGTATACCTCAAATGAAAGTAATCAAATTACCAATATCATCCTTTAATCATTCGTCAAGGCAAGAAATGATTTTTACAGGTGGAACTCTTGATGGAACATCATATATTCCCTATATGTCAGGAAATGGTAACTACCTTTATTTTAATTATAATGGCGGTTATGCTGGGAGTAATAATCTGATGGCAAAATACCAAATATCAGGAGGAAATTTGAATAAAGTAACTACCATCACTTTATCAGGCACTATTGCTAGTTATAGTTATTTCCACATAAAAGACGATCAAACAATATGGATATGTGATGTATCAAATCCGTTGAGAGTTTTTGACCAAACAGGGTCACTTATAAAAACATATCTATTTAATTATTACTTGCGAACAAATTCGATAAATTGGAATAATACTTTTTATTGGTTAGGGGATGGTTTTTTACAAAAATTAAATATTTTTTAATCTTAATCCAGGCATTTGCCTGGATTTTTTTATAAAAATTTCCCAAAACAAAAAACCCTTTCGGGTTTTTTGTTTTCTTACTAGATTATCGGTTAATTCCGAAGTACCCAGTTTGGTAAGTGTTAGCAGGTGTAAGAACTTGTTCAGTTGAAGTTCCAGCTGTAAGAGCTGCATCAACGAATGTTCGAATAGCTTCTGCTTGAACACGGAACTGAGCCTGAGCAGTACCAGTAGTTCCACTTACAATTACAGTAAGAGTGAAATTACGAGTAGCACCAGAATCAACACGGTATGCAGAACCTTCTACTGGAGCATCATTTGAAGTAAATGTTGCATTAGCAGCAGTTGCTACAGCAGTACCAGTTGAGTCTTCGATACGGTATGCGATTGACTGAGCAGTAGTTGTAGTAGCTGCTTCAGCTGCAACCTGTGCAAGATATACACTTGAATCAAATGCTTTTACAGCAACTGGAATAGTGTAAGTTCGTGAAAGAACTTCACCGAGTTGGTTTGTAGTAGCAGTTGATGTAGCAGATCCCATAGTTACTTGAACTCCTTCTGATCGTAGAGTCATATCAGCACCGTTAAGTGATCCTGTTCGGTTAGATACAGTGTCACCCATAGCATTGTCAAGTTCTACAGTCATAGTAGATGAATCAACAGAAGCTTTAACCATGTCTCCATTATCAAGATCTGTTGAAGCAATTCCTGTGTTTTCAATATCATTTAGGTCAGCTTTAACTTCGAATTTAACAGTTGCGTTTGATGCAATTGCGTAGTTAAGTTTAGTTGAGTTTCCAAATGTGAATGTTGCAGAAGCTGTTCCAGCTCCAGCAGTAGGAATTGATTCAGTAGCGAGAAGTGTTCCATTAGCGTAAAGTTTTACTGATTTAACAGCAGCTTCAACGTTTGGAGTTACACCATCAGCAAGACCGATAGTTGTAGCAACTACAACTGGTACACGTTGTACTTTCATAGCAGCGTTTTCAGCTTTCGCGTCAAATGCAGCAAGGAGTACATCGTTAGTATCAGAAGTGTTAGAAACTTGAACTGTCTGAGCAAGTGGGTTACTTGATGCAGTAGTTACTTTGAATTTCTGATCAGATGACACTGTTCCAGCTTTTTGAAAGTCCATAGTAGACTGCGCAATAGCTGATCCGTAATCACGGTATCGTCCGTTTGGAGATACAGCAGAAACGAAGTTAGCAGTTCCAGATACAGATGTACCTACGTTAACTTTCCAAGCTTCAGCTGAAGCATCAGTAGAGTCGATAGAAGTGTTTCCAGATACAGCGATCAAGATTTGACCTTTTGCATCACGTGCAACAGTTCCGTTCATACCAGTGAATCGATATACGTATACATCGTTAGCATCATCAGAGTATGAAGAAACTGATTTGCGTCCGATTTCTTTTCCATCTAACCATACAGAAATATCAGATGCATATCGGATGAATTTTGCATTTGAAAGTCCTGCAGGAGTATTTTGGAATGAAACTACAAGTCCGTCGATTTTTTGATCAGCGTCACGAGCAGTAACTTCGAATCCGTAAACAACTTTATCTTTATCTCCTTCCATGATCTTAGTACTGTTGTAAGAACCAAGTTTGTTAACGGAAGTTAAGATACCTTCAGCTCCTGAAGTTACAGTTGAAGTAGTAGTTGTAGTAGTTGTAGTAGTTGTAGTTCCAGCACAGTGAGCTACCAAAGCAGCTTTTGTCATTGGACCTACCAAACCATCAGCTGAAAGAGCTTTTGAAACTTGGAAAGCTTTAACACCTGCCAAAGTTCCAGAACCGAAAACTCCGTCTTCTACTAATGATTGTCCAGCACATGCGTTAAGGTTCATTTGAAGAGCCTTAGCGTACATACCAGTTGAACCTTTTTTCAAGGTTGTTGTTCCCATATCTTGTGCAGTTGCTGCTGATGCTGTGAAAGCAAAAGCCATAGCAAACATTGCAAGAGATGAGATAATGAATTTGTTTTTCATATCTTGTTTAAATTTATGGTTAACAATTAAAATTATAATTTTAATTACCTGTATATCCAGTAGTAGTGGATAGTCAGATGATTGTTGTATGCGTACACAG
Source organism: Minisyncoccia bacterium (assembly GCA_044229075.1). GTDB lineage: Bacteria > Patescibacteriota > Minisyncoccia > Phycocordibacterales > UBA1006 > CALMMZ01. The sequence continues at coordinate 3,425 of JBGATS010000001.1, forward strand.
AACGTCGTGTGTACAGAACCAACCAATGTCATCGAGACCGACTAGAGAGTTTGATTCATGGTGGCATACCCACCCGCGGTAATGATCCTGTTTTATAGGACGATCACTACCGCGTGCGGTGTTCGAGACGATGTCGAGACCATAGTCCGAATATGCGGTACAGTATATCATAGAAAAAGAAAAAATGTCTATATTTATAAGAAATAATCTCTCAAGGACATGTTTTTCATTTGTAATGATGCTGACCTCTACCCATACAGACGATTCTCGGGGAAAAATCTTACACGGAAACTGTTTTTATAATACCAGATATTCATCTATGTGGAGGGGTCGTTTAGCTGTTTTTCATAGCCAACATATAGACTGCCCATCGCTTTTCACCCTCGCGAGTTAATACGCCATGATGAATGAGTTCCTGTAAATCACGTTGAATAGTTTTTTCGCTACATCCATTTATATTTTCTGATATGTCTTTTATGGTGACACGACCCTTTGATCGAATGGTTCGCATAATAGCGTCACGGCGGTCTTTTTTATCCTCTCCAGAAGTAACCGGAGATTTTTTTGAAAGTGAGAAATTTTGGACAAAGAGGTCTTGTGGTTTTTTAACAGAAGATTGTTGTGTATTATGTTGTCCTTCATGATTTGGTAATGTCTTTTGTTCGCGATTACTCATCTGATGTGTTGATGGTTTTTCCTGAATATCTTTGTCTTTTATTGATTGGTCAATTTTCTGGTGATCTGATTTTTCTGAATATGTCCGTAATGATGGCGTTTCTGAAAAGAGTTGTTCAATTGAAATTTCTGATCTGTCCGTAATTGGTGCAGTAGCCCGAAATGGATATTCCACCTGTCCGATACAATAGGTTTCGATACGATTAGTAAAAAATTCACGAACACGATCAAGTTCCGCTGCGAGGATTTCGTGATTCATGGGCGAGATAATTCCTGCAGCCGCACACCATTGTTGGTATTGAGCGATCTGTCGCATTCCAGTAGTAATCATTCTGATATCAGACACCGTCGCCTGTTCTGGGTGATATTCTACCTCATGAATAATAGACATGGTGGTAATTGCCTGTTGTACCCATGACTGTGTGAGGGTCTCATAATCAGTTGCAACCGCGCTAATCATAATGATGGCTTCGGTAATTTTTCCCATACGGACACTCATATGTGCTAATAATTCTGGTACAGTCGTTATCACAGACTCAACGACAGAGGAAGAATGTGGGAGGTTTTTCATATCATGTATGATACAAAAATTACCCAAAAAGTCAAGGACATACACCAGTTGAAACCATTCATAACAGGTGGTAGATAGTATAAAAACGACATGGAATTATGTATCAAGGAAACGCTTAATAATAGGTCGCTTTTATTATGGTGAACAAAGGGTTTATGCTACACTCAATCTATTATTGATTACCAGTGTAATTATTTTCCAACCTATCTTTTTATGGCAAAAAAAATCCCCGAAAAAAAATCTGACCGTATAAAAAAAGAAGTCCCTGAGACATCAGTAAACCCTCTTTTTCTGAAAATCATTGGTGCTGCCATCCTCTTTATTCTTGGATTTCTGTTCATTCTCGGAATTATTGGATCGGGTGGGAGTGTTGGCGGGTTTCTCTATACAAAAATCGCACTGGGATTGTTCGGTTATCTGGGGATTATTGTTCCTGCGTTATGTATCTATGGATCTCTCCTAATCCTCTTTCCTGAAAAATTCCGTGTCCATTGGAGCGATTGGGTTACTGGCGTCCTTTTATTATTAATCAGTACTGGGTTATTAGAACTCTTTGTTCCGTCGATGTCACTCGGGGGTGCACTGGGAGGTGTTATAGGACACATCTGTTCACAACTCTTTTCTCGTATCGGGGGAATATTTGTCCTTTTTATTTCGGGAATTATTGCAACACTCTTCCTCCTCAGAAATTCATTATCCGTAACCGACTGGTTTCACCGTATTGTTGATACAGAAACATACGACGATTCAGAGGATTCCTACTGGGAAGAGGAAGAAGAACCTATCTATGAGGAAGTACCTGTCCCTGAAAAACCGGAAACACCCTCTGATCACGTATTTGAAATGTCCTTGAAAGAAACTGAAAAGCTTACCAAAGAAAAACCCGCCCCAGAAAAGGATGAAACCCCAAACCTCTCGGTAGAGCCGATTCAATTCTCTGACGATTATACATTGCCACCGTTGTCCCTCTTGTCAAAAAGTGCTGGGAAACCGTCTGTAGGCGACATCCGTGCCCGTGGTAATGTGATTAAACAAACCCTGGCAAATTTTGGAATCGATGTAGAAATGGACGAAGTTTCTGTTGGACCAACGGTAACACGGTATGCAATGAAACCAGCCCAAGGGGTAAAACTGGCGCGTATTGTGGCGTTGAAACAAGATCTCGCGCTCTCACTCGCAGCACATCCGTTACGTATCGAGGCTCCTATCCCTGGAAAATCATTAGTGGGAATCGAAATTCCTAATATCAACAAATCATCGGTTGGATTGGGAAGTCTATTGGATAGTGATGAATTCCAAAGCTCATCTGAACGATTATTGGTAGCACTTGGGAAAGGGGTTACTGGAAAATCCTACTATTATAATATTGCAAAAATGCCCCATCTATTGATTGCAGGTACTACCGGATCAGGAAAATCAGTAACGGTACACAACCTGATCATGTCGCTCCTCTATCGAAACACTCCTGACGAATTACGGCTGATCATGGTTGATCCAAAACGAGTAGAACTCACCCTGTATAACGATATTCCCCACTTGCTCACCCCAGTGATCAAGGAACCAAAGAAAGCGGTCCTCGCATTAAAATGGGCAGCAAAAGAAATGGAACGACGCTATGACCTCTTGGAACAACATCGTGTTCGCGATATCAAGTCGTACCATGAAAATGTCGTCTACCCTGCATACGCATCAGCTGATGGCGAAGATGCAGAATCGCTGCCAGAAAAAATGCCGTATATTGTTGTCATTATCGACGAGTTGGCTGATATCATGCAAGCCTATCCACGCGAATTAGAGTCGGCAATTGTTCGTCTGGCGCAAATGTCCCGAGCAACAGGAATTCACTTGATATTGAGTACCCAGCGTCCGTCGGTAAACGTTATTACCGGACTCATCAAGGCAAACATTCCATCGCGATTAGCACTCCAGGTTGCAAGCCAAATCGATTCGCGAACTATTCTGGATACCCCGGGTGCAGAATCATTGCTGGGACGTGGTGATATGTTGTTCCAGGGTGCCGATATGTCAAAACCAGAACGTATGCAGGCAGCAAACATTCCCGAGGATGAGATCAAAAACATTGTTGCCTTTATCAAGAAAAAGAATCCTCGACTCTCTGATCATATTATTATGAGTGAAACCCTCGAGGATGAAAAATCAATTGTTGGTATTAATTTTGATGATGATGTTGACAATGATGATCCGTTATATGAAGATGCAAAACGAGCTGTTGTTGAAGCAGGAAAAGCTTCGACCAGTTATTTACAACGAAAGCTCAAGGTTGGTTATTCACGCGCAGCACGGTTAATCGACCTGTTAGAAGAAAATGGTGTTGTTGGACCAGCAGACGGTGCAAAACCTCGGGAAATACTCTCTGGGAATCGACCTTCCCATACCTCTGAATCAGTGTTAGATGATGAGGGATTGTTTGAGTCAAGTGATGAAGTGTAGTATACTATTACCAAGAATAATCGTGAGCAAAAAAACGTGTTTTATTTATGCAAAAAAAATCTCACAAAAAAGTCTTCTACGCCCTGATTCCAGGAATGATTCTCTTGGCTGGTTTTATTGTGAGTCGTATTGTCCCTATTATTCGAGGATCCCATATCACTCTGGACACCAATTTCCAAGGAGCCGAGATTACGCAACCAGATATTGTGTTGTCAGGAACTGTTTCTGATACGAAAAAATTTTCTCTCAATGGAACACCTATCCCCCTCTCTCCTGATGGAACTTTTTCTCAAAAGGTACTCCTCCAACCTGGTTATAATATGATTACTTTTGACACTACGGATACCCTGGGTAAAGAAAAGAAAGAAAGTTATGCGCTCCTCTTACAAGAAACAGATACAGGAACCTTTGCATTGTCAAGTATCCCGAATCAGAATTAAGCACGTTACTGCGTGCTTTTTTGATAACAAAAATACTTGACTTTATAAGTGTAATATGCTACAATTAATTCATAAAATTAAAAATATGGCAGAAAAAATAGGTATTACCTTTAATTTGAAACCAAATATCGCAGTAACGGTTTCACTGACTCGAGGTGCGTATGATCTTTTGGAACAAATAAAACCTTCAGGATTATTAAGTACTCCAAAACAAGCAACCCTTGGAGAAGACCACAATATGCAACTCTTGATTGAAAAATCGTTAGTTGAGAAAGTAAAAGGGGCAAAAAATACTTTTTACCAATTAACTACATTTGGTAAAAAATTAGTTAATTATTAAAAATATTTCCTCAAGAGGGTACCCTACTCTTTTGAGGTTTTTTATTACTTCCCTGTTTTTAAATTACTTGGTATACTTTATTCATATGCCTAAAAAAGTAACAAAACCAAAAAAAGAAAGTGGTGGTGATTTGGATGGAACATTAAAAATGATCCAGACGAAATTCGGTGAGGGTGCAATTATGAAATTAGGAGACGCCCCAAAGGTTGATATCGGAGTGGTGCCAACTGGGTCAATCGGGTTAGACGCAGCGCTGGGTATCGGAGGTCTTCCTCGTGGACGTGTTATCGAAATTTTTGGACCGGAATCATCTGGTAAAACAACATTAACACTCCATGTGATTGCAGAAGCACAAAAAAACGGTGGTATTTGTGCATTCATCGATGCAGAACACGCACTGGATCCAGAATATGCGAAAAAACTTGGTGTGAATATTAACGAATTACTCATTTCACAACCAGATACGGGTGAACAAGCACTCGAAATTTGTGAAGCATTGGTTCGTTCTGGAAAAATCGATGTGGTGGTAGTAGACTCGGTAGCGGCACTCACCCCAAAAGATGAAATCGAGGGTGATATGGGTGCGCACCATGTGGGAAAACAGGCGCGATTAATGTCTCAAGCTCTCCGCAAATTAACTGCGATTTCAAGTAAAAGTAAAACGGCGATTATCTTTATCAACCAGATCCGTATGCAGATCGGCGTGATGTTTGGGAACCCAGAAACCACCCCAGGTGGAAAAGCGTTGAAATTCTATTCGTCAGTACGATTGGATATCCGAAAAACTGCGCAGATCAAAAAAGGAGAAGATGTCGTCGGTGCACGAACAAAAGTAAAAGTAGTGAAAAACAAAGTTGCCGCACCGTTCAAAGTAACCGAATTCGATATTATCTATAACGAGGGAATTTCCATGGAAGGCGAGATGCTCGCACTCGGTGAAAAATTTGGCATCATTGGAAAATCGGGAGCAAGCTTCAGTTATATGGAAAAAGGTAAAGATGGCAAAGAAGAGAAAATATCTCTTGGTCGAGGATATGACGCAACGCGTCAGTTCCTCCGAACAAAAGAAGGAAAACAAATTCGTGATAAAATCTTGAAAGAAATTACTACACGAATCAAAAATGATGGATTATCGTTTACTGCATCTCCATCTGAATCTGATGAAGGAGCCGAGTCTGAAGAATAATAAAAAACCGCAATTGCGGTTTTTTATTATTTATTAATTTTATTTAGAATCCAATCTTTAACAGTTATTTTTTTATACCCACCCGCACAAGAGCCCTCCACAAAACCGCAATTAGGATAAAAAACGTACTCTCCTTTTATAAAAGGTACTTTAAAAACAAAATATGCTATAGCAAAGACTGCGGTCAAGGTAAAGAATTGTTTTTTGTATTTCATATATATCTATTATATCACAAGAAGTGAATCACAACTAATACAATTACATGTCTGTTTCTATATTATTGATCAATTGGTTAGTTCTTCTCCACTCGTTCATAATATTCACCTGTATCCGTGTTCACACGGACAACATCACCTTCATTGATAAACAATGGTACGGTGATTTCTGTTCCATTTTCCAGAACGACTACCTTTGATGCACCTTGTGCGGTATTCCCTTTTACTGCTGGCGCTGCCTCTTTTACTTTCAAATCCATTTTTACCGGAATCGCAAGTCCAATGATTTGTTCGTTATCGTCGTCGTCAGTAAACACTACAGCGTTGTAGGTACCATTTGGAAGAATCCATTTTACCGTATCACCCAATGTATCACGGGAAATAGTAAATCGATCTGCAGGCTTGCCATCATAATGGAACCAATATTCCCCTTTTGATTCAAAAATGAATTTTACAGGAAGTTTCCGCATGTCTGCCTCGTCAACCTTATCAGTTGCCTGAAATGATACTTCGACCACACGTCCCGTGATCAGGTTACGCAATTTTGTTGCGTTTACCGGTTTGCGCATTTGTTTACGAAACACGTGCGAAGTCAACACTTCATACGGTTCGTCATCATGGATAATATATTTTCTTGGGACAATTTCGTTATAATCGAGCATACAATTAGAAAGAGAAAATATGTGAGGTTTGAAAATCTGAGTACCTGCCGGAGCCTGACAAGGCGTGAGGTCGCTTGCGCTACGCAAGATTTGAAAACCTCATGTATTTTCCTTAACATGTTAATTTTTAATAATACCTTCTATCCTACCTTTTTTTCATTTTTTTTCAAGTAAAAAAGCCGTGCAAGGTTGCACGGCTTCTATTCCAGAAAACGAGACTTTCTACTGCAAAAGTATCTTCTGCGTAAAAATTCCGTCTTCGTTTTTAATGGTTAAAAAATAAATACCTTTCATATTCCCAGAAATATCTATCTGATTCATTAAAGAATTTTGATAGATAATTTTTCCGGAAACATCAGTGACTGTAATTACTCCATTTTTTACGCCATCAATGGTAATAAAACCGTTTGATGGGTTAGGGAAAACGGAAACACCCTCTAATCCTGTGGAGTTATTACGTACACCCGTAACAGTAATATTACGCGTATAATCACGAGCATAATTCGATGACCCGTAATTATTCGTAATATTTGCAATCACTCGGTAATTTCCATTTGGGAAATTTGGGAGCGACACCTGTGTTTCATACAACTCAAACCCTACAGAAATGAGCGTGTCATACACAGACATTCCGGTTTGCATATTGATTACACGAACCTGAATCGTTGGTGCAGAACATCCACCGTGACCAGCTAATTGCATAACCGGTATCGATGAAACCTGCATTCCGTCCCCTGGGAACGAAAATGCCACCGTAGGTGTGGTTCCTGTAACCGTCTGAATTGCCAACATAGATGATTTCCTTACGGAATCATCCTTTGAAATACCTACCATAGAAATATAGTATGTATTCCCAGTGCTGGGAATTGACAGGTCTAGTGTTCCAGACTGATAATTTGCCATAATCATCAATCGTGACCATAACGTATCAGTTATAGTGTTCACCGTGTTTCCGCCCAGGATATACACCCGGGAAGTATCACCCGATACTGGGATTACGGAAACCCCACCAATAGTCACCCGACCACAATTCGCAACCGGCGAGCTGCCAACCCACGAAATTGCAGGCGGAGCCGTTTTTGGCTTACGATTAGTTCTGAATACAAATCGAACAGAATCGCGGCCAACACTGTTATACGCAACAATTTCTGCTGTGTACTGCGTGTTCTGAACGAGATTCGTATGACGAAAATAATTCATCAGATTTGCGTTTACCGACTGTGTTGGCACCGTTGTAATCAATGTTGTTCCAGCAGAATCGAGTAGTCGGATAAAAACCCAATTACTATCCGTATTACCCTTGGTAACACGCGTAATAATTTGAACCGTATCAACACCAACATTAATTGTTGGTGTATTCACCGTTGGTTTTGTGCCGCTTAATGGCGTTCCGTAATAGAATGAAGACACTGTTGCGGGCATACCATTGGCTGGTAATAACCGAACCTGAATTTTGTGTGAAACAGTACTCAGGTTTGAAATTACCAGTGTATCAGTAAAACTACTAAACACACCGGATAACACATCAGTTTCAGATTGATATACCCAACCATTTCCTGTATAGGAAACCTGGTTAGCATACGCAACAAGATTTGATGTTGAGCCATTTGTGTTTCCTACAACAATTAATCGTAGCCCGCCAACAACCGGCTGAACAGTTACCGAAGTAATCGTACCTGATGCAGGCGTTGCGGTTGTGGTGAAATAATATCCAGCTGCCGTAGTCTGGATTAAACTACTATCACCATATGATTTGTACAATTTGAATTCATAATAATACGTAGTAGACGGATTTAATGAATCCAAGGTAAACATCACGGGCACAGGATTAGTAAATCCAGTACCGATAACAACGATTGAATCATCTGGCACAAAATTCATGCTGGATGTTTTTTTCATCACTACAATTTTGTAATGAGCGCCAACTGCTCCGTAGAAATGGGCTAACACCTGTGCGGTACGGTCAGAAACCTGACCAGCACCGGTTGGGTTGGCGATGATGCTTTGAGCAAAACTGGTAACCACACTTCCAAGTGTAATTACCAAAAACAGTAACATTTTTTTCATTATTTTTAATTTTATTTAGTTTACAATATTTTTAACAGTCTAGCATAATTATTCATATATGTCAAATATTTTTGATTGTAAAGCGTGGTATACTACAAATTATGAAAAATACGTTATTACATAAGACTTATTTAATACTGATGATTGCTGGGCTATCTATTGCAACACTCGTCATTGGGAAATCAATTCTAATCCCGTTGGCATTGGGGTTATTTCTTGCCTTGTCACTATCTCCATTAGTGGAAAAACTCTCCACCTGGAAAATACCAAAAGTCCCTTCGATCATTGTAGCTTTTCTGTGTACATTTATTATTATTGGCAGTATTGTTACTACGATTGGATTTGCAATTGGAGATTTTGCAGAAAAACTTCCTAACTATCAACAATCTATTCAAGTCAACGTCGCGGCAACAAAAAAAATTATCTTTGAAAAGCTTCCCTTGATTGATCAAACGTTTATTGATTCAAATTTCTCATCAGATCAACTATCATCACTAGGTGTGGGTGCAGCAAAAAACATTGTATCTGCAACTACCAATATTGGGGCAACACTTGGGTTAACGTTGGTAATTACTTTTCTCTTATTACTCTACCGTAATCGCATGCGGAAATTTTCTCGAATGATCACCGATGAAGCAATGGGTGACCATGTCAGTGTTATTGTTCGTAAGTCCTTCTCGGTAATTCCTCGCTATCTTGGGGGGATGATGGTCGTAATTGTGATCATGACAATCTTGAATACGTTTGGATTTATGATTATTGGGACACCCAGTCCACTCTTCTGGGGGATGATGGTATCAATCTTGAATGTTGTCCCCTACGTTGGCCCTGCAATTGGGTTTGGGGCTGCTGCATTGTTCTCGTTATTAGTAGCAGGTCCTACTACCGCACTCTTGGCTATGGGAATGTTCCTTGTAATCCAGTTCATTGATAATAATTTGTTGACTCCACTGATTGCTGGAAGTCAGATTAATATCAATCCGTTAGCTGCCATCATTTCATTGGTTGTCTGGGGAATGATCTGGGGAATTGTTGGGATGATTTTGGCACTTCCCCTCTTGGGTCTCATGAAAATTATTTGCGATGAAATACCAGAACTTCGGCCGATCGGCTATTTGATTGGCGATAAAGAATAGGGTATACTATTTCTAATCGAATCACCTCTGGTACGATTATCATCATTATTTGTTAATTTTAAATTATTATGTCTACACATCAAACATTTTTTGAAAAATACGCAACACCTCTGTCTATTATTGTTGCGGGTGCATTGGTTGGGGTTGGAATCTGGCTCGGAAAAACTGGGCCAAACCAAAAGCCAAATCCTCAAAACCAAAACACAGAATCAGCGATTGACTTGAAAAAAGTTGTAAAAGGGGTTAACCAAAAATCTCTCGAGTCATGTATCGCAAATCAAGAAACAAAAGCAAAAGTTGAACGTGATATCAAACTCGCAGCAGAAGCAAATATGCAAGGAACTCCTCATATGGTAGTTCTGGTAAAACAGGGTGATAAGACTGTTCAAGCAGTGCTTCCTGGTGCTCAACCAAAAGAAACTATCGAACAAGTCATTGCAACTATTGCTGACTATGCGGATACTACAGTACCTGCACAAGTAATCACCCCAGAAGACTATGTTCAGGGTGATCCTGCTACTGCGCCAGCAACTATTGTAGAATATTCTGATATTGACTGCCCGTTCTGTAAACGACTCCATCCTACCCTCCAAGCATTAGTTGATGAAGGAAAAATTGCGTGGGTATATCGTCATTCACCAATTCCACAACTTCATCCGGATGCCTATACCAAGGCAATCACTGCGGAGTGTGTAGGGAAATTGGGTGGTGTAGATGCATTTTGGAAATATCTGGAAGCAACAACAAAATAAAAAATTTATTCAAAATAACCTTAATATCACTAAGGTTATTTTTTATCGAGAAAATGATTCTATAACAAAAAAACCGCGATCACCATATCAGAACTATGTGCACCACTGTGTGATGAAAATAGTTCTGATATGATAACCCGGTCTCCGACATCCATAACTACAGGACAGGATCGGAAAGAACCTCGCGGTCTTACCGGATACAGTAGCACACTCATCGCTGGTGTCACTCTTTCGCAACAAGTTTTTCTATGGTGTTTCGTATATCCCGTAATTGAGATGCTACACCGATATTCGGACGGCGTGATTGGTGATCTTCCAATTTTTGTAAATCACGAACAATCTGCTCTACCTCATCATGTACCCGATACCTGCGGTTGGCAGGTACCCATTCGGTGATGTGATGTTTACGCATGAGTTCAATAATCATTTCTTTTACCTCTGCAATTTTTACACGGATTCCTGTTTCTGGATCACGGAGCTGTTCCTGCTCCAAGAGACGCAAGTAATCAACCAATACTTCCAATTCCCGTGCAGGGAGCGCGTGATCAATCGGTAATTCAGCTGTTCCTGCAGGCATTACGGAAAAGTCATGTACCCATTCCTGCCAATCATTTGCGGTTTCTGTGGGTTGTGATTGATTCTGTAACAAATCTGCCAATGGGGGTACCTGACTGTGTTTTTCTACTACAGAGACAGGTTGTGGCTCTGGTGCAGGTGGAGGTAGTGGTCGCTCTTTTCGTTCTGGAATAGGGATCGTCTTGATACCTTGCGGTTGATCTTGTATTGGTGATACTGTGGGTGGTACTGAGTTTCCTATAGCAGATTGTGTCTGTATTTCTTGAATTTGTTTTGGGATTGATTGGATGAGCTCTTCCAAATGATGCACCTCGTCATTGGTTGCATATCGAGAAAGATCAGGGACAGGTTGTGGTGGTACCGAAACAGAAATAACCGGCGGTGCAGCGTTGTAGTAATTCTGTGTTGATGGTGCCTGAACAGTATCCTGAACTGTGTTAAAAGATTCTGGCGCTACTGTGAATACACCCTGTGCCCATCCCTCGGGAAGATCTTCTGCCATATCGACGGTGCCTTGGACTTCCTCGATACTGGTAATTCCTGACAAGATTTTCGCAACCCCATCTTCTACCATGGTGAATATTCCTTGCCGTTGTGCAGCATGTTTGATCTGACGTTCGGTGGGATTATTGGCGATAATTTCTGCCAGATGATCATCCACCAGGATCGCCTCGAAGAGCCCCACACGCCCCTTGTATCCAATATGGTCACAGGCATCACATCCGACAGACTCATACACAGTCAGTGGTCCAGTGCTCGTAATATCCATATAGGAATAATCTTTTCCGGTGAGTTCGGCATTTTTAATAATTGCACGAAAGAGCCGGTCTTCTGTTTCTGAGAGAATGTGTATCTGCTTACAGTCATTACACAATCGTCGCACCATTCGTTGTGCCATGGTGACCGTCAACGCATCCGGGAGGATTTTCGGATTCACCCCAAGTTCTGTCAAACGTGGAATTGCCCCTGCAGCATTGTTGGTGTGGAGTGTCGATAATACCAAGTGACCCGTCAGCGATGCATTGATAGCAGTACTCGCGGTTTCCTTGTCACGAATTTCTCCGACCATGATCACGTCGGGATCCTGACGCAGTGCCGCGCGGAGTCCCGAACTAAAATCGTACCCCTTTTCATGATCTACCTGTGTCTGGGTAATTCCTGGCAAGTGGTATTCGATAGGGTCCTCGATCGTAAGGATTTTAATTTCTGGGGTATATACTTTTTTCAAGATAGAATACAGGGTGGTCGTCTTTCCCGATCCTGTTGGACCGGTGGTGATAATCATCCCGTTGGGTTTTTCGATTTCTTTTTGGAGTACCTCGAGAAATTTCACCGGGAATCCAAGTTTTTCAAAATCTACCGTGAGTCCCTCTGGATTCAAAATACGCATCACGATTGATTCACCATAGGGTCCCGGGATGAGTGAGGTACGAATCTCGATCTCGGTACCTTTGTATACAATCGTAAAACGACCGTCCTGCGCAGTTTCGGTACTCGTTAATTTCATCTCTGAAAGTAGTTTGATACGTGAATTGATATTCTTGTAAATATCAAGCGGAAATTCTACAATATCCTGTAACACTCCATCCTGTCGGAATCGCAACCGTGCAAATTCCTCTGCTGCCTCGATATGCACGTCGGAAGATTTTGTACCGATCGCAGTACCGAAAATAATCTCCATGAGTTTCGAAATTTTGTGATTTTCACCAGAATGCACCATCGTGAGGAATGCTTCACGAATATCGCTATTACTATGAACCATGGCCGCAAGTCGTTGGAGTTCTTCATCAGAGATATCCAATAATCCAGCTCGCGCGCGTAATGCCCCACTGACATCTGCATAGCGTGCCCATGCTTTTTCCAAACTTCGTTTTGAAACGAGAAACAACTGTATCACAAACCCTTTTGTTTCCAATAAGTCGATTTGTTCAATAGTTTCCGGTGCTGTTGGGGATAGAACTGCTACATTAATTTTTTTTCCTACCATCGCAAAAACTGCCATTTGGGCATTACGAGAAACTTCCTCGGTGAGCAAGAGAAGTGCATCAGCATTGATACCAATTCCTGATAGGTCAACATAACCAATACCGTAATCATCAGAGAGCGCCTTTACTGCAGATTCCTCTTGTCGGGCATGAATCTCTGCAAGTTTCTTATTTTGTTCTTCATCATGAAAGACAGTCATGCTGCCTCTAGTATAGCACGAAAAAATATTTGTTGTTATATTTTTATACTAAAAATCCCGTCACATCCTTCAAAAAATTTTAATGAGTATTACAATGATACACTCTCAGTATTACAACGATGCCAGAAACTTTTGCGAAATAAAATTTTTTGAAGGATTAAACAAAAAAATAGTTTGCCATTCTGGAATTGAAAAATCCTTCCCGAAGGAAGGATTTTTCAATTCTGTGATTGAGCTCTCCGCCAGCTGGCGGATGGCAAGTCAATCTCATTCAAACACAGAAATCTCAAAGACATCTTTTCCACCCACAGGGGAGCAGAAATTGAGGAAAGGAGCAAGGAGGAACCCAGACATCATCTGTACTCAGCAGAAGCACCAGATAGTCCTACCCGCAAACCCCAGGAAGACCGCGAGATCCCGATCCCTTTGAGATTTCTATGTTCAAAAACAATTTCGTAACTTATTCAAGTATATCATATTTATATTTTTCTGTCAAGCGTTTTGTGCCTTGTTCGAAAAAATATAAAAAGCAACACGAATTCATAAGATATCATCTTTCGATAACTCTGACAATATACACCAACCAAAAAATAACACAAGTGCGATTTTGTCCAGTTTTCACCAAGTTATCCACATGGTTTTTCCACATGTCAAATGTATGAAAATACGTTTATTTATAAAGGTATTTTGGTAATTCAGGGGGGGCGCCTGCGGCGCCCCCCCTTTTTTTTTCATTTTTGAATTTTCCAAATCACCTGTTTTATACAATAACTATTTTCTATGATGAGCACAATACTAGTTATTGAGACTCTTTTTTAAAACTCTTTTTATAAACCATACCCAAAAACTTCATTCCTGTGGTATACTCGACCTATATGATACGTGATGGAAAAATTGAACGATCGCTGGATGCAAATTTACGCCCGCATTCATGGGCAGAATATATTGGCCAGGAATCGATTAAAAAGAATCTCGATATTTTGATCCGTGCTGCAGAAAACCGTGCGCAAGTTGCGGAACATATCCTGTTCTATGGCCCACCAGGGTTAGGGAAAACAACCCTCGCCCATCTGATCGCAAAAGAAACAGGTCGCGCGATGAAAATCACCAGTGGTCCCGCCATTGAAAAGGTGGGCGACCTGGCGAGCATTCTGACCAACGTTCAACCAGGCGATATTGTGTTCATCGATGAAATTCATCGCTTGAATAAAATGATTGAGGAAATCCTCTACCCTGCTATGGAATCCGGTGTTCTGGATATTATTATCGGAAAAGGACCGAGCGCACGAACCCTGCAATTAGAACTTCCACCATTCACCCTGATTGCAGCAACAACACGTCCCAGCCTGATGTCGTCACCGTTGCGATCGCGATTTTCAGGAGGAAGTTTCAAAATGGAATTCTATACTGATCCAGAAATGGCACGCATTATTAAACAATCCGCAGAAAAATTGGGTGTTACCATTACCGATGATGCCCTCCATAATATTGCAACCCGATGCCGCAAAACACCCCGAACCGCCAACCATTATCTGAAACGTATTCGTGATTATGCAGAGGTACATAACATCACCACTATCGACAGTCATGTTGTTGATCAGGCGCTCGACCTGATGGGAATCGATACGGTCGGACTGACACCATCTGATCGGTTGTTACTGATTACCCTGATCGAAAAATTCGACGGTGGACCGGTGGGAGTCAAGACGCTCGCTGCAGCAACAGGCGAGGAAGAAGATACGATCGAGGAAGTGATCGAACCATATCTGATCCAGACAGGATTACTCGAAAAAACACCACGTGGACGCATGGCGACTGAAAAAGCATACACACATTTAGGGTTTGAATATGTGAAGGAATAAAAAAGATAATTTGTATAAAAAAATTTCCCCAATCAATTTGATTGGGGAATTATTTAGTTTTTGAATTAAATTATAATTTTTCCCATCTCTCTTTTTTCTGGTCTAATTTTTTAACTTGAATGTTAAAATTTAAAGAGCCTGGGTTGAGAGCATTTACTGCGTCAGTATATTCTTTCCATGCAACATCTTTTTCATCCTTTCTTTGTCTCTCCTCCTCTTCTGTTTTCATCCTTAAGATCTCTCTTTTTTCAAAACCAGCTAGGTCTAATTTTTGAATAATTGAATTAGAGTCTAATTCTGATAAAAAAACAATTTCATTAGAAATGAGGTCCAGTTTTAAACCTCTATCAATTCTGGTCCAGATCTCAATAGTTCCGTAGAACACTTTGTTTTTAGAATCAAAACTTGCCTTTAGTTCTGCATTAATTTTATTATAGAATGAATCTTTATTAGAAATATTCATTTGCTTTGCATAAAAATCTGTGAATTGTTGATTATCTCTAATAATCCAATTATACGTTTTGATGCCTGTACTGTCGATAGAAAACTTTAGTTCTGAAGTTTCACTTATAAAATCAATTATTTTTTTATTTGATTCATACTTAAAATTAAAATCTTCACCGTCATCTTTAATCCAATGCAAAATTGAAAAGTGGGAAAAAAATTTTAGCTTTTTTTGTTCCTTTTTAATTGATTCGGCTTGTTCATGGAATTTTTTAATACATTTAAATTTTTCATCACCTTCTAATTTACTAATATAACTTTTTTCAAGGATATAAAAATATCTTTGATAATGAATATCAGATAAAGCCAAATAATAAAAGGTCATGCAGAAAGAGTAAGTACCTACTACAATAATAGAAGTAAGCAGAATTCCGAGAAAATTAATTTTTTTCATGATTATAATTGTTTTAGTTACCAAAATCTCCATTTCTGATAGAACCTTTGGTAACCAAAACAATATTTGACAACGTACTTTCTTGATACTATTTTATCATATTTAGTATTTTTGTCAAGCGATTTTATACCTTAATTTATAAAGACTTCTACAAAAAACCACCTTTTGGTGGATTTTTTGTAGGAATTATTTTCCTCCTTTTCGACGAACACGAGCTTTCTTTTTCTCGTCTTCCTTTTTCAATGGGAATCCAAGATATTCAAAGAATGCGAGTGCTTCTGGTCGTGTTTTTGCCGTAGTTACTACGGTAATAGACATACCGAACACGTTTACGATTTCCTCGTCACCTGTCTCTGGGAAAATGGTGTGTTCCTTGATTCCGATAGACATGTTGCCCAGTTCATTCGCAGACGATCGAGTAATTCCTCGGAAGTCTTTTGTTCGTGGGAGCGCAATGTGTACTAATTTATCAAGAAATTCGTACATACGCGCACCACGCAATGTTACCACCAATCCCACAGGATCACCTGCACGGATTTTGAATGATGCGATTGATTGTTTTGCCCCACGGATTGCTGGTTTTTGACCAGTAATTTTGAGCAAACGATCCGCAACAAAGGTGTTTTTATTACGATCACGTTTCATCCCTGAACCAGTTCCTACTGATACGATTACCTTTTGGATGCGTGGTGCAGCCAGACGGTTCGTGTATCCAAACTGTTCTTTCAAGACTGTAAATGATGCTTCTTGTTTTTGTTTTATTGGTTGCATAATAGTCGTATTCATTTCTTATTACTCTGTATAAGAAATGATAATGTATTAAGCAATATCTTTTCCACTTTTTCGTGCAACACGAACTTTCTTGTTCCCTTCTACACGAGTACCAACACGAGTTGGTTTTCCTGACGATGGATCAATCAGTGCAACACTTGAAATATGGATAGGATAAGCTTTTTCGACCAACGTATGTTTTTCACCACGCATGCGAGCTTTTACCACATGTTTTTTGATGTTTACTCCTGCAACGATTACTTTTTGTTCGGTGCGAAGTACTTTTTCGATGGCACCTTTGGCACCCTTGTGTGATCCAGACAGGACCATCACGATATCTCCTTTTTTAATCATACGAGTTTTTTAAATTAGAGAACCTCTGGAGCAAGGGATACAATTTTTTGATACCCCTGTTCAGCGAGTTCCCGTGGAATAGGACCAAAGATACGACCTCCTTTTGGTTCTTTTGTTTTCTTGTCGAGGATAACTACTGCGTTATCATCGAATCGAATATAAGAACCGTCTTTTCGACGTAGTGCAGCACACTGGCGAACTACCACTGCGCGCAATACATCTTTTTTCTTAACTGATTTTCGTGGTTCAGCTGCTTTTACCGAGAGTACCACCACGTCACCTACGAATGCGTAGCGACGGTGTGAACCTCCGAGGATTTTAAACACGCGTGCCTTTTTTGCACCAGTGTTATCAGCGATGACCACATTTGTTCCAACTTGAATCATATCGGTTAGGCGGCAGTCACCACTTCAAAATGTTTATCTTTTGAAAGTGGTCGACATTCGCGAATAGTTACTGCATCTCCGACCTTGTAATTGTTGGTTGCATCATGGGCCTTGTATCGTTTCGAAATTTTTTGGAATTTCTGATACTTTGGATGTTTTACAAATCGTTGTACTAATACAACAATTGTTTTATCCATCTTGTCAGAAACGACAGTCCCACGAAGGGTTTTTGGGTTGTTTGTTGTTTGCATAATTTAGATATGAATAAAAATCTGAGATTTTTATTCATGTATTGATTACATGTCGTCTCGACTGATGGTTCGT
The DNA here is from genome assembly GCA_044229075.1 of Minisyncoccia bacterium. Taxonomy (GTDB): domain Bacteria; phylum Patescibacteriota; class Minisyncoccia; order Phycocordibacterales; family UBA1006; genus CALMMZ01. Next base: position 21,276 of record JBGATS010000001.1, read on the forward strand.
GCGGTGATTGGCAATTTACATGCTGCTTTTCGCAACGCCTCTCGGGCAACTGCCTCTGATACGCCATCAACTTCAAAGATGATTCGACCTGGTTCTACCTCGAAACAATACGCTTTGAGATCTCCTTTTCCTTTACCCATACCTACCTCTGCAGCTTTTGCAGTGATGGGACGATCCGGGAAAATACGAATCCAATAACGTCCTGTTTTACCGAGGGTTCGTGAAACTACCTTTCGGGCAGCTTCGATTTGATTAGAAAATACACGTGACCCAGCTAATGATCGCAGACCGAATGATCCGAATTGAAGCTTGGTTCCTCGTGTTGCCACCTTCTTGGAAAGATCTTTACGATCGGTTTGCCATTTGCGGTGTTTTACTTTTTTTGGAAATAACATAGATTCACAACAGAAAAATCTGCGAGATTAGTTTTTTGTAGTAGCTTGGTCACGCATGTCTCCTTTATAGATCCATACCTTGATTCCAATACCACCGTAGGTCATGCGGGCAGTGTCAGTACCAAAATCAATGTCTCCTCGCATAAACTGCAAAGGAATTCCACCGAGTTTGATTTCTTCACGCCGTGCCATATCAGCACCACCTAATCGACCTGATAATACGATTTTTGCACCTTTTACGCCGCGAGCTGCCATGATTTTTTCAATGGTTTGCTTCATAACACGACGAAATACGATTCGTTTTTCGAGTTGCTCTGCAATCATGTAAGCAACGATTTTTGCATCTGCGTCTGGGTTGCGTACCTCAACAATATCAATGGCAATTTGTTCGTTCAAGGCAATCCCTGATCGTTTTGCAAATTTGATGATGTCTTTTTTCAAGGTATCAACACCTTCACCTGATCGCCCGATCACCATTCCTGGACGAGCTGTAGTAATAACAATTTTTGCTGTTTTTGAATTTCGTTCAAATTCAATACTTGAAATATATGCGGTGCGTAATTTTTTCTCGAGATATTCTCGGATCATGACGTCAGCACGCAATGTTTCGCGATATTCTTTTCCAGAACGAAACCATCGAGATTTCCATCCACGGATGAGTGGTAATCGATGTGCATACGGGTGTACAATTTTTGACATAGAATTTATGCGAGTTTCTTGTAACGAGCTTTGTGGTTTGGTTTTCCAGCCACAAGAACAATAGTTACAATACTGGTTCGTTTATTGATACGGTGTGCTCGACCACGTGACACAGGGCGAATTCGTTTCAAGGTTGGACCCTTGGTAACAGAAACTTCTGATACAAAGAGTTTATCAGCTGATACCTTGAAATTATGCTGTGCATTAGCAACTGCGCTGGCTAATAATTTATGAAACATACCTGTTGCACGTTTTGTGGTAAAGGTAAGCGCGTTTTCTGCATCAGCGACAGATTTTCCTCGGATAAGATCAGCAATGAGCCGAACTTTTCGAGGACTCTGTCGATAGTTTTTTAGATAGGCTTTCATACTTATTTTTTCTTGGCACCTGTTTTTGAGGCAGATGAAGCACTAGCAGCTTTAGCGGCTGCGATTTCAGCCTGCTTTTTCTTCTGATCAAGTTCTTTTTGCATTTTACCTCCGTGACGGTGGAAGGTTTTGGTAGGAGAAAATTCTCCTAATCGGTGACCAACCATATCCTCGGAAACGAGTACTTCGATGTGTTTTTTACCATTGTGAACACCGAAGGTAAATCCGATCATTTCCGGAGCAATCATAGACGCACGCGCCCATGTTTTAATAACCCCTGTTTCCAGAGGTTTTTTACCTTCGATTTTTTTCATCAATTTTACATCGACATACGGACCTTTATATACAGATCGTGACATATGAATGTGATTTGTGAATTAAATACTCCACCTGATTAACTACTAATCAGACGAAGGTAGCCTTGAAATAAAAAAATTCTGTAAAATGTTTATTTTCGTTCTCGAGTACGAACCCGCAGTTCACGAAGTGAACGTGAGGGACGCTTGCGGTTACGCAGAGAAAGAAAATAAATATTTGGAAGAATCTATTGTTTTCCAACTCCTTTGAAATGATCAAAGGGCGTGAAGATGATACTAATACAGCGTGAGAGTGCCATATCTGTATCATTTCTTCGGGCCGATAATAATAATATTATCTGCCTCAAGGGGATTGAGGAGACCCTGAATATACTACTTATATAAGGGTTTTTGTCAAGAAATAGCCCCTACACTCCTCATCATCTGTGTCTCATCAAGAATTTTCTTGATCAAAGAAATTACTGATTTTTTATTATGCGCTACATATTCAAAGGTTTTACTCGAACTCTGTAATACCTCGTCTGTCCAATCAGAATTCCAATAACCCAAAATCCCCAATATACGCAACTGTACTACCAGTGTCATTATTTCCACATCACTATCAGAATCTACTGAGAGAACATATTGAAAATAGGTACAAAAAGTAGAAAAAACATCAGGAAGAGGTATTCCGCTGGGAACCAAACGCTGCACTAATCCATATGATTGCTGTATACATCTCGTTCGAAATGGGGAAATTTTGATCAATGCCTGGTACACCGACTGCCACTGACCCACGCCGGTACATCGATAGTATTGTTTTCCAGCAACACAATCAATAATACACCATGCATATCGGAATATATGATTGCGATGCTTGTTGACTATTTTCTTTACTCCTTGGATATGTACATATACCCTCCCCAGATCTCTGGTGAAACATTCTGCAATCACCGATTCCTCGCCATCAGGGAAGAGGTTCATAATAATTGCATCTGTAGTAATAATAGCGTATGCCATAATTCCCCAAGTCTACCATGTTCCCTGGTACAAAAAAAGCACATGGGTGCTTATTTTTTGGTGGTCTTTTTTGGTTTTTTCACCTCTTTTTTTTGGCTATTATTTCCCTTTGCCATACATGATTATATGAATTAGACTTGTAATATATGTAGTATAACATGTTTTTACAAGATGCAAGCACTCTTCCCTGCCACATATCCTGTCGTCCAACATAACTGTAATCCGTATCCACCAGATGGACGATTAATATTCAAGAGATCGCCTGTAATATACAGATTATTAATCTTTTTTGATCGCATGGTCTTTGTATCAACCTCGGACAAATGTATCCCACCGTCGGCAACCACTGCGCGATCAAATCCCATCAGTCCTGTAATCGTCACAGAAAGTGCTTTCAGCAACCGAACAATCTGTTTTCGTTCATCCTTTGTAACGCTGTGGACTTTTTTTGTAAAATCAATTTCGGGAAATAATAGTTCAAGTACAGACCCAGTTCCTGTTGGAACAAGTTCCTTGAACACAGTTCGCAGGTTTTTATTTTTATTCGCATCAAATAATTCAATAACATCTTTCTCAAATATTCCAATGTCTTTACTTGGAAATAAATCAATGATCGCGGTAACTGACCCAGAATAAAACAGATCGGAAACTTTACTTGCACTGTTCAAAATCGTCGGACCTGAGAGTCCAAAATGTGTGAACATGATTCTTCCTGTTTTTGAAAACTGTTTTTTACCGTCGAGTAAAAAGGTAATCCTTGCATCTGTGATCGTGATACCTGCCAATTTGTGAACCCATTCATCAGACACAGCAAGTGGCACAATCGACGGTGTTGGGTCCTTTACGGTGTGACCGAGTTCTTTCAAGAATAAAAATCCATCACCGGTTGATCCTGTTTCCGGATGTGATAATCCACCTGTTGCGAGAATATAAGATGTTCCAGTAATAATTCCCTTTGTTGTTTCAACGCCAGTGATTAATTTTCCATCACGAAGTAATTTCTTCACGCTTGTTTGAGTTTTCACTTCCACGCCCAACTTTTCGATTTCATCTTTTAATAAGTTCGTCACGTCAGTTGCCTTTTCAGTTTTTGGAAATGTGCGCTTCAATGCCTGCACAACCAACGGCATTCCGCGCGATTCAAAAAAATCAAACGTATCCTGTACGGAAAACTGGGAAAACGGCGAATGCAAAAATGGCACTGCATCACCATACACAGTCAATAATTTTTTCGTATCAAATTCTGCGTTCGTGATATTACACCGTCCGCCACCAGTAATATCCAACTTTTTCCCAAGTGATTTATTTTTCTCGAGTATTACCACGCTTTTCCCAAGTTCTGCAGCAGAAATAGCAGCCATCATCCCTGATGCGCCGCCTCCGATTATTACTATGTCGAATTGTTTTGGTTGGTTCATAAGTAGAGAATAGCATATTAGTTATATTTTGTGTTCAAAATAAAAAACCGCTCACGCGGTTTTACTTATCCAAATCCAGTGTCTCATCAATGCGAATCTGCTCCACAAATTCAGGGACGTGGGAAACCAAAATCATCGCGCCCTGATAGTTCGACAAGGCTTTTGCAATAATCGGTAGGTGGCGGAAATTGATGTGGTTCGTTGGTTCATCCAGAATCAGAAGTCCTGGGCGCTGCAATACCAATCGCGCAAACGCAACTAATCCTTTCTGCCCTTCCGATAATGCACCGATGCGTGTGCGAACAATTTCGCCTGTGATCAAAAAACCTGATGCAACAGATCGCATGAATTCTTCATCAAGCTTTGCGCCAGTTGATGTCAGCGCCTCGGCAAGTGATTCATAAACAGTATGATCAAAGTTTAGTGTCGAGAAATCCTGTCGGTAATATCCAACACGAACACCATCATGAATCTGCACACCTTCCGTTTCACCTTTTGCAAGTGTTTCCAGTAATGTTGATTTTCCAATTCCGTTGGGACCTTTCAACTGTAAATGATTGTTTCGCTTCAGCACAATGCTTGCCTTTTTATTTACGATCTTATGATTTTTCATGATCGTAAAATTATTGATCGTAATCACCGGGCCAATCAAGTCGTCTTGTACTGGAATCTCGAATTTACGGATTGTTTTATCTTCGCGACGTACATCAACAATTTCTTCTTCGAGTTCTTCTGCTTTTTCACGCATCTGTTTTGCAACAAGTCGCATCTGTCCACCCTTGAATGCAAACTTATTGGCCTTTTCTTTTTTGGCAAGAATCTCTTTTTGCAACAATGCATTTTTACGGTTTTCTGCTTCTACTCGTGCAGTGATTTGTTTTACTACGTCAAAATAATTTCCAACATAGTTCTCAATCTTTTTAGAAAATACATCCAGATACAATACGCCATCCGTAAACGAATTCAAAAATTCCGCATCATGGGAAATAACCATAACTGTGTTGGGATAAGACTTAATAAAGTCTTTCAAGTGTTCGATTCCTGCATGATCCAAATTATTTGTTGGCTCGTCGAGTAGTAGAAGGTCTGGATCTTGAATCAATGCTGAAGCAAGCAATAATCGCGCCTGCTGTCCACCTGAAAAAGATTTCATCAATCGGTCGTGAACTTTTTCGTGACCAATCAAGTGAACCACTTCCAATACGTCATCAATCTTTGGATCGATATCATACACTGGTTTATCAAAACATTTTTGAAAAAACTCTCGAACGGTCAGATCAAGCTGATCGCGAGGAATCACCTGACGACTAATAGCAACACGAACACCACGAACAATGTTAATCTTTCCATCCTCTGGTTGCAGCGTTCCCGTAAGTAATCCAAATAACGTAGATTTTCCAGCTCCATTTTGTCCCATGAGTGTAATTTTCAGTCCACGACGAATCGCAAAACTCACCTCTTTGAGGATTGGTTTGTTTGCGCCATATTCAAATGACACATCTTCAAATCGTGCGATAATTTCATCTTTTGCCATAATGTGCTGACTGTACCTTATTTTCGACAAATTGGAAAGAAAACAAAAAGTTTTTTATCAAGGATTTTGAGAATGTGGTGTGGGGTTTTAAAAGTAAAAAATAGAAACAAAAAAGGCGGCATATGCCGCCTGTTTATTTAAAACTCTTTTATTGTTTTAAAATACAAACCCAAGAAATAAAAAGTTTTTTGTATTATCTTTTTTTTCCCTGGGTACTCCTTGCCTTTAGTATATCTGCCGTAACGATTCTCATAACCAGAAGCTTCATAATAAATTACTTTAATACTATGTATAAAATCTTCTAACCTGTCAGTGATTACATATTCAATCTTATAGTAAAATGGATCAACGTTACTAAATTTTACAGACATACGATTTTTATCTGCGTACATTATCCCTGCATGATCGAGGTTATCATTGCCGAAAATATCTTTATCACCCATATAATCAAGATACCCGAAGTAATCAATCAATTTTCTAAAATCTGAATAATTTTTTTGGTTATTCTTTTTGATATCGTCGTCTTCGATAATAATTTCTTCTTTGTTCCAAAAAATTATAGACTTGGAAAGTTTATCACTTTCCTTTTTCTTTTCTCGATCTCGATCTTTTTTGTCTTGTTTTTTTGTTTTTTTGTCTTGTTCTTCTTTTTGTTTAATAATTTTTTCTTCAAAGGTTTTCTTTTCAAAAATAATTTCTTCGGTTGGTTCATTTTTGATTACCGCTATCATTAGTTTTTTATTAAAAAATAATCTTTTTTCTTTAATTTCAGATTCAGTTAAATAATTTCCCATTTTTTTAAATTTTAATGTTTGGTCCTCATTATAAACAAAAACAACCCCTTGTCAAGGTGATCTAATTTAATAAATTCGTAAACAAACTCACCACTGTCACCGGTCCAACACCGCCTGGAACAGGTGTTATAAACGAAGATTTTTCAGCACAACTTGGATCTATATCACCTGCTAGTTTTCCACTACTCTCGCTCGTTCCTGCATCAATTAATATCACACCGTCTTTTACCATGTCCGGTTTGATCATGTGTGGAACTCCAACACCTGAAATAATAATGTCTGCATTTAATAATTTTTCAGATCGTTCGATTGAACTTGTATCTTTATCAATGATCGAAAATGAAATATTTTCACGTGACAACAACATTCCGACAGGTTCGCCTACCAATTTTCCATTTCCAACAATCAAAATATTTTTATCTGTAATTGAAATATTTATCGATTTCAAAATTTCATACACTGCACCAGCAACAGGTGGAATCATATTTGATGTTTTGTTTTGATATGATTGCTTTGCCTGATCTGAGAGAACATCAATATCTTTTTCAACGGGAACACTGTTGATTATTTTTTCTGTATTCATGCCACCTGGTAATGGTAATTGAACAACTATTCCATCAAAATTTTGTTCGGCGATTTCTTGAATATTTTTTAAAGCATTATCAGTAGAAATTTCATTTGCATAATGAAATAATTTTGTCTCTATTCCAATCCGTTCCGCAACTCGTGATTTGATACTAATGAATTGCAGACTTGCCGGATCATTTCCAAACAATACAAAAGCAACCGATTTTCTCGGTTCCATTTCTAATTTTTGTTTCAAATCTTGTTCGAGATGTTTTGCAAGTTGTGTTCCGTTGACAATCATAGACTGGTTTGTATTGTTCCCTCTCCTGATTCAGGAGAGGGTTAGGGTGAGGTCGTTGTATTCCTGCTGTCATCCTGGCGGATGCCAGGATCTTGAGATACCGGATCACCACGTAGGCGATTGAGACAATCGAGTCCGGGATGACAATAAATACAAACGACCTCATCCGGCGTTCCGCCACCTTCTCCTAATTTAGGAGAAGGAAATGCACTACCCCATTTCGCTTCTTAAAATCATATCAATATCTCGCGCAATTTTTATCATATCTTTTTCCTTTTTCCCGCGAGTCGTTTCTGCAGCGGTTCCAATGCGGATTCCAGACGGATCGACAGGACTACGCTCGTCAAACGGAATCGTGTTTTTGTTTACGATGATATTATTTTTCTCGAGTATGTCGCTCGCGGTTTTACCTGAAATTCCCTTTCCATTCATCCATGTATCAACCAAAATCAAATGTGAATCCGTTCCACCTGATACCAATCGCCAACCTAGTTTCTGAAGTTCACTTGAAAGTGCCAGTGCATTTTTCACAACCTGTTGTGCGTATTTTTTAAATGCAGGCTGTGCAGCTTCATAAAGCGCAACCGCAACAGCTGCAATCTGATTCATGTGTGGACCACCCTGGAGTCCTGGAAAGACTGCACGATCAATTTTTTCATGTATTTTGCGGTCATCGATTCTTGAAAAGATAAGCGCGCTGCGTGGGCCGCGCAATGTCTTGTGAACGGTTGTCATCACGGTGTCAGCATAATCAAACGGACTTGGATATACACCACCTGCAACCAGTCCTGCAACATGCGACATGTCGATATGCAAATGCGCATTAACTTTATCTGCAATTTTCCGAAACTGTTTCCAGTCAACAATACGTGGATATGCCGTAAAACCTGCAACGATCAAATCTGGTTTTTCTTGCAATGCAATATCTTGTAAATTCTTGTAATTCAAGACTTCTGTTTTTTTGTCCACTCCATAGGGAATTTGCTTCCACCATTTTCCGGTGACCGATGCCTTGAATCCGTGTGTCAAATGTCCACCGTGATCCAAACTCATTCCCATAATTTTTGAACCGTATGGAAGTAGTGCAGTGTAGACAGCAAGGTTTGCTGGTGAACCAGAAAGTCCCTGAATATTCACTGCCCATTTTTTCGGATCAAGATTAAAAAGTTTTAACGCGCGTTCCTTTGTCAAATTCTCGAGTTCATCAACAAATTCATTTCCACCGTAATAACGATGTGCAGGATAGCCTTCGGCATATTTATTGGTCAGCTCCGACCCAAGCGCTTTTAATACATCATCTGATACATAGTTTTCAGATGCTACCAAATTAATCACCTTTTTCTGGCGTTTTTTCTCATTAATAAGAATTTTCTCGACTTTTTTATCTTTCATACACGGAGCATAGCAGAAAATTATATTTTTAGAAAATAGTTATTTTGAGTATACTTACACTATGAAAACCTTTTCCCAAAAAGTCATCGAGCTCGCACTATCAATTCCATCTGGTCGCGTAGTCACCTATGGCACGCTGGCACATCGCGCAGGTGGTGGAACCATGGCATCACAAAGTATCACTAACATCCTAGGTAAGGCATATATGGCAGGTGTAAAAGATATTCCCTGGCACCGTATCGTGTATGCAGGTGGAAAAATTTGGATTGATGATGCGCATCGCACAGAACGGATGAAATTATCGAGAAAAATGGAAAATTTTTTATCAAGGATTTTGATGATGTCGTGTGGAATTTTAAAAGTAAAAAATAGAAACAAAAAAAGCGATCTCCTGAGGAATCGCTTTTTGAAATTAATGAAATGAAATTTGCTCATTAGTAGGGTCTTCTAATTCCCCTTCTAATAGCATAATTACATCGAGCACCTCCTGAGGTATTTCTCTACGATGACACGCAATATAGTGAATACAGAGACTGTTTGTGACCACACGTCCAGCAGTTTTATTGCACTCTTTACTATTGAAAAAATCTCGAGGATTTTCATGCACCATTACTGATGACTCTTCTGAATTTATTTTCAAGAGATAATCTGCATTACTACTGTGAGCCCCGCAAAAACATGTATGCCAACCCCTTGTAACAACACCCTCAGCAAACTCTGCATTGACACCATGAGAATAATTACTACCTCCCATTGCAATAGCTTGGTTAAAAGCACCTGTAATTTTCTTGGTATACTGATCGATTATAGGACCAGTGCAAGGTTTTTGAGGTTCCATAAAAAGTAAGAAACCTAAATTATTATTTGTAGCCATATTTTTAATTATTTATATACATAATACATAAAAAACACCTCTTGTCAAGGTGGTTTTTATATTTGTGATTTATTTTATTTCTTCTCTACTGTATTCCCTTCACTGTTCCAAATAATACTTTCTGCACCAACAGTCGTTAATAACTCTTTTTGAAGTTCACTATTTGCAAACCATGCTGGTTCTGCAATTTCAAGATAAACGGTTACACGATCACTTGGCATCAGGTTTGCATCTTTTCGCATATCCTGGATTGTGCGGACCATGTCACGCATATCGCCTTCGTTACGCAAATCATCGGTGATTTCTGTATCCAGTTCAACCGTTCCCTGTTCCAAAGAGTCTTTTACCAGAATTTCTTTTATATTCAACTCGTCTTTAATGATATCAAGATAATCATTTGGTAGGTTTAATTCTGAAACTGAGAGTTTTGAAAGGGGTTGGCGAACTTTAACGTTTGCTTTTTGTCGTGCTTCCAGTCCGAGTGTTACGATATCACGAACTGACTGCATATATGAGATTACATTTTTAAAATCATATTCTGCATCACGGCGATCAATCCACCATCCTAAATGTACTGACTCTGGGTCGCGTTGCCATTTCACCTTTTGCCAAATCTCTTCGGTAATGAAAGGTGTGAAAGGTGCCATTGTCAGAGATAGGTTTCTCAAAATTAACTGCGTTGTTCGTAATGCCTTTTTTCGATCCATTTCATCATTTGATTTAAACCGATCTCGCGATCGTCTAATATACCAAGTTGATAATTCATTGATAAAATCTCGAATTGCTCGTGCCGGCATTAATACATCGTATTCATCCAACCCTTGCGACACAGTTCTAGAAAGTATATCCAGCTGAGCAAGTATCCAAGTGTCTAATACATTGGTTGGATTAATATATGGATTATATTCATCTTCATCCAGACTTTCGTCTGTTTTATACATCTCATAAAAACTCACCACATTCAACAATGGATTAAAGACTTTTTTCTTTACCTCATCCAATGACTTTTCATCAAAGTTTTTGGTTTCACCTGGCTGGTTTACACTGTAGAACCAGAATCGTGCGACATCTGCGCCAAATTTTTCGAATACTTCCCATGGTGAGACAATATTCCCTTTTGATTTTGACATCTTTGTTCCGTCTGCCGCCATCAACAATCCTAAACAAATTACGTTTTTGTAGTTATTGGTCGGTTCATCGTTGAGCAAGTTTGCAATCGCGTGCATCGTATAAAACCATCCGCGTGTTTGGTCGACTCCTTCTGAAATGTAATCTGCTGGCAACGGCTTAAAATCTACCGGCTCGCCTAACTTGTGAGACTGTGCATACGCCATCGCTCCGGAATCGAACCATACATCCATGATTGCAGATGTGCGTGTTAATTTTTCACCATCAAGCTCGAGTTCAATCTGGTCGATATATGGTTTATGAAAATCAAGTTCGTAGTTTTCATTATGCGGAAGTGGTGTGAAATCAAGTTCGCGGATTTCTGCATTAATAAACGGATATTCTTTCGGAGGGTTTTTTAAAAGAGTTTCAAAAGTAAATCCTTCACTTGCAAGAACTAACGCACGAGCTGATGAATTATGACCAACAATTAAGATATTTTTACCTTGATATTTTAGATCTATTTCATGTAAAAACTCTCCGCATCGTTTAATTACATCCTGATATGATTCACCTCCTTCTGCTTTATAGGTATATCTATTTGGTGAAACATTTCGCATTTTCAAATATTCATCAAGGTTTTTTTCTTGATATTCGTCTCCTACCTGCCATTCAATTATACGTGAATCGGTAATAATATTTTCTGGATTATATCCGATTGTCTCTGCAACAATTTTTGCAGTTTCTTGAGTTCTTAAAATTGGAGACGCAATAATAATATCAACTTTGGTTGATTTTAATTGCTCTGCAGATTTTATTACCTGCTCTTTTCCTTCGTCGGTTAAATGATTATTTGGGTCACCTTTAAAATCCCAAACGTTTTTTATATTACTGTGTGCCTGACCATGTCGCATTAATAAATATTTATTCCCAGATTTCTTTGAATATTTTTTAATATCATCAATCGAGCCAACCACGACACGTTTTGATCCGTCTGCAGTTTCCCACACCGGAATTGGTGTTCCCCAGTATCGTTCACGTGAAATTGCCCAATCCTTGATTCCGTCGAGCCATTCACCAAAACGTCCTTCCTTTATATGATCTGGTTCCCAGTTGATATTTTCATTTGCCTTTAAGAGTTTTTCTCGTAATGAAGACATTCGGAAATACCATGAACCACGTGCGTAATACAATAATGGAGTGTTGCATCGCCAACAATGCGGATAACTGTGCGCGTAGTTTTCTTTTTTGAATAACAAATTGCGTGCTGTCAGATCATTAATGATATCAATCGCAAGTGTTGGTTTTCCTGATTCATCAGATTCTTTTACATAGCGACCTGATAGTTTAATCGTGTCAGTATCACAACCATTAACATACTTTCCTTCCTCGTTCACAACGTGGAATTTTGGAAGATTATGTTTTGTTCCAAGCTCAAAGTCATCAGCTCCATACATGGGTGCAATATGCACAATTCCTGTTCCATCCGTTGTTGTTACAAAATCTGCTGCATACACCTGGAATGCATTTTCAAGTTTTGATTTCTGATCTGCTGGAAGCAAATCTGACAGAAATGGATAGAGTGGTTCGTATTTGAGACCAACAAGATCTGAGCCTTTCCGAGAAGGATAACTTATTGTTGTGCCAGATGCTCGTGCGTAAGTTAAATATGTTCCTATCTCATTAAAAAGAGAGTGTTTATTATCTCGAGATGCTTCAAAAATGTCTTCTGAGATTAGAAGGGTTACGCCATTATAGTTCCATTGTTTATATTTAACATCTGCCCCAACAGCAAGCGCAACATTCCCTGGAAGTGTCCACGGTGTCGTCGTCCACGCCATGATATATGTATTGTCATCCACCACAAAGTCACCAATTTTCTGATCTTTTTCAACTTTAAACTTCACATACGCCGTTACATCCTTTATATCCTGATACGCGCCTGGTTGGTTCAATTCATGACTCGATAAAGCAGTTCCACATCGCGGACACCACGGCAGAATCTTAAAATCTTTGTACATTAAATCATTCCCTGCTGCATCCTTTCGTTCAGAAATTTTCTTTGCCACACCCCACAATGCCTCGATATAACTGTTTTCATACGTCACATACGGATTCTGCATATCGAGCCAATAACCCATACGGTCGGTCAATGCTTCCCATTCGTGTTTATATTCCCAAACACTTTCTTTACATTTTTTGTTGTATGCAGCCACGCCATAGACTTCGATTTCCTTTTTTGATTTTAATCCAAGCGCTTTTTCAACTTGTAATTCTACTGGCAATCCGTGTGTATCCCAACCAGCCTTTCGTTTTACGTTAAAGCCGCGCATTGTTTTGTAACGCGGAATGATATCCTTGAATGATCGTGCGCCGACATGGTGAATTCCAGGGCGACCGTTTGCGGTTGGTGGACCTTCGAAAAATATGAAGTCACCTTGTGTTGATTCTTTTGCAAGGGTTTTTTCAAAAATCTGATTGTCTTTCCAGAACTGCAAAATAGCCTCTTCGCAAGCTGCAGTTTCAGATTTTTCCAGATTCTCTGGGATAAAGTTTTTTGGGTTTGGGTTCATAGTTGACAATTTTGGTAAATTATGGATAATAATGAGTAAATATTTTTAACAATTAAATTAATGTAGATTATGATTACAACTAAAGTATTAGAGGATGCGTGCAACGGTATAAACTTGGATATTTTTCTAGAAAAAATTCAGGGTAAAAAATTAAAATTATCAAATGATTACAGTATTGTACTAGAACGTTTCCAAAGTTTTGGTGGGACTAATGATGAAATACAAATTAAATCAAAAATTTTATTTGCTCAAGTAGGTATAATTTTTGAAGAAAAATCACAACCTTCACTCAGAGCAATACATCGCATTACAAATGAAAAGGTTGTATTACAATTAAGAGATGTTCAGGAGAGATGTTTTTATATTTGCAATTCAATGTATTTTGCTAAGTTAATTAAACAAAAAACTATACGATTAGTTAAATAAACAAAAAACTCTTCATTACGCACAATTAAAGTATTCCTACGGGAATGCTTTTTTATTGTAATCGTTTATTACTAGTCTTGCTTCCTACTTGCTTTTTCATAATTTTTTTAATATCTGGCTCCGCGGGTAATTTTTCTGGAATAATACCTCGTGACAAGAGGGCTTTTCGAGTTGTTTGAGAATTCTCGAGAACTTCACGAACAAGTCTTTCTTTACCAGAAATATTTTTTGTTTTAATATTATGATCAGTCATGGCAAGTGCAAAATCCTTTGCACGAAGCTCCACATCGCTATCAAAATCTGCAAGTGGTCTATTGTTTGGGATTTTCTTTTTTGCTTTTAGTTGTCGTGTTGTTAATCCACCATACAGCGCCTGTATGTGTTTATCTTTGAATCCTGCAAAATCTACTGATGTATTAATTCCTCGAGTATATACCGTACCTCTAATATTCTTTTCTGTATCGGCAAGTTTTTTTCGTGAAGCAATTCTCTTATGCTCATATTCTGCAATTTGTAGCAATTCTTGTTTACGTGTTTGGGTGGCAAAATACATTTGTGCTTCAGCGATTTCAGGTTTTCGTGGATCGCCGTTTTGAGCAATAAGGTAACATGCGTAACGTGTTAAAAGAATATCATCAACGGGACGCTTTGCTTTTGAACCTATGGCGACCATTTTGTCGGCGCCGACAAAATGGTCCGCACTATTTATATTTTGTGTGTCACAAGAATTCTTTGCACGAATAATTGCATCAGAAAATTTTCTCCATTCCTTATAACCAAGTAATGGGTGGAGTTCACGTGCAGACCAATACTCAAAATTATCTATTGTTTTTTTAATAGATTCCAGATGGTGTATAAAGTTTTTTGGGTTTGGGTTCATAGTTGACAACTTGGATTAATTATGGATAATAATGAGTAAATATTTTTTAAATCTTTAAATTAAAAATTATGGGAATAAAAACGTTATTGTGGATTATTATTGCAATTCTTTGGATAGGAATTGGAGCAATAATATTAAAGGTTGAAATCGAAAGTGAAACCTTGGAATGTTTAATAAGAAACAAACCGCGACCTAAATCTATGCTGATTTCAAGACTAACAGCTATATTAATGTGGCCAATTGCACCTTTTCTATCGTAGAACTTTAACTAACAAAAAACTCGTCTTCGCTCACGACTAAAAGTCATGTGCAAGGACGAGTTTTTCTTATCCGAACATTTGTAAAATGTTTTAGGACAAAAATTCGTGGTACCACCTTGGTTTATTATACTCCTCCGTCCTTTGGACACCCCCTCTACAAGAGGAGGAAGTTGCAGACATTGGTTCGATGACTCCTCTTGTAGAGAAGCTCCGCAAAGCAGTGAAGAGTATAACCTTGTTACAGCTATTACGGGCATACCCGTTGGGGTCTAGTTTCTGGGGCCGGGAAAAATGCGAAGCATTTTTCCCGGCCTTTTGATTTCTTCCCAAGGCTCTGGAATGATGAGTTCCGTCTTCGCCATATACCATCATAGTATCATACCTCGTTATCCAGTGCAACGATTATCGAAAACTTTTCTTTTTATCAAAATACGTTATACTGTATCCGATGACAGAAACACTTTGGAATTTTATAGAATGGTATGGAACCATTGCAATATTGGGTGCTTTTGGATTGGCGATGTTCGGCGTGTTTCAATGGGAGAGTAACGTGTTCATGGTATTGAATCTCTCTGGGGCGCTCGCATTAGTAATTTCTGGACTCTTCAAGCGTTCATGGCACAACGTGGTGTTCTATTTGATCTGGGGAGCAATCACCGCAATACAGTATTTTAATCTTTTCTAAAAAACACACAGGTGTCCTGTGTGTTTTTGTTAATGTACATGATGTGCATGAACGTGTTCATCATCAGCAAGTGGTTTTCCGCGTGTTTTCTTGAAAAAAATAACTGCCAACCATGTTGATAATGGTACGGTCATCATAAGACCTATTGACCCGAGTACGGTACGAATAATTTCTGAGGCAAAAATCTCTGAGTTTATCGTTTGACCAAACGATGTAGTGCCGCCAGATGTGTAGAATAACAAGAGTGGTAATGCAACTCCAACATACGCCAATACAAGTGTGTTCACTAATGCAGAAACATGTTCTTTTCCTACTCGTAATGCTCGTGTAAAAATCTCTTTTGAGGAAAGATGTCCTGCTGCTGCATATAATTCACGAACAACAGCAACTTGGGTGACTGAAATATCGTCCAAAACTCCCAACATTCCGATAATAATACTCGCCAAAAATATTCCTACAAAATCAAGTGATCCTCCGGTATTAAAATTCAAATACACTGCTTCATGACTCGAAAAACCTGTCATACGGGACACAATAGTGACCATTCTTGCAAAAATACTGGTCACCGCAACCGATATTAATGTACTCCCAAATGCAATCCATGAAATCCTGTTCCATCCATGCGTAATTACAATCGCACAAAACAAAACAATCGAACCAACAAATACCGTTACCAACACAGGTGGATATCCTGCCAAGAGCATTGGGAGTAAGAGAAAAATAATTGCAAGAATCGAGAGCGTTAAACTTATAAGAGATCGCAACCCTTGCATTTTCCCTAACAAGAGTACTGCCAGAATAAATAGTATAACCAGCCCAATCAATGCAGGTCTGCGTTCAAAATCCGAAACCGCAAAAAGTGTCGTCCCAGATTCATTGGTATGATACTGCCCCCAGAAACGATCTCCAACCTGCATAGGCGAAACATCATTAATAATGGTAACGACTTGGTTGTCGAATATCCCAGAAGTGATTCGCGCACTTATTTCTTGAACCATTATCGCTGTAGTTGCATTGGGAAAGGTTTCCTGTTTTTGTCCGACAATTTTTTCCACTCGTGCATTGAATGTTCCTTGATTATCGGTAATCATGGCTGCCTCCTGTGCAAATACTGGAACACCTATCAAACAACAAAAA
Organism: Minisyncoccia bacterium; assembly: GCA_044229075.1. Lineage (GTDB taxonomy): Bacteria > Patescibacteriota > Minisyncoccia > Phycocordibacterales > UBA1006 > CALMMZ01. Next base: position 38,002 of record JBGATS010000001.1, read on the forward strand.
ATAAATATGAGTATTTTTTTCATAGAAATTTACTGTATCATGAAAAACATACAAAAAGAAGCCTTGTTATAGACCTCTCGATGGAATAGTTTTTGATTTCTTTTTCTTGTGCAAAAAAATCCAAAAAACCGTACATACCACAATCATGATAATGCCAATTTTTTCCAAAACATCGATACCACCTGAAACAGTATTCCCAACCAACCAACCAACCAACCCAAGTGCAGTTGCTCGAATAAAAACTCCAACAAACGACAAGACCATATATTTTACAATATTCATTTCCACAATTCCTCCATAGATAGCAAACGCAATTGATGGAAATAGGGGAACTGCTCGCAAGAGGGTGAAAATAATTTCATCGTATCGGGAGTTTTGTAACCGAGCTTCTAACTTATTAATATCTTCATGACTCACCCCAATCCATGATCCGTATCGATCAATAATACGCAGTCCGAAAAAACGAGACGCCCATACGTATGGTAATGACCCAAGGGAAACCCCCAATGCGGATGCAAATGGAACTTTCCACAGAAATTCAAAAAATGTTGCAAGAGAAAATGGAACTCCAAGAAACAAAATAGTCCCTGCAGCTCCCTGAACAATCGATGACGGAATCACCGAAATGAGTTCTTCTAATAACGACGCCCCGAAAACACCCAAAAATCCGTGGGCACTGATCCATGATTGTGCGATAGTAATAATTGATTCCATCATATATTAAAAATGTGTAGAAACCTTACTGGCCAGGATAAAATCATTTTCCGAGAGACCCCCAATCGAATGGGTCCACAGATCAAGTGTTACTCGATTATAAAAAATCTGTATATCGGGATGATGCCCCTCTGTTTCTGCAAGTTCTGCAACCTGATTCACCCATACTATTGCCGCACGGAAATCGGGAAAGAGTCGTTCCAATGAAATCCTGGTACCAACATCGTTCATTGTCCACCCCGTGAGAACTTCCTGATTTTCGTTGAGGTATTTTTTTGCTTCAGGATACGATAATGGCTGTAGTGTATTATCTTCACAAGGAATGCATTTTTTTTCGGAAAGTTTCATGCGACGAGTATACCACAAAAGGTAATGACTATGAAGATTATGAGCGAGTGTTTGATTAGATTGTATTATGGAACAAAAAATACCCCTTGGGTATTTTTTGTTTGTATCTCTATTGTACCAAGTCCGAACCTATCTCCAAAATCGTAATCACTAGCATTCCCCGCGCATTACGCACCTCTGTGCGAAGCGCAGGGATTTCCAAGAATGAAAAGTGCGGGAGAACACTAAATGCAAATGTCGACTCGGTTTTTTGATTACAGGAAGTTTTTTTCTTTTTTTGGTGGACGAGCTAAAATAAAACCGCCTATTTTAAATAGTCGGTTTATGCGAGACCCTGCTTCCTCTGGGCTCTCCATTTCATTATGATAAAACGGGGACAAAATCAATACTCATGTCGATGACAATTCCTCAAGAGTGTGAGATTCATACTACTACCGCAAATATCCGTTCGGAATAATATCCATAACTCTACAAGGGAAAAGTGTTACCTCTTTTACTTGTTCATCAAGAATAAACCCAACAAGAATTTCTTGTGCTTGAACGAATTTTGCGTCAACGGTATGAATGAATGCTCGGTCGGCAGGACGAACAGCTATACTCACTCGTTTGGAAATAAGTTCCGAAGGGTCGTCTTTCTTTACGATAACCAGCTGTGCTTTTTGGTTATTTTCAGACATTACAACCTCTTGCTTAAACAGTATTTCGCAAGTATCTATTGGAAGTATTATTGTTTCTTCTGAGATTTGAGTGAACATCACATGTTCTTTACCAATGTCTATTGTATGCATAATGTACGATTTTTTGTTTGGACATATTATATCATATACAATTTATTTGTCAAACAAAAAACAGGGTGAAGAACCTGTTTTTTGAAATTTAAATTAGAGCTTATACATTAGCATTACTCTTTCTCTTCTTTTTTCTCAAAATTCTTTCGTAATTTCATTGCAAAATCACCATCGGAATTTTTTAATACCCCTAAAGACTGTGCGTGCTGTATACCACTACTAAGTGGTAGTAATACTTTTTGTCTTGGGTTTATTCCTTGTTTATCTAACTTGTTGTGTCTATCAAAAATAATAGCAGTTTTTTCATCAATTGGTGATACATCATTCAAATCATCTGCAACAAACTCTGGTTCGATATCTAATTCTGATTTTATTTTTTCAGATAAAATTATTGTAGGAAATAATAATTTTATCTTTTCTTCTTTAATTGCATCATCTATATAACCCTCTATTGTTTTACCTTCTCTAATGGCATATTCTTTGCTGTTGTCTTTAAATTCATCACTCCTATAATAGTTAACATTTCTTGTTTTTTCAAGCAAGGCATCTAATTTTATCATTTTTTCTTTTAAAAAATCACTCTCTAGGAAATTTTTAGCTTTGTTTATTATTTCTTCTTTTTGATCTACTGGAATATTATTATACATGTCTTCAATAGAGTATTTACTTGTCACATCACCTACATGATCTCCAATATTTGAAATAGCCAAAACGACACGGTTTACTTCTGGAACCTGATCTTTAATAAGAGATACTACTTCCCCAGCGTCTACATCATCAAAAAGTCTTTTAAATTCATTACCTCGTTGTAATGAATTTGCAACAACAGAATCAAGCTGACTTATTTCTATTCCTTTGTTTTTAAGAATATCGTTTAAAGTACCTCTCAAGTCAACTTCTCCATTGTCAGAATTTTTAAAATTAGTATTCTCTGGAAAATCATCTTCTGTTAGTTTTTTGTATCCAAATACAGCATTATAACAAGTATTATCAAGAGTAACTTTCGAATCTGAATGTTCTAAAATCTCGTTCAAAATAACTTTTGCATTTGGCTCTTCTCCTGCTTGGAAAAGTGGTTCTATGTCTGGAAACATTTTATTATAAAGTGCATTTCCACGAAAAATTGGGTAATATTCAAGCTCACCAAGTTTCTCTTTGTTTTCTCGATTTTCGTGATGAGCTCTTTTTGCTTCTTGATATTCTTCAGTCTGTTGCGCTTCTTCTAAAGTCTCCTGTGCTTTTTCAGGATCAGTTTTGCGAATCTCTTTTAAATCTTTCGCGAGGTTATCACGATATTCTTTTGCATTAAAATTTTCCATATAGTTTTTGTATAAAAAGTTAATAATAAAGTGGAGAGACAATACCATTTTACCCCCCCCCCGATACAAAGTCAATGTTATATTTTCCTTGCTATTTTTATCTATTTTGTCAATATTCGGCAAAATCGGGGCAACCGGGAGTGGTCGCGCATTCGACACGCCCACGTATTGGCTCATTCAGAGCCTCTTAGTTCTGTTTTTGTGCGCGAGAGAGGACTTGGTCACACATAATTTTTCTGACGAAAAATTTGCTCGACCCTGCCTCGCGGCGTTCGCCTTTTCGCTTTCGCTCAAAACTCACGCAACGCTCCAACTTTCAAGTCCTCACGTACGCAATGCAGGTTGCGTACTTCTCTAAACAAGTATACTAAAAACAGCGAAATAATCGCTGTTTTTAGTATATAGTGCCGGTACAGGAACTCAGCTTGAACTCCTCAATTCATTAGAATATATGCTCAATATGGATAAAAAGCTATCAGAATTTAGCGTATCTCTTACAGAAATATATGAAGGTAAGCATACAGTAAGTACACTACATATCCCTAACCTTATTTTATAGATCTTCATATTGTTCTGTATTTACACAACAATATACATATCTTGTAAATAGTTAGAAAAAAGAGTATACTTAACCATATGAACAAGAAAGATAATCTCTCTGAACTGGTCCAAATAGTGCAGGATCAGAAAAAGCCAGAACCTAAAAATGATACTCGTGTAATTACCAATGACGGGACCGTGGTTATTTTGGATACAAAATCTCCAAAAACTACATAGTTGTGTATCTACAGCATAATCTGTGTTTTTACCTCCTTAATTCCTTTGTTTTACAATGTATACGGGTAGTTGTATCTTGAACGTAGTGAAAGGTACCATACCCCAGGGAAAACGATTAAAAAGTTACCGAAGTTTATTTCCTAAAATATCCATACATAGTAACTAAAAATTGAAAATATAGACCACACTTCGTGTAAAAATACACTTCAAAAAACTCTATTTTCTGATATACTTTGAAGGTAAAATTTAATAAAAAAGACCTAACCCCTAGAAGTCATTTTAGGATATGGTCGCAAATCCAATCACGAATAAAGAACTCCTCGTCAGAGTTCCGTGATTGGTCGTGCAAGGAAACTTGTGCGGAGCCTATGGCTCGCTTCTGATGGGGAGCTTTTTGTTACCCAAATGAAGTTTAAATCCAATCACATTTTATGAATTCATTTTTTACATTTCTCCTATTAATTTCTGTAATAGGTTTCATTATTGGCTTAATTAAGCCGACGTTACTAAAACTACACTCTAGAAAACAATCGGCTACTATTTTTGGTATAGCAATTATAATCCTTTTTATACTTGTTGGTGCAACAGCTAAAAAAGTACCGGTCCCTGTTGTTGTAGAAGAAGTACCCAAGGTGACAGAAACTAAACCAGCTGAAACTGTAACCAGCACTACCACACCAAATACAACCAATCGTGAAAGTATCCTTGCCCTCCTAAAAACCACTGCAAAAGCAAAATGGGGAGACAATTACCAAATGGTGAAATACGAATATGATAATCAAGTAGAAGCGTATGACTGGGTTATAGCACAAACTGCGTACCCAGATATTATGACTACCGCAAAAAGTAAGTGGGGTAATAATTATCAGATGGTGAAGTATGAGTATGAGAACCAAGTGAAAGCATTTAAAAGTTTATAAATAAAAATAGCCACCTCAATTATGGGTGGCTATAATTTTTGAACATAATTCTACTAAACTTCTTGCGGTGTTAATGCGATAAGTAGCGTGTTTGCCATCTTGATACCATCGTCAGTATTTCTGAAAAACAATACGTCATCCGTAATATCCAACCAACCAACAAGTTTTTCATTTCTTAGTGGTTTACCTGAGACGATATCATTTAAGCCAGAATACTCACCGTGACCATCGTGATTAGGCGTCGTCCAGCTTTTAATTTTTTCAATATACTCATCTTTCTCAGATTTAGATATAAGTACTAAAAAGGTGGCACCACAAATTTCTTCAGTAAACAGCTCTTTATCTTTTTTATGAAAAATATTTTGAAGAGATTTAGGGATGGATCCAAATTCATATTCAGAAGCTCCCATATAATCAAAATCAACTATTTTTAGTAATTCTTTTTTTCCTTCGTTATTAAGTCCACGAAGAGGAGCAATACTGCCAAACGGATTTTCAAAACCTTTAGGAGGCATAAGTCTTTGAAGAAGATTTTTTCTCATTTTTATTAATTTTTAATTTTATGAAATTTAAATATATATTAGCACGAAATAAATATAAAGTCAACACCATTTCATAAATTAAGCTTAGTATTTATATTCAAAAAATATCCCAAAAATGCTAAACTACCCGTATGGAAAGCAATATAACCGTACAAGACCTTGCTAAACTCTTTCGTTCAGATATTGAACACAATGAAGCAACTCCTCAAACACTCAAATACGTAGTATATCTCCGTAAATCTACCGAAGAAAAAGGTAAGCAAATCCGCTCTATTCCCGATCAAAAGAAAGAGTGTCTTGAATATGCAAAACGAGAAGGAATTAATGTTAAAGATATTGTCGTAGAAACACGATCCGCAAAAGAAAGTGGTACTCGTCCCTATTTTAAAAAAATGCTAGAGGATTTAAAAACTGGTAAATACAATGCAATCCTTGCGTGGCACCCCGATAGACTAGCTCGTAATATGAAAGACGCGGGTGAGATTATAGATTTTTTAGATAGAGACTATATCCGTGATATGAAATTTGTCAGCTTTACCTTTTCAAATGACACGAGTGGTAAACTCTTACTCGGTATTACATTTGCAATGTCTAAAGAATACTCGGACAAGCTTTCTGATAACGTAACGCGTGGTAATACTCGAAAAATGGAAGAAGGTAAAATAGTAAGTTTTATTCCCAAAGGATATTACAAAGATAGCCGTGATTTTCCAAGACCAGACGGTGTGGCTTTTGAAGTTATTTCAAACGCCTTTCGTATGCGACTAGAGGGTGAAACTATGGAAAGTATCGCGAAGAGTTTAAATACACAAGCACTACTCGTAAATAAAACTGCTGAAAATAAACTTGGAGTATATCGTAAACAGCAAGTAATGCGAATGTTAGAAAATCCATTTTATGCAGGTGTCTATTTACACGGAGAGAAAATAGAGATACTTGGTAATGGTTATGATTTCAAACCAATAATTACCCCCGAAGAATATTTACTCATAAACAAGAAAACCGGAGAAAAGTCAGGTAAACTCAAACGGGTACTCCGTTTCTTTAAAAAAGAAGGAGTAAAAGCAGATCTATTACGCCAGTGTGTTTTATGTGCAGAATGTGGACACACTATGTCAGCTGGTATTATGACCAAAAAGACAAACAAAGGTATAGAGAATAGATTTCACTATCGGTGCGATCAGAAAGACTGTATATCGAGAAACAAGAATGTACGACCAAGTATCATAATTAGTTACGTAGCTGATTATATAGAAACTCACTTTAGTCCAAGTAGGGCAAAATGGGAGCATTATCAAGTAGAAGCCAAGAAAGACTTCGCACTACTCAAAAGTCGTCTTGTAGGTGAACTAACAGCTCTCACAGCCCATAAAACGGACCTTACAAACGGTATGACTGATACAAGACTAGAGTTACGTCGCTTAATAGAAGAAAATGGTAATGAGGAGCTACGAAAAGACTATGAAGTAGATTATATGAAAATGAGTAATGAACTTAAAGAGGTGGATCTTTTAATAACAGAATGTAAAGAAAAAACAAAAGAAAACCTTAAACTTCTGGACCAAACAGAGTTTCTTGAACTTATGCAAAATCTCCCTAATTTTATTAGGAATACAAGAGATATGAAAGTTCTCGACGAAATCATTAGAAAAATCTTCTTGAACTTCACCGTAAACCAAAAAGGAGTAATAAGCTCAACACTTAATACTCCTTTCGATATGGTTTTAGGACCAAAAGTCCCATATAGTGCGCGAGAGAGGACTTGAACCTCCACCCCGTTGCCAGGACTACCACCTCAAGGTAGCTTGTCTACCAGTTTCAACACTCGCGCAATGAAGCCCAGTATACTGGGATTTATTTTTTTGTAAAGAAAAACTGCATTTTATGCAGTAGTTTCTGGAGTTTCTTCGATTACTTCGTCCATCATTTCTGATGCTGGTACAACCAGATCGTTTGATGATGAAAAGAAATCTTTGAAATTACGCATCTTGCGGCGGATCGCCTTGGTAACTTTATCTCGGATAAAGTATAATTTCGCACGGCGAACTTTTGCACGACGGATAATATCAATTTTTTCTATAGTTGGACTATAGAGTGGGAAAATTCTTTCCACCCCAACACCGTGAGAGATTTTGCGAACGGTGAATGTCGCACCTGCTTCTGTTCCATGTTTTCGAGCAATAACGAGACCTTCGAACATCTGTGTTCGAGTCTTGCCTTTTTCGACAATTTTTACATGGACGCGTACAGTATCTCCAACACGGAGATCCATCTCCTTGCGTACTGCAAGGGCTGCAGGAATGAATTGTGTATTTGTAATAACGGTATTCATAGCTGTGTGATTAAATAATAACCTGGTGACATTAGCATGGAATGGAAAAATAATCAAGTCGGTAGAAAAATCAACTCTGAAACAAAAAAAGACTGTACGAACACAGTCTTCAAATTTTAAACGTTTATAATACTTAGTCCTTTCCAGGTCCGCCAAGAGTGTAAATATCACTCTCCTCTTGTTGTTCTGTTTTTCTAAACTCTTTTGCACATCTTTCAAGATTTTCTATGAGAAACTTGAGAAATTTTAAAGATTTTTCTTTTTCAGGAAATAGTTTTTCTATTTTTCTGGATAAATCAACTTTTTCTTTTGCCATATTATTTTTCTTTTAATTTACACCGTATTAATATGTTTGTCAATTACTTGTTGAAAATCTGGTGGGAGCGGTGCCTCAACAGTAACTAACTCTTTGTCCAGATCTCTGAAGGTAATTTTGCGCGCATGGAGCGCCACTCGATCAAAATCGAGGAGTCCGACTGTTTTTGGTGAATACAATCCATCACTCAGAATGGGTCGCTGAATTGATTTCATATGAACCCGTAATTGATGCGTTCGTCCTGTTTCTGGGAATAATGATACCATCGAGTATTTATTCCCGATATCATCGGTAAATTTCTTGTTCGTCATGTAACGAGTAACCGCAGGTCGCATCATACCACGCGCGCCACGACCAGTAGTCCACAATCGAATATCTTTTGGGTGGCGACCAATCGGTTCATTAATCATTCCACGATCGTCTGTCCAACCTGACACAATCGCAACATATTCTTTTTTTATTGTGTGATCTTGAAACTGCTTTTTCAAGTGTTCATAGGATTCCTGTGTTTTTGCAATAATCATTACGCCCGATGTTTCTCGATCTAATCGATGCACAATACCTGGACGATCAATGGTGACCTGTTCACCTTTATACTCTATTGATAACGGTTCCCCAACACCGGTAATTTCTGGGTATTGTTCCAAGATCCAGTCACACAACGAATATTCCTCGCGTTTCCCATCTGGATGCACTACCAAACCTGCTGGTTTATTAATCACCAGAATGTCTGTAGTATCCAGAAGGATTTGAGGGCTGGGTTTTTCCATAATGTAAAGTATGCATGAAAATAATTTTTTTACAAAAAAATAGTATATTAATACTATTTTTTAGAATATATCTTATCAAAGTGGTTTTTCTAGTTTTGAAAAATCTACTAATAATTCATTAAGTCGGTTACTAACAGGATCAGTAGTATTATCTTCTAATAAATTTTTAATCTCTGGATATTTCCAGGAAAGTTCTGTTAACGAATTAATCATTGCGTCATATCGACGAAATACACTGTTTTGGGAATTTTCGGCAAATTCAGAAAGAATACGACATTGATGAATAATTTGTTTCATTATCTTTAATTTTTGAGGATTTTTATAAAATGTTTCAAATAATTCTATATTTTCTGAATTTTGTAATATTAACACTAACTCTTTTACGTCTTCCAACTGAAAACATATTAATATTTTTGGAACAATAAATTCGCTCAATAAATTTCCTTGGTAATCCATACCATATTTTATCTTTGTTTTGTATCCCTGTTGAATAGAGGAAAGTAGTCCAAAAAACTTTTGACGAAATTCCTCACTTTCAAGACCGCGAAAAGTTACGTCAATTCCAAGCCCAAGAAAATCACTCGATTCATCATGTTTTACAATTTCTAACGTACTATCAACCCCACGCTTTATATCGTCAAATTCTGAAGCGAGATTCATTTTAACCTCGTCACCAAAACATTTTACTTGATCAATAAGAAAAACCAACGCTCGTTCTGTTAATGTTGCAATTTTCTTTGCCTGTTCAAGTTTTCTCTGCTGATCTTTTTCTGGATGTTGTTTTTGGGTGAATAACTCTTTGGTTTTTTGAAGACTCTCGAAATCCTGTTTTGCCTCTTCTTCGCCGTTTTTCAACAATCCTCTCTCTGCAAATTTTGTGTAATATTCTAGACTTCCAGTATTGTTAATTGATTCTAGAAAACTAGTTTTCTTGTACAATCTTTCGAGTTCCTCTTGATTTTTAAAAATATTAGCTTTTGCAATTTCTTCATCCAAAAGGTTTGCTTCTATGATCTTTAATTGGTCTTGGCTAATTTCTGCTTGCTGTATTCCACTTAATTGAAAATATTCAGTTTTTACTTCTTGGAACACTTTTTCTACTTTTTGTTTCTTTTCTTTAATTGGTTCAGTAATAATTCCTGCGTTTCTGAGGGTGTCAATCACTTCTTCTGTATGTGCAGCTGGGTGTAGTTTTTTTATAATACCTGATATATATTCTGAAAGTTTTATAATGTTTTCTGGTGTATCAAAAAAAGAAAAGTTGTTCATTTGTCCGGTCACGATGTATTTTTCAAAAAATTTCTTCGCAGCGAGCCACGAACTGGATGACGCTGTATCAGCGAAAAAATTATGCGCATTCTCGATATCTTTATCAGAAAAAATATTTTGCGCGACCGACTTGTTGTTAAAAGGGTTTAAAAAATTTGAAGATAACATATATTGTAATTATATCACCTTTCAATTTTTTGTCATCCATGGTATGGTTCCATTATTGTTACCCTCTCCCTGTAGTTCAATGGATAGAACAGGAGACTTCTAAGCTCTTAATAGAGGTTCGATTCCTCTCGGGGGGACTTTACTTGCAATTTCTGTGTTTTTTGCTAATATGATTATTATACCAATTGCGGGATTAGCTCAGTTGGTAGAGCAACTCATTTACACTGAGAAGGTCGGGGGTTCGAGTCCCTCATCCCGCACAAAACAGTATGTCTGGACGCGATAGCGTTCAGGCATTTTGTTTTGTCGCAAGGGGTAGGGACGAGAAAAACGGAGGCGGTTTACGAAATTTCGAAGTATGAGAAATTTTGTCGCCGAGTTGGGGTCGCGAGTCAAAAATCAATGAGCTCGCGAATATGATTTTTGAGACTTGTGACCGAGTCTCTCATCCCGCACAAAATAAAAAACCACCCAGGTGGTTTTTTATTTATTCTTAACCTCTTCCAATATCTTGAAAATTTTATCCAGCTTATCATCCTCGATCCGTGCGAGCCTGATTTGGAGTTCTTCGATTTCTTGTTTTGCGGCAATATTAGTTTCAAAATCTGCCTGTGCCTGGGCACGATCACGATCAGATTGTCGGTTTTGAGACATCATGATAATTGGTGCCGCATATGCTGCCTGCGTTGAAAAAAGTAAATTCAAGAGAATAAACGGAAACGGATCCCAATGCTGCATAATGCCGATCACGTTCAATGTCATCCATACCGCAACAATTATTGTCTGAATAATAATAAATTTCCATGAACCCATTCCCGACGCTACCGCATCTGCCAAACATTCACCAAAAGTTCGTTCATCAATGTATTTTTTATGCCAATTTTTTTTACGAGTTTCCATAATTTATTCAAGAAGATATGCGAGCGCAGTGCTCATTACGGGTAAATACAGAGGAAGTTCCTCTGCAGGAATCTGGATAATTATTTCATCATCCATTAATTCCGTAGGAATAACATCAATTGGGGTGACCATACTTCCAGAACGAATACCGAGATATTGCGCAATTCCAGGAATACTTGCACCGATCCCATAGAGGTACCACTGATTTGGTGCCCCGTGATAAAATGGATGGTTGTACACTTTTGAAGAACAGCTTTCAATTGCTTGATGTAGTCCTGTTACTAATGGTTGGAGTGTATCTCTGAGTGCGTGTAAAATTAATGGGTCGGGATGTGTTTGGAGTACTCCATAATGAGTAATAATTTTCTGTGCCTCGCGCAACGGTATTGAAAGTTTTTCTTGAAGTGTCTGCAGAAGTTGTTCGCTCCCTATTTGACACCAGGACGATGCGATAATTTTACCAGAACGGATAACGCTGATTTGTGTGTCTCGCCCTGCAATTGCAATCGTTCCGTACAGAGCTCCTTGATTCATGTATTGTGCAACTCGATGAATAGCAAAACTGGTTATATCAATATGTCCGATCGTAAATCCAGCAGACTCGAGTATTTCTGGAAAAAATCGAAACTGATCTGGGTGCGCCACTGATACGTGAATATGATACCCTTCATCTGATTCTTGGATTACTTCATAATCACTGATGATGTCGCTGGCAGTAAACTGTGGGTGGCTCTGGATTACTTTTTGCAAATATAACTCAATAATTTTTTGGAGTGAGTTCTGATTGGTAGTAGTTCCTGTTTTTATCACTGTGTGTGGCATTACGGTATGGAACACGGTAATGTATCGATCAGGAATAACAAGGTGGATATTAGTAAACCTATGTTTTTTTCGCAAACCACGCAATCGTTGAATAATAATTGGGTCAACCATGATTCTCTCGTCCTGGGTTATAAATTGATCGGCAATACGTTCACTAAAAAATTGCTTCACGGTTATATCGGTTCCCTTTTTTGATACATGAAAAAAACGCAATGTTCGATCGTCGAACATACATGCAACAGAATCACGAACAGGATGTAAAAATGACATATTGAATACAGTATATCACTGGTTTCATTGTTTTCCAAGTGAATACTCAATTTTTTCCAAACACTTGACAAAAAAAGAGAACTGGGTAATATACCGATCAAACAATATCATATGGTGGAAGTCTTAATTATTGGGTGTATTGGCACAGTCTCAGCCTGTGTGCACACTATTGCCCAAAATATTGAAAAAGAAATAATTTTAGTTCGTCTCGAAAAAGAGCCAGTTGGAATTGAAACTTCAAGAGAAAAAAGTTTGGTAATCACAAGATTACCAAATGTTATCATTTCTGAGATTGTTTACGATCTTAAAAAAGAAGTTTTTATAAAATTAAAAAATATTTTTTCACAGATTAAAATTGCAGCACTATCTTCAAGATCGCTACTAAACTTAATCTATAAAAAATATAGACACCCACCATAGTTGGGTTAGGTAAAATTTTAAATTTATAAAGACTGAAAACCTCTTTCGAAAGAAAGAGGGTTTTTTATCGAACAGCACTTCCTGGGGCAACAGGAGATTCTGGGACCAGAAATATTGGCGCTCCGTCACCTACCGCCAATAACATTCCATGACTTTCCAATCCTCGAATGGTGCGTGGTTCCAGGTTCACGATATAGAGAACTTGTTTACCAATGAGTTCCTGGTAACCAGGGTAATATTCCCGGATACCTGACAAGATCTGTCGTACTGGAACAATGGTTCCATCGGGTAGTTCAAGATCTTGAGTCTTTAACTCCTCGGTAAATTGGATCAAGAATTTCAAAAGCTTGTCAGCGCCTTCTATTTCTTCGACATGGCGTATTATTCCAATACGGATGTCCATTTTTTTAAATTCATCATAGGTTACATATTCCATAGACTATCTATAGCATGAAATAAAAAAAAATTCTATTGATGTCTCTCTAAAAAACGCTGGAGAATGCTTGCAGCTGCTTGTGCGTCAATTGATGTTGTAGAAGTTTTTTTCGTCCTCTGTCGAGATATTGGTTTTTCAATACTTTTTGTAAAATCTAAACTTTTCAAGAAATGCGAGGTGAATCGTTCGTCTTCCAACGAAACAGTCACACCTGATAGTTTCTGAAGCTCCTCTACGAATGCGTCAATATCATCCATAATTCCATTGCGGGCACCTGATGTGGTGAGTGACTTTCCTACCACAATTCCTGTGATTGATTCTGTGGCAATGATCGAGAGGATATTCGAAAAGAGCGCGCGATCATTTTCAAGTACTTGTTTTGGAAATGCAATCACCCCTTGTTCATCAGAAACAGCAATACCAACGCGTTTTGATCCATAATCAATTCCCATGTATTTCATATTTTTTATACTACCATGTTTACTCATGATTTTCCAACCAACCTCTTGTCTTTTCTCGGAAATCTGATAGAGTAAAGAAGCTTCGAGAGAAGACGCTTGGAGGCGTGGATGAGTGGTTTAAATCAACAGTCTTGAAAACTGTCGACTCGAAAGGGTCCGTGAGTTCGAATCTCACCGCCTCCGCTATAACATAATGAACCCAGCACGAAAGTGTTGGGTGATTTATGTTACCGGAAAGGCGTGAGATGAGAAAAGAGCGAAGCGGTTTACGAAATTCGAGGAACGAGAATTTTGTCGCGAGCGGCGGGGCCGAGCGAGTGAGATATTTTATGAGCGAAGCGAAATAAAATATCCACGAGGGTGGCCGAATCTCACCGCCTCCGCATTGACAACCTGGTAGATACATGACCCATGTACCTATGAAAGTTGTACGACCCACAAAGGTTGAGCACTAAACAAAAAGAGCGACTATTGTCGCTCTTTTTGTCATCGAACCTCTTTCAAGAAATCATTTCCATCTTCTATTTTTCCAGTGATAGGTTTTGAAGAAATCCACATTAATTCAAATTGAGTGGAAAGCATTTCTACTAATTCTTTACTTTCAATAATGAAACCGAATGCCTCTTTCTTTGACGAGATAAAAGCAACCTTTTTTCCATAAATCCAGTAGCCCATAAAGAAAGATATATTTTTGGGAGCAATGCGAATCTCTCTTAAAAACTCTTTACCAAACCCAAGGTAGGGATGTTTTTTAATATCTAATTTTTGAGATTCAGGCCATATAGCTCTAGTATATATTTTTCTTTGAATTCGTTCTTTATTGAGATCTCGAAAAAAAGATTCCGATAAAATATCAACCATAGATTTTATAGGCCAATACGCTTTTGTCTCAATATCACGATACAGCATCATATCTTTCAAAATCTGCTTGAGACCTTCTTTACCTTCAAAAAGTTGAAAACGTGGATTACTTGCTGATCCATGAATAGCTATTTGTTCGTAGAGATCTGCGATCTGATTTTTGCCAGCTTCAAGATCTTTAATTTTTTCACTAAATAATTTCTCTATTTTTTCTTTCGAGCACGCATGGAATGTTTTGACACCATTCTTTTGTGATTCAGTAACTAGCCCTATATCTTTTAGTTTTCTCACAAACCCATACAAAGAGGGACGCGAAAGTCCCGTCTTCTTTGCAAGATTGCCTGCTGTTTGCTCACCTTGCTCAATAAGAAAAACAAATGTTTTTATCTCATCCTCGCGTAAGCCGAATTGTACGAGTATTTTTTCGATCATGAGTGGATGGTAGCAAAATATGTCATTGTTGTCAAGACTGTACAACAATATTTACATATTATCTGTATCGACTATAGTTAAATTAAATTTTTCTTTTAACAAAAAAATGATTTTATTATGCAAAAGATTCAATCACATGACTGGATTATTCTTCCTGGTGGGAAGAATGCAATCCTTAGATTTCCGTTTCATGGGGAACTAAAACAATTAGGTACTCCAACTACTGGTTCGTACCGCTTGGCCACTCACGTAGAAGTCCTTGTTGTAGCCACTTCTCCGTATCCTTGGGGATTCATGCCTGAAAACACGAATCCGACAAAGATTTGGAAAGAAAAAAGGATCGGCTATGGTGGACTTGTGCATTCTGCATGGTTCATCTTACAAAGTGATGAGCGTATCGGTGGAGCACCAAATGTTCCTGAGGTAGGTCCAGGTGCGATGCGTCACTATCTCCTAACTTCAGGTGGTATTGATAATTCTCATCAACTCAACGACAACGAAGGATATGCAGTTGTTTGGGAAGATATTCCTGCTTGTAATGACCAGGTATATAGAACCATTCATGCTCATGTTTCAAAACATGTTACCGCAGATCGTGGCGGGGTTGTTATCTCACCCGTACAAAAAGAAACTGATATAATTCATGTTGGTTTCACTGGTAGATGTATGACCTGCCCAAATCCTGAAAGGATTTCAGTCAACGCATTGAAAGATGCTTGCTCGAAATTTTCTATTGAACTACATCCTGATTGGAAAGATTGGGTTTTGTAAAATGAAACCGACTTATATTAATAGGTCGGTTTTTTACTTTAATAAAGTTATTTTCTTCTCTTTCAGTATCAACCTACTCCTTAAATGTCCCATAAGTTCACGCTTTTCAAGTGGTGTACCTTCTCGCAATACATACTTAGCATACTCTCTGGTATTCACATCATCCTCGTTGATGCTGTATTTTGGTGTACCTTTTGTTGCTAGTCTTTGTAGTCTATTGAATCGCTTTATTTCTTCCTCGAGCTTCATTCGCATACCTAACTCATTAATACTCACTTTATCTATGACCTTGAATAGTTCCTCGATAAGTTCCTCCTCTCGTATGTATTTGTTCTTACAATTTCTATCTTTTGCCTTAGAGCATGAGTAGTAGATATATTTTGCATTGGTTCCATCTTTGAGCAACTTGTATTTTTCTTGAGCTGTTATACCTGACTGGCACATTCCGCATGTAAATAATTTCGTAAAGGCAAACTCTCGATTTTCTCGAACAATTTTATCTCGCTTTAGATGTTCTTGTGCTTTTTTAAACAACTCTTCATCAATTATTGGCTCATGACTTCCTTGGTACCAATTACCGCTATTTTTAGGATATTCGAATGGTCCATAATATATCGGCATATCAAATATACGATAAACCCCTGAGAGTGTCAGGGGTTTGTTTCCTCGAGTATAAAAATTTAACTCAAATCGCAACCAGTTGTATACCTTGCGACCACTCCAATTTTCATAGGCAACCTTTTCAAACATTTTTTTGATTATTGGGGCTCGCTCTGGATCAATGGCGAGCTGACATTTTCGATCCATAATTTTCTGGTTGAGATATCCAAGTGGTGCCATTCCAGGCCAGAGACCCATTTCTACTCGTGTACGAAGTCCGCGCTTCACATTGATACCTCGGTTATCGTTCTCAAGTTTTGCTTGCGATCCGAGAATCATTAGGAGAAATTTCTCATTTGGATTATTTGAAAACGTCTGTCCGAAAGTTCGTATTTGGAGGAGTTTACCTGCATCCATCAGGTCTACGATTTTTCCTAGATCTCCGGCGTTTCTGGAAATACGATCTGGTGCCCATGTCAGAATCGCATTATATTTACCATCTCGAATTTCCTCTACGATTTCATTAAATACGGGTCGTTGTCCAGTTTCTTTTGCGCTGTGACTTTCTCGTTTCATAGCTACAATCTCTAGTCCTTCACGTTCGGCGAGTGCAAGCATTTCATTAATTTGAGAGTCTATTGAAAGTACCTGTCTCTCCTCAGACTCTGTCGACTTTCTTGCATAAAGGCAATATTTCGCCTTTATTATATTTTGCTCTACTGGGGCTATTTCATAGCCATTTGGTGCATTTATTTTCATACACCTAACTAATGCCGCAGGACGTCCCATAAGTCTAGGTTCTTTGAAAAATAACTGTTGGTAACTAAATATTGCAAAAGCTTGCTTTTATTTTAAAAGTGCAGTATACTCTTTACATGCAAAAGAAATTGAGTCAATTAGCAACCATAGTTTCAGGGTACACATTCCGTGGATCTATAGAAAACGACCCAAATGGAGATATTTTTGTGCTCCAAGCTAAAAATATACAAACGAGTCGAGATATTGAGGATGTATTTGATTTTACAACAATTTCAGATAAGTCTTTAAGAAATCCCTACTTCCTCCAATACAATGACATCTTGCTTGTTTCTAGAGGGTCAGGACTGGGTTCATTCAGATCTGCAGTTTTTATATCAAACGAACCAAACGTGATGCCATCATCTTCAGTCCATGTAATACGAATTCATGATGTCACAGTCCTCCCTAAATATATATCGCTTTATCTCAACTCAGAAGTCGGACAAAAAGCATTATCTCAAATAGTTACAGGCGCTTCCTATATACAAAGTATCCTCGTAAAGAATCTAATAGATTTTGAAATTCTTATACCCCCGATCCATATACAAAAATCTATTATCTCACTACACGAAAATATTACAGACCAAGAACGGATACTAAAAAGAAAACAGGAACTACAAAAAAACATTATCAATGCATCGTTTACTAACCTAATTAATAACTAATATGACTAATCAAAAATACACACAAGAAGACTTAAACAAAATCCTCTGGCAAGCAGCGGATTCTTCTCGCATACAAGTTGACGCAGGTGTTTACAAAGACTACGTACTTGCAATGCTTTTCTTTAAATATCTTAGCGACCTTTCAAAAAAGAAACGAAATGAATACAAAGAACGTTTTGGTAATGATGAAAAACGTACTGAAGAAAAAATGAAGCTTGATCGCTTCTATCTTCCTCCAAAGTCTTCTTTTGATTATATCTATTCTATCCTCGAACAAGACAATCTTGGTGAAGAAATAAACAAAGCACTTCATCGTATTGAAGATGCCAACAAGGAAAAACTTGATGGTGTATTTTCTGTAGACTTCAATTCTGAATCAACTTTAGGAAAACTTGCAGAGCGAAACAAAATGCTCCGTCATCTAGTACAAGACTTTGCAAAAATGGATCTCTCGGATGTAAATGACGATATTATTGGTAATTCATATATGTACATGATTGAGCGCTTTGGAGCCGATGCAGGCAAAAAAGCAGGAGAATTTTTCACTGTGCGTAACGTTGCTCATCTTGTAGCAAGACTAGCTGAACCAAAAGTAGGTGCACGTATTTGTGATCCATGTTGTGGTTCTGGAGGACTACTACTGCTTGCAGGTGAAGAAGTAGAAAAACAAGGTTCAAAAAACTATGCTCTTTACGGTCAAGAATCTACAGGATCAACCTACCAACTCGCTCGTATGAACATGTTCCTCCATGGAAAAGACTCTGCACGACTTGAATGGGGCGACACATTAAATAATCCTCTTCTTGTAGAAAATGATCACTTAATGAAGTTCGACACCATTGTTGCCAATCCTCCGTTTTCTCTTAAAAAATGGGGTGCTGAACATGCAGAGGCTGATAAGTATAAACGCTTCTTGCGTGGTGTTCCACCAAAAGACAAAGGTGACTTTGCTTTTATTACTCATATGGTAGAGACACTTAAACCAAAGACTGGTCGCATGGCAGTAGTTGTTCCTCATGGTGTTCTCTTCCGTGGAGGAGCAGAAGGAAAAATCCGTGAGCAACTTCTTAAAGAGAATATCGTTGAAGCTGTTATCGGACTTCCTGCAGGGTTGTTCCAAACAACTGGTATTCCTGTAGCAATTCTTATACTTGATCGCTCACGAGAAAAAGGAGGAGAAAATGAAAACAAAAAAGATGTATTCTTTATCGAAGCATCAAAAGAGTTCAAATCTAACAAAGCGCAAAATATTCTTACTGATGAAAATATCGAGAAGATTTATTCTACTTACAAAACTCGTAAGGATGTAGAAAAATTTGCTCGTAAAGTAAGCCTTAAAGAAATTGAGGAAAATGATTTCAATCTCAACATCACTCGTTATGTAGATACATTCACAGAAGAAGCTCCTGTAGATATCAAAGCAAATTTGAAAGAGCTTGCTGAGCTTGAACCACAGCTAGAGAAGCTTGAGAAACAAATGGTCGTATATCTAAAGGAGCTAGGAATTAAATAAATATATGAAAAACTTTGATTATAAAATTGTAGAACAAAAGTACCCTGACAGTTTAAGCCAGAATGGTTTTGATTTGATATTTAAAAATCCAGATCATGGGGCTTTAAATTTTTCGGAAATCGAAGCAGAATTTGTTGAATATTATGATATGTTTTTTGAATTAGAAAAACTTGATTACAAAAATTCTCTATATCAGGAAGAAATTAATAACGTAGATAGAATAAGAAACGAACTAATAAATATATTTAACCAAATACAACAATTTTCTATATCTGTACCAAACCCAACTCATGTTAAACAAAATATAATTAATCAGTTTAGAGATCAGATAAATAGAAATTCAAAACCTATAGAAGATTTCATTTTAAAAATTAAATCAAAGAAATTCTTTGATTCTTCTGAAGGATCTAAAGCATTTGAAGAGATTCAAAAAGAAAAAGATTTAATTATTATCGAAAAAAATAAGATTGAAAAAATTTCAGAGGAAATTGAAAGATATAGAGATGAATTAAAAGAGAAAATTAAAAACACTCAATTTGAAAAAATAGTTCAAACAGAGAGAACTAGCGGCGAACTAGAGTCAGCATCATTCTTTGAAGAGCAATCCTTAATTCATAAATTAAACGCTGATCAAATTGAAAATGAATTAGGGTGGCTACAAAAAAGAACAAAATTTGAAAAATATATTTACTGGCTTTTAGGGATTAGTGCGGGATTATTTTTGCTTAGTTTTGTTTTCTTAGTTATCTGGGGTGGCGTAAATGAAGATGTACAAATTATTGATGCGATTAAGGTATGGGAAGCGTTCTGGGATATAAGAGCTGGACTTTTTATTCTTTCTTTGCTTTCTATTTTTTACACGGGTTTATATTTTGCTACTAAAAATTATTCAAGAGAAAAAGACTTTGAGTATCAAAATAAGAATAAATCAAATATAGTAAAAAGTGTTGGATTATTTTCATCTGGATCATCTGATCAAATTAGGCAGAATATTTATGAGATTGCCGCACGAACAATCTTTTCTGCCTACTCATCGTTTAATGAAGTAGATAAAAATCAAAATTCTCAAATAAATCTTTCAGCTTCAACCGCTGACATAACTAAAAAGATTACATCAGCACATGAAAACTAATCAACCACAAAAAAATATTTCTTCAGATTGGCAACAAGTAAAGCTTGGTGCGGTTTGTGATATTTCAGCTGGCGGTACACCATCTACTGACATTTTAGAATATTGGGAAAATGGAAGTATTCCTTGGGCAAATTCTGCAGAGATAAATAAAAGAGATATTTATAAAACTAATAATTTTATTACACAAAGTGGTTTAGATAATTCATCTGCAAAAATTGTCCCAGAAAATAGTGTTTTAATTGCACTTGCAGGACAGGGTTCCACTCGTGGTAAGGTTGCAGTTAATAAAATACCTTTATCAACAAATCAGTCTCTTGCTTTTTTTGTGCCTAAAAAAGATGTTGATTACCGATTTTTAAGATCAGTTCTTGAAATGAGATATCAAGAATTAAGATCTATTTCTACAGGTGATGGCGGTCGCGGTGGTTTAAATTTACAAATATTAAAATCACTAAAGATAAAACTCCCACCTCTCCCTGAACAAAACCGGATAGTTTCAGTCCTTGAAACTTGGGATAAATCTATTGAGAAACTCGCACGGAAAATTGAAGTAAAAAAACAAATCAAGAAAGCTTTGATGGATCAATATGTCTACAAAAGGAAAGATTCAACTGAGTATTTTATTGATAGTTTATTCGAACTCGGAAGGGGGCGTGTTATCGCTAGGGGTGAGATAGAAAATAATCCCGGTATATATCCTGTTTATTCTTCTCAGACATCAAATAGTGGAATATTCGGGAACATTTCTACATATGATTTTGAGGGTGAATATCTTACTTGGACAACTGACGGTGCTAATGCTGGGAGGGTTTTTTACAGAACTGGAAAGTTTAATTGTACGAATGTCTGTGGTACAGCAAAACTGAAAAAAGATTTAAAGGTTAATTTATATTTTGTCTATTCATATTTGAACTACATAACAAAGAATTATGTTTCTTATGTTGGTAACCCCAAACTGATGAACGGTGTTTTTGGGAAAATTCAAATCAAACTACCAGATATCGAAGAGCAGGATAAAATTAGTAAAATTTTAATTGTCTCAGACAAAGAAATAACCGAACTCGAAAAGAAATTATCCATTATCAGAGAACAGAAACGTTATCTCCTCAACAATTTAATCACTGGCACAATTCGTACACCAGATACATTATCAACCAATAAACTCATATAAATATATGTTAGAAAAAGTAAATTTTGATGAAGCACGACAGTCACAGCTCCCATTCATAGAGCTTCTCTTGAACATGGGCTATACATATATTCCTGCAGAGGAAGCACTACGACAACGCGGTGGTGATACTTCTAATTTCATTCTCGCTGACATAGCGACTGAAAAGTTGATGGAAATAAATGGTTATGAGGTTGGTGGGACTGAATACAAATTCAGTGAGAAAGACGTACGAGATGCTATCGATGAATTAGAGCATATCCAATATGAAGGACTCATTGATACTGCACAAAAGATCTACAACACCATCATGCCAACAAGCGGCGGTAAGACTGTTAAGGTAAATCATGGCGGTAAAAAAGTATCAAAGAATTTCAAATTCATTGATTTTGAAAACCCAAAAAATAATTCATTCCACGTAACTGCTGAGTTCGTCGCTAGTGGTAAGCAAAATATTCGTCCAGATATTGTATGTTTTGTGAATGGTATTCCTTTCGTAGTTATTGAAAACAAGAAGTCAGGTGTTGCTGTTGTAGAAGCACTTAACCAGATGAACCGCAATCAAGGTCCTGAGTATTGTCCAAAACTATATACCTACACACAGCTTCTTGTTGGTACAAATGGTAAAGATTTACAATACGGCACAACTGGTACACCAAACAAGTTCTATGCTGTGTGGAAAGAGAAAGGCACAGACGAAGACGTATTGAATGGAGAAATATCTAAACTCATACAAAAAGAAATAGATGCTACTACTTACTCGGAAATTTTACAGGATCTCAACGGATACACAGATGGTCACAAACAAAGAACAGACCGCCTTCCTACTGAACAAGACCGAGGAGTGTTTTCACTTTTTGAACCTGTGAGACTTCTTGATCTTACAAAGAACTATATTCTCTTTGATGCAGGAGTAAAGAAACTTTCTCGCTATCAACAATACTTTGCTATCCATAAAATGCTCAAGCGTGTTGAAGAGGAAGAAACTACCGAACAAGGTATCACTCGCCGAAAGGGTGGGCTTGTTTGGCATACGCAAGGATCTGGTAAATCACTAACGATGGTGATGTTTGTTAAGGCTCTCATTGAAGATCCTCATATCCTTAACCCTCGTGTGATTATTGTTACTGACCGTCGAGATTTGGATAAACAAATCAAAGACACATTCAAGAACTGTAACCTAAAAAAGGAAGTTATTCAGGCTACAAGTGGTCAAAACCTCATTGATCTTATTAAAGAGAAAAATCTAGCAGTTATTACTACTCTGGTACAAAAGTTTGAATCAGCTGCAAAAAAGAGTGCTGGGTTTGTTGATACTGATGAAAATATTTTCGTACTTATCGACGAAGCTCACCGAAGTCAGAATGGTGTCGCCAACTTTGAAATGGGTCGCATTATTCCGAATGCATCTTATATCGGATTCACAGGTACTCCACTCATGAAGGATGAGAAAGAAAGTTGGAGAAAGTTTGGAGGATATATCGATAAATATACTATTGATGACGCTTTAGCCGACAACATAATCCTGCCTCTTATCTATGAAGGTCGCTATGTTGATCTTATTCAAAATGCTGAGCAAATCGATCGTCATGTTGAGCGTATCACTGAAGGTTTGAACGAAAAACAAAAAAAAGAATTACAACGTTATATTGGAAGTAAGATCATTAAAGACAATCCTCAGCGTATTGTTGAGATTGCGTATGATATTGAAAAACACTTCATGTCTAACTTCCAAGACACAGGGCTTAAGGCACAAATTGTTGCCCCATCAAAATACTCTGCTATTTTATTCCAGAAGTTTTTTGAAACACGAGGGAAAATAAGAACTGCCGTCATTATCTCTGATGAGCATGAGGATGGTGATGAAGAAAACCTTCATAAAAAAGAAGTGGTTGCTTACCTAGAAGGTGTCCGAAAAAACCATAGTAGCGTCGATAAGTATGAGAAAGATGTTGTTGAAAGTTTCAAGTATAACGATGATGGAATCGAAGTCATCATTGTTTGTGACAAACTACTCACGGGTTTTGATGCACCTAGAAATACCGTCCTATATCTTGCTAAAGACTTACGCGATCATAATCTTTTGCAGGCTATCGCTCGTGTAAACCGTTTGTTTGAGAATAAGAAAGAAAAACCAAAGACTGCTGGCTACATAATGGACTACTCAGAGAATGCTAAGAATATCGATACTGCGATGAAGCTCTTTGGTAACTATGATGAGAATGATGTAAAAGGCACTCTTATTGATGTTGCAGAAAAGATTCAAGAACTTGAGCAAAGTTATTCTCTTGTTCACGATATTTTTAAGGAAGTCAAAGGATCATCTGATGATGAGGTATATTTACAGTTCCTTTCTGATCAACCAAAGCGAGAAACGTTCTACAAAACCCTCAATGCTTTCATTAAGAATCTAAGTGAATGTTTTGTATTGCAGGACTTTGTTCATGAGTTCAAACATCTTGATTTGTACAAGCGTGAACTCAAGAAATTTGCTGAACTTCGTAAGGCAGCTAGTTTGCAATATGCAGACCGTGTTGATCTATTAGAATACAAACAATCACTTGTTAATATTCTCGATAAATATGTTGATGCTCGTGGAGTTGAACTTCTTACAAAACAAGTAAACATTACCGACCGAAAACTTTTTGAGGAAGCTGTCGAGAATCTCGGATCTGATAAATCAAAAGCTGAAGCTATCGCTGCACAAACTCAAAAAACTATCACTGAAAAACTTGATACTGATCCTGAGTTTTACGAAAAGTTTTCTAAAAAGATTTCTGAGATTCTTGAAAAAATGAGGCTCGGTAAGCTTGCCGATGTTGAAGCATTAAAACAAATGAAGTTAATTCGAGATGATGTTGTAAATAAGAAAGATGAAAGCCTTCCAGGAAAAATTGACTCACAAAAAGGATCGGATGTCTTTTATCGTAACTTACGAACACAATTCGATAGTCTAAAACTTAACGAAGAAGTATATATATCTATCATTCTTGATATCTTTACTATCATAAAAAATGAAGCAATTGTGGATTGGTATAAGAATATGGATGTTAAGCGTAAGATGCGAAATAGTATAGACGATTATCTTTATGATGTTGTTAAAGGTGAAAAAGGTCTCGAAATAGATAATGATCAGATAAAAAGTATTATTGATAGTGTGATGGTATTAGCAGAGAATAACTTTGATTTATTTATCTAAATTATATGAAAGAATTCATATTTGGAACATTTGTATATGAATATCAACTTATAAAACAAGATCGTAAAACACTGTCTCTCACTGTCACGCCAGACTTACGTATTGTTCTTAAGTGTCCAGTACAAACTGATAATGAAAGAATAGAAACTTTTTTACAGAAAAAGTGGTTCTGGTTGGAAAAACAACTTTCGTTCTTTAAAAAATATCAACGGAAGATTTATGAGAAAGAATATATTTCAGGAGAAGGATATTTATATCTTGGTAGGCAATACAAACTAATTGTACGACGCGGGAAAGAAGATCTTGTTTCATTAACAAGAGGACTTTTAACGATTTACACCACAAAAGAGGTCTCAAATAGTCACCATAATAAAAAACTTATAGACTCCTGGTTCGAAGCAAAAACAGAAAGTGTTTTCCAGGATAGATTTAGGGAAATGTTAGGTAAGTTCGAATACAAAAATACACCTATTCTTGCTATTCGAGAAATGAAAAAGCGTTGGGGTAGTTTTCTTAATAAGGATAAAATATTACTTAATCCAAAACTTATTCATACACCAAAAGAATGCATTGATTATGTTATTGTTCATGAACTATGTCACCTAAAGTATAAAAATCATAACTCCAATTTTTGGAAACTTTTAGAAGAGAAACACCCTAGGTGGGAAAAGGTTAAAGATAAACTTGAAACTATTGGTGCCAGCACCTGTTAAAACTGTTGGTAAATTCACTACACAACGTCTTAAAGTTAAGCTAAAGTACCCAAGTACCTCCTTTTGAGGTATAATATCTTCGACATCTGAATAAAGTCGACCTAACCCCTAAAAAACCTTGTTTTCTAGGGTATGGCGCAAATCCGCTAAAGTGTAAAAACCTCCTCGTCTGGAGTCACTTTAGTGGTCATGTCTGGAAACGGATATGGGTAGAGTAATCTACCATAACAGGCGGGGAGATTTTTGCTATCTCCGATCTGTTTTTATCATAAAGCAAAACAAAACCGCTAAAGTTTTATGAATAAATATTTAACCTATATTATAGGTATTTCCTGTATAGTTATTACAGGAGCAGTAGCATATTATTTCTTTTCATATTTGCCTAGTAAAAATGCATTACTCGGACAGAAAGAATGTCGAAATATGGCACTCAATAAATTTGAAAAAGATCAGTCTGGCACTTCAGAACCTGAGTTTGTTTTTGATGAGAAAGGAAGATGTTTGTACAAGTTGGTAGAAGTTCATTCTTCTGAAGGCATATCAGTTATAATGTTTTACATAATTGATTTGTACACTAACCAACAAGTTGCTGGATATACCGAAACTTACAAAGATGGAAACAAAACAACATTAGGCAATCAGTCTATTTTTGATTCTATAGATAAGAAATATTTTAAAGAGCAATAAAACCACGCTTTGTGCGTGGTTTTATTGCTAGGCGTTTTCTGAATCCTGCTTCTTGTTCCTTTCGTTTATGATTTCTGAGAATTTTCCACTGCGGACCATCTCAACCAGATCCTCAACTTCTTCTGGTAGTATTTCACCATCACGTATTGCACTTTTAATGTCTTCAATGTATTCCATTTCTTCTTCGTTAAACGCAACGATATTAGGCATGCGAGCATGTGCATACGCTGGAGAATCGTCATAGTTTCTCTTTGGAAGTGTTTCGATTCGGTATTTTCTGTTCATGTAATTTCCGTGATTGTTCTCTAGGTAAAACTTAATACCACCAAAGTGACCCTCTCTGATTTTCTTGAAGAGTGCTGACTCTGCAAGTTCAATCATACACTTGTGTCCCTCCTGAAGAGCTGCA
This sequence comes from Minisyncoccia bacterium, assembly GCA_044229075.1. Lineage (GTDB taxonomy): Bacteria > Patescibacteriota > Minisyncoccia > Phycocordibacterales > UBA1006 > CALMMZ01. Next base: position 64,522 of record JBGATS010000001.1, read on the forward strand.
TTCACATTGAACTCGAATATCTTGTCGTTACGCATCCATCGGTAGAAGGTAGTACGAGCAATACCAACCTTTTTCACTGCATGATTTATAAACGGAGCATCGCGGAGAATCTCTATCATCGATTGCTTAAGCTTGCGTTGGTTGTGACTCATATGTTTTTACACGCTTCTTGCCAGTAATTCGTTCCCATCGGTTAAGGATTACTTCAGCATATACAGGTGATTTCTCCATGATGTAGCACTTTCGACCAATCTTGGTTGAAGCGATGAGTGTTGATCCAGATCCACCAAATGGTTCTAGAACGAGTTGTCCTCGTCGAGTAAGTACTTTGATATACGGTATCAAGATTTCAATAGGTTTGGTACCAAAAATGATAGCTTGTCCTGAGGATTTCTCATCCGCTGCATTATAGTCAATAAAATCAGTTGGACAGAATTTCTTTCCCTTGCCATATGATTCCCAGTGGGGTTTTCCTTGGATGGCAAATAGTGCTGTTTCATACTCGTTTTCAACAAGAGCATCTTCTGGCTCAAGATCACACTGGATTTCTACCGAAGAAGTTCCCACCATTGCAATATCATGTTTTGAAAAGAACTTATGTTTTCCTGCGTAGTTTTGATTTCGATTCGGCAAATGCCACACGATCATGTTACGGACCTTCCAGTATTTATCCATTTCATTCCAGATAGTACGAATATTTTTCCAGTTCTCGTAGACAATGATTGCAAAATCTTTAGCCTGAACTTTCGAAACATTAGCCATCCATAGTTCAGTAAAGTTATCAGGTAATACGTCGGTCTCTAAATATCGGCGATTTTTCTTTGCACCGAATCCAGTTACTGCTTCGCCATGTTTTCCTTTGCCATGAAGGTAATCAAGAATGTAGGGTGGATCAGTCATCACCATGTCAATTTTATTATCATCACACAAGGTAAGCATGTTAGTTTCTATTGTTGAGTCTCCGCACATGAGTCGTGATCCATCAAGGTCGTACACATCACCTTTTTGTACGGTGACATTTTCAATACCTACTTTCTCAAGCTCTTTTTCAGGATCAAAAATTGATTCTTCTGTTTCGTCTTCGAATATTTCATCAAGCTCTACTGAATCAAATCCAATATCAGAAAGAAATGATTCGTCGAATTGAGAGAGAAGTGAAATGTCCCACTCGCCTTGGTTTTTATTAAGACGAATACATAATTCCTTTTCTTTTTCCAAGTCTGGAATATTTATATACAGAACAGGTACTTCCGTATATCCTAATTCTTTAATGACTTTTAATCTGAAATTACCTCCAATAACAATATTGTTTCTTTCTTGTGATGAGTTTACTAAAATAGGGTCAACGATTCCGTATCGACGAATACTCTCCTTGAGTTCCTCGGTATTTTCTTCTGACCAAGATCGAGGATTATATTCTGGGCTGATAAGTTCTGTTACAGGAACGTAAACAATTGTGAGGTTACTCTCGCGGTTTAGGGTTATGTTTTCCATACGAAAAATAGATAAATTAAATATATCTCATTTCGCTATAGTTTCTATTTAAAATCATGCAACCTAAGAGATTAAATTTGGTTGCTCTACTGTTTAAATTAAAACCCTCTACCGCTACTGTTCTATGGTTTCGCGCTAGGGATCAAGGCAATTGTCTTCGCTATAGCACTAGACAACCCTACCTTGATTTTTTTCCTCTTAAAAATATGAATTAAGTATAAGCAATGTGTTTTTAAAAATCTAGTGCTATACCAAAAAAATAACGCTTAAACAATAATATGCATGGAGCGTCTAGTGTTATAATTAATTTAATCGTTCTGTGTATCATTTGTAACATTTTCTTATAAACCCTATATTTTTCTACCTATTTAGAAATTGATCTGTATCATAAATCACCGATTTTTGTTACATTGTTCGCGACCCACAAACCTAAAACTATTTTTAATAATTATGCTATCATTTAAGTATATGGAAAATTCTCAAAAGAAATACAATGAAGGATGGTTTAAAGATCGAGCATTTAAATCTCTCAAAAAACTAAATGACAGAATCTGGGATTTTTCTGATTCACTCCTTATTTATATCGGCTCAGGAGATCAGGTATATGAACAGTTACAAGAAGAAGATACTACATACTTTAAGTTAGTAACAAAGCCCGAACATGAATACCTTAAAAGTATTGCAAAGAACATCGCAGATATCTTGCCAGATAATTTTGAATATATTGACCTTGGTCCAGGCACAGAACACAAAGAGCAGTTTCTGTTTGATGAGCTCAAAAAGCAGAACAAAACATTCACCTATGTTCCTGTCGATATCAGTGACCACTTTCTTGATATGGCAGAGTCACATGCAACAGCTCAAGGAATCCCTGTTCGCAACGTAAAAGCATCATTTGAAGAGCTTCCTGAGGTTTTGGGCGAAGTAACCGTTCCACGATTTGTTTCCTTGGGACTTACGTTTTCAAATTATGTACCACAAGAAATATTAAAACTCCTTACAGAGATTGCGGGTCCAAATGGGTTTGTATTCATTAATGCGCAAATGCGTGATCGTGTTGATATGGTTGAGTTACAAAAGGTATACCAAGAAGACGCTGTGCGACTAGTGGATGATAAAGTCCGACTTATCGGATTGGACCCTTTCACTGATATTTCTCCAAGAATCGCAGATGATGGATTTCGTGTATGGTGCGAAGTGCTAAATAGTAATACTTCTTTGGAAGCTATTGGTATAAAGTCTAGTGACAAACTTATGGTTTTCCAATCTCTGCGATACACCAAAGATTCCCTTGAGTCAGAGCTTGTGAAGCTTGATCACGAATCTTTCGATATCGGAAGTTCATTTATTGGTACGATTATTAAAACCTAGACCCCGACCCACAAACCTTAAAAATATTTTTAGAATTATGCTAATATAGCCTTACAAGGCTTGAACTCGTGGGTACCATACCCACGTAGCCCGCACTAAGAACCTGTTATCGGCATGACCCGAATACCTAAGGTTCGGTAGAAAAGCTATAATCATATTATGCCCACAAAGATTTTAATCATCGGTAATATTCTTAAAGGAAACTCCGTTTTAATGCGAAAGAAGTTTGCTTGTTCAGAGCCGTATCAGGAAACATGGTACTCATTTGGAACAGAATTTGTTCCTGGTAAAGATCCTGGGGAGACGTTTAAGAAGTATATAAAAGGGCTTGCTGGGGTTGATGTTTCTCCCGTACGGAATTTCTTCTGGGATGCGGAGACTAAGAAAGACCACGACGGTATCGAAAAGCAGTTTATCTACCTCGATTTAGAATGTGAGTATGTTTCTGGAGAACCCACTATTCCTGATGGCCATGAGAAAATTGAGTGGATTCCGATTGCAAAGCTCTCAGAAATAGATGTAGTTCCTCCGTCGGTAATAATGTTCAAAAAGCTCGGATATCTGAAATAAGGATAGCGACCCGAGTACCTCAAGCAAGCCGTTAGAAAGTCGCCGAAATACCCATACGGCGTCTCATTGCATTGGTACTTAACCCACATGGCTCGCATTGACAAATTATTATCGGAGTGTCCCAATTTACCTATGGCGAATGAGCGACCCGAGTACTAATTTGTAACAAAAAATACGATAACATCGTGTTTTTTGTTAGTATGACGTGTTAAATCCAAACTCCTTCTCATAAAACTTCTTCCTCTTTTTAAACTGTCGCTCAAGAAACTCAACGATCGGGTCACGAATATCAATAATGTATTTTGTACCATTGCCACGTAATCTACCAATGTACTGCTTGAGTTTTCCTTCAAATGCAATTGGAAATGCAAGAACCAGCACATTATTTTCGTGCATGTGTCGCAGTCAATCCGTAACAATATTTACTTTTGAATGAGGTAATAATTTCACGATATGTTTTTGCGGGAACATGATGGCATTCATCGATGATTACAACACCAAACATATCTTGTATTTCTTTCAAGTTTTTATAGCGTGCCAACGTTTGCAAAGTAGCAATGGTTATTTGCTTGCCGATCTTTTTCTTTACTCCAGAAATCACCCCGATTTGAGTCTTCGGAACTCCAAGGAATTGTTCAGCCCGTTCCATCCATTGCGAAAGGAGTTGATTGCGATTTACGAGGATAAGTGTAGGAAGCCTAAGCTCAGCAACTAGTTGTAATGCAATAATAGTTTTACCACTGCCGGGCGGAGCTATAATAATACCACTTGCTTTATCTTTTATGTCTTCAAGTATTTTTTCTTGCTCTTCTCGAAGAGTTATTGAACTATTAAATTTTACATGTTCGTGTTTAGTGTAACTCTCAGCTACTGTATAAGTAATTTTCTCAGTATCAAAATAATCGGTGAGTTTTTCCAGGAAACCTCTCGGCAATACTATTTCATCTCCAACATCTTGTATCAAATTGAAATATTTCTCTGTTCCAAATATGGATTTGCCTAATTTCTTTTTGACAATATATTCTTTGTTGTAAACGTTGAGCCCGTCTTTTATGAATGTGGTTACTTTTGAACCAAGCTCACTTTTTTTGATATGGATAGAACCATCTAAAATAATCTCTATTCCGAAGCTGCCCATCTCTTTATTTTCAGTAGAAGCATTTTTTGTTACAACAGCGTCATACACAGAATCTAATTCTTGAGTTGCATGTTTGTGAATAGTTTTCAGAAATTCCCATTGGTCTTGAAATGGGGTAAAAGTATTGCTGTCACAAAACACAGATGCTCCATGAATGACTCGCTCACTTTGCAAAGGAAGTGCAATAAGGTTTCCAAATCCACCATTAGATATAGTATCTTGGTTGGGGAACAATCTGTCAAAACTTATTTCCTTACTGAATTCCGAATAGTTAAAAGTGTTACGGATAAGTTCAAGTATTATTGATCGCGACTTCCAACATGGATACTCTTCATCGAAGAATATCCATACATGGGCGCCATTACCTGATCGAGATATTTCGGTGTAGGCTTGTAAGTTAAATTTCGTGCATTCAGCGACAAATTTCTGACTATCATCTTTCCATTGTGCTTTATCAAAATCTGCTGCGATAAAATATGAAGTGTTGTCAGGTAGTATGGGATAAATGCCAATCGTTTCTTTGCCATTTAGGTGGTTGAGTAGGGCAGTATCAGTCAAAGGTTGGAGAGTCTTGTTTTCAAAATCTTTAATTGTACCGCCTCTTACTCGATGAGCATTGAATTCATTCCAGTCAAAAGAATAGGCAGGCGACCACCCACTTTTATCATTCTTTTCCCAACGTTTCGGGTAGATATCGGTACGACCTTGGAAAATAGATTTGAACAATGCCAATTTTTCTTGATTGGTCATAAATGTTTATTTTGCTTTATACCTCGTCGCTCGCCCTAAACCAACTTTATCAATCCATTTAAGTTTGAGTAATTTAATAAGTGCTTGGTTTATAGTTGGTCGTGGAATCTTTGTGTTTGTATGAATTTGAAGTGGAGTAACTTCACCACTTATTTTTGTAATATAATTCCAAATAATTTCTTGCTGTGACGAAAGAAGTTTACTCACCTCTTCTTTTGAAAGTAATGCAATAGCTCGCATTGACTGCTCAAGAAGTATCTTGAAAAAAAACATGAGCCATGGAACAATATTTTCTGTCTCGATTCGTAATGTTTTTTGACTCTGTCTCAAAGCAATATAATATTCTGGTTTATTATCTTCAATTAATTTTTCTTGGGATACATACGGTACATACTCATATCCGTGCTGTAACAACAGTAGATTCGATAGAATACGAGAAAGTCTCCCATTGCCATCAGTAAATGGGTGTATAAGTAAAAACTCAACAATAAAATTACCGATGATGAGTAGTGGATGATATTTCTTCTCAAGAAAAGCTTCTTGTGTCCACTCAACTAGTTCTTGCATTTCTTTTGGAGTACGCCACGCCTCCGTAGTGTCAAAAAGTATTTGCCCAATATTTCCGTCGAGGTCAACCATCGCAACTTTATTTTCTGTGCTTTTATAATTTCCTCTATGTAGTTGATCTTTTTCCGCATACTTTAAAAGTTCGCGATGAAAAAACTTGATAGTACTTTCTGACAACGGAATAGTTTTGTACGACTCAAACACATTGGTGAGTATTTCATAGTATCCTTGTACCTCTTGCTTATCTCTATCTTTAAACTTTTGCATTGAGAGGCCCCGAATCAATCGTTCTACGTCTTCGTCTGTTAACTCGGATCCCTCAATACGAGTAGATGCTCCTGTTGAAGTAACAAGAACTGATTTTTTGAGTTTAGACAGTGTCTGTGTCCCTAAGTTTGCACCAGAAACCCACTTACTTTTGAGTAAGTCTATATTGTCAATAAGTTCATAGATCTCTTGAGGGAGAGCGCTTATTCTTTTGTTAAATCTTTTTGAAATATCATTTTTCATAAATATAATCTTATATAGTAGATATGTAAGATTATATATGATTACATAAGATTAATCAAGTACTGTTCTACCCCTAATCCAAGAAAGCAAGTTTCCATAAAACATATATTTTATAACAATTATGACAGATGAGCGACCCACTTAGTTCGAATCGCTTAATCTCCGCCAACACATTTTATTATCGGAGTCAATGCGTTTGCCTAGAGTGAGTAAGCGACCCGAGTTCATAAATTGTAAACAAAAATGTATTTCGTTATTGTTTTTCCACTATCTTTTTCAATTCATCAATGACTGCTTTTTCCCATGCTTTCATCGAATACCATTTGATAAGTGGTGTTGCAATTATACGTAGCCACTTTTTATGTATAGTCACCTGATAGGTATAGTCGATCAATGTTCCATCAACATGAGGAGAGAGCAAAAGTTCTTCATGTCCAGAAGTTCCAAATTGATAACTGTCATTGTCTGAAATGAAACCTTTTCCAGGAAGGATCTGTGTGTTCATTTTTACTTTAAAACTCCTACCAAATGATTTTACCATTGCTTCCATCTCTAAATTATTTCCATCTCGCTTGTTAATCTGTACTGATTCTGCAACCTTAGGAAAATACTTCGGTAAATTTTCGAAGTCAGTTACTATCTTAGCAATGTCTTCGACTGGAGCTTTAACAATCCATTGTTTATGGAGTTTTATCTCTTTCATATGCTTAAATTATATCAAAATTTGATATATATATCTAATCTAATAGCGTAAGTTGTTTATCCTTATACACTATTCTTGATCTAAGATTCGCAAGCAACTCTCTTTTCTCTCCGACAGTTCCTTCTTTGAGAATATACTTTGCGAAGTTTCGTATATCTGTATCTTTATTATTTTTAATCTTCTCGGTCGCACCCAGTACTGATCTTTGGAAGATATTAAATCGTGCTATTTCATCCTCCAGTTTTTGTCTCATACCCAACTCATTGATATTTACCTTATCTAAAATCTTTAACAATTCGAGTATCAAGTCTTCTTCTCGAATATAGTGATTCTTACAGTTTCTATCTTTTGCTTTAGAACATGAATAGTAGATATATTTTGCATTGGTTCCATTATTAGTGACCAACCAACCTATGCATTGCAGAAAAAAGAACGACTAAATATCGTTCTTTTTTTTGTTTAAATAAAATTGATACTAAAATTATACATACCCATACTGCAAACTCCTCGCAATGGTATGCCCGCAACAGGTGTTCCAATATCAATAACCCCTTCACCTGTAGGTTGTAAAATCTTCTGATAATTTATTGAATGAATTACAAGTGATACTGAGCAATCATAGGTACCATTTGTTTTTACAATCAATTTCGTAGGTATGCCCGATTTTGCAGTAGAAACTTTTGGAGAATATCCTGCTTTTGCATTGATAGTTATGTATTGAGTGCCATTTTTTATTTCACTATTTTGTACACCAGCAGGATTCTTCTCAGCAGTCTTTGGTGGTTTATTTAAAATGATAATACCTATTCCAACAATAAAAGCACAAATTATAATAATAAACGCATTTTTTTTCATAATATAACTATATGTTAAATAAAGGATTAATAATACCGATACCCGCAAGACCAGAAAGTAGTGCAAAGATACCAAGACCAATTACTACAATGCCTGCTGATGTAAAGAATAGTGGAGCATGTTTTGATTGAGCGAATGATACAGAACTAAAGGATAATAAGGCGAGCATCGGAAATGTTCCGAGAGCAAATGACAACATTAATCCCATGCCAGAGAAAAATGATCCACTTGAAAGAGCGGCAACCTGCATTGATTGAGTAAATCCACAAGGAAGAAAGAAGGTCCCTATACCAATAAGAATAGGAGCAATAGTTGCATGTTCTACTTTTTTAAAATAGTTAAACAAATTATTTGGCAATGTTAGCTTACTCTTTTTGAAAACTCCTACAAGATTAAGACCAAGAGAAATCATGACTATTGAAGCAAGTAATCCTAGGATTGTAGAAAACATGAAATTAATTCCAATTACTTTACCAATAAAACCAAGTATCCCACCTAAAATAGCAAAACCAAATATTCTTCCCAAATGGAATAGAATGAAAGGCTTTAAAGCTCGATTTCTATTATCCTGCATTACTTTTGCTGAAAGAGAAAGAACAAGACCTCCCACAATAGCAAGACAACTGGAAACAGAAGCAATGAGACCAATAATAAAACTGGTTATAGGTGTTGTTTTTCCACCAATACCAATATTTAAGATTCCAGATTTTTGGAGTATAAAAAATAGCACTAAAAATATAAGACCAATAGGTAGTGCTTTCCAGATAATATTATCTGTTTTTTTCTCAGTAATAACTTTCTCTACTGAAAGAGTGTATCCGTGTGGCTTAATTTTCTCGGTAAGTAGAGCAGCCAGTTCTTCTGGAGTGCTATTACTATCTGTGTCAATGTACACAATTTCTCTTTTCAAATTTACCTGGGCTTTTTTTATGATATCTTGATCATTTAATATATCCTCAATTAAGATTTTACACGAAGCACAATGAGTTCCAGAAACATGTAATGTATAGTTTTTCATATAATTTATAATTTTTTTGCTTTAATTCGTAATGAGTTCGACACTACTGACACACTTGAAAATGCCATCGCAAGTCCAGCAAATGCAGGGTTGAGTAGCCACCCAAATAGTGGGTAGAAGAATCCTGCTGCAAGGGGAATGCCCACAATATTAAAGATGAATGCCCAGAAGAGATTTTGCTTAATGCCTCGCATGGTTATTTTTGACAGCTGTATTGCCTGAGCAATTTTTGAAATGTCACCACCGAGGAGTGTGATACCTGCAGATTCAATAGCCACATCAGTACCTGTACCCATGGCAATACCGACATCAGATTGTACGAGGGCAGGGGCATCATTTATACCATCACCAACCATGGCAACAAACGCACCACCATCTTGCAATTCTTTAATTTTACCTGCTTTTTCTCCAGGTAGTACTTCTGCAATAACAGCATCTATACCTGCAAGCTTTGCTATATAAGTTGCAGCTAAATAATTATCACCAGTAAGCATTATTACTTTTATATTTTTCGCGTGAAGCCTTGTTATTGCTTCTTTTGATTCTTCTTTGAGAGTATCAGAAAGTGCGATAAGACCAACTTGTTTCTTATCAACCTCGATAACAACAACAGTTTTACCTTGTTCTTGTAATTCTTTGATATTAATTTCTTCGCCATCAATTTTTAATGGTTTATGAATTTTCACATACTTTCCATTAATTGTACCTTCTACACCTACGCCTTCGAGTGCTTGGAAATTCACGACAGTTTCAAGATCAATATGTTGTTCTGTTGCTTTTACCACGACAGCATCAGCAAGTGGGTGCTCGGAAAGTTTCTCAATACTCGCACTAATACGAAGAATGTCAGTTTCCGTCCAGTCACTATCAAGAGTAATAATATCTGTTACCTCTGGTTTTCCTTTTGTAAGAGTACCTGTTTTATCCAAGACAACTGTAGTAATGTTACTCAATTTTTCCAAAGCCTCAGCATTTCTAATAAGGATACCGTGTTCCGCACCCTTACCAACACCCACAATGATAGCGGTCGGTGTCGCAAGTCCAAGAGCACATGGACATGCAATAACGAGAACTCCGACGAATGACAGTATTCCATATGAAAGAGCAGTCGAGAATCCAAGAAGAGAAGCACCGATAGTGAGCCATGAAATTAGTGTAACAATAACAATAATAAGAACTGCTGGCACAAACACATTTGAGATTTTGTCTGCCAATGCTTGTATAGGGACACGTGACCCCTGTGCGTCTTCAACTATTTTAATGATTTGAGCAAGTACTGTATCGGATCCAATTTTTGTGGCTTTATATTTGAAATTACCTTGTTTATTCATTGTCGCACCTATAACAAGGTCTCCAATCTTTTTATCTACAGGAATTGGTTCACCGGTGATCATTGACTCATCTACCGATGAGTATCCTTCAATAATAACTCCATCAACGGGAATTTTTGAACCTGGCTTTACGATGAGAATGTCACCGATCTGTACTTCATGTGTGGGTACCTCTACTTCGATTCCATTACGCCACAGCAATGCTGTTTTTGCTTGCAGTCCGAGAAGTTTTTCTATTGCTTCTCCGGTGCGAAGTTTTGATCGTGCTTCCAAATATTTTCCCAACACGACAAAACCGATAACAACAATAGTCACATCAAAGTAAGTAGTTTCAGGAAGTTTGAGTGCCACCCTAATTATTGGGAAGAGTGTGATGAGTATACTGTATACATATGCCACGAGCGTACCTATCCCAATAAGGGTATCCATATTAGCAACACGATATCGAGCAAATCGAACTACACCTTGCAAGAACGGTTGTCCAATCCAAAACAATATAATACTCGCAAGTATCATAGAGATAGTATTAAATAGAGACATTGGCAAAGGAAGGTTTGGAATAAAAGAAAACAATTTTGCTCCAATATCCCACATCATGAGAAAGAAAACGAGAAGAGTAATTGGCAATACGAACTGTGTTTTTGTTTTTATGGTAAGTAACTCTTTTTCTTTTTCCCCTGTTGATTCATTGATTCCTGTGTGCGTACTGTGATCTTGTATTGTTGCAGAATCACTTTCATCAAGAAGTGTATATCCTAGTTTTTCAATCTCATGATTCATTTTGTGTACAGAAACAGCCGTATCATCATAGGAAATCTGAGCTTTTTCTGTTGCAAAATTAACATTTATATCATTAATACCAGCTAGTTTAGAAACCTTGTTACTGATAATAGTTGCACAACTTGCACAATGCATCCCTTTTATTTTTAGTGTTTTGTTTGTCATAGAGAGATATTACATTAAATGTTGTACCACTGTGTTCTCCACTCTTTAAACTGTTTCAATGTTGTTGTTAAAAATGTATCAACCTCATCAGCATTATTTAAAATTTCAATTCTACTTGATTTTGTTTTTATTTCCTTTGTCATGATCAAACCTTCTTCGTGATGAGTAATAAGTGCGTTGAGGAAACGTAAATCAAATTTTTCATCATATGCACCAAGATTTGAAACAATTGGATCCTTTACTTGTCTGGTGTCTCCATACCAGTCTTTTTTCCATTCGTACAATTCCGCAATTGCTTTTGGTTCATTTTGAAGTATCATCGCTGACAAATCTTTCATTTCCTGTCTTTGTGTTTGCGTACTTGTCTGTGTAGCTAAAAGCATTGCACCTCTATGGTGGGCGATCATTGCATTAATATATCTCAGGTCAAGTGTTTTATCTGGACGACCGAGATCCATCGTAGTTTTATCGTACATGTTTACTTTATAATCAGGAGTGCTTGCATATCCAATCATCCACCCCAAAACACCTGTTACCACCATAAGAGAAATTGCTAATGTAGTTGAAATTTTGGACATATTTTCATAAATTAATGAATGAATAATAAAACACTAAAAATCTACTGCATGTTGTAGATTTTTAGCAATTCTTTAATTGATCCTTCCTTGTCGGTTTTTAGTTGTTCTGCAAGACAAGATTCTAGGTGACCTTTTAACAGTTCTTTTCGTGCACTGTGTAGTAGGCCGATAACACTATCGATTTGTTGAATAACTTCAGGACAGTATCGTCCATCATCAACCATCTCGGGAATTTTTGCCACACTTCCTATTGCCATATTAATAACTTTGCGAGCCTTTGTGTTCGGCTCACCGTGCTTGTGAATATGATGATTGTGTTGTTGTTTTACCATATACCCTATAGTATAGGGTATATGGTTTTAGAAGTCAACCAACCATCCTACCAATATACCCTTCTTATTTTTCAACATCGATCTACCCTCCAAAACGTCCTATTAATCACATTTTTTAAATCAAAAATTCCCCGGGAAAAGTCTTGGGGAATTTTTGATTTAAAACTTTTCTAGCAATTGGTTATACTGACTGCGATTTTTCCACATAACATACAGAACAATGATCAAGAGAACATTTCCCATAATCGCACCTGCTGTTAATAATCCTCCGTCCAAAAACGCATGGAAACCTATAATGTTCAAAGCGATGGGCAATTCAAGTGCGGCTGCCAGTGCCTCTCGGCGAGTCCATAACGCAATTAATGCAAGAATATGCACAATCGCCATCATGATCATAATATATTGCGAACTCATCAATGCCTGGATAAATTGAAACGCTTGCGGGTTGCTGTACATTTCAGGTGTTGGCGCAGGGAACATTCCAAGTGTCCCCAAAATTGGAGAAATTAATAATAACGAGAATACTATTTTTATAATGATGTGAATTATTTTTTTCATAATAGATATAATGTATCACAAAAATCTTATTCCTGTCATTTATTTTCAGATAACTTTCTTGGAATCATAATAAATGCAGTCATGATAGAGTTAGTAACAATCATTACTATTGAGTGGAGCATGGTTGCAATGTTGTATGTCTGGAGCGAAAACAGCATCAGGATATGGCGTAAAACATTCATGCTATATAACAACGGCATTTCTGTTTCTGGATGCTGCCATGTTTTACGCAAGGTTGGCATGAAACCTATAAAATCAATCGAGACAGCAATAACCACAGAAATTGTCGGGTCCTTGGTAATAATCCATGGAATAATTCCAAGGAGTGCAATAATTAAAAAAATGGTATCCGTGCGTGTAACGTGCTTGAATCCGTAACGCAGAGAAAACAAAAATATAATAACGGTAAATATTTCTGCAGCGGCAGTTGGGATAGCACCGACACCAGCACCCTTTGCAAGTTGTCCAAAAAACACAATACAGGAAACAATCGTCCACACAAACCAGGTGTAGGGATGCGGTTTTACTTTTTGTTTAATGACATCTATGAGGTAGGGAACATTTCCAACAAAAGCGAGTAATGATGCAATAATAGCAAGCGTTGTTTTTAGGTTCATTTATCAAGTATATCAAAATATTACGTAAATAAAAAACCATGTATGGTATACATGGTTTTTTATCCTTTAAACGCTTGTTCGAGTGTTGCAATATCAAATTTTTTCATCTGCATAAACGCATCAGTAACACGCTTGATCTGCTCTGGTGTTCCAGTACTCATCATTTCTGTCATCTGTTTTGGGACAATCTGCCAAGGCACACCAAATTTGTCATTCAACCAGCCACACTGTACCTCAACACCGCCATTGGTCAGTTTTTCCCAATAATAATCAACCTCTGCCTGATCATTACACGTAACAACAAAAGAGGTCGCCTGTTGAAATGTCAGCGGACTTTTCTTGCCACTGTCGAGAACGGAAAATCGTGATCCGTCCAATATGAATCCTGCATGTTTTATTTTTGCACGTTCGTCGTCAACTGGTTCCGAGCCATCATAGTGCGAAACATAATCAATGTGTGAATTTTTAAAAATTGATGTATAAAAATTCATTGCTTCCTCTGCACGACCACACGCGTCACCACAGAACATCAGTGTTGGAACAATTTTTCCTGCCTGCGCAGGCAGGTCTACTGGTTTTTCACCACTCATGTACATAACCTGCCATGACACACCATATTTATCCTGTGCCCAGCCGAACATGGGCGCAAAATCATATGATTGCATTGGCATTAATTCCTTGCCTTCTGCGGTAATTTTCTTCCAGAGATCTTGTGCCTCGTCAATTGAATCGCAATTGATAATAAATGAAACAGTTGGATTAAATGGTAGATATGGACCTGCAGTCATTAAATCAAATTGCGTTCCATAGATGGTGATACTATTCATCTGTACAGTTCCCGACGGTGTACCATCGAGTTGCCCAGGATTTGAAATTTTCACATCAGAAAAAATTGATGCATAGTAATTTACAACCGCATCCATATCTTTTTCGAACCATAAAAAAGGAGTAATTTTTTTCATATTTTTATATAATTATTTTAATTCTGTTTTGGATCATAATCAATCATCCATTCGATTCCATATTTATCCCGAAACATTGCAAAATACGTTCCCCACGGACTGTCGCCGATCGGCATTTCAATCTGTCCACCTACAGAAAGTCCATTGAATATTCTATCGGCTTCCTCTTTACTTTCGACACTTATTGAAATCTTGCTTCTGTTTTCGTTTTCATTGGTCGGTCCCATGAATGACGGAACATCATTTCCCATCAAAATATTATTTCCAATAGGTAATGCAATATGCATTATTTTATCAGCTTCATTTTCTGGCATAGGAAACTCTGGATTTGGGAAATCCTTGAAACGCATGATCTTTGTGAATTCCCCGCCGAATACTGATTTATAAAATATAAACGCTTCTTCGGCATTTCCATTAAAATTAATGTGTGGATTGATAGTTGTCATAATTATTAGGTAATATTAATTGATAATTGATATATTATTAGAAATGACTAATTATTCTCCACATATTTCTTAAAATTCTCCAAAATCGCCTGCCAACCAGCACGTTGCATCTCTAACGGATTCTGATTTTCAGAATCAAATATTTCAATAATATTAGTTGTTCCTTCAGACGGTGAAGAAAACGATGTAGAAACTTTTCGTGCTAATTCCTCTGTTGGGTCGTTACTTATTGAATATTCAATCAGTTCGTTTGGAATAATGTTTGTATAAGTTCCTCCGAAATCAAAACTTACAGATTTATCTTTTGCAGCCATAGTTGTGACAAATTTCCCACCAACTTGCAGATCGTTAGTTGCGTGTGGTGCCTCCCAATCATCTGATGCAAATGCCCATTTGGTAATATGCTCTGGCTGGTTCCAATAATTCCATACTTTTTCAAGTGGAGCATTGATAATTGTTTGTATTGTAATAGTGTTCATAATGCTCAGCATATCATAGACAAGTAAAAAGGAGTATATTCTAAAAAACTTGTCGTTTATCATAAAACCAGCTACACTAGAACTAATGCATACATTTTCCACAAAAGATATTGTTCTCTTGGGTATTCTTTTTTTAGTGCATGGGATCTTCTTTATTCAGGCTGCATTGTCAGCAGGAAAAGATCGTTATCGAACAATTTTTGTTCGTATTATTGCAGTGTATGGAGTACTCACACTTTTAATCGCTGTGGCACATGTTTTTTTTCTCCCTTATCACGAATTACGAATTTCTGTGCAAGCGTTATTTCTTTTGTTGCCTACATTAATTATTGGAACCAGTATTCTGGCAACTCGTTATTATGATCTTGGTCGAGTTATTCGTGACCATCAATTAGGTATCACAATTCTTATTGGTTTGATATCACTTACTCTCCTCACTGAAAATATTTCTCTCCTCTTATCTGTTGCTATTTCTGTGTGTAGTGCAACCATTGCGTGGGAACTCTATTTTCATAACGAGCACATGACAGAAATTAACACCAAGAATAAAGAAATTACAGGGACAAAAAATGAATTCCTCTCGTTCACTACACACCAACTCCGTAGTCCTCTCACTCAATTAAAATGGGGGCTGGGCGCTGTTGCTGATGCGGTCCGTAATCAGCCAGACACTCTGACAATTGTAGAGCGATTGCGTGTCACCAGCGACGAAATGATCAGTACAGTGAATGATTTGTTGGATATCTCAAAGATTGAGCAAGGTGGTCTTGTTTTGAAAAAAGAAATGATTGATTTAGTGGAATTTCTTGATCGTATTGCAGAAGAATTCAGAATTCTGGCAGAGATGAAAGGGTTGCGATTCAATTTTGAATCCCGTGTTACAACAGCACCCATTGTCGGTGATAGAACAAAACTTCGCCAGGTGTTCAATAATATTATTGATAATGCGATAAAATACACTGTCTCTGGATCAATCACTATTATGTTAGATAAACAAATTTCTAAAAATATCTATACTGTTTCTATTATTGATACTGGCGCAGGAATTGCCGCGGAGGAAATTCCAAAGCTTTTCTTGAAATTCTCTCGAGGAATTGCTGGAAAAATTTTCATGGGTGGTTCAGGGTTAGGGTTGTATCTTGGAAAAAGAATTACTGAAATGCATAATGGAACTATCTCGGTCTACTCATCTGGAATTGGAACCGGAAGCACTTTTGTTGTTTCGCTTCCTATTTCCACAAAAAATAGTGTTGGGTAAAAAATTAATAAAAAATATGTATTGCTCGGAAAAATAAACTATAGTATACTGTTGTTATGTTACACGATGAAACTATTGAATTTTCATGGGATACCTATGAATATAAACATCGAGAAAAAAGTACTGACTGGTATTGGGCGCTGGGCATCCTGATTATTATTGGTGCTACTATTGCATTTATTACAAAAAATCTACTGTTCGGGGTTCTTTTATTATTAGGAGGGTTTATGATTGGTATTTTCGCTGGTAAAAAAAATGACCCTATTGCAATAGAGATCAGTCGGCGTGGAATAACTGTCAATAAATCAACTATTGAGTTTCAAGAAATTACTGGGTTTTGGCTGTATCGCAACCCGTTCGGTGTACGAAAACTCATTCTCAAGACAAAGAGAAATTTTGCACCTATGGTTTCACTCCCTCTCCCTGATGATATGCGTGCATCTGATCTGTATGATTTCCTTATTCACTATATTCCCGAACAAGAACTCCAAGAATCGTTTATTGATCTCTTGTCAGAAAAAATTGGGTTTTAAAAAAACACCTTACAAGGGTGGTTTTTTAAAATAGATTTAAGATTGAAAAAAAAGACCTCTTGTGGTATGGTAGTTCCACTTGCTCTCGTAGTTCAACGGATAGAATACCAGTTTGCGGTACTGGCGATCCAGGTTCGATTCCTGGCGAGAGCACAAAATTTCGTATTATTTTTTAAAACGATTAAATACTTGGGTTTTTTCCATAAAATACTTTCGCAGCCAAACAAAAAATAATGACGTAAGAATTAACAGTCCAACCGCAACTACAATATGTTCAACAATATTCACTCCGGAAATAATTTTTTCAACTTGGTTCCGTAAATAATATCCCAACCCAACATACACTGTAGTATATAATGTGATAGACATAATTTCCAAATGTAAAAACCGACGTAGTGGTACCCGATACATCCCACCTAAAAATGGTGCAAGGAACCGGAAAAAGGCAAAGAAGCGAGAGAATATAATAATTCGTTCGAGTTGTTTCGTATCGAGGTCTTGGAGGAATGAAAATTGTGATTCAAAAAACTTGTAATAGAATTTCTTGGTAATGTTCGAACCCTTTTTTGATAATGTATAAATGAGCAAGTCACTCAATAATAGCCCTACTACGAGTAATGGAATAATCAGAACAACATGGAAAACACCTGTCGCCGATAAATAACCCAGGGTAATCAAGGTAATTTCCTCGGGAACTGGGATAATCATGTTCGCCAAAAGACCAATCACAAAAACACCGAGATATGAAAAAGCTCCTAATTGTTGAATTAATTCCATAATAAATTACTCTTATTGTACCACATTCGCACCCATTGCCCAGTTTTTTAACTGTGTGTAAGAAATCTCACCACACAACACAACCCCGGTTTGTGTATTTATAAAAACAGGAATTCCTGGACATGATTTTTCTCGGGTATAATTCTCTAACAATCGATAATTGGATTCGTTTTGCCAAACCTCTCGTTCATCCACTCTAATCCCCATGTCTTCGAATAATCGCCCGATCAAACGTCTCATTATTTCGCAATGATCACACGCTATTCCCGAGAAAAATAATAAATGATTCATAATGGAATGGTATCATACTCAACAAAAAACTGCATTACGCAGTTTTTTGAGTTGCTTTTTTGATCTGGATTGCAAGTCGTGATTTTTTACGAGATGCAGCACCTTTTTTGATCACTCCTCGTTTTGCTGCTTTATCAATTGCTTGATAGGCTAACGAGAGGAGTTCTGGTGTTTTTTCAATTTTTGCAGATTTTACGGTAACTTTCATGGTTCGACGACGACGGTCGTTAATGACTCGTTTTCGAGCTGAAACACGAAGTGCTTTTTTTGCATTTTGAAGATTTGGCATAGGATAAAAAGATAATAAATTTTTGAGAGCATTGCAAATAATGACTCTTTGTTGGTAGAACAAAGAGAAGAAAAGAATATCAAATCAGGAGAACTTGTATCCTCTTCGTGAACTGCCCAATTACTATAGCATAATTTTGTTTTTTTGCAATATAAAAAATACAAAAAAGAGGATTCGAAAATCCTCTAAAATAGTTATTATTTTCCAACAGCGACTATAAAATAATTTTTATAACTTGAACTATTTTCATAGCGTGGCCCCGACAGAGCGTAATTTTCTACGGTACCACTTTTTTGAATTTTTTTAACGCCGTCATCAAACAATCCAAAAGTGTTTGTTGCGTTGGCAACTTTATTTCTGATTTTTTCAAAAACCTCTTTCGATAAAAAATCGATTGAAGTAATGTTAGTGCCAGAAAATTTTTGTAATTGTTCTATTGTTATACTTTCTGGAGGAAAGTATGTTTCTGTTTTCATCTCAAACACTGCTATGTTTTTATCAGAAAAAATTTCTTTAAATTCGATTTCTTCTGGTTTTACAGAAGTAACAAAAGAAGCTTCTCCTAGGCAAGGATCTGCATTTAAGAAAGGTGTCGGTGCGGCTGTAGGAATGCGATTCCCTTTTGATGTTCTGTTCATATATTAATTTTTTATAAAAAATATATTACCAAAAAAAATAACTCTGTCAATATTTATTGGAGTATCAGAAGTGCCTCGCGAATAATTCGACTGTAATTTGTGTGGTCTGTATCTATTGATCGAAGTGCTTCGCGGATAGCTCGGTCATGGTATCCCATCGCAACCAATGCATCCACAACATCACGCATGGTGTCATTCTCGATCGTTGTAGTTGCGAGTGATAGTTTTTCTACTTTATCTTTGAGCTCGAGAACGATTTTTTCTGCGGTCTTTTTCCCAATTCCAGAAACCTGGGTGAGGTATCCCACATTGTCGGTTTTTATTGCATGAACAAGCGATCCAGTATCGGCGATTGACAAAATTCCGAGTGCTGATTTTGGCCCAATTCCCGAAATGGTAATTAATAATTCGAACAGTTCCTGTAATTCTGGTGAAGTAAATCCGAACAAGTCAAGTGTATCTTCTCGTACTGCGGTATAAATCCATAATTCAATCTGGTTGCCGATAGTTACTTGACTGAGAATATCAGTGGTGACGAAAACTTTATACCCAACAAATCCCGCCTGGATAATGATGTGTTTTTCAGATCGAAAAATTATAGTACCGGAAAGATAGCCAATCATGGTGTCAGTATAGCACGCTTTATTTTTTGGTGCTATACTATTGTTATGGTAGACGAAAAAAAACCATCCCCAGCAAGCGGATCAAGCGAGCTCAGTTATGTTGTCGCTTTTTTTATCATACTCTTTGTATTATGGGTATTGAGTGGTGGCCCAGAACGTAATCCAGAATCACGGAGAAATCAATTCATGAACCCGATTGGTATTAATGATGGTGATGGGTCAACCTATCGCGACGACCCACTGGGTCGCCCTGGATCAATTACCAACACGGTTCCTTTTTTGAAATAAAACCACCCTTTTCAGGTGGTTTTATTGTTTGTGCGTCCGGTAGGAATCGAACCTACGACCCTCTGCTTAAAAGGCAGGTGCTCTACCGACTGAGCTACGAACGCAATACTGGTAAATATACACATTTTTTGTATAATGACAAGACTATGAACCAAAAAAAGATTTCTCTTCCTCGATCAATTCTCGTTCTCCACAACATCCGGAGTGTTATTAATGTTGGGGCGATTTTTCGAACCGCAGACGCAGTTGGTGTTAATCATACTATTATTTCTGGTTACACACCCACACCAATTGATCGTTTTGGTCGAAAGCGTTCTGATTTTATCAAGGCATCGCTGGGTGCAGAAGATTCGGTTTCTTGGGAGTATACAGCATCAATAAAAAAAACACTTCTTTCCTTGAAAAAAGACGGTTATTCACTGTACGCGATCGAACAATCACCAACATCAAAAGACTATAAATCTGTAAAAATTAAAAAGAAAGACAAGATTGTATTACTCCCTGGAAACGAGGTAACTGGAGTACCTGCGGAGTTGTTGCGCGTAGCAGACCATATTATTGAAATTCCTATGAACGGCAAAAAAGAGTCGCTCAACATATCAGTAGCGACCGGAATTGTCTTGTATCGATTATTAGATAGATAAAAAGTTATCCACAGTTTTATTTTCAAATAACTTGCGAGTATTCTGTATACTCGATATACTGTGAGGGAAGAGTTGAATAAACGAAGAATATCTAAGCCAAAGTTCTTGGTATCTAACAATGATTCTTCGATTCATCTGTTCTTTACTATAGTTCTTTATACAAAACTTATTTATTCTTTTATTCAAAACTCCTCACAATTTAATACTTTTTCATTTCTTTTTTAAAAGAAATGTCACAATATACGATGTGTTTACTTTTCCAAGTATCACATCTTTTTTTGCATTTTATATGAAATTGTGTACAGTGATAAAAAATAGAATTTTATGGAAGAGGTTATTATTATTCAAAAAAAGCTTATTAAGGTGAGTATTTTAGTACTTTTTATAGTAGGAGTTATCACACTCTTTATTACAAGAAAGCTTGAGTATTTTTACTTTTTTTGTTTCTTTGCGGGTATGTTTTTGCTTCGCAAGAAGCCCTACCTATCGTAGGGCTTTTTTATACCAATGAATCCTTGGTAAGTGCAATGAGTAATCTCTCGAGACCAGTTTCCAAATCACCTTTTCCTGATCGTGCCACGGAATAGGTCTTCATAAAATCGGTAATTGTTTTCTTAAAATTTTTACTGAGTAGCGGTTTCTTTTTTGCGATATCTTTTATCTTCCACCACATAATACCGAACAATGCTTCTGGCTCATTTCCTTCATGAATAAGTTGTCGATACTCTGCCCATGTGTGTACCCCACCACTTGCGAGTGTGTTTGCGATAACGAACGGGTTGGTGGTAGATTTTTCTGATGTTCCACCCTTTTCCTCGATTATGGTATGATTTGGAACTTTTTTCAGGTATGCAACAGGAAAAGAATCCTCCAACCAATACACCTCTGTATCGTCGCCAATTTGTGAAAGTGCGCCAATAATATCGTCCCACAACGCTCGATCAAGTTCCGAGAGAAAAATTATCCGTGATTCGCCAAAAAGACTTTGTCCCAACATTGCATGAATAATCACCGACGGGTCATCATGATAATCATGAAAACGAACCAGTGCATGGTTCGGAAATGTTGTTGCAATCTTGTGGAGAATTGTTTCTTTTGGAACTTTTTTGAAAAGGGTGATCATGGTAATTAATATTGTAATTTATTAGAACCACATACGGACGCTCTGCATATATTCGGTATATGAATCACCGCAATATTTTACAATCTCTCGCTCCATGAGAGGAATAAACAGAAAAGAGAGCAATAGAAAATGTAATACAATCGTATATAATACCGCATAAGAATTCATAAAACACGCAAAGCCAAGGAAAATAATAATAAAACCAAGTGTTCCTGGATGCCGGCTTTTCTTGAAAATACCATCTGCAAAATCATAACACGTGAGGTTTTCAGAAAAATCGAACATATTGTGGCGTTTTTTTTCAGACATAACTACCAAAACGCTTCCAATGATAAAAAGCAACGCACCTAACCCAATCATGATTTCCAAATGATGCGAGATTCGCACGGGATAGATCCGGAAAAAGAGGAGGGAAAAACCTATTGCCACGAGAAAAAGTATCGGCATATATGCATATAATTTGAAAAATTTGAATTTTGCCATTTCCGGAGACATACTTTCATTATTACACATTACTGTGAAATTACAAGTTCAAACTTTTTGTGCGAAAAAACGAAACCTAAAACAACTCAAACCGTTCTCGTAATTCTCGTGGAATATAAAAATCTTTTGCCATACGCTTTTTGTATTTACTCGACTATTTCCGACATAAATTAATACACTAAAAATTATCATTCAAAACAAATTGATCGTAGTTGTCATAAGTAATAACTTGAGAATTTTTTATTTTTTCTGAATACTCTTCATTAAACAATTTCAGTGAAGATGTTTTTCTCTCTGAAAGCTTATATTCATATGCATAGAGGTATCCCTTATATTCTTCAATATAGTCAACTTCTTTTTGTTTATTATTTTGCCAAAAATAATTATTTACAAATATTCGATGATTGTT
This sequence comes from Minisyncoccia bacterium, assembly GCA_044229075.1. GTDB lineage: Bacteria > Patescibacteriota > Minisyncoccia > Phycocordibacterales > UBA1006 > CALMMZ01. The sequence continues at coordinate 87,102 of JBGATS010000001.1, forward strand.
GAGATATTTTATTCGCTCCATCACCACATAGTTTTCAAAAAGCGCTCCCGCATCACTGCGAATATCGAGTTTGTTATGGTTTTTAATAATACTATTACGTAAACCTATGTCGGTAAAATATATTTTATAACCGCCTTTATTTTCGTTATTTGGGTTATTACTAAATGCGCCTAATTTTTTAATAATAAACATTTTTTCTAAAATGTTTATATACCTATTTACTGTTTGTTCGGTAGTTTTTATTTCTCTGGCAATACTACCAATACGCACCACCGTACCGATATTATTTGCTAAAAATATTACCAATCTTTCAAGTATTAATGGTTTTTTAATATTTTCTAGCGTAAATATATCTTTATAGAGTGTATTGTTTTGAAGTATTTCCAAATATTCTCGTGCATCATTGTTATTACTGCCAACTATTTTTGGATACCAACCCATGGTGATACGTTGTGCCTCTGTTTGTTTAATTTTTAATTTACCATTAGTTAGTAATATTTCCTCGTATGATAATGGGTAAAGCATGTATTCAAGCGCTCTCCCTGTAAGCGGCTCTCTAATTTTATTAGCCAGATCAAAACTAGATGATCCTGTAACAAAAAACTGAATTTCAGGATGTGTATCGAACATTACCTTTAATACAGTACCAATATTCTCAATCATTTGAGCCTCATCAATGATAACAAGTTTTGCATTGCCGATATATGATAATATTTTACTCGGTTCTGGATCTCTAAAAATATCACGTTCTGAGGGAATATCTCCTCTAAAAAATAATTTTTCACCAGAAAAATCATCGTAAATCTTACGAGTGAGTGTTGTTTTACCAACCTGCCGTGGTCCATATAAAACAATAATTTGACCAATAAACATGTGTTCGACAATGGTTTTTTCTAAAATTCTTGGATATAACATAGGTAAATTATAGCAAATTTTGCCACAAAAGTCTAGTTTTTTGCTATTTTATTTAAAACAACTCAAACCGTTCTCGTAATTCTCGTGGAATATAAAAATCCTTTGCCATACGTTTGCGAAGCTTTTTATAAATTATCCAACGGATTTCTAATTTTTAATTTTCTTATATCGGTCACATGTGTATACATTTGTGTAGTTTTGATATTTTTATGACCAAGTAATTCTTGAACAATACGTATGTCAGTACCTTGTTCTATAAGATGTGTAGCGTATGCGTGCCGAAGAGTGTGAAGACTTGCTGGTTTTATTATTTTTGCATCTTTGAGTGCCTTTTTGAAAACTTGATCTGCACTACGAGCAGTGTATATACCGCCAGACTGCCCTTCAAAGACATATTTTTTAGGTTTATATAATTTATAATATTCACGGAGCAAAATAAGTAAATTTTCTGAAAGCATAACCTCACGATCTTTGTTTCCTTTACTATTTTCTATACGAACCATCATTCGTTTTGAATCTATGTCAGTTATTTTCAAATGAAGAGCCTCAGAAATACGCATACCGCAACTGTATATGGTTGAAATAATTGCTCTGTGTTTTATATTTTTAATAGTACCCAGTAACTTTTTTACATCTTCCTGAGAGAGAACTTTTGGTAATTTATACTCTGATCGGTCTGGATAAATATAATCAATTCCTATGTTTTTATTATACAAATGTTTATAAAATAATTTTATAGCTCCAACAACTCCTTTTTGTGTGGAAAAGCTTATTTTATCATCTTTTACTTTATGTTCTATGTATCTAAAAACATCTTCATGATGAAGTTCCTCGATTTTTGATTTTTCAAAATAATTTAGAAACAAGGAAATAGCTCCACCATATGTTTCAATAGTATTTTTTGAATATCTTTTTATTTCAAGAAGTTTTAAAAACTTCATAATTAGTTCTTTGTGCATAAGTTATAAAAACTAGTATATCATAAGAAAAAATAATATACTATATATACGTTTTAGGTGAATGTAGTCGAACATTCCACAATCTGAGCGTTAGCAGTAATAGTATGACAGACCAACAAGCCATAGAACTTATCGAAAAGGAATTCAAGGACAAGACGCTTGGGGTGACACAGAAGTACCTTGAAATTCACAGTCCAATTTATGCGGACAACAAATTAAAAGTTGATCGTTTTGACCGTGATAGAAAAGACAAATTAATTATTGCTTACTTACCTGTGCTTGACGAGAAATTTTATTTCGCAGTTTATATTGACACGAGAACGAACGAAGTTACAGGTGTTGGGACAGAAGCAAATCATCGGGTTTATTTTAGAGCGACTTCAGAAACGTTATCTGTGGACAATTTAAAAGCTATGACACATTTGCCACCAACTGAATTTTGGAATAAAGGCGACCTTCGAAGAAGCGGAAAGTCAAATCATACATTTAGTAATCTGACTTTTTTACCTAACCCAGAACCTGACGAATTTGAAGACAAACTAAAAAAGCTGCTTCGCTTTTTGGAGCAAGACAAAAATGGTATCAGACAACTTTCTGAAAAAGCAGACGGATATATACAGGTTGCAATGGACATTCATAACGGAAACGGAATGATTGGCGGACCTAATATTGACACGGACGACATTAGAAGAATGAATGAATTAGGGCTTTCAATAAACTTTGACCTTTATGTGGGCGGAAACAGCTTCAAGGAGTAGAACTACTACTGCTAACATCGGTTTGGCAATATGGCGGCTGAAGTACTTCTATGAAACATTTGTGCAAGGTTCAATAGCAGTAATTCTATTGAACTTTTGTGCTAAAAAACCGCCACATCGCCAAGCCGAGTACCGAAAAACCACCCCTAACCGAGTGGTTTTTAATATATTTTTTTCCTTTCTTCCAAATTCTGTCCAACTTCTACAGAAACGGTGATGGGGATATCGGTTGTTTTTGCTACCTCTGGATCAATAATTCCTGAGTGTGTGATGATAACTGATTCCATGGTTGTTCGTAATGCCTGGGAAAAATCATCTATCAAATCATCGGGAACCTCGTACACAATTTCATCATGGATTTGTAACACAGGGAAAATACGATCCTGCCATTCGTGATTCTGAATTATTTGATCCATATCCACCATGGCGAGTTTGATAATATCCGCAGCAGTTCCCTGGATAGGCGCATTGGTTGCAGTACGTTCTGCCAGCGCAATCATGAATGGGAGCTTTGATCGAAACATGGGAAAATTTCGCACACGTCCGAACAATGTCTTGGTCTGGAGGGTTTTTTTTGCAGTTTCTTTTACCTCGTCCAGATATTGTCTAATGTTTGGAAATTCGTGAAAATACGCCTCGTAAAATTGTTCTGCCTGTGCACGGGTGCCACCCAGGTTTTTCTGGAGCGCACTGATTCCCATACCATAAATAATACCGAAATTAATCACCTTTGCATCGCGACGTTGGTTTTTGGTAACGTCCGATTCGCTGATTCCGAATACGCGTGACGCAACCGTGGTGTGAATATCTTTGTTTTGTTTAAAGACATCATGCAAAATTGGATCACCTGACAACATGGCGAGTACGCGCAGCTCGATTTGTGAATAATCTGCAGAGACGAGTTTGTGTCCCACAGGAGCGATGAATGCAATACGAATCGCGCGACCCAGTTCGCTACGAATGGGGATATTTTGTACATTCGGGTTTTGTGATGAAAATCTGCCTGTGGTAGTCCCATGTTGTAAAAATTGCGCGTGGAGCCTACCCGTATCATCAACCAGGGTTGGGAGTGTATCAATATAGGTCGAGAGGAGTTTTTGTAATTCTCGATGATCGATGATTTTTTGGACCAGTGGATTTTCCAGGGCGAGTTCGTCGAGGATTTCACTCTTGGTAGAATAGCTCCCTGTTTTGTTTTTCTTGCCTTTTGGTTTTAATCCAAGTTCGTCAAAGAGAAATTCAGAGAGTTGTTTTGGAGAATTCAGATTAAATTCTTTTTTTGATTGTTGAAATATCTCATGTGATAATTCATCAAGTTTTGATCGATAGGTTTCCGAGAGTTGTTTTAAGAATGTTGTGTCGAGTAAAACCCCATGATCGCTCATTGATCGAATAATAGGGATGAGTGATTCCTCGATCCCATGAAATACGTTCCATAATTGTTGATCGTGTAATTTCTGCATAATCACCGCATGTGCATCGGCGATAGTAGTTGTTTCTGTTTCGCGCAACACTTCATCTGTTGATAGGTGGGTCATATCAGAGTTCAACACCCATAATCCCACTGATGCCTGATAGGCGGTTTCCCAGTCTCCTGATGTTTCTGGGGTTGGTGGTACTGTCTCTTTATCAAGAGATGGTACTTGATCAAAATCGTCTGCTGATTCTGTTGGGGTGACATCTTTCCGGACTGGTGCGCCTCCTAATTGTTCAAATTTTGTAATCAATGAACGGAATTCATATTCACGGAGCAGCCGCACAACTTTTTCTGTGTCATATATTTTTGAAAATTCTGGTGGTAGTTGAAAAACAATCGGTGCATCACGACGAATGGTTGCGAGAATTTTTGAAAATTGTGCAGATTCCTCGTGTTCAGTGAGGAGGTCGATGGTTCGTTTTTTAATTCCTGCATTAATCATCGATTCTGTATCAGAATGAAGTGTTGTATAGATTTCCTCAATCGTACCAAATTTTGTAATCAGATCTGTTGCAGTTTTTTCACCAATCCCCGGAACGCCGGTAATATTATCAGATGGATCACCACGCAACCCTTTGTAATCAGGAATATGTTCTGGTCCAAAACTGAAACGCTCGATAACATCAGATTCTTTGTATACAATGGTTTCATGAATTCCTTTTTTCATCGTATACACCACCACCCGGTCGCCATCTACCAATTGTAATGTGTCCATATCGCCCGAAACAATCACCACACGAATATCTGTGTACTGTTGTGTAACCTGTTCTACAATGGTTCCCAGCATATCATCCGCCTCGAATCCTGGCGCATCGTACATCGGAATTCCGAGTGCTTCGAAAACTTTCCGCGATTCACCAATTTGTACCTTTAATGGATCCTCCGTCGCGCGGCGCCCCTTTTTATACCCATCAAAACTCTCGTGGCGAAACGTTGGACCAGGCAGATCGTAACATGCCACCACATAATCAGGTTTGATATCGGCAAGCATTTTTAAAAACATATTGAGTAATCCGTACAACGCCCCGGTCGGAATTCCCAGTGACGAGGTAAAGTCCGGCACTGCATGATACGCACGATGAATAATCGCATGGGTATCGAGGAGAACAAGGGTTTTTTGGGTTTTTTTTGAAGAGTTTTTTAACATAAAACCAGTATAACATAATGGTTTATAAATATAAAAAACCATATACTGTGTGCATATATGGTTTAGAGACTAAAAAATTTGGAATATTATTTATTTGTTTTTATAATTTCCAATGTTTGGAGATTACATATGAATTGTTGGTGATGATTAATACTATTAACAAATACATTTCCTTTTTCAGAATTTGTATAAAATTCTTGTAAAAACTTAACATATACACCAATAATAGTTTTTTCTCTTGCAAAACCACCAAAATATGATGCTTTTTTATTATAAGAAATATTACTGGTAATTATGAAATCTTCATTTCCAAATTCCATATTGTTTGTACTGGGTCCGCCTAGTATTAAGTTAAAACCTGCATTATTCAGATTTTTTAACAACATTGCTGATTGTGCATTGTTGTCAGTATCATATTTTAGAACAAACGCAGTTCTGTCTGTTATTTCTAATTCTATCCTTTTATTCTCAGTTTCCATTTTTATTGATTTAGAGTGAGCAAATATTTATTTTAAGGTATCATATAACTTTTACAAGTCAATGTGCTATTATATTCTTATGAAAATCATCGCAATCGACCCAGGTTATGACCGTGTAGGGGTCGCAATCCTCGAAAAAACACCAGGAAACAAGGAATCACTTGTTTTTTCAACCTGTATCACCACAAAAAAAACCGATGCATTCTATATTCGTATGCAAAAGGTGACTAAAGAACTTGGCAAGATTCTCGAAACCTATCAACCAGAATTATTAGTGATCGAGCAACTCTATTTTGCAAAAAACACAAAAACAGCACTACAGGTTGCCGAGGCAAAAGGAATTATTGTAGGAACCTGTATTATTGCAGGAATTCCTATTGTAGAAATGCATCCTAATCATGTAAAAATTGCCATCACTGGGTACGGTGCCGCAAAAAAGGAGGATATTCTTTTTATGTTACCAAAACTCATCGTGCTGGATGATGTAAAACGATTAGATGATGAATTGGATGCGATTGCGGTTGGGATCACCTATTTTGCACGAGAACGGTTTATGTAACAATGTCTTTCTTTTTAGATAATACCTTGGTATACTATACTCATGAATGATACACTACGAAAAACTTTTGAAGAACAATTAACCTATCTCCCTGCGGTCAACCAACAAGCACTACGCTCGTTCGATTGGGCAACAGAATTAGTTGGTATTGGAAAACAATTTGGGCTCCATATTGATCAATTGGAAGATCTCCAGATTGAAACCATGCTGGTGTTGGTGGGTGTTGTTTCTGCCGAGGATTATGAAAACGAGCTCATCACTCGATTAGCAGTTTCACCCAGTGAGGCAGAAAAAATTATTGAACAAGTAAATGAAAAAATATTTGTTCCCATTCATGACTATATTGTTCGTGGTGGTCCTGATACCCCTGCCCCAACATCCGCAGAAATTATGCAGAGTGCTGGCTTTTCTTTTACTGCACCAGAACCTGTTGTTACCGAACCTGTTGCGCAACCTATCACTTTTCAAAGTCAAACACCACTCCCAACCCCAGAACCATCTAATCCTCTACAGTTCAATCCAGGTTCACCTGTATTAGATGTTCCCATTCCAGAAACAATTATTCCAACCAATACTACCCAAATTCCATCACCAAAAGAAAAACTTGAAAAATTATACCAGGAACGTAAAAAGGTTATTGATATGACCATTCAATCAATGGATCAAGAAAAAATCTAAACAATCCAATACAAAAAAAAGGGGGGGCGCCGCAGGCGCCCCCCCTTTTTTTTGTATTGGATTATGGTAATTAAGAAAATTATAAAAACAAAAAATAAACCCTTGCAAAATAAACGAAATCTTGATACAACTATCCATAACCCATCGCGAGTGGATTCCTGCGATCGGGATATTACTAGTTAATCAACCATAAACTTTTTTGTTTATCACTATGAGTAACGACGGATATTACGACGAATCACTTCATGATGAAGTGATTGGTGCAGGTTTTCATGAAATTGACGAGGATGATGATTTTTTGGAGGAGGAAGATGAGCTTCTTTCTCCAAAAAAGAAAGCCTCTGATGTAGACGACGAAGATCTTGATACTCTTTTGGATGATTTTGATACTCTTCCAGAAGATGATGAGGATTTCAATCCTGATGTCTATTAATATATATTAAAAAATCTCTTCAAAAGAGATTTTTTAATATATTATTGTACTAACACCTGCACACTGTTTTCGCCACGATTATATATTGCATCAACCGCAACAACTTTAATAGTAACTGTTCCTGGTACAGAAAGTATTTCCGATGGTGTCCATGATAACGATGCGGACTCACCTTCAACGGTTCCAATAAGGGTGTTGTTCGCATAAAATTCATATTTTGTAATCTGTTGTGGACCTGCGGCGGTTGCGGTAATAGTATTTTCTTGATTAAAAATTACACTATTTTCTGTGTTTGGAGACGTAATAGTCACCACTGGTTGAAATTCTGGTTTGTGGACATCATCATATTCGGTTGGTTTTGGTCCTGGTTGTTCTATATTTCCCAAACCACTAGTAGTAACCCAATTTTGAAACACGGCTTCCCAGTTACGGTATTGTCCGTCTGATAAACCAATTCCTGGTTGAGACGCGTTGAGGTTACCTTTGTTAATCCAGTAGAGAATATTGTGTGGGTTTACAATAACGTGTTCTTTTCTTGTTTCTGGCGGCGTAAACTCTGTTGCGAGTTTTCCGGAAATCGTATCAGTAAAATATGACTCGCCTCCCCACCATTTTCCACGAATCACTGGTGGGACTGTTTGGGGTGCAGCACTATACCCGCCAAATGGGGTATTAGGAAGGTTTGTAAGTGCGGCATCCATTACAGAACGCCACGCAGGAATAGACATTGAAGAACCTTTTTGCATTGGTTTGTTATCATTATTTCCAGACCATACCCCAACTGCAATATTGGGTGTATATCCTACTAACCATGCGTCCTTATTATCGTTTGTAGTTCCTGATTTTGCAGCAACCTGACGACCAGAAAAGAAAAGTCCTGAATTCGATCCGAATAGTGGTGTTCGCGCATCATTATCTGATAGTACTGATGAGACCATACGCGCCGCATCAGCGGATACAACTTGAGCTCCTGGTGTTGGTTTGTATTCCTCGAGAATATTTCCTTGTAAATCTTCTACTTTCAAAATACCTGTTGGGGGAACACGAACTCCGTCATTTGCTAAAACTCCATATACCGAGGTAAGTTCGAGTAATGTTGTTTCGCCACCCCCTAACACCAAACTCAGTCCATAATGTTCTGGTGATTGGTTCAAGGTCGTAATCCCCAACTGTTTTGCAAATTGGAGCGCGTCACTAATTCCAACTAGATAGAGTAATTGTACCGCGGGAATGTTTCGTGATTGTCCTAGTGCAGAACGGAGACTAATTGGGCCGAGGAATTTTCCATCATAATTATCTGGTGCATAACAACCACCTCCAGTTTGTCGAGAAAATGGATCACATGAGGAACTGAATTGTGTTGGGAGATCAAACACTACCGTCTCTGGTCGATATCCTCTCTCGAACGCTCGTGCATAAATAATTGGCTTAAACGCAGAACCTGGCTGACGTTTTGCAAGGGTGACATTAAATTGGCCGTCAATATTAGTATCGGTATAATCACGAGAACCCACCATAGAAAGTATTTGTCCTGTTTTTGGGTCAAGTGCAATTAATGCACTATTAGAGGCGTTATAGGTTGTTTCGTTTTTTAATGCATTTTCGCGAATAATTACTTCTGCTTGTTCCTGTAGTTTCCAGTCAAGCGTGGTCGTAACCTTCAAACCGTCAGTGAGGAGTCGCTCTTTTCCATAGGTTTCCTCTAAATAACTACGGATATAGTCAACAAAATGGAGTGCTTTCCCTGTACTATCTGATTGTGGTTTAAATATTACCTCTTCTTTTTTTGCGGCATCAAACTGATCTCTGGTAATATAGTTTTGTTCTAACATTTTTTGTAATACTAAATTTTTCCGTTGATCAAGTTTATCCTTATTCCGACCATAGGGTGAAAAATAGGTTGGTGCGTTCGGAATTGCTGCGAGGTATGCAGCTTCTGAGAGAGTTACATTGTTGCTCGATTTTCCAAAAAATGTTTGTGTGGCCTCCTCAATTCCATATGTTGCACCACCATAAGGCGCCTCGTTCAGGTAGAGTGCTAAAATTTCATCTTTTGACATTGTTTTCTCGAGTTTCAGTGCTAAAATCCATTCTTTAATTTTTCGAGATACTCGCCGATCAGAATTAAGAAGAGTGTTTTTAATCACTTGCTGAGTAATAGTAGAACCTCCTTGGGTACCATTACGCAATGGAGTAATGTTTGCGAGAATTGCACGAATAATCGAGGTAATACGAATTCCGTGGTGTTGATAAAAATCTTTATCTTCAACCGCAATAACTGCTTGTTTTATTTTTTGATCAATAGTATCTCCTGATACTACTGTTCTCCGTATATTCTCATGGAGATCGTATAAGAGAACTTCACCAGTTCGATCAAAAATCTTTGTGGAACTTACTACTTTTCGTTCCTCAAAATTATCCAATGTTGGGATTTTCATGGTTGCAATCCAGATAAAAAACCCACCAACCATAATAACCCCGATTGTTGCAGTAATCAGGGTAAGTAATTGTATGTGGTGCCCCACCCAAGAACGAAATTTTCCCCACGTTCCTTGTGCTTTTTTAAAAGATTTTTTTACTACTGGTGATTGCATAAATGTGTCGCCTGCTGGCGCTGCGTTATATAATCCTGGTTTTAAGGGTTTTTTTTGTTGAGGTCGATGAATATGGGTGACTACTTTTTTTTCTGAAAATCGTGAGGCGGTTTTTTTTACTTGTTGGAGAGATTCAAAAAAACTCCGAGAAGGTCGTTGTTTCATATAGGGTATACTATCATTTTTTGTTGTTTTGGTAAATGAACTACTACCGGCTATAAGCCGGTAGTTTTGTCATTCAAAGACTAAAGTCCTAAATCAAATACAGTATGGGAACCTTTTCGGTAAAGTAACATACTGTTAATATATCACCTTTAAAGGTTCGCCTGAAGGCGAGGGTTTTGACTCCTAAAGATGGGATAATAAAACTGCTCGATTTTTTCATCAAATGAAAAATCTTGTTTGATTTTTTTATTGTGTTCAATATTTGATAATTTAGGTATTTTTTCCATATTATTCTACAGTTTCTTGTTTTAAATTAAATAAAATTCAAAAAACGAGTACAGAGTACGACGAGGATCATTAAAATGAGACTCTCCTAAAGGGGCTATTATCTTCTTGATGATTTCAGAAATAATCTCCCCTGTATCGTTTTGGTTGTTTAAAGTTACATCTTTGTGTGATTCTAAGATTTTTTCTACAGCAGAAAGATTGTCTTTTGCTTTTAGATATATACCACAACCATCTTCAAAGGCAACAGTACTTGATTCAGGTCCTGCAAACATTTCTACGTCAGGGACTCTAGCTATATATGACTCCATATTAGATGCGCCTATGGGGACAATCTCAAAATAAACACCCTCATGATCAAAAATTATTTTTCTCGGAGTACTATAACGATTTACCCTAACATTCATTACAATTCCTTTTTCATTCTCACCTGAACCTTTTTCAAGTGTGCAGCTTGTAATACATTCTTTATATTCATTTGGTATTTCAGTGTGCATTTTAAGAATACTATTTTCTGTATCAAGGGGAACTTGTTTTTCTATGAGAAGGTTTTTTATTTCGTTTATATTCTTTCGTGTAAATTCATTATAACTACCATATCTAGCTCCCAAATATGGAGAAAATAAATTATGTATCTTTTCTTCAATATCGTTCTTAGTCTTATTTTCTAACTTATAAACCCTTTCTTTATCCTGCAGATCTTTAGAATATTTATATCTTGTAGTCTCTTTTTCTTCACCTAAAACCTTCTGCGCCATTTCAGGATCAGTTTTATGAATATCTTTTAAGTCTTGTGCGAGATTATCTCGATACTGTTTGTGATTAAATTTTTCCATAATACTATATAAATTTGGTTAAATTAATAATACTTAAATAGTATAATATTTTTATACCCCCCCCCGCAAGTTTTTATTATTACCGAAAATCACGAACTCGAAAAACCACTCGATTTGTTTTTGAGTAGGTTTAGAAGGGGTTATAAAACAAAAACCACTCATTATGAGTGGTTTTTGTTTATAAGAATATTATACAAACAAACTTGCAATTAAGAGTACTATAATAATAGTTATCAAGTACGATCCGATACTGTAAAAGAATTTCTTGAGCGCTATTTTACGGTCAACATTACCCCAAATAATATCAGAACCAATAACCGGAACCATAAAACACAGCCACACCAGGATACTGTATCCAGCAATCATACTAAATGATTCACCATTTGCAGAACCATTTACCGATACCATTGCGATGAAAAACGATGTAAGTGATGAGAGAATAAACTGACCGAGGAATGATTTCCACATGTGAGGTTTTGCTTCCTCGATGAGTTTTTTCTGCTCGTCGGGAGTTAGTTTATCAAACCCGAGTACTTGCATATGCAGACGTCCCATAGGAGTTTTATCAGAATACCAAATAGATCCAATAATAAGTGAGACAATTCCTCCGAGGAGGGTGATTAAAAAAATGTTTATCATATAAAAGAAATTGGATTGTTAAATATGTATTATATTAGACCAATTTATAATACCTCTTCTTACCTACACGTAACAGCGTCGGCAAATTAAGAGAATCTTTTAAAATAGTATACGTAGTTATTTTTTCATCACCCTGCTCACCAATACTCACACTCCCAGTATCGATAAACTCCCTCGCTTCACGTTTGGACTTGAGAATACTTGTTTCAGATAATAAGCTCACCACATCAAGTTCCCCATCAGCTACATAATCTACTATGGATACTGTAGGAATATTTGGGTCGTTTATATCAACTGCCCCACCGAACAATTTCTCTGTGGTTTCGCGACAAGTATCTGCGATCTGTTCTCCATGAACCAGTTTTGTTACATGGTATGCGAGATATTTTTGGACCGTGCGATCTGAGGGATTTTTATCTGCTTCTATAATCAATTGGTCATACTCATCGGGCATGATATCGGTATAGATTTTTATATATTCACGACATCCGATATCATCAGTATTCATCCAGAATTGGTAAAACTCGTACGGGCTTGTCATTTCTGGATCGAGCCATACCGCACCACTCTCTGACTTGCCGAATTTTTTACCCGTTACATGGTTGATGATGAGCGGATTGGTCAGTACATGGGTTTCGACACTGCGCTTGCGGCGAATCAGATCTACTCCTGCGATACAGTTGGTCCACTGATCTGCCCCACAGAGCTGGAGCGTACAGTTATGTGTGTCGTACAGATGGAGAAAATCATTACCCTGCAGAAGTGCATATGAAAATTCTGCATATGATATACCCGATCCACCCTCACCGATACGGTTCGCAACGATATCCTTTTTAATCATGTCGCCAACATTGTAATATTTACCGACATCGCGCAGGAAATCCAGTACTGTGATATTTCCCGTCCAGTCGATATTGTTTACCAGTGTAAACGAATACTGTCCGTAGATTTTTTCAAGTTGTGATTTTGCTCGTTCGACGTTACTCGCAATAGTTTCTACTGCTTGCAGGTCTCGTTCAGTATCTTTACCACCTGCATCACCCACCAGTGATGTTGCTCCCCCAGCCAACACGATACACGTATGACCATGACGGAGAAATACACGATCCAGCATCATCGATGCCAAGTTCCCAATCGTCTGCGACGGAGCAGAAGCATCGAATCCATGATAAAAAACAACCTTGTTTTCATCAATAATTGAAAAGTTTTTGATCGTGGTTTGGTATAATAACCCGCGCCACTGTAATTCTGCTGAGAGTTTCATAAAATTTTATATTATTTTTTTAACCACTCTTGAAATATTTTTTTCTTGTAAAAAATTATTAACAACTTCTTGGATTTCAGAATAGTGGTTTTTTAATTGTGATTTAATAATAGGAGAACAAATAAATCTAATTGTGGTTGTATTCAACTCAATCATATTTCTTTGTAAAACAATGTTATATTTATTTTCAAGATAATTTATTAAAAAATTTCTCACCTGTGTTTCTGGTGGTGTATGTTGTAAAAATTGTTGTAATCTTGAAGAAATATCCATAGAATTATATTAATTACGGTTCATAGGCATTACGAGATAAAGAAAACTAGTATCATGTTGCCCTTTGATAACAAGTGGTTTTCTATTATCAAACCATTCTAGAAACAATGAATCACTTTGGATACCGTTCATTCCATCTTGAATATATTTCGCGTTGAGACCAACCTCTATTTCATTTCCTTCAATAATTGCATCAAGGGTTGTATGAATTTCCCCAACACCACTATTTTCTGCATGAAAAAGGAGTGTTTTTTCTTGTGGATCTACTTTCAAGGAAATATGATGATAATGATTCGAAAATAATGGAAGGGTTTTGAGAACTTGTTGTAAATCGCTGCGAAGTACAATTACTTGCGTAGTGTACTGTTGTGGAATAATTTTAGAATATTCTGGAAAATTTCCATGGGTGAGCTGTGCGGTAATAAACATGGTTGGTGTGCTCATATACATTTGATGGTCGTTGTGTGTAAATGAAATAGATTCATCGGTTTCTGAAATTATTTTTAAAATATCTTGAGCATTTTTTATAGGGAGTAAACATGACCCAAATGATTCTGCGTTTTTGAAGGGAATTTTTTTCTCTGCAAGACGAAATGCGTCGGTGGCAACAAAATAAAGAAAATCTTCTTTTCCATAGATATAAATACTGGAAAGTTCTGGTTTTATTTCACTTTGAGATCCTGCAAAAATAACTGATTTTATTCCTGTGATAAGGTCATTATTTGAAATAGTAATTTCAGTATTTATATCAATATGTTTTGGAAGTTCTGGAAAATCTTCATAAGGAAGTGTCTTTAGTTTTGTTCGTGTTTTTTTTGTTTGAATATGAAATACATCACCCTCTGTTTCACAGAGAATAGTTTCAGTTGTTGGGATTCCAGAGAGTACTTGATAGAAATAACTTCCTGGAAGCGCACATGTTCCTGGTTCTGAAACTTTTGCAGAAATAATAATCTCTGTGCCTGTATGCAGGTTGGTCGCACGAAAATGAACCTTTCCATCTATTGTCGCAGTACAAAGTATACAAGAAAGCACAGGAAGTGTTGGGTGCTTTCCGGTTACTTTTTCAACACGAGAAATTGCGTGAATAATTTTTTCATGAGAACATTCAAATTTCATAAAGGGTGTGTATTAAAATAATAAAAAAATTTTTTAAAACCATTATTATTATAATTAGTGTTGGGGAAAGTGTGGAAAATTAATAGAATCAATAAAATAATAAGTATTTTTGAAAAATAATTTGTGGAAAACAGTACGGTTTTTAAAAATAAAAAACAAATAAAATAAAAAGTGTGGTTAAATAAAAACAATGAGCGTATTTTATTCACAAATACTAAAGAAGTTATACAGGGTTATACAAAAGATATACACAGAATTATTCAATAGTTATGTTTGCAACATTGCTCTAATTTGTTCCAAGTCATGAAGACGATTCGGATCATCTACAAGCTCCTTAGACATTTTTTCACAAGAATGCATTACTGTGGTATGATCTCGCCCACCTAATTTTTTACCAATATGGGGAAATGAAATATTATAATCCTCTCGGAGGATATACATAGCCATTTGACGTGCTTCTACAATTTCTTTCCGCCTATTTTTATCATAAATTAACTTTTCTTCGATTCCATAGAAATGAGCTACCACTTTTACAATATCTTCCAAAGAAATATTTTTCTTTGGTTTGATATTGTTTTTTATCATGAGTTTAATTTCTTGAATATTAAGATCTCGATTACGAAGCTCCATTTGAACCAAGAGATTATTAATAATTCCTTCCAATTCTCGAATATTTCCCTCAACATGACTCGCAATATAATCAAGTGATTCATCTGATAATACATGATTACTTTGTTTTAATTTTGCCTGGAGAATTGCAATACGGGATTCATATTCAGGCCGAGCAATATCAATAATCATTCCTGCAGAAAACCTTGATTTTAAACGATCTTCTAAACCAATAATATAATTAGGGTGTTTATCAGAAGAAAAAATAATCTGCCTATTTTTTTCATGGAGAATATTAAATAAATGAAAAAGTTCTTCTTGTACTTTATCTTTTCCAGAAAAGAATTGAATATCATCCATAATGAGTGCGTCATAGGTTCGATATTTTTCTTTAAATTGATTAATACGATTTCCTTGTAATGCGGAAACATAATCCATGAGAAATTTTTCAGAACTGGTATAGTAAATATTTAATCCAGGATATTTTTCAAGTAGCGCATTCCCTGTTGCTTGGATAAGGTGAGTTTTTCCAATACCTGTTGATCCGTAAATAAACAACGGGTTAAATGAACCAGGTTTTTTTATGACTGCCTGAGATGCTGAATATGCAACTTCATTAAAAGGGCCAATAATAAATGTTTCAAAAGTGTATTTTGGATTGAGATTATTTTTCTTTGAAACTGAATGATCAAGAGGAAGTTCTTTTGGTGTTGGACTATTATCAGGAAGTGTTTCTCTTTTTTCAGGAGGGGCTACTTGGCGAATAGGTTTTTTTGCGGTAATAAATTCTACAGAACGGATAGTATCCCAATGGTTCCGTATTGATTTAAGTACATCACGGCTAAATTTTGTTGTCAGCCATTCTTTTATAAAATCGTTTGGAACACCAACGAAAAACACACCCTCCTCCTCTTTTACTGCATACGTATTTTTAAACCATGTTGTGAAATTTGCTTTTGAAACAGAAATTTCTATCTCTGCAAGTACGGTGTCCCAAAGTTGCTGAATATCGCGCATAATAAAGAGGAATTAGTGAACGAATAATAGTAAAAGTATACCCTTTTTTTAAAACGAATAAAACTAGTAATTATGTGATTTTATTGTGGAAAAGGTGTTGAAAACGTGGATAATAAAAAAAAGAGAAAGACTTGCATTTTTTTACTTTTCATGTATGATGGTTTCTATTATGTCAGCTACGTATCAACCAAAAGTAAAAAAACGAAAAACAACTCACGGTTTTTTGGTTCGTCAATCATCTACCAGTGGACAAAATATTATCCGTAATCGTCGCCGTAAAGGACGAACAAAACTTGCAGTTTAAAAAAACACTTATAAAATAAGTGTTTTTTTAAACATCATCACACCTTAATATGTGTTTTCATAGATAAAAAATAGGTTTTATGGTAGGTTGTATTTATGATTGCTTCGAGTTATAAAATACAAAAAAACCAATTCCCTGCTGTTTTACGAGGAAAAACTATTCAAAGAAGTCTATTTAAAATGATTATTACTCAAAACACCCAACAACAAACAAGAGTTGGTGTGGTTATTGCAAAAAAATATACAAAAAATGCAGTTTTAAGGAATTTTCTAAAAAGATCTGTTTTTATAAATATACAACCATTTATTTCACAACTCCCAAAAAAAAATATCATTTTTCTAATGATTCGACCTTGTGAAAAAAAAGCAAAAGATATTTCTCAAAAAAACTATCGAAAAAATATACACGAGGAAGTTTCTCGTGAAATTATACACTTTGTTCGGCAGATAATTATATAAAAAATATGAATAATTTTTTAAAAAAAATAGGTAAAGGATTCATTTATGGATACCAGATAATTATTCGACCAATATTCCCTTCGTCGTGCAGATTTCACCCGTCGTGTTCAGAATATACACTCCAATCTATTGAAAAATATGGATTACTACAAGGTTCAATTATGGGATTACGCCAAATTTCGCAATGTCATGGGTTTTTCCAAAAAATCAAGAAAAAAGAATAACTTCACGAAAAACTAAAATCATGCTATGGTAAAGGTCTATGTTTCAAACAATAATTATTACACCACTCACGAACGCACTTGTTTTTTTTACATCATTTCTCTGGGGAAATATGGGGCTTGCTATTATTATTTTAACCATCCTTGTTAAAATAATCTTGTACCCATTCGCAAAAGCAACAGTCCGAAACCAACAGATTATGAAGAAAATCCAACCAAAATTGGATGAAATCAAAAAAAACCATACTAATCCAACAGAACAATCACAAAAAATTATGGAATTGTATAAAGAACACAATTCTAACCCGTTATCAGGGTGTTTACCGTTAATTATTCAAATCCCATTAATTTTCGGACTATACCACGTATTTTTAACAGGACTTGCGATTGATCCTACTATTTTATATTCTTTTATTACGAGTCCAGAAAATATTTCAACTTCATTTTTAGGAGTCTCACTCACCGAAAAAAGTCTTATTTTTGCAATCATTGCCGGCGTTTCTCAATATTTACAACTCCATTTTTCACCTACTACAAAAACTTCAACCCAAGAAAATTCTGATCCACAAACCGCAATTATGCAGGGAATGCAAAAAAACATGAAATATTTTTTACCAATACTCATTGTTGTTTTCTCACTCACCCTACCTGCAGCACTCGCACTGTATTGGATTACTACTAATATTATAACCCTTATCCAAGAATGGTGGATTGCAAAAAATATCCCACAATAAAAACCTTCAAAAAGGTTTTTATTGTGGATACTTATCAACTTGTTTTAAAAACAAATTAATAGTATACTGGAAGTAATACGTTCATTTTTATTAGTAGCTTAATTAATTCTTATTATATGAACAAAAAACAACTACTTATTGCAATTCCATTACTCGTTGCTATTATTGGATTAATGTATTATGGATTAACCTCACAACCACAAACCGCATCTGTTGCAAACATCCCCGCGATTGATTATTCGTTACCAGAAGAATCTGGAACAATTATTTATGATACCGTTCCAACTGACGGTGCTCCACTTACTTTTGATTCTACGCAACAATAAAAAACCACTTATAAGTGGTTTTTTATTACAGTATTAATCCTCACCACCGACACGATATGACCATAATTCATTATTGTTTTTATTTATAAAGAAGATATATCCCAAATCATTGTATGATTCTATTCTGAAAATATCTGTAGGACTCTGGAAGGTACCTAATTGTAGGCGTTCTTTTGTCTCGCGGTTATATTTCCATAAAATATCAGAGAATACTACAGATCCCTTATACCAATCATCTGGATAGAGGCCCGATGGAAATTCAGTGGGAACACCACAATATATTTCAACATCAGAATACCACGTACATTTTTCTGGGATAGTAACAAAAGGTACTGATTGTTGTGTGCCAGTTTCCAGATCAATAATACGACTAACGAATTGGTTATTTGCGGTATATGTTGCAAACACCCATCGCCCGTTCGGTGAAGTGTTGGTAGTAAGTCCGGGAAGTGGTCCAAGTAATTTTACAAATGAACGGTTTTCGGGGTTTAATCCGTACATATATCCATCAATAGATCCTGACGCATACGTGGTCATGGTTATTAGGCTCTTATTAACAAATTGTGGTAACCATTCATTAAATGAGGAATTGAAGACAGGAAAAGCTTTTTGGTCTGCAAAAGATTGGAGTGTTCCAGTGGTTTTTCCAGAACTTCTTTCAAGTCCAAACCACTGATTAGTACTACGGTTTCTCACAATATGTTGAAATTGTTCTGAAACCAGTGATCCTTTTAAATCTTTTGGTTCACCTACAGATTGTTCCTGTTGTAATTGGGTACACTCGGTAGAAATTGCTTCACGGGTTGCCTGGTCAACAATACCTGTTTCAGGGAGTGAGAACATTTTTTGAATTATTTTTACTGAACCTTCTGTTTTTACCCCAAAAATTCCATCCAATTTCAATGTTTGTTGAAACTTGTAATTCATATAGTCTTGCAATATCTTCACTTGATTGTTCCGATCTTTAATTTTTAGGTCTGTAGTGAGTAGTGTAGTACATGCCTGAGGAATAACTGTTTTGTTTTTTGTTGGAAGAGTGAGTTTAAATGTTTCTGCTTGGTTATTTTTCTCATACCGTAAATAACCAACCGTTCCTGTGCTGTCAAAAATAAGTTCATGTGAAACAGGGAGATTTGTTTTGATAATTTTTTTATTAATAATCGATTCATCAGTAATAACTCCGTCAAAAATATGCCCGTTCCGTTGATCGTTATAACGAATATAATGAGTCGGATAGGCAACCTCTTTTTGTTGTTCTTTCCCTGTTTTTTCATCAATAACTGTTTCTGTTTTCTTTTCTTTTACTATGAATGAGGTATATCCAGAAACGGGAAACGAGGTTATTTTTCGAAGTCGTTCCCGAGAAGAAATAGGGGTTGCAAAAGTGTCCGTTTCCTCGGGTGGAGTTTGAGTGTTTTCCAAATCGTCCGTTTTTGGAAGGTTTACAAGGTCTTTAATACGATCACCAAACGGAACTAGTTGTTGAGTGTCCGGAGTTGTTTCATTGGAAGATGGTTTCTTTTTAAAAAAGAGAAGATATGCCGAAAAACCTAAAAATAATAGGATTACTGTCAGGGCTAGTATTAAGAGTCGTTTTCCGCGTTGGTCCATAAGATAGGTTTATTATAGCATACATTTTTAATCACAACCCCAACCACGACCGTTGAGCTCTGTTGTATTGTTTACAACAGTTGGAGCATAGTGACTAGTTTCTTTATAACACTGCCAATTTGGCTTATTTCCACACTTTGTCGCCTTATTTGAACCTGGTCCAGCATTATATGCAGCAGAAACATAAAGTAGGTTTGATGCGTCACATACACTATTTCTTGGTTTTCCATTACAAGCACCTTTTGTTAACATTTTTACATATTTTGCTGCTGCATGGATTGCTTTTTCTGGATTTAACATTTCAGAAGAAGAAAATCCTATATCTTGTGCAGTTCTTGGCATAAATTGCATCAGGCCAGTTGCCCCTACACTACTTTTCGCATTGGGATTACCACCAGACTCACGATACATAAGACCTTTTAAATAAGTACAAGAAACTCCATATTGTATTGCATATTTTTTAAAATAAGTATCAAATTGTGAAATATTTTTATTAATTCTGGCGACATCATTTTTTCCTGTTGTATCATAACTTCCACCACCACCAGAGAGTACAGAAAATCCATATTGATTTTTCACTGCATTTTCTTCAATAGATAACAATTGTTCAGTTATCTCCGGCTCCACCACCAACAAATCAGGATTGATGGTATTCAAGATAATAAAGATAGAGAGTAATAACAATAATCCCAGAATAACATTACCAATCTTTTCTTTTAATTTACCAAATGTATTAATATTCTTATCATTGGAAGCATATCTAAACCCATAAATAACTAACATAATCAC
>JBGATS010000002.1:0-109709 GCA_044229075.1 Minisyncoccia bacterium
TAGGGTGGGTACATTTTGAGAAGCATAGAGTATTGCGGATGAGTACAAAACGTCGTATGATTCGTAATTTAAAGGACACTCAAGAACTAGAGTCCATAATAGCATATAGAGGGATGTTGTCTCATGGGAATACGTGGAAACTACAAAGACAGTATCTTGATTCAAATTAATAAAACTACACGAAGGGAGAAGGTTGTTTTGGAGGGTGTTTTTATTTCAAAAAATACTCCAACGTATAAATCCAATCTTCTTCGGCGGTTGGTTTTTTTCTTTTCTCGTTCAACATCCATTCCAAGTATCCTCGATCGATCCGTGCAACTTCCTCGACTGTTTTTCCAATATATTTTCCAAACGTGAACGATCGCATGATTGATGGATGTGATGAAATCTCAATCATTTTTTCGAGTACTCGATCATCATATTCTGTGATAATCTCTGGAACATCGATTGATAATTCTTTTGCAACAGATTTATATAATCTTGGAAATAATTCCTGTAGTACCAATACATCGCCCAACGCATCATGTGCCGGTGCGTCAATTTCGATCTCCAAAAAATACCGCAAATACTGCAAATTATAACGTGGGATTTTCCCGTCACGATCCAGGTGTCGTGCAACACGCAATGTGCAGATGAATTTATCGACAGTAATATTGTCATTTCGTAACATTGCAATATCAAACACAGCGTTGTGTGCAATAAAAATAGTTTGCGGATTTTCAACAAGTTTTTTGATATCAGAATATTCTGATGAATCTTGAAAAAGTGTTTTATCAGCAACCATCTTGTTAGTAATATGAGTTACTGCAGATGCCTCTGGCGGGATTTTTTTGCCTGGATTATACAGTGATTCAAATTGATTTTTTGTACCATTCGCAGATTCTAAAATATAGGCAATTTGACACAATCGATCATCGTGCGTATTTCCAGTAGTTTCTGTATCAAGGTAAAGCAAGTTTGATTTCATAGATAATTAATGATATCATAAAATAGTATGTCATTACAACAAACAATCAAAGACGGTATCAAAGATGCTATGAAAGCAAAAGATTCTGTACGACTCGACGTACTGCGTGGTTTGGCTACTGCGTTTATGAATTATTCTGTTGCAAACGGCGGAACACCACAAACAGAATTATCTGATGAGCAAGTATTGGACGTTATTACCAAGGAAGCAAAAAAACGCAAAGATTCCATCGAGCAGTTTACCAATGCAAGACGTGGTGAACTTGCAGAAAAAGAATCTGCAGAACTTTCCATATTACAAGAATTTTTACCAACATTGATGTCACTGGATGAGATTCGCCCAATTGCATCTACAAAAATTGCAGAAATGGGCGCAGACAAGTCAAAGGCTGGCATGGTGGTTGGTGCTCTGATGAAAGATCTGAAGGGTAAGGCCGATGGTATGGATGTGAAAGCTGTTGTCGATGAATTATTAGCGTAATTATTTTATTCAAAGATCTCACCATACTGTTATGAGTATTTCGAAAATTCCCTCGAAAACTCGGCTTCGCATTTTAAAAAATGCTCGATCTCAATACTCATAACAGTATGTTCTTATCTTTAATTTTATTAAACTTATGATTAAAATTATTTTAAAATGGCTCGCACTTGCAACTGCAGTACTCGCAGCAGCATACCTGGTTCCAGGAATTACTGTTGCGTCATTCAAGGTAGCGCTTCTCGTTGCGATTGTTCTTGGCTTTATCAATATTTTTGTAAAACCAATTTTAGGTATTTTAACATTACCGATTAATTTCCTCTCACTTGGAATTTTTGGATTGATTTTGAACGTATTGTTGTTTTGGGCAATTACACTGATCGTTCCAGGATTTACGATTGCAGGATTTGTTCCAGCGTTACTTGGTTCGTTGGTGGTATCAGTGATTATGTGGATTGTTGATATTGTGTTGTAATTTTATGTTTAAAAAGTTTTTATCAAGGGAACGTTTTGGAATCAATTTGCAAGGTTTATAGGGTGGTTAGGTTTTTAACCACAAGAAAGGGTGGGCGCCTGCGGCGCCCACCCTTTCTTGTAGTTTGCATTTCAAAACTTCATCACCAGCTCATTCTATGCTACAGTGATACTCTATGAAACTATACAAACAAATAGTGCAACTTTTTAAGAAACCAGTAGTCTTGATTACTCACGATCAAGGGTTTCATGCTGATGACGTTATGGCATATGCTATTTTACAAGAAGTACTGACTCAAAAAAATCAATCTTGGAAATTATTGCGCACTCGTGATGAAGGGATACAAAAACAAGCTGATATCATGTTTGATACAGGAAATGTATATGATCCAGAAAAAAATATCTATGACCATCATCAAGTAGGTCGTGCAGGTGCTCGTGAAAATGGAGTTCTCTATGCGTCTGCTGGACTAATATGGAAACATTTTGGAAGAGAATTATGCGTTTCCGACGAAATGTGGCAATCAATCGACCGATGCCTTATTCAAGAATTAGATGCTATCGACAACGGTCAAAATTATATTGGAACAATGTTGTTTCCTGATACTGGATATACTAGTCTTGCAATTCATATTTCGAACTTCGAATCAAAAGATAAAACACCTCGACAACTCCTCCGATCATTTAAAAATGCGGCGGCGTTTGCCCGTGGAATTTTACATCGCATGATCGAAAGTAAAATAGTTCTTGAAAACTCGTTTAAAGAGGCGTCAAAGGTATATGAATTATCAAAAGATAAGCAGATACTCATCTTTGAAAAAAATTACGAACGACCAACATGGAAACGATTAGCAGAATTTTCAGAACCTCTTTTTGTTGTTTATTACAATGAAAAAGCAAATTCATGGAAAGTTGAAGCAATTCCAGTTACACCGATAACAATGGATTCTAGGAAACTTTTTCCCGAATCTTGGCGCGGATTACGAGATAACGAATTAGTAGAAGTAACAGGTGTTCCAGATGCACAGTTTTGTCATCCTTCAGGATTTTTACTAGGCACAAAGACGAAAGAAAGTGCTCTAAAGCTTGCAAAAAAAGCAATTCAAGGTACCAAATTTGATTTTTCTTAAAAAATATGTTATTGTATTTTCCTTATGGCACTTATTGATGAAGTACAAATTTATATCTCTGCAGGACGCGGCGGTGACGGCGTTGTTCGATGGCGACAAGAGAAGTTCAAACCATTATCTGGTCCAGGTGGGGGTAATGGTGGTCCAGGTGGCGATGTCTATATCCAGGCAGTATCCGATATTGGATACCTTGATTTTTATCGTCATACCAAAGAATTTCAGGCACAGCATGGACAAGCTGGTGGTAATAACAGTAGGCAAGGAGGATCAGGTGAAGATCTTGTTTTGAAATTTCCAGTGGGATCTATTCTCACGAATCGAATAACGGGAGAAACATTTGAACTGGATCGTGTTGACCAAAAAGTTTTAATATTAAAAGGAGGTCGCGGGGGATTGGGTAACGAACATTTCAAAAGTTCAAAAAACGTATCACCACGCGAATCAACACCAGGTGCACCTGGCGAATCTGCAGATTTTCATGTTGAGCTTCGTATGTTTGCAGATATTGGACTGGTAGGACTTCCATCAGCCGGTAAATCAACACTGTTGAATGTACTGACCAATGCAAAATCAAAAGTCGCAGCGTATCACTTCACCACACTTGATCCACATCTTGGTGCATTTTACGAATTTGTTATTGCAGATATTCCAGGATTGATAGAGGGCGCAAGTGATGGAAAGGGGCTTGGAACAAAATTTCTAAAACATATTGCTCGGACAAAGGCAATTGCGCATATTTTGTCACTTGAAAGTGAAGACTTGCTAAACGATTATACAGTTATCAAAAAAGAGCTTGGTGAACACGATCCAGAACTTCTTGAAAAAGATGAAGTGATCATATTCACAAAGTCTGACATGGTAGACGAGAAAACGTTGAAAGATAAATTGAAATCTGTTGCGAGTATTACAAAAGGGAAGCAGTCATTTGTAGTATCAGCATATGATGATGCATCTATCAAAGAACTGGGTGATGGGTTGGTAAAAATATTGAGGAAATAAGAAACACCCAATCAATGATGGGTGTTTTTTTAAAAAAGATCTCTAATTTAATGGAACAAATTCTTGAACTACGTCAAATGGTTTTTTGAAGATTATTTTCATAATCCAAAGATAAATAATTCCAAAGAAAAGCATTCCTATTATGTTATATGGTCCTGTAGGGATGAACAATACTTTTGCAACAAATGAGTATATAAATCCTCCCGGTACAATCGAACAAAAAATTGCCATACCTTTCATGAGAGCTCTCCCACTACCTTTGTAGTTTTCAGAAGTACTCACATAATACAAATAAGGAATGAATAGAAATAATATGAGTACAGCATACCCAAAGAATAGATAAAAGAAATATGGAGCAAAGGAATTCATCCAAGTGTTGTCATATTTATTACCCATCCAAAACGTTGGGATACTCAGTACCAACCCGATCGCCAAGCTGGCTATTACTGAAGCATTGGCAGTTAAAAAAATTTTCTCCCCATTCTTAGTGTTTGTTAAAAAATTTAATACTTTTTTCATCTATTTTATTTTTAAATATAGAACAATATCGTTCTGTAGTGTATCATAACATAATAAAAATAATAAGTCAAGTATCTGAAAAAACCTTATTTTGCTATTATAATTCACATGATTGAACGAAACGGAAAGAAATACTATCCAACCATTGGTTTGGAAATTCACGCTGAACTTGCTACCGACAGTAAGATGTTTTGTTCGTGTAAAAATAATCCTGATGAGGAACATCCAAACGTGAATATTTGTTCTGTATGTATGGCGCACCCTGGAACACTGCCTGTACCAAATGCAAAAGCTATCGAATCTGTTATCAAGGTCGGCATTGCGATGGGTGCAGACATTGCAAACTTTACAGAATTCGACCGAAAGAATTATTTCTATCCAGACATTCCAAAGGGATATCAGATTTCACAATACAAATATCCAATTGTATCTGGTGGGAAACTTGGTGATGTTGCAATTACGCGTATTCATCTCGAGGAAGACACTGCAACCAGTAAACATGATCGTGGAGATTTTTCATTGCTTGATTACAACCGTGCAGGTGTGCCGTTGATGGAACTCGTAACAGAGCCTGTTATTCATGATGTAGAAACGGTAAAAAACTTTGCAAAGGAATTGCAGTTGTTATTGCGGACACTTGGCGTATCGCATGCAAACATTGAAAAAGGTGAGATGCGAATCGAGGTAAATGTCTCTGTCTCAACTGATCCTGAAAAACTTGCAACAAAGGTTGAGGTAAAAAACATTGGATCAATCACTGCAGCAGGAAAGGCAACAGAATATGAAATAGATCGTATGATTGGATTATACGAGGCAGGACGAGGTGATGAAATTGTACAGGAAACACGCGGATGGGACGAAAATAAACAAGGGACATTCAGTCAGCGAAAAAAGGAAAATAGTAATGACTACCGTTATTTCCCAGATCCAGATATTCCAAAATTTTATTTGCATGACTTGTTTGATCTAGATAAGATGAAATCAGAACTTGCGGAATTGCCGTGGGAAAAACGAGTTCGATTTGCAGAATTTGGAATCAAGGCAGATGATATTGAAAGTTATGTGACAGACATGAAACTAGGTAAATTCTTTGAAGAGGTTGCATCAATCTTAAATAATGCAGATGCAATTAAAACTGCATCAAACTACATTACATCAGATATGCTTGGACTTCTTGCAAAGGACGACACTTTGTCATATCCAAGTACACAAACATTTTCAAAATTAATTCAAATGAATATGGATGGAAAGTTAAACTCTCGTGGAACTAAAGATATTCTTGCAATGATTGTGAAATCTGATAACGATCCAGAGGAAATTGCCAATCGTGAAGGATTAACCCAGAAAAATGATCCAGAAGTATTCAAGGCTATGGCTCAAAAAATTATTGATGCAAACCCAAATGTGGTTGCAGAATATAAAGCAGGAAAGGAATCATCACTTATGTTTTTTGTAGGACAGATGATGAAGGAAGCAAAGGGAAGTGGAAATCCTGTAATGATTCAGGAGATTTTGAAAGAATTGTTGAAATAAGAAATCTGTAAAGGTTTTTTTATTTACAAAAACTCATAATCAAGTATTGTGTAGTTATGAATTTCTGGCAAAAACTAAAAGAACAAAAGCAAGAAACAGGTAAACCATTTTTTGCATTAGCACCAATGGCAGATGTAACCGACTCGGCTTTTCGTCATATTATTGCAAAATACGGAAAACCAGATGTGACTTGGACGGAATTTGTATCTGCAGATGGATTGTGTCACCCAAAAGGACGAGAGAAATTACTCAAGGACTTAGCGTATTCTGAGATAGAACGCCCGATTGTTGCTCAGTTATTTTCAAGCAATCCAGACAATATGCGACAGGCTTGTAAATTAGTTGCAGAACTTGGGTTTGATGGAATTGATATCAATATGGGTTGTCCTGATAAAACTATCGAAAAACAAGGTTGTGGTTCTGCGATGATCAAAACTCCAGATATTGCGATTGAAATTATCAAAGCTGCAAAGCAGGGGATTGTAGATTCTGGAAAAGATATCCCACTATCAGTAAAAACGCGCACAGGGTATTATCGCGATGAAATTGATACATGGGTTCGAACAATACTTGAACAGGATATTGCAGCGCTGACTATCCATGCACGAACGCGAAAGGATTTGTCACAGGTTCCAGCAAATTGGAGTTACGTTAAACGTGTCGTTGATTTGAAGAATAAGATTGCACCTACAACTATTATTATTGGAAATGGTGACGTGTCAGATATGAATGACGGAATTGAAAAAGCACGCGATACAGATTGTGATGGAATTATGATTGGTCGTGCAGTGTTTGGAAACCCTTGGATTTTTAATAAAACAATTTCAATCAAGAAAAAGGGAACATGGAAACAAAACTTTTTCTTGCGACTATTACCAAACAAATGGTCTAAAAAAATAATGGGTGATAGTCGCTATACGATTTCAGATATTTCTTTTTCTGATAAATTGCGCGTTATGATTGAACATACTGAATTATTTGATGAATTACTGGGTGATGTAAAAAATTTTGCAGTCATGAAAAAACACTACAAGGCATACGCAACCGGATTTCCAGGAGCAAAAGAATTGCGTATTCAATTGATGGAATCTAAAAATAAAGAAGCGGTGCGAAAAATAGTTGACGAATTTTTAAAAAAATGATATAAAAAATAAAATAATTGTTTTATGGAAAAATTAAAAGAAGGTACCATTTTTACAATAGGTACTACAACTCGTAAAAGAAGAATAGCTAAACAAAGAATATCAGAACCTGAGAAAATTTTTATCGAAGTTTTACATGAGACTGAGTGGGTTTCAGGTTATATTAGTCTTGCGACTTTTTCAATGTTACATAGATCAGGTAAAATTCACATAGTCACTTAACTGATATTGAAAAGATTTCTATTGGAAGTCTTTTTTTGTTACTCAAAATCTGATATAATAACTCCTATATGTCACACCTTGCCTTATATCGAAAATATCGACCAAATACATTTGACCAGGTTCGTGGTCAGGATGACACAGTTGCATATTTGCAATCAATTATTCAGTCTGGGCGTGTTCCGCATGCAATATTGTTTACTGGTTCACGTGGAATTGGAAAAACAACCCTGGCGCGGATTTTTGCAAAATCACTTGGAATTGATGCGCACGATATTTATGAGATCGATGCAGCGTCAAATAACAGTGTTGATGATGTGCGTAACTTGATTAACGAGGTAAATACATTACCACTCTCGTCAGAATATAAAATGTATATACTGGATGAGGTACATATGTTTTCAAAACAAGCTTTTAATGCATTGTTGAAAGTGCTCGAAGAACCGCCAAAACATGTACTGTTCGTGTTCGCAACAACAGAACTGTATAAAGTGCTTCCAACGATTATTTCACGATGTCAGGTAATTCAATTAAAAAAGCCAACCGCTGCAATTATTGCACAACAGGTTATTGATATTGCAAAAGCAGAGGACAAGTTGATCAGTCTTGATCATGCATTGCTTATTGCAAATCGTGCTAATGGATCATTCCGCGATGCCTTGGTGATTCTTGACCAAGTAAGTGAACAATCTACTGGTAGTGAAATTGTACTTGCCGACATTGAACGTGTTGGATTACGCATTACTGACCATTTGGTGTATGATTTTTTACAATTATTTTCACAGAAAAAAACGGAGGAGTTAATTGCATTGATACACACGGTATCAGGAGGTGATCGTGAAATTATTGTCAGTTTTACTGAGAAATTGATCCACGCAATGCGTATAGTATTATATATCAAATACGCCCCCTTGCTGTGGCGTGCAGCTCGCGAAGATCTCGCAACTGACCATATTGAAATAGTGCAGAATTGTTCTGACCAGGAAGTAATTACCCCAAAGGTGCTCGCGCATTTTTTACAAGTAGTTGATGCGATGAAACAATCAACAATACCTGAAATACCGATGGAACTTGCAATTATTGGTATTTTGGGTAATATGCAGACATCTCATTCTGCATAAGAAAAGAGTGTGAACTGTATTCTCAATGTTGTTAAGGTTCATTTATTACCCGATCGTTTGGTGGGTAAGGAAAGCAGTAAAAAATTAAAAAGCGGTCCTGTTAATAACAGAATAATAAATAATTTTGATTATTAAGTACCGTTCTATTACCCGATCGTCTAATGGTAGGACAGCAGGTTTTGGTCCTGTTAATCGAGGTTCGAGTCCTTGTCGGGTAGCATTTGATTTGCTATACTCCAAAGAGTATGAAAAAAATTACCACAATTATAGTTACTTTATTAGCGGTTATGATGCCAGCAGCATTTGTGTTAGCTGAAACTGGTGATGCTGTTCCAGAAAAGGTGTCTGTAACCACAGAAAAAATTACTACCACCGTGAGAGATGTCGCCACCCCATGGTACAAAAAAATTGATTCATGGAGAATTTTTCAGAAGGCGACCTGGGAAT
Source organism: Minisyncoccia bacterium (assembly GCA_044229075.1). Lineage (GTDB taxonomy): Bacteria > Patescibacteriota > Minisyncoccia > Phycocordibacterales > UBA1006 > CALMMZ01. The sequence continues at coordinate 9,029 of JBGATS010000002.1, forward strand.
CATTAAAACAAGAAAAAGAATTACGCATCGCAAAGAATGAACAAACTCTTGATAATAATAGAGATGATCGTGTGAATGCAGTTCTTGATGAAGAAAAAGCCAGTATTGTTGTTGATTCAGGAAAAGATATTAATACTACTGGGGAAACATTCTTTTTGAAATTGTATGTTGCGCTTCTTGCGGTTTTTGTCATTATCTTTTCTTATCCAGTAGTGTTTTACGCACTGGTAATATTTATTATTATCTCAGTGATCAGTAGTCTTATTAATAAAATACGTAATCCTCACGCATTTTAATCGTTATTATGGATCTCGTTATTAGATTGAGTATAGTAATCGGGCTTATCTTTTTAGGGATGGTTACTTCATTTTGGTGGGTTGTTATTTTTAGCGTTATTGCAATATTTTTTCTAAAAAATTTTTATGAACTATTTTTCTTGGGCGTAGTGTTTGATGTTATTTTCTTTGACCCAGCACTTCCTTGGTATATGCACGGTATGCATACTGGAATACTTTTAGGTGTTGTGATTCTCGGAATATTGTTTCATTATATAATCAAAACTCCTCGTCATAGAAAATTTCCCACATTATGATATTTAATTTTTTAAAAAAAAGGAAAAAAAAATATTATTTTTCAATTGACCCTGATCAGATTTTGTTAGATTCTCAAAACCGCCCAGGATTTAACACACAACAATTCGAAGGCGTTATTGAACAATCTATTAGTAAAAGAACAATCCGAGGTGTCGGATTGTTCTTGATGATGATTGGATGTATTTTTATCTTGCGGTTAGGTTTTGTTCAGATTTCACAACACGAGGTTTTTCTCTCTCAAAGCGAGAAAAATAGACTCGACACTATTCCTATTTTTTCTGAACGTGGAGTAATTTTTGATCGTAATATGGTCCCACTCGCGTGGAATATTCCTGGTCCCGAAACCGATCCGTTTTTGTATCGATCTTATATTTCGGAGCCTGGTTTTGCACATCTTTTGGGTTATGTAGGATATCCGACACGAGATCAATCAGGAGTTCTCTGGCGAGAAAGTGTTGTTGGAAAGGGCGGTATTGAAAAACGATTTAATGAAGCCCTTTCTGGAACAAATGGGAGTAAGGTAGTTGAAGTAAATGCGAAAGGAGAAATTACCCGTGAAAATATGATGGTTGAGCCAACTCCAGGACAAAATTTTGTTACCACTATTGATGCTCGTATCCAAAAAGTGCTCTATACAGGAATCAAAGATCTTGCAGAGTCTAGCGGTTTTGAGGGTGGTGCAGGAGCGCTTATGAATATACAAACCGGGGAAATTATTGCGTTAACGAGTTACCCTGAATTTGATTCGAATATATTATCACAAGGTTCGAATCGGGAGATTATTTCTGGGTACGCTAATGACAGTAGGAAGGTATATTTGAATCGAGCAGTATCAGGGTTATATACGCCAGGTTCTATTATGAAACCATATATTGCATTGGGTGCACTTCAAGAGAAGATTGTAACACCTGATACAACAATTTTCAGTTCTGGGCAGGTAGAAATTCCAAATCGTTACGATCCTACAAAACCACAAATTTTTCGAGATTGGAAAAAGGGTGGTCATGGGCCAACAAATATTTATACTGCAATTGCAGAATCAGTGAACACCTATTTTTATGCAATTGGTGGAGGTTACCGCGATCAACAGGCACTTGGGATATCAAAAATAGAGCAGTATGTAAAAAAATTCGGTATCGCAACGCCGACAGGATTTGACTTGGAAAACGATAAACCAGGAACAATCCCTTCACCAGAATGGAAGCTGAAAGCATTTAAAACAGATAATGCATGGAGACAGGGAGATACGTATAACTCTGCTATCGGGCAATTTGGTTTTCAGGTTTCGGTGTTACAGATGCTCCGTGCAGTCGCTGCTCTTGGAAATAATGGTACATTATTAACACCTCATATCACAAAAGATGATGTGAGCCAAGCAGAAAAAAAGGAAACAATTTTAGGAATTGATCAAAAGAATTTTTCAATTATTCATGATGCCATGCGTCAGACTGTCACCCGTGGAACAGCAAAAATTATGAATGTTCCCTATGTTCAAGTTTCTGCAAAAACAGGTACTGCACAGACTGGAAAGGGAAATCGACTGATGAATTCTTGGACTACTGGTTTTTTCCCGAGCGATAATCCAAAATATGCATTTGTTGTGGTTATGGAAAGCGCTCCGTCAACAAATCAAACTGGAGCATCACGGGTGATGCGCCATCTTCTTGATAGTATCCAATCAGAACAACCGGAATTTCTTGGAAATAGCCCGAAAACCCCTGTAGATGCCCCAGAAGTTTCTGAAATTACTGGAATTGAGGCGACTGACGAGGGAATTACTGAAAATACAAATATATTACCGTAAAAATATATAAATAGTAGTGCTATTTTAAAAATAATGGTAGTATTAAGAAATTATGGAAAAAGAATATATTTCAAAAGAAAAAAAACAAGAACTCGAATCAGAGTTGCATGATCGAAAAACAACACAACGCGACCAAATTGGTGAACGTGTTTCTTCTGCGCGGGCATTAGGTGACCTCTCTGAAAATGCAGAGTATCAAGCTGCACGTGCAGAACAACGAAAAAACGAATCTCGTATTACCTATATTGAACAACTTTTAAAACGAGCAGAAATTATTACCAGAACTGCGACTGATCGGATAGAATTAGGCGCAACTGTTGTGGTACAAAAAGACAATGAAGAACCTAAAACATTTCATATTGTATCTCATGCAGAATCTGATATAACTGTAAACAAAATATCTACAACCTCGCCAATTGGGAGTGCACTCCTCGGAAAAAAGTCAGGAGAGTCATTCGTAGTAACAACCCCAAGAGGGGACACACTGTATACCATTGTATCAGTTCAATAATGTATCAGAAAACTGGGTGACGGTCATCTGGTTTTTTGATACATACAAGTTATGCACAGTGATTGATTCGAGAAAACTTGCACAAAGAATAGAATATGCGGTATACTGTCAGGTATATGATTTACTTTACCAATGTTACTAAACACTACACTGATAAAGATCGTTCTCTAACAGATATAACGATGACTATCGATCAAGGAGAATTTGTTTCTCTGGTCGGTCATAGTGGTGCAGGGAAGACAACGATTACTCGATTATTGTTGGCAGAAACAAAGCCAACCTCGGGAACTGTTTTTTTTGAAGATCAAGACGTACACAAATTAAAAGGAGCTGCAGTTACAAAACATCGACGAAGGATTGGTGTTGTATTCCAAGATTTCGGATTATTATCCCAAAAAACCGCATATGAAAATGTTGCCTTTGCCATGGAGGTAGCAGGCCGCAGTGACGAAGATATTACTACTGATGTGCCCTATGCTCTTGAATTAGTTGGTCTATCACACAAAGCGTATGATTTTCCTCATGAAATGTCTGGAGGTGAGAAACAACGTCTCGCAATTGCCCGGGCAATTATCAACCAACCAGAATTAATCATCGCAGATGAACCAACAGGAAACCTTGATCCAGTAGCAACAGCAGAGGTTATTGCAATTCTCAAGAAGATCAATGACCTCGGAACAACTATTGTATTAACTACCCATAATAAACATGTTGTGGATAGTCTTGGAAAGCGGGTAATCACCTTGGAAAATGGTCGAATTATTAGCGATGAAAAAATTGGAGTATATCCAGCTCATCACCATAAAGTATCTTAATTTTTATGAATATTACTAGTGATATGAAACGTATTGTCCGATCGGGACTTATCAATTTCTACCGAAATACATTTGTTTCTTTTGCTTCAGTACTTACGATGACGATTACATTAATGATCGTTGGTTCGCTCTTGTTTGTAAATGCAATCCTTTCTTTTACTATCGCAAATATTGAACGAAAGGTTGATATTAATGCCTATTTTTATCCGAATGCTCCAGAAACACAGATTTTAGATTTGAAAAATTCACTTGAACAGTTACCGCAGGTTGCGTCCGTAGAATATGTTTCTCGAGATGATGCTCTCAAGAATTTTCAAGAACGCCACAAAAATGACAACCTTACTCTTCAGGCACTGGACGAGCTGGGAACTAATCCATTAGGGGCAACATTGAATATTCAAGCAAAAGATTCTGGACAATACGAATCCATTGCAAAATTTCTATCCGGCGATGATACTTTGGAGGGACAGCCTGCAATGACGATTATTGAAAAAGTAAACTTTAATCAGAATAAAGAAATTATCGAACGACTAAACAATCTCTCGAGAACTGTTCAACGAGTTGGTATTATTCTCACCATTATCTTTGTTAGTATTTCTATCATTGTTACCTTGAATACTATTCGTATGGCAATCTATAGTGCCCGAGAAGAAATCGGGGTGATGCGATTAGTAGGAGCCGAGAACAAATATATCCAAGGACCATTTATTGTTGAAGGAATTCTCTCCGGGCTCTTTGCTGCAGTAATTACTATTATCGTTCTTTTCCCATTAACGTTATGGTTATCAAAATACACTATTGATTTCTTTGGTGGACTTTCCTTGGTAAAATATTATGGAGATAATTTTATCCAGATGTTTGTTATCCTTTTATTGGTTGGTATCACACTGGGTGCACTATCCAGTATGGTTGCTATTCGAAAATATCTAAAGAAATAAATAAAAAAACACTCTTGTGAGCGTTTTTTTATTTATTTCAACTTCTTAGTATAATTCAACAACTCATCAATTTTTACTGTATCCTGTGAACGGTCTTTCATGTTACGAATAATCACGGTTCCGTCGATGGCTTCACGTTGACCAAAGATAATAACATACGGAACATTCATTTTTTCTGCTTGGGCTAATTGTCCACCCAACTTGTCTTTTGAGATTGCTTGGTATACCGGGAGTTTTGCTTTACGGAGGATTTCCAGAATTGGTAATGTTTTCATTTTTGCCTCGAAACCAAGCTGGATGAGATAGAATTTTACATCACCCATAATACGCGGTTTCAGGTTTTTGCACCACGATGATTCGATGATACGATCCATACCCAGCGCTGCACCAACTGCAGGGATATCTTTTTTTGATCCTAACATTTTTCCCAGTCCATCATAACGACCACCACCACCGAGTGCCAGTCCGTTGGTTTCTGGATCATTACTTTGTTCGATAATTTCGAATACGGTGTGGCTGTAATAATCAAGACCTCTCACCAAACATTTGTTAATACGATAAGTGATACCTGCTTCATCCAGATATTCCAGAACTTCCTTGAAATGTTTTTTTGCTGACGGAGTGAGGTATGAAGTTGAATCAGGAGCTTCCTCGTTCAAGGTAATTGTTTTTGGATCTTTGGAATCGAGAATTCGCAACGGATTCGTTTTTAATCGTTCACGATCGATTGCAGGGAGCTGGTTAACATGTTTACGATAATATGTGGTAAGTGCCTTCAGATATGCAGAGCGTGATTCCTTGTCACCGATCGAGTTGATATCGACAATAATATTTGGACAACCTGCCTCCTCCAAGATTTTTACGAATGTTTGGATAATTAATGCATCAGCGATACTTTTTTCGGTACCGATAATCTCAAGTCCAAACTGATGAAATTCTCGATAGCGACCCCGTTGTGGTTTATCATGCCGGAAGAATGAACCGCTGTAATATAGAGATACCGGTTGTGGGAGATTACGCATACCATTTTCCAGATATGCACGCATAACACCTGCAGTTCCCTCGGGGCGGAGTGCTAATTGATCACCACCTTTTGTTTTTAAGGTGTACATTTCTTTTTCCAGGGCATCCGTACCTGTGCCGAGACTTTTTTCGAATACGCGAATATCTTCCATATGGGGGACTTTGATTGGGTCAAATCCATAATAGACTGCAACCTCTTGCGCCTTTTCAAAAAAACCTTGCCATTGGTAATATTTTTCATTAAGCATGTCCTGCATACCTTTTGGAGATTGTAATTCTCCAGAAGAGGTAGGTTTTGATTCGGTTTTTGTGGTTTTTTTTGTAGGCATAGATTTCCCATTATACCAGATTTTTTAATTAATACAAATGAGGATAATTTATGGAAGGAATTGTTCCAAAAATCCTTTAATAGTTCCTTTGGTATCCTTGAAAAGTTTTTTCAAATTTACTCCTGATGATCGATACTGAGGTTGTTGATCTCCCAAAAAACACAATCCGTATACTGCAAACCATGAAGCATCCAGCCCACGTTTGCTGGGAATGAGTTTTTCTGGTTGAGCGACTGTGACGGGGAGTTTCAAGAAATTCCGCACATAGGTCCCAATATGTTCATGATGACTTCCTCCACCGATGAGTGTGATTCCACCAGGGAGCAACTGATCCTTGTTCCAGAGGGTGAGTTTTTTCTTGATAATTTCCAAAATATCCATAATGCGCGCTTCGACAATTTCTTGAACTTTTTTCTTTGAGACGGGGCTTTTTTCTTTGCCAAATTTTATTGCTTCTGCATCTTCCAGAGAGATCTGCAATCCCAAAGCAAGATCGTTCGTGATAAGGCTCGCACCGCAAGGAATTACTACAGTATGAATTAATGCATCTTGCTCGAACAGTGAAATAGAGAGCGTTTCAGATCCAATATCGACAAGTCCAGCACCAGCTGTGCGAACTCTTTTTGATAGGGCTACCACACTGGCTGCTATTGGTGATGCAATAATATCAACAATATCAATCCCTGCGCGACTTACTACAGAAATCAACCCATCACGATGCTGAGCGAGACATGCAGTAATCGTACAATAAACAGTGAGGTTTTCTCCTATCAATCCTATAGGATCAGCAAAGAGTTCTTCATTATCAAGGAGATATCGGAGAGGTACTGTATGAAGGATTGAAGTATTCTTGTGTGTTTTCAGAAAATCTTCATTAATCGTATTAATAATATGAGCGATGTCTTTTTGGGTTATTTCGTTACGATTAATAGTATGGGTACTATGGTATTCATAAGTTTCCAAACTTACTCCTCCGATTGCAACGTATGCCCGCTCTATTTTTATTCCTGCCATTGTTTCTGCCTGGTGGATTGCTGCAACGAGCGACCTGGTTGCTTCTTCTTCATGAACAATATACCCTTTGGTGATTCCTGTGGTTTCACTTTTTCCAATACCAATAACCCGAGGAGCTGTTCCGGGTGCTGTATGTTCGGTAATAATGACGCGAGTAGTGGTGCTTCCCATGTCGATTCCTGCAATAATGGATGGAGATTGTGGCATCATAGTAATACTTGTTATTTTATCATAAAAAAATTAAATACCAAATTTTTTCCTGATTTTTTTCTCGTATACTTCCATGGCGTTACTGTGTGTGTAGCCTTTCAAGTGGGCACATCCATGAATAAAGAGAAAAGCGACATAGTTATCATACTTTCGGTCAAATTTCTCACACTCTGTTTTTGCTTGATGGAGAGAAATAAAAATCTCACCGACGTTTTTCTCGATAGGGAACGACAGAATATTTACCGGTCCTGGTTTGTTTTTCCAATCTTCATGGAGTTCTGTTGCAGTTTTTTTGTTTGGAAATACGAGAGAAAGTTCATATTTTTTTCCAAGGATTGCATTTTTAATTTCAACAAAAGGAATCACAGGAATGTTTATCCGAGTTTCGTTTGTGATTACTAAGTTGTCTGAAAGGGTTTTGCTTGTCATAGTGGGTTGAGTATACCAGAAAAAAACCAAAGAAAAAACAGACTATTTGTCTGCCATTACTTCGCCTGCTTTTTCTTTTGCTTTGAATTCTGAGGTTCGCTTGATACGAACGAGTGCAGAACGTTTTGTTTTTAATGTTGACTGATCACGGTTAAAATATCGGTTACCACGAACTACTTGTAAAAAGCCAGCCATACGAACCTTTTTTTGGAAACGGCGCAAAACACCACCGGCGTTTTCGTTATTATTTCGTTTAATGTTTACATTCAGTGCCATAATGGGAAAAGAATATCATATTTATAAATATAATGCAACTATTTATTCAATCCATGGACCATCGATAGTGACCGTTCCATGGGTACGAATCCCTTGGAGGAATTGATGGAGTCGTGTTTTTTCTTGTGTGGAGATTGTTGACTTGTTCATGAGTGTGATCTGCATCGTGAGTGTGTAGGTTTGTGAGTGTTCAAAAAATTGAGATTGAATAGTGTGTGGGAACGACTGTGCACCTTTTTTCAGATACTCTTTTGCAGAAAGATGATCTTTTCGAGAAATTGAAGACAGTTCCACGGTGATCATCGTTGCAAATGGGGGAACATGGTATGTTTTCCTCAGACGCATATCATCTTGTAACCATGGAATCAATGTGTACTGAGAAAGTGATTCTAAAATGGGGTAGTCTGCGTATTTTGTTTGTATAATGAATTGATCTCGTGTTTTTTCTAAAATTTTACACATCATCCATACCAGGGAATTTTCTGTTTCGTAATGGGGAATACTCACGCAGTGTTCAAAAGATGCAATCAGGGATACGTCAACATTTCTCAAGAAGGGAACAATCTTCTGTGTTCCAATCAAAATTCCTCCTGTTGATTCCCATGTCGTTACTATTTTTTTGCAAGCAGGATCGGTTTTAGTGAGATCACTCGTGCTTTGATACATGGGAGTATCAGGAAACCATTTCGTTAATTCTTCTGCAAGAGCATGAGTTGTTATCCCAAGTGGAATAATATTCCATCCAGAACATTCTGGACATCGATTCATCGCTGGGGATTCTGTACGACACACACTACAAGAAAACACGCGGTCATGTTCAGAAAGTGGATTTTTCTTGATCAACTGCATACCCTGATGACAGTTCGGACAACGCACCGTGAATCCACAATCTCGGCACACGGTAATTGTTGCAATTGATTTCCTCGCGGCATAGATGAATATTTTTTTGTTATGTTCAATACAGGTGCGTATATAATCAAGTATTTTTTTTGAAAAAAGAGCTGATTGATATTCTGGATCAGAAAAAGTATCTTTTTTGACAATGGTGATTTTTGTTTGTTGGTTCAACATATCCTCTGATCGTTCGAGGAACGCAATTCGTCGGTCGATCAGGACTTGTTCCTGACTACTGATAAACCCGTCTCCCAGATATCGTGCACCACCAAGTACCTCCCATAACGCCATGAGGATAACTCGATAATCGATGGTTCCTTGAAACGAGTTAACATAATACGGAGAGTTAACGGATTCAAAAATAATAATTCCACAGTCGTTTCTGGGAATAATTGCATAAGATGGAGTAGTACAGATGAGTAACGACTGGGAGTCGGTCATTATTTTTTGATATGCATCGGTTTTCTTTTTTTCAGAAAGGTTTCCGTGCAAACCGACCACGCGATCGCCATGATGGTGTTTCAAGAATGTTTCAAGTTCCGCAACCTCCAGGGCGGTAGGTGCAATGATGACAACTGAACTATTTTTTTGCAATCCTTCATTTGCCAGGGTGAGGTAGTAATTCCAACGTGTCTCTTGAGAGAGATTGATAATACGCATATCAGCAGCGTTCTTTTCCGAGAGTGTGTGGTGTACAAAAAAATCAAGTGTCTCGCCAGAAAAAAAATGCGCCACGAGCGTTCCTGCAGGTATTAGGGTGGTAGTACTCATAGTTGCGATAACCTCGAGGAGTTTTTTTGGAAAAGAAATATCAGTATGAACACGGCTAACCGATTTCAGGGAAAAAGTACCACTGCGGATAGATGATTTGATATCTCTGGCTTCATGTTGTGCAATAACAATTCCAGTAATAGTTCGAGACTGCAGGGGAATATCGACAACAGATCCCAGTGGGATTGGTCGCGCAGAAAAATACGACAAGGTGTCGCGCGGAATACCTTTTTGGAGTGGGATAACATCAACGATGTACATAGGGTGACTATAGCATAAAATATGGTAAAATGGAGAGTATGAATCAAATCACGAAAACACTTCCAAAATCTGCATGGCAGGATGTAATCATTAAGGAAAATAATGACCCGCTTTTTCTTGTTGAACAAACGAGTAGATTAATTGTTGCAGATAAAAATATTTTTCTTCGTAAAAAAGTAGTTGCAATGCTTCATGAGGCGAGTTTACTACTCCCTAGTCATCTTGCGTTATATATTATCGAAGGAGTACGAAGTATCGAAGAACAACAAAAACGTTGGGATAGGGATTACAAAAAAATACAAGCAGAATTCCCAGATAGAGATGCAACTTTTTGGGACAATCAAACAGGATTATTAGTTGCAAGACCACTACCACTTGCGAATCATAATTGTGGCGGTGCTGTAGATGTTCAGATACTAGACATGTTTACAAAAGAATTTCTTGATATGGGAACACCTGCACAGTCTGGCTTTGGATTTAATAACACGAAAATGTTTTCAGAATTAATAACAGATGAACAAAAGAGAAATAGGGCAATTTTACGTGGGGTAATGGAATCAGTCGGATTTGTCTGGTACCCAGGTGAATGATGGCACTATTGCTATGGTGATCGAATGTGGGCAGTCTACACAAACAGGAATGAGTGTATATATGGACCGATTCAAGATATAGTTTAATTATAAATAAAAAAGCAATACATAAATTATGTATTGCTATTATTTTTTTAAATTCTTTCTAGTATATAAAATTTATTTCTGAAAGACTCTCCAGAAATGAACTTTAAATTTAGATGCACGAGAGCATCTTGGTAATCTTCTTCAATAAAACCCCTAGAGTAACTGTTTATTAAAAATTTTATATGTCCTTCATCTGTAAAATAAATGACATACGAATTTTTTAATTGATTACAGAATTTGTATTTTCCTAAGAGTCTCGATGAATCTCGAGACGATCTCAGAAAATCTTTTTTTTCTCGAAATTCGTCCTTTAGAATTTCGATTGAAATAATATCTTTTCTATTTAAAAGATATTCAACTCCATTTAGGGTTACATAAAAACCTGACTGATTACCAGTGTTTTTTAATGACCACCAGTTTAGTAATTGATGGTACCAAAAAATAACTATTGTAATAATTTTATTTTTCATAGTATTTAATTTTTATTTAAATGTACAATATTTTTTCTCCAACATACTACTTTATGAAGTCACTGTCAACCATTCGCCAAAAAAGTGTTTCTATGCTAAATTCCACCCTATGAGTATACTTTCACCAAAACTTGGTATTGACCTGGGAACTGCAAATACCCTGGTATATATTCCTGGAAAAGGGATTGTGTTGAACGAGCCTTCTGTAGTAGCAATTACGGAACACGACCACGAAATTCTCGCCATTGGTGCTGATGCCCAAGAAATGCTCGGGAAAACGGTTGACAGGGTTATTGCACATCGCCCCATGCGCGACGGAGTCATTGCGGATTACCGTATGACGACGGCGATGTTGTCGCATTTTATCAAAAAATCGATGGGATTCTGGTCATTTATCAAACCAGAAGTAATGATATCAGTTCCTGCAGGGGTTACTTCCACAGAACGTCGGGCAGTTGTCGAGGCAGCGATCAAAGCTGGAGCAAAAAAAGCTCATGTCGTGCGCGAACCGATCGCTGCAGCAATTGGTGCCGGAATTCCTATTAATGAGCCTACTGGTCATATGATTGTTGATATTGGTGGTGGGACCACTGATGTTGCGGTGATTTCTCTTGGGTCAATTCAGGCATGTACCTCGGTAAAATGTGCAGGGAACAAAATTGATCACGCAATTACCGTTCATCTCAAGAAAAAACACAACCTCGCAATCGGTGATAGAACTGCCGAAAAAATAAAAATAAAAATTGGTTCTGCGATTATTGTAGAAGACCCTACAGAGTTGGTGGTAAAAGGGCGAGATTATATTTCTGGTCTTCCTCGATCAGTTACTATTAATACCAATGAAATTGTGGAAGCGATTGACGGGGAACTTAGACAGATTATCGAGGCGATAAAAGTTGTATTACAAGATTCTCTCCCTGAACTTGCATCTGATATTATTGATACAGGGATTGTTATGACTGGTGGATCATCACAATTACGCAACCTTACCGAATTGGTATATCGACGCACTGGGGTGAAATGTATTTTGGCAGAAGAGCCACTGTTCGCTGTAGTTCGTGGAATTGGTATAGCGTTGAACCATCTTGATCAATACAATCGTGCATTAATTTCAAAGCCGTTTTAATACGGTTTTTGTTATGCTATACTGACGGTATGAATCTCGATCCACAACATCTCCATCACGCATACCTGATGTTCGGGGATATTGATACCTCAACACAGCAACTGCGAGAGTTTTTTAATAACTCTTTTTCTGCATACCAATGGGTGGATTATCGATATGAAAAGTTAGGAGTTGATGATATTCGTGAATTACGGTCATCACTCGCACAAAAAACCTCGGGGAAATTTCTCGTGCTGGCTACAGAACGTTTTGGGATTGAGGCACAGCAAGCATTCCTGAAAACATTGGAAGAGCCTGCTGATAACGTGCATATTTTTGTTATCGTCCCATCACAGACGGTTATTCTTCCTACAATATATTCACGAGTAATAACAATTCGTTCTCAGGCTACTTCGTCAGATAATCAATTACTTCCCATTCGTCAGTTTTTATTAGCCAGCGTAGCATCACGACTGGATATGATCGAGGTATTGGTAAAATCTCGTGACAAGGATACATCACTCCAACCGTATGAGGTTCACCAATTTTTTGACCAGGTCGAGTCGGCATTATACGCATTGTTTTCAAAGAAGAGAAGTGTTCAATTTGCAGAATCATTCGAGGCGATTTGTGCTGCGCGTGGTTGGGCAGGGCAGACTGGTTTTCCTATGAAAAATATTATCGAGTATATTGCAATGATGTTGCCAGAATTTGGGAAGAAATAATTTTTGTATTATTAAGTTGATTATGATACTATCCAAAGTATATGGCATACAATTTCACACAAACAAAAACAGAATTTGCAAAAATTGAGGATTGGTTGAAAACACAATACTCACAAATTTCAACTGGACGAGCCAACCCTGCGTTGATTGATTCGGTGATGGTTGAATCATATGGGTCATTCCAACCGATTAAAAACATTGCTTCGATTACTATTGAGGAGGCGCGGGTACTCCGTATCTCACCTTGGGACAAAAATGCGGTAAAAGAAATCGAGCGAGCATTGCAACAATCAGGGCTTCCACTTTCGGTAATTTCTGATAGTAATGGAATTCGAGCGAGTATCCCGCAATTAACCGAGGAATCAAAACGCAGTGTCGTAAAACTCGTAAAAGAAAAACTCGAAGAAGCGCGTGTATCGGTGCGATTAGAGCGACAACGAGTTGATAAAGACATCGACGCACAAGAAAAAGCCGGCGAATTTGCCGAGGATGATAAATTCCGCGCAAAGGAAGAATTGCAAAAAATGGTCGAACAAGCAAATCAAGTCATGGAAGATCTCTTTCAGAAAAAAGAAGCAGATATTATGACTGTATAATATTTATTCAATTTATTTAATTTATTACAACAAAGAAAATTTTTCATTATGTCTCGATAATTTTCTCGAGTCTTGTTGATTTCGGCATTCTGAAAAAACTTTCTTGGTTTTCATTCTCATGACTGTAATTTTATTTCTTCTCATACTGGGAGTTCTCGTCTTCGTCCACGAATTGGGGCATTTTTCTGTTGCAAAATTTTTCGGTATTCGTGTCGATGAATTTGGTATGGGGTTTCCACCACGTGCAAAGAAACTATTCTCACGTAATGGAACCGATTATACCTTGAACTGGATCCCGTTTGGTGGATTTGTAAAAATTTATGGCGAGGATTCGTTGGAAAACGGTTCCGCAGATCCTGATTATCATCGCAGTATGGGCGCAAAACCATGGTGGCAGCAAATCTTGGTATTGATTGCCGGTGTTACGATGAATTTGATCTTGGCGTGGGTGTTATTTTCTGGCGCATTAATGGTTGGTGCACCGACCGCAGTTTCTGGTGTTGCTAATTCCGACCAGGTAACGGATAAAAAATTAACTATCCTATCAGTTGTTCCTGGATCACCTGCAGAGACTGCAGGAATGGTGGCAGGGGACACGGTAACATTGGTAGAATCACTTGATACAGTATTAACCGGTGATAATCTCACTACAGAAAAATTTACCGACACGATACGTAAAACTCCTGAAGCAACACCAGTGCATATACAGATCCAAAAAGGTACTGACCCTGCTCGTGATTTGTTGATTATTCCATCACGATCCGGTGAGTATCCAGTGATTGGTGTTTCCCTAGACCAGGTTGGTTTTTACCGAGAAGGATTTTTCCAAGCCCTGCGAACAGGGTTCATGAATACGGTATCAATCACCACGCAAACAGTACACGCGTTTTGGCAGCTGATCACCGGAAAAACAGGAACTGAAAATCTCACGGGGCCTGTTGGATTGGTATCCGTGGTTGGTGATGCGCAAAAAATTGGTGCAGTATATGTGATTATGCTGACCGCAATGATTTCTGTGAATCTTGCAGTGCTCAACCTGATTCCGTTTCCAGCGCTTGATGGTGGGCGAGTGGTGATCGTACTCATTGAGGCGATCACACGACGAAAGATAAAACCAGTCGTTGTTCAATGGATTAACGGGGTTGGGTTTATGTTGCTATTGGCACTCATGGTGTTTGTTACGGTAAAAGATGTGATTAAGTTGTTTTAAAAAAAGCCATCCTATGGATGGCTTTTAATGATCTACATTATACAATTGCATAAACAGACATAATTATTATTATAATTGAATGTAATAATTGATCGAAACCAAATATAATCCAATGCCATTTATTTTTAGAATTTTGAAGTGAAGGGAACCAGTTATTCATCCTTCCTTTCAAGGTATCAATTAAAAAATGTGTTACTAATTGGAATAGTGATAGCTTCAATATTAACCCTAAATCATTAATAAAAAATGTTAAAAATAGAAACATTAATATTGTATGCACCCCGGAATGGGTAAATATTGGGAATAACGGCTTCCCTAATTGCTTTGCGTTTAACATCCAAGTATTTGATAAGTGTGTATAATCTGCTAAGAAATGGCAAATAAATAATCCAATTAAAATTATTGTTTGTGTTGTCATAAATATGTTTTTTAAAATGATCAATTTGATTTATTTCAAAAAGTAATGTAACATTTATACAATGAAAAGTCAAGATTTAAAAAAACTAAATCTTCCTAGTAATTCAGGTGTTTATTTTTTCAAAAAAGGTACAGAAATTCTCTATATCGGAAAAGCAACCAGTTTGCGCGATCGTGTGCGCAGCTATTTTTCAAAAGACTTGATCCAGACACGCGGACCAGGTATCTTGGACATGGTTACGATTGCTACAACAGTTACTTATACAGAAACAGACACTGTGCTCGAGGCGCTTATTCTCGAGGCGAACTTGATCAAAAAATTTCAACCTCGATATAATGTAAAAGAAAAAGACAACAAGAGCTTTGCCTATATCGTAATTACTGATGAAGATTTCCCGCGAATTGGAATTATTCGAGGCAGAACATTGTCAATTCAGAAACAAATGGATCAAATACCGGTAAAAATTAAAAACACGTTTGGTCCGTTTCCCAGCTATACTCAGCTCCTCGCAGGGTTGCATATTTTACGGAAACTATTTCCGTATCGTGACCTAAAGAGTATTAATCCAACTCATGATCGATTTTATCAACAATTGAAACTCTCTCCAGAACATACTACTGATGATGCCCGATCAGTATACATGGATACCATTCGATATATTACTCAATTTTTGAAAGGAAATAAAAAGGGAATTATTCGTGACATGAAGAAACAAATGAATCAGTACGCAAAAAAATTAGAATTTGAACAGGCACATGGAGTAAAACAGAAAATATTTGGGCTAGAACATATCAATGATATTTCCTTGATCAAGCGTGATTTTTATGAAGATATACCCGAAACTACCTCTTGTGTTGAGGCGTATGATATTGCCCATCTCTCGGGGAAAAATATGGTAGGAGTGATGGTATGTATCGAAAATGGACGAGCAGACAAGTCCAGTTACCGGAAATTTAAAATCAAAAGTATTGCAGAGGGTACCATTCATGATCTGGAAAGTACTGCAGAAGTTCTCCGTCGTCGATTTTCACATACAGAATGGAACTACCCAAATATTATTGTTATTGACGGGGGACAGACACATTATCGATTTGCGCAGAAGATATTACACGAACTTGGTATCGCAAAAACAACAGCATTGGTCGCGGTAGTAAAAGATAATCGTCACCGTGCAAAAGGAATTATCGGGAATGAACAAATTATTAAAAAATATAAAAGAGAGATTCTCCTTGCCAATAGCGAGGCACATCGATTCGCGCTTGCATACCACAAAAATCTCCGTGGAAAGCATTTTTTGAAATAATCACTGGTGACCTTGACCAAAAATAACAATCGTGTATAGTTATTATTTGTACGAACAATCTCTTGCAAGGAATATAATTTTGTTTATACTTAGTATGGATTGTTCTTTTGTTCGATATTATTTGTGGCCTGGTTGCCAGTGACCACAGACTGTATCAAGCGGACCAAAAAACCGAATGAGTTTTCATTGGTTTACCAAGACTATCTTGGTTTGATAAGGTTCGCCTTGGGCTCTTAGCTTAGTTGGTAGAGCGCCTCACTTGCACTGAGGAGGTCAGGAGTTCGAATCTCCTAGAGTCCACAAACAACCTCTTGTTCGAACGGAATAAGAGTAGATGATTTACGAAATTGAGTCGCATGAAGGTAGTCCAGTGGAGCATTGAGCTCGAACTGGACTATTTTCTTATCTTTGATTTCAATTTTCTTGAAAAGTGTTCGAGTTAGTAGTCCACGAAGTTGATCGTCTTTTGTATTTTTAAACGCACTGTGAGCATTAGTAGCCAACGATAAAGCAAGATCAACCAATCTCATCATATCGGCCATTCTATTCTGGGATTTTTCAAGTTCAGTAACAAGATGTATTTCCTCAATATCTATTTCTCGTCGAGTTTCTTCAAAAATAGTTTTATCACTTTCAGTAGGATTTTCTTTTTCAAGAAGAATATGAACTACATTCTTTTTCTTTATACGAAGTTTTTCAAGTCTTTTTTGTATATCATCACGTGTTGCATGATTTAACTTGTCCTCGTCAGCAAAGAGCTGCTTTATCTTTTCTTTTACCTTGTCTATTATTCGTTTTGGAATATGGATATCTTTTATTATTTCCCCAATTTGATCAATATAGGCGCTTTCGTATCCATAGCTTTGTGAGCAGGTCACCTTTTTTCCTTGGCGTGCTTTTATACACCTGAGGTAAGTAACAGTGTTGTTAGCAGTTGTTGTGTGTTTTTCAATCGTCATGCGACTACCACATTCACCACAAATACAAACATCCTTTGTAAACGATGAATATTTTCTGGTCCTGCTTGCGCCCTTATTCTTTATGTTGAGCATTTGCTGTACTTGTATAAACAATGATTCATCTAAAAATATTTCTTGATTTCCTTTACCTTGATAGTTTGCCCACGTTAGTTTACCAATATAAAAATCATTGGTAAGCATTTTTGCTATAAATCCTTTTGAAAGTTTTCCTCCTCGGAGTTTATATTCAGGAAAACCTTCATTCTTTAGTTTTTCTACTAAACTCTCAAGAGAGTAGGTACCGCTTGCATAGTATTCAAATGATTTAACAACCCAACTTGTTGCCATAGGATCAATTTCTATCCATGCTTTTACTCGACCAGTTGTAGCTTTTTCTTGTTTATTGATATATCCAAAAGGAGCTTTACCTGGAAAGTCGCCACGAACAGCCTTGTTCATCATGTTGTCTGATACTCGCTGTGCTGTTTGGGCAGATGATAATTGATTCACTACAGATAATATTCCAGCCATTGCATCACCCATAGGGTCATCGGTAATGTGTTCGGTTGCAGAAATAATTGATATATTCTTTTTCTTCAATTCTGTTCTGATGTATGCACTGTCATATTGGTCACGAGATAACCGACTTAACTCATAAGTAAAAACTGCTTTTATGGTTTTGTCTTGCTTACATCGATTCAAAAGAGAAAGGAGTCCGACACGTTTTGACATCTCTGTACCTGTGAGTCCTTCGTCACGATACAAATCATAGTTTTCATCGAATACAAGCCCTTGTGCTTGTATTTTTGCCTTACAGGCGTCTATTTGAGTAGGTATTGCTATTCCTTTGTCTGCTTGTTTATCAGTAGATACACGAACATATATTAGTGCTCGTTTCCTCAAATCTAAATCATTATTTTTGCGAGAATATTTCATAATCTTATATTAGCTTAGTAAGTCGTTTAATAAAAGCCGACTCTATTATTATCCGTCTAGTCCATCAATACTTCGAGCAAGTGATACAAAATATAAAGCTAGATTATTAACTATATTTTCTTCTTGAGCAAGTGTAGAGTTTTTTTCAATAAAAAGTAGTTCCTCAATTTTCATCTTAATCATTATTCTGTCTAAGGGTTCTTTAGTATTATCAATCAAAAAAACAGCTCGTTTTTGTGCTTCGAGGTCTGTTATTACTACTCCAAAATCTTCAAGAAAGATTCTTTTGATTTGTTCAGTTTGTTGATTAGTAAACATAAAGATTAATAGATTTGACTATTTCGGGTGGTGTACAGGAGAACAAGCCTCGCTTGTAAAAAAGCAAAGCTAACCACATTGATTTGGACTATTTCGGTATGGAGCCACAGCGTGATCTCGAATCGAAAACTGAGAAGTATTCGCATTTTCTCAGCCAGAGTTTCTTATGTGCAACGGAGCGGGTTTACCCATGTAATGAGGTTTATAGCGATGTCTATGGTGGTCGCCCTGTTCCCATAGACGCTCATTACTCTTTTTTCTTTGGTCGCCTCGTCCACCGCGACCTCAACCTATAACAATGTGATATTTGTTTTTCTGTCCTATTTTCATCAGGGTGACTTTATAGGTCGTCATGATCCCGATGTTGTACTAAAAAGTCTCTATCAAAAAAGACATATCAATACTGGGAAGAAGAATTGATACGTCTTTTTTGCTTCCCAGTATTTAGAGATAAAGAAAAACCCTATCTCATGTGATGAGTATAGAGTTTATGAAAAAGTCGTTGTTCAGTTTAAAAAACGTAAAATGATTCTATAGAGATGATATCTTTTTGTACTCAGAATAATGCCTTCTTAACGCCAAATATGCCTGCTTATCAGATAAAGATTTCTTGTATTTTGATCCAATTTCTTTTTCAAAAAAATCATTATAACTATCAACAAGATTGGGTACTTGAGCTTTTAAAAATTGATCGTATTTCTTTTCATCATCACTCAAATAGTCTTTAACGTCTGTTGGCATATCGTTATATACATCAAAGCAAAGTATCTTCAAAACAGGATTTCGTGGAGGTCTTTCATCGCTTAACTTTGCCTGCAAAACTGGTTCAATAGCGTGAACTTTTTCAGTCATTCTTTTAGTGGAACGGTTATTGGTAGCACCAAGTATCAGACGTACCTGCTGCAATAAGAACCTGATATCAGACTTTGTGTAGGAGTTTCTTCCGAGCTCTTTATGTCTACTTAAGATAAGTTCAAGTTGTTTTGGGTTTGGTCTGATTGAAATATCCGTTCGTTTTCCGTAAAGAATAAAATATTCGATGAAAGGATAAAAATTGTATGACCAATTAAATGGAACTAGAAAGTTTGTATATATCAGTTTTTCAAGCTTATTCGCGTTTTCGGCATATTGATACAAGTAAAGTGAGTTAACGCCCATATGGAGCCTTTTTGGAACAAATACAGACCTTTTTGAGAGGAGGTCTTGCTCCGGGGCAAGATTCGGTATTTCTAATAGGTTTTGTACTCGCTTGGCACGATCAGTAAAGTTTTTTCGAAACCCTTCTGATGTCCATAAAGTTTCAAGTTTCCAGTTATCGATAAAATACCGATCTTTGCGATCGATTGGTTATATCTTGGTATTCTCCAACAATTGAGCTCGTTGCAAAATAGTAAACCTTGGTCCATAGGTTTTACGTCCTTTCATGAGTTAAATATAGCAGATTTTGAGTTATTTATTAATCGCTCGTAGCAGTTAATACTGCTAAAGAACTGTTATCGCTAGTGTTATTTAACGCTAGAAAAACGCTATCAATTCCCAGTTAGTTATGGGAAATAAATGGGAATACATAGCTGTTAATACAGGTAAAAAACAGGGTAACGCTGCATTTAATAATGCAAAAATAATGCATGATCCTTCTCGTTGTTAATACAGCGTAATAACAACGAGAATCAAAAAAGTCCACATTAGTGAACATAGTCTTTGAGCATTTCAATAGTCTTTTCTGATTCGATAGCACTTCTACCATTACTGTAAAATAGTAGGCTATATAGGGAGCTTACAACAAGTGTTGCAACTAATACAAACCAAATGTCGAAATGATGAGTCTTGTCTACAAACTGGTAAAGAAATGATACTACTGCAAGTACGATTCCATACCCTGCAAAATCACTAAAAAACTTGTTGATAGTTGCTCTTGTGAGATTGTGACTTATTTTAACCCAATCCCGTGGTTGATCATGATTCATGATATAGGTGAACGCTATATGAATAAATCAGTGGTATCTAAATGTAGTGACTTTATACAGATGGATAGCCAAACTGGTTCACCCACTATTCCTCAAAACGCATGAGGCGGTTTGACTTGTGGCAGCTTGACTACCCGTCAATACCCGCAAATCAAACGAAAAATGCCCTTTGTGCAGAGTTGAGGAACTTAAACTATAGTGGGTGAACATATGAAATATAGCATAAAAAGTTATTTTTATGAACTGATTTTAGTTGGAATAATTGGTAAAAAATGGTAGAATATATTTATGAAAATCACACGACCACAATCAAGTCAACCAATACCAGAACATGCTGAATGCACATACAAAGGAAAAATCTTTGATGTTTTTCAATGGCAACAACCAATGTATGATGGGTCGACAAAGATTTTTGAGAAACTAAAACGACCAGATACAGTTGTTGTATTTCCAGTACTTGATAATGGAACTATTTTACTCACCGAACAAGAACAACCAGGCAAGACTTCGTTCATTGGAGCATGTGGCGGTCGAGTTGATGAGGGTGAAGACATTTTTGAAGCAGCAAAACGAGAGTTTCTTGAAGAAACAGGATATGAAGCATCTGAATATGTTCTCTGGAAGTCAGAACATCCTGCATCAAAGATTGATTGGGTTGTATATTTCTTTATCGCAAAGGGTTGTAAAAAGGTATCAGAGCAATCACTTGATGGCGGAGAGAAAATTGATTTGAAACCAGTGTCGTTTGATGAGTTCCTTCAAATGGCACGCAATAGAAAGTTTATGGAGCGTGAAATCATTCCAGAACTCTATGAGGCATTACTCGACCCTGTAAAATATGTGGAACTAAAGCAATTATTTGCACCACTTTCATAATATGAAAACAATACTTGTAGATGCAGTAAATACTGCAATTATTCAAAATGAGTCAGGAGAATATGTGCAGTTCAAAGAACTTTTTGAGTTGCTTGAAACCTATCCAAATCCGAAACTTATTGCGACTAATGCCAATGATGAGCAGATGGTTCAATTTGGACTCAATTCAGTTCCATATCCAGTATTTTCAATGAAACATAATCCAGACAAACCAGACCCGATATATTTCAAGACTTTATTGGAGCAGTACAATTGGCAATCATCAGATGTTATTTATTTTGAACATAATCAAGATGCAGTAAGATCAGCAGAATCGGTTGGTATAACTACGTATCATTACAACAAGGAGACAAAAGATTTTGTTGTCTTAAAAAACTTTCTTGATGAAAATATATGAATATAGAAAATATAAATCTAATTGGAATGAAGCATAAGTTTGGTGAACAAGTTATCCTTAATCAGGATATTGAAAAAGAATACAATCTTCCTTCTGGGTGGGTGTTTGAAAAGACAGGTAAAAAACAAGGTCATTCTTGGGAGAATAAAGAAAACGCACCAGTTATTGCTTCACTAGAGTGTTTTGATAAGCTCCTTGTTGAAACAGGTATTGATAAGAATAAAATAAAAGTCATATTTGGAACAACAAACCCTATAACTGTTGATGGTGTCACTGATGAGGTATCACTCACACATAAGTTTGCTTCTGCTTCTGGTCTAGATAATATTGAGATAAGAGATTGTAGTTATGGCTGTGGAGGTGTTGCAATAGGTATTAAAGAAATGAAAGAGTGGTTCAAAGATAAACCGAAAAGCACTTATGCTGTTTATGTCACTCAAGATTGGTCTACAAAAATGGTTGAGGACCGAAATGTTAAAGCTCTATTTTCTGATGCTGTCTCTGTGTCTTTATGGTCAAACGATGATAATGGTGGGCTGTATGAACTTGCAGATGTTTTTGCTACTGACTCAACAATACCAGAGGAGTCGCTCGGAATGATTGGTGGTGTGTGGAAAATGAATGGTAGGGATGTTGTGGAGCAAGCATCACAGGTTCCAAGTTTAGTGGCGGAAAGTCTTGGAATACAATTATCTGATTATGATATTGTTCCACATCAACCAAACCCGAAGCTTCTTGAAACCATAGAAAAAATGCATAATATAGAATTGTTTAAGGAAGTATCTATAGAACACGGCAATCCAACTTGTTCTGGTTCTTTTATTGCTTTGGAAAAGAGAATGGAAGGCAGAGAAGGCGATAAAAGAGATATTTTAGTTATGCCTTTCGGGGCTGGTGGTATTGGTGGTTTTATTTTGCGAAAAAAGAGGTAGTGAGAGTTGGAATTGGGGTAGAAATAACTTTAAACAAGATATTTAAAATATTACCAATTAAATGTCTCTACACACCGTTCAAGATTACGCAATTGTAGCGGAGATATATGGAGTTTTGTGAAGTATTCAAATAATGTATACTCGGGACCACTAAATAATAAAAAGAACACCTTGGAGTGTTTTTTTGTTGACAAAAGTACTAAATTTGATATAGTTTAATCAATAAAAAAAAATAATATGAGTAAAATGAAATTACCAATTTCTAAAGAAATTTTTTTAGAAAGTAACTCTGATCAATGGAGATTATTTTTTAAAAAATTAATAAACAATCTTTCTTTTTCCGGTGTTATCTCAATAAATAATGATAGAAAAGTAAAAATTTCTATTTCCATTGAGAGAGTTTTACCGCCAGAATTATTCCATTCAGAGGCAAAATGTAAAACTAAAACAAATATGGGTCAAGATGCATCTCTTGGAATATCTAGAATAACAGAGTTTCTAAACAATCATTTATCAAAAGACTGTTGGTTATTATTCGGGTATATACAAGGTGAAAATAAGATCCCTATATTGATTATGTATTACCAGTCAATCGACTTGGCAATCTATACTCAGAAATTAACAAGTGAAGATTTGGCAGATTTTGTTTCAAATAGTTTCAACCCACAATTAAATTAATTTTTTTGAGTATATACTCAAAAGCCTTCAATCCTGAAGGCTTTTATATTACCCTATCGTAATAACATCTTATCCATCATTCCGCCATGTTCTTTCAAATATTTTCGAATACTACTCTTTGCAAAGGTTGTTTTGCACATATCAATCCATTTACGGTTTGGCTTTTGTTTTTCATTATGGAGAATTTCTACAATGTCACCCTGTTCCAATTGTGTATCCAGTGAAACCATTTTGCCATTAATTTTCGCGCCAGTGGTATGATTCCCAATATCAGAGTGAATCGCATACGCAAAGTCGATTGTTGACGCGCCGCGAGGCAGCTCAATAACATCACCTTTTGGGGTGTAGACGAATACGCGCTCTTCAAAAAAATCAAGCTTGAGGTGCTTTAGGAAGTCTTCTGGTTTTTCCAGGTTTCGTTGAGCTTCGAGGAGTTCCTGAGTCCAACTTGTTTTTGATTTTGGTATAGCATGCCGGGTTGTTTCTTTGTATCCTACATGGGACGTCATAATCCCGTATTCTGCCTCATCATGCATTTGTTCTGTTCTGATTTGAATTTCCAATATTCCACCCGAACCGTCAAAAATAGTCGTATGTAATGATTGGTAGCCGTTAGGTTTTGGAAGGGCGATATAATCCTTGAAACGTCCCGGTATCGGTTTATAGAGCCCGTGGATGATTCCCAGAGCTTGGTAACAGTCAGTAATGGTCGGTACAATAATACGGAGTGCAAAAATATCATGAATTTTCGTCATATCATAATGATGATGTACCAATTTCTGCCAAACACTGTAGAAATGTTTTACTCGATAGTTTAGTGTAGTAATTTTTGCTTCGAGAATCTCCAGCTCCTCGGTGAGTGTTGTTGCAACTCGTTCCAGGTGTTCTTCGCCAAGTTTCGTATATTCATGGATGAGTTTTTTTGTTTCTGCATATTCCTCGGGATACGCAAAAGGGAAGGCAAGATCTTCTAATTGCGCTTTTAATTTCCCCATTCCCAAACGATCTGCCAGTCGCGCATAAATTTCGAGCGTTTCAATAGCAATGCGGTGTTGTTTTTCTACGGGTACATGCTCCAAGGTTCGCATGTTATGGAGTCGGTCTGCCAATTTTATGGTCACCACACGAATATCGTGTGCACTGGCAATGAAAAATTTACGGAGTGATTCTGCATGACGAATAACACCTTGATATTTTAAGTGGCCAAGTTTTGTTACGCCAGCGACGAGGTTGGTAATTTCTGTTCCGAACTCCTGTTCTAATTGATCGTGAGTGATCATGGTATCTTCCAGAACATCATGTAACAGTCCTGCCGCAATCGTTACTGCATCTGCGTTCATTTTTGCTAATATTTTTGCAACCTCTATTACATGATTAACATAAGGGTCCCCATTGTTGCGTTCTTGTCCAGTGTGGGCTGTAACTGTATAATGATAGGCTCGCTCAATAACCTCATAATTAGGTGATACGCTTTCGGGGAGAATCTCGAGTATTTCTGAAAGTGAGGTGATCAGAGTCATTGAGGTAACTGTAACTAATTTTTCAACAAAAAACAAGATATTAGTCTTGTTTTTTAAGTGTTTCAGAAACGATTAAGGGTTCTATTACTGCAATATTATAAGTTGATTCTGCACTTTTTATTTTTTCTGCAGTGGCTATTTCTTGGATGATTTTTTCAGCAACAATAATTGTTTTTGTATAATTCTTTTCTTGATACGCATGTTCGAGTTCTTTCGCAAGATCTTCTAAGGTTTTCGGGAGGAGTTCATCTGCTGTTATAGGAGACTCACTACTTACTTTTTCTTCAAGAGAGGTGGTTTCTGTTGTTTTGAGCGGTTCAGAAATTTGAGAAGTATCCACTGCCGATGTTGTTTTTGAAGTTGCTTTCTCGAGAACTGTGGTAGCAAGATCTGTTTTTTCTAGGAGTGTACTTTCTGATGAAGGAGGAAGTGTTTCAGTGACTGGTTGCGTGTCTTTAGTAGGAACTTTCACTAATTCGGTTTTGGTTTCTTGAGAATCTATTTTTACTGTTGTTGGTACTGATTCTTCTTTAGGTTGCGTATCTAATTCCTTTTCAAGAAGTTCTTTTGCTTGCGCATATTTTTCATCGGCTTTTTCTTTTAATTTTTCTGGGTTTTCTTGAGATGTTTCTAATAATACCAATGTTTCAAGTTTATCGGTATCGAGAGATATGGTTTCTGCTTTTTGATATGCAGCGAGCACCAATTTTGTTGGAGTATGAGATTTTTCAGGAATAGATACTTCTGAATTTTTTTGATCCGCTATTGCTAACAGAATAGATCCTCCTGTTTTTAGAGAATGGGAAAGCATGTTGCCGTACGCAAGAGCCCCAGAAGGATCTGTTCGAGCAACTTTTACAATTTCTTTTTTTACATAATCAGTGTGTTGCGCGATTGCTTGAGATATCATGACCTCAGTTTCCTTGGTCATAAGTTTTTCCGTAGAAAGTGTGTTGGCTTCATTAAATCTTTTTTCAATAAGAGAAAGTTCATAGGCGATTTTTTTCTCGGGAGATCCTAATGATATTTTTTTCACTGATTCAGTAGAACGCTTGATCGGGTAGAGGAAATTTCCCGGAAGGGTTGATTGTGATGCAGATGCGAGTAGTCCTGACGAACCTACAGTAATGACTGCACAAAATGCAACAAGAGCAAGTCGCTTAACCCAAAAGACCTGTGGTGTTGTAACAGGATTATGGTGAGCGTATCGTACAAGGCGAGTTCGCATCGCAGTTTTCTCAGCATCAGAGAGAGTAAGACTCTTGATGTGTTCTATTAATTTTTCAAATGATAATTTATTCATACAAATGGGAAAGTTTTTTACGAGCATGGTCGAGCGCTCGGTGAATACGGACAGACGCGGTGTTCTCTGAAATTTGATATACTTCTGCAATTTCTATTACTGACAAATCATTGAGAAAGCGAAGCGCAAGAATTTCTTTATGATGTTCGTCTAATACCGATAAGTGTTCGAGAATTTCAGAAACCATTGCAGATTGTTCTGGGTTTTTTGCAGAATGTTGCAACGACACTGGTTCGATAGTTGATGAAGGCTCATGATTGTTATCATGTGACGCAGTAAGCCAAGAAAAAGGTATTGATGTTTTTTTCCGGGTACTGTCGATAATAGTGTTACGAGCAACAGTAAAGAGGAACCCGCGAATATTCTCTACAGTAGTCACTGCATCGGGTTTTTTTCGAATCTCATTCCATAATTTATAGAATGTATCCTGCGTTGCGTCAAGTGCTTTTTCTCGATCGCGTAGCCGCAGAAAACAAAACCGAAAAATATCGTCGGAATAGGTATTATACAGTTCAATAAAGAAAGTTTCGTAGGAAACAGAGTTCATAATAATAGACGATTCAGCGACAAAAATCTTACACAAAAGGTAAAATAGATATCAGTCATCGAATAACTACCAGAATACCATATTTTTGAGCATTTTCCAATATAAGATACGTTTTTTTGTGATATACTGTTGATTATGGAAACAAAAAATACTGTAGTCATTATTGGAGGTGGATTCTCTGGAATTCAGACGGCATTACAACTATCCAGAAAAAATTCTTCAAAAAATTTGGAAATTATCCTGGTATCTGATCGTGACCATTTTGAATACTATCCAGCACTGCATGGATATCTCTCTATCAAGGGTCCCGTACCATATCATCGAATTCCTTTGACTGATATTTTTTCACAGAGAAATGTTACCTTGGTAATTCAAAAGGTTACCGCCTGTGATTTGGATAAAAAAATAATCACCCTTGCATCTGGTGAAATACTCGCTGCGGATAGTATTGTATTGGCATTGGGATCTGAATCGACATTTTTCGGAATCGAGGGATTATCTGCTATGGCTTTTCCATTTCAAAACGTATCGCATGCTCAAAAATTGCGTGACCATGTACAAACATTATTTGCAAAACATTGTGCAAATGATGATATTCCTGATTGTGTAGTAGGACTCCATTTTGTAGTGGTTGGTGCAGGCCCAAACGGTGTTGATTTGGCGGGAGAACTTGCAACGTATACCAAGTATTTATGTAGACAACATAATCTTGCAGAATCGCTCGTCACTATTGATCTGATCGAGGGTGCGTCAGGGGTTCTCCCAATGATGCCAAAAGAGGTTCAAGATATTGCAACCCGTCGATTACGTGAACTTGGAGTAAACGTGTTATGTAATCGCCAGCTGATGAAACAGGGTTCATGGACCGTGGCACTTGCTGATATGACTCTCGGTGCAAAAACCTTAATCTGGACAGCAGGAACAACGGGAAACGAATTGGTGACAAAAATCCCGAACATTGTTTTACAAAAGAAAAATCGTATTACCGTGAATCAGAATCTGGAAATTGATCAGTATCCGAATTGTTTTGTTGCAGGAGATATCGCCAGCACTCAATTTTCTGGACTTGCGCAGACGGCGATTCATGATGGAAATTATATTGCCCAGGTGATTGTAGATCGACTACAAGGAAAACCTACAAAACCATATCAGCCGCAACCAGTTGCATATAATATTGGTGTAGGGCATGGATGGTCAATTACAAAGGTGGGTAATTTTGTGATTTCAGGAAGACTCTCATCGATGTTGCGGAAAATAATTGACTTGAAATATTTCCTTTCAATTTTACCGTTTTCAAAAGTGTGGCTGTTGAATCCGTTTCGGAAGAAATAATATTTTCTTATTAAAAAAGACGCTTTGGATAAAATCCAAGGCGTCTTTTGAATTCTTAGTTTAGTTCATATCTTTTTAACCTTAAGATAAGAACAATTACTAAAAGTGTAGATGGAACAGCTCGACAAATATAGATCCAAGCTTCAATATCATTTCTCTCAAATGCAGCGTATGATGCCACTAACGAGGAAAGTAATAATGAACCCCAGAATACCAACGATTCTGTATTCTTTTTTGCATTCCACAGTTTTTGAATAACTGGCGTATATGCAATGAGTGCAGCAGTTTGTAATAACACATAAGAAAGAAACGCATTATCCGTAACAAGCCAAACTATAAATACTATAAGAGCTGACATAAGTGCAAACTTCTGCCAATTATTAATTGATAAGAAAAAATTTCCTTCCTTTAATAATTTAGTCGTTAGGTAAATACATACTGTCCAAGCTGACAAAAATGCACTTGTGAGTCCGATGTTTGCTGAAAATGACCAACCGGGTTTTCTGCTGTACATAAACAACGATAATGAAAAAGTTGCTGAAGCAATAATAAAAGTTGCAGGAGGTGGCGAAACAACACCTCTTTTAATTTCAAGGCAATAGTAAAACGATCCCGCCATCATAATTATAGCTGTAATCCAAACTGATATTTCATAAATTTCCATTTTCTTAAATTTTTTATTTTTTTGTGAACAATATTTAATTGTATTTTATCAATATAGTTGCTATTTGTCAAGTTTCTTCAAAATCCCAGGAATTTTTGCAAAGTCTTTCATTAATTCTTCACGTAGTCCGCCATTATACAGCGCCGCAGCAGGATGATACAGTGGTAAAAAATTATGAACAGGGAAATCGGGTAATTCTGCATGAATATATTTCCCATGCGCTTCAGAAATTTTTAAATCAGGAAAGAAATGATTCATACTGTGACGTCCCAGGAAAATGACCAACTTTGGTTTAATAAATCCCAATTCTGCGCGCAACCAATCGGCGCACTGTTGTTTCTCCAGAGGTGTCGGATCACGATTTTCTGGTGGACGATATTTTACAATGTTGGTGATATAGATATCCTCGCGTTTCATTCCAATACTTGATAACATTTCTGCTAAAAATTTTCCTGCTGCACCAACAAACGGTATGCCGGTTTCGTCTTCCTTTTTTCCTGGAGCTTCACCAATAAATACGATATCCGAATTTGGATTTCCATCACCAAATACTGGCTGTATAGCAGTTTTTTTGAGTTCGCAACCATTTATCACATGATATGTTTCGTGGAGTTTTTTTAGAGAATCTAATGGTGTCATATACTTTTATTTTATCATACTTTGTGTTATATATACTCTTGTATGTTAAAAAAATTTCTCATGAAACAGGCGCTCAAATGGAAGGGCGGAGTATCAGCTGATCAAGCAGATCAAATTGCTGAAATGCTCGACAAAAATCCAGAATTATTACAAGCAATGAAAAAAATCGAGGATAATCCAGAACTGAAAAAACTCTTTGAATCAATCCAAAAAGAAATCGAGGAACATGTAAAAAAGGGTGGTAACGAAGCGATTCTTTCCCAGGTAATCATGCAAAAATATCAGCATAAATTGGCACAGTATGGATCAGATCTCATGCCGTTGTTTCAAATTATGCAGAAATTACAATAACCCAGAAATGGGTTTTTGTTTTTTGTTATATATAGTACACTTTATTATATATGAAAAAACCAGAACAATATTATTGGCGTGGAGTAATGATTGATACTGTGCGACACATGCCAAGTATTGAATATCTCTATAATTTGGTTGACCGCATGGCAGATCTTGGGTTAAATAGGTTGCACTTGCATTTATCTGATGACCAAGGTTTTCGCGTTGAAATTAAAAAATATCCGAAGTTGCACACAGTAGGTGGTTTTCGTGTAGAAACAGTTATCGGTAAAAGTTTCCCAACTCCATGGTCACCAATGACGCCGTATCAAGGCGACGCAACACTTTACGGAGGATATTATACACAACAAGAGTTAAAGGGTTTAGTCAGTTATGCAAAATCTAAAGGAGTAGAAATTATTCCTGAAATTGATATTCCTGGGCATGTAACAGCAATATTAACAGCTTATCCTGAATTTGCTGCGGGAACGCCCCCTGATCATGTTGAAACCTATTGGGGTGTATTTGATCATGTATTATCAAATACACCAGAAACAATTGAATTTTTGAAAGAAGTTTTTGATGAAGTATGTGAAATATTTAATTCAGAATATATTCATATTGGCGGTGACGAAGTACTCTTAACGCATTATCACAATGATCATTCGGTACCAAAAAAGATTTTAAAAGAAATTATTATATATTTACAATCAAAAAACAAACAGGTCATCATGTGGGATGATGCTGCAGATCTTGCCCTTGAAACTGATTCAATTATTATGAATTGGCAAGATATTTCAATCGGTATTAATCAGCTCGAGAAAAATGGTAGGGTTATTTTTTGCCCGAACGAATTTTTTTATTTTGATTATTACCAAGGAGATCTAAACACCGAACCTCTTGCAATAGGTGGGTATCTCCCAAAAGAAAAAGTAGCTCAATTTTCAATTAAGCCAGAAATTTGGGAACAATACGGATTGTATATTGTAGGGATTCAGGCAAATCTATGGACTGAATATATGCCTACCGAACAACAGATGGATTACATGCTGTATCCTCGAATCGAAGTTTTTGCAAAACTTCGACCATAAAAAATGGTTTTAAAATTGATAATTATATGCTACAGTACCAATCTATGAAACTCTCAATCGGAATCGTTGGGTTGCCTAACGTTGGAAAATCCACCTTATTTAACGCACTCACTAAAAAAGGTGTGCCTGCAGAAAATTATCCATTTTGTACGATCGACCCAAGTGTTGGTATTGTTGCAGTACCTGATGAACGACTGTATAAACTTGCAGAATTTTCAAAAACGAACAAAATAATTCCAGCAGCGATCGAATTTGTAGATATTGCAGGACTGGTTGCAGGTGCCAGTAAAGGTGAAGGACTGGGAAACAAGTTCCTGTCACATATTCGTGAGGTAGATGCGATACTTGAAATGGTGCGCATTTTTCCGGTTGCTGGTGGTGGAACGATGATTAATCATGTGTATGGCGATATGAATCCAATGCGTGACATTGGTGTTATTAATTTGGAACTAATTTTAGCGGATCTTGAAACGGTTACAAAACGTGCATCAAATATCGTTCGCGAGGTAAAGCAGGGAAACAAGACTGCAATTCTGGAACAGTCTATTATAGAAAGATTTTTGAAAGCACTACAAGATGAAAAAATGGCGAACACAGTAGAGCTGACCGAGGATGAAGAAAAAATTGCAAAGCAGTTGAATCTGTTAACACGGAAAAAATTTATCTATGGTTTAAATAAACGCGCAGGCGCAGAAAATCTTGATCAATCAAATCCAGAAGAATTTAAAAAGGTATGTAAAGCAATAGAAGAAATGGGCTCAGAATGGGTGATTATCGACGCAAAGGTTGAACACGAGTTATCAGAATTCGAAGGCGATGAAAAAGCAGAAATGCGCGCGATGTTACAAGCCGATACAGAGGCTGACGATGGAATTAATACGTTAATTATAAAATCATATACACTGCTTAGACTTGAAACGTATTTCACAACAGGAGAGGTTGAAACCCGCGCATGGACGATTGCAAAAAATTCGACCGCACCAGTTGCAGCGGCTGCGATTCATACCGATTTTCAGACAAAGTTCATCCGGGCAGAGGTAGTATTTTGGTCAGATTTATTGAATGCGGGATCATTTGCCAATGCAAAATCAGCAGGACTGGTTCGAACAGAAGGGAAGGAATACATTGTAAAAGATGGTGACGTGATGGAGTTTAAGATATAAAGTATTCAATAAATAAAAATGATTGAAATTATTAATTTAGAATGATATAGTCTTTCTATGACATCACAACAACCGCGCGAGTTTATTATCTATTTAGGCTATACAATCAGTTATCTGGTTGTAGCAATTTCGTTTATTATTTTCTCGTTTTCATTTACGAATATTTTATTTCCGGAAACTGGTAGTTATTCATCATTGGGGTATCAATCTGTATTTGGTTCGCTTGGCGTATTTACCACAGCAGTATTGGTATTTTTGGCGATGGTTTGGGTGGTGTTTAGATTAGTACAAGAGAAAAAAACTCACCCTGACAGTAAACCACGATTATGGTTGTTACAACTGGGAATGTTTGTAGGGTTTGTGGTGCTTGCTATTACGCTTGCTGTATTAATTAAATTCTTTTTTTCTGGAGAAATTACGGCACGGTTTTTAATAAAGACTGCAATTGTTTTAGTAGTTGGTATTGATGCTGTGCTGTTTTTCCGTCATGAATCTGCAAAAACAATTGATACTCCAAAATGGATTTCACTAGGTGCGAGTATTGGTGCTATGATCGTTATGATTGCAGGAATTATTACAACATTTGTATACCTAGGAACACCAAATATTGCACGTGCAATTCGATATGATCAACAACGAACAAATGATCTGCAGTCATTACAATCAACTATTACGAATTGGTATCAATCACATGGTGAATTACCAACAGATTTGGCAACATTAAAAAAACAAGATTATTACCAAGAACCTCGCGATCCAGAATACTTGAAAGGAAAGGTGTACACCTATCAAGTGATCGATGCTAAAAAATTACAGTATCAAGTATGTGCGGATTTTGCACTTGCTTCTGATAATAAATTTGTTATTCGTAAAGATCGAGCTGAATTTAATAACGGGCGTGGTAGTGTACCAATACCAGTTGTATATGATGAAACTCAGGCTGGAATTGTTTCAGAAACAAGTCTGGAAAATCAATGGGATCATGCTGCAGGAAAACATTGTTTTGATCGAGTAATTGATACAAAGATGTATCCTTTTTATAATAATAAAGTGAAGCGGTAAACTTATGAACGAGTCAAGTAAATTATACGTCTACCACGGATCACATGAATTGTTTGATCTTGCGATTCCAAAAAGACAAGTTCGTAAAGGATTAAATCCCGATCCAAACGGAGAAAAATACATCACTGTATTTGATGATATTTCATTTCATGCAACACCCTATAAATGGATTGCGTTAAATTATATATGTCAGTGCCAAAATATCTTATATCAAGGAAAAGAGTATTGGTATGCTACAGGTGTAGACTTGCGGGAATATAAAGAAGAAATTGAGATATACGGCGTTGAGTCTCTTGAGAAAAGTTTAGAAATATTATTTGGACAAGGTGGATATTTATTTACGTTTGATGCAAAAGATTTCATCCATCAAGAAGGATTAGGAATTAACGAAGTAATTGCAAAATCACCAGTTACGCCAATCTCTGTAGAACGAATTGATGATCCTGTATCTGAAATTAAAAAACTAGGAATACCTTTTATATTTAAAGATCTTACACTCCCAGAGAATAATTGGTAAAACCTCGATTTATGCGAGGTTTTTTGGTATACTAATTATGTTATGAAAAAATCAATTATTTCGACATTATTTATCAGTTTGTTTGTATTATTAGGAGTTATGCATAGTGCGTTAGCATTATCAATGGTTGAAGATAATCGGGCCAAACTAAAATGTATTGAAAATGGAGGTAGTTATTCGTTTAAAATTAGCTCACTTGATGCAGAAGGTAGTTGTACTTTCCCAGATGGTTCAGTTTGTGAGGAATGGGCATATTATGATGGAGTGTGTACGCCAAAAAAAGTAAATTCAATCAGTGACTTGCCTGCAACATGTGTTGCCGCATTTGATGGGTGTAACTCATGTTCTAAAATTTCAGGCGGACAATGGGCATGTACTATGAAGGCATGCTTGAATCAATCAACAAGTCCTGCTGCATACTGCAAAAAATTTCAAACAACTAATCCTGATCCGATAGCGTGCCCAGCAATCTATGCGCCAGTATGTGGTGATATTAGTGATCGTGTACGATGCATTACAGCGCCATGTATTGCCGAAAGAACATACAGCAACGAATGCATGTTGAATGCTGATGGTGCAAAAAAGATATCAGATGGTGAATGTAAATCAGTTTCAACAAAACCGTCATTTTGCAATGCGACATATATCAAATTAGTTCGTGGATCTCGTGGTGACTATGTTCGTGGATTGCAAGAATATCTGCGTGATCAAGGATATAATCCTGGAACTATTGATGGTGTATTTGGTCGCCAAGTAGCTGCTGCAGTAAAAACATTTCAGAAAAATAACGGATTAGTTACTGATGGAGTTTTTGGAAAAGGATCTAGGGCAAAAGTATGTGCAATGTTTTAATATCTTAAACCTCTCGAGTAATCGAGTGGTTTTTGATATACTCATTAAATACTATGAAAAGAACATTTACAGTTACTGCAAAATTATGGCAATGGAGTGGCGATATGTCGTCATGGCATTTTATGTACGTTCCCAAAGATATTTCAGAAATACTGCGAACACGCTATCCAAAATCTGCAATGATCAAATGTAAGTTTATGATAGGTAATACAATATGGAACAGTAGTATGTTTCGTAATAATCAAGAGAAAAATTATTTAATACCAGTTAAAAAATCCGTCCGAAAGGCAGAACACCTTTTCCCGGGTGAGGAAATTACGGTGAAAATTGAAGTGCTGTAAATATCGATTTTTTGAGGGTTTTTTGGTATAGTGAACTATATGAAATTTGATAATCCTCCGAAAATTGAAAAAACAATAAGTTCTAAAGATTATAAGGAAATTATAGAAACACCTGAGTTCCAAAAATGGTTTTCTGGAAGTGTTGTTATAGATGATAAGGGTAATCCTTTGGTTGTATATCATTCTACTAATATCAAAAACTTTGAGGGTCAAAATCTTAAAAGAAATGAAAAAGCTAAGAAATGGAATTCTTTCGGTATATATTTCTCTTCTGATAAATATGCTACAAGAAATTTTTTTACTCAAGATTATATGGATTCAAAAGAGATACTTGATAGGTTATTAAAATATGACTCAGAAGAAACAAAAGATATACAAAAAGATAAACAAGAATTTGAAGAAAAATATGAACCAATAACAAAAACATTTTCTTGTTTTCTGTCTATTAAAAATCCGTTATTACTTGATGATCATGAAGAACTCATAGAGTTATATTATTCGGGAACTACTTTTGATAAATTAAATGAAAAATATGATGGAATAATTATTAAACACGATTCAGAATTTACCGATCAATACATTGTTTTTAATCCAGAACAAATTTATATGCTTCCATCTTTAATTAAATAAACTATATGAAACCCTACGATCACAAAAAAATTGAAAAGAAATGGCAGAAGACTTGGGTAGATACTAATGTGTATAAAACACTCTCTGCAAAACAGGCTCGTGCTAAAAAACTCAAACCATATTATGTACTGGATATGTTTCCGTATCCGTCTGGTGCAGGTTTACATGTTGGTCATCCACGCGGATATATTGCATCCGATGTTTTTGCGCGCATGAAACGCATGAGCGGTTTTAACGTATTGCATCCAATGGGATTTGATAGTTTTGGGCTTCCTGCAGAACAATATGCAATCAAGACTGGAAAAAATCCTGGACCATTTACTAATGAACTAGTAAAACGATACAAGGAACAATTGTCGATCCTTGGCTTTTCATATGACTGGAATCGTCAGGTTGCAACACATGATCCAGAATATTATCGATGGACACAGTGGATTTTCTTACAGATTTATAACAGTTGGTATGATAAGGAAAAGCAAAAAGCTCGACCGATTACAGATCTTGAAAAAGAATTTGCGAAAAATGGAAATGAAAAAGTGAACGCAGTTTGTGATCAGAATACTCCGACTTTTTCAAAAACAGATTGGAAGAACTTTTCAGATTTGGAAAAGCAAAACATGTTAATGAAATACCGATTGGCGTACGAGGGATATGCCGAGGTCAATTGGTGTGCAGAAATGGGAACCGTGCTCGCCAATGATGAGGTGATCGAGGTAGATGGCAAAATGGTTTCCGAGCGAGGTGAATTTCCCGTTGAGAAAAAATCAATGCGGCAGTGGTTTATGCGCATTACTGCATACGCTGATCGGTTAATTGATGGACTCGACGAAATCGATTGGTCAAACAGTATCAAGGAAATTCAACGGAATTGGATTGGAAAAAGTGAGGGAAGTGAGATTGAGTTCGGAATTGTCTCAGATAAAAAGACTAGGATCTTCGGTGAAAAAATTACGGGTTCCATTGAAAGAAGTATTGTAAAAGTTATATTAAGAAACAAAGACGGAAAAATTCTCGTTCTCGATTCAAAAGGTTTCGGATTAGATCTTCCTGGAGGTGCGATTGAAAGCAATGAATCATTAGAAAAAACAGCAGTTCGGGAACTTCAAGAAGAAACGGAATATACAAATTTTAGATTTGTAAAAAACATGAGTTCTGACTTTATTAACTACTATCACCTCAATAGACAACAGTATTTTCACGGAAAAATTCATGTACTTTTATATGATTTAATTAACGATGAAAAATCTATAAAAAATGTTCAGTCAGGAGAAAATGAAACCAAAGATAAATGGATTAACCCACAAGAGTTATATGATATTTTTCCAAAAGATTCAGCTTATAAAACTGCTTTAAAGAAATCAATTTTTGATTATATAAGTATACAGAAAAATCAAATAACAGTATTCACAACGCGTGCAGACACATTATTTGGTGTGACCTATGTTGTGTTGGCGCCAGAGCATGATTTGGTTCAGCAATTAAAATCACACATTACAAACTGGGATGAAGTTGAACAATATATCGCATCAGTAAAATCAAAATCAGATGAAGATCGCACTGCAGCAAAAGAAAAAACAGGAATACAATTAGAGGGAATTTTTGCAGTAAATCCAGTAAGCGATGAGCAAGTTCCAGTATGGATTGCGGATTATATATTAGCTGGATATGGAACAGGAGCAGTGATGGCAGTTCCTGCGCATGATGAACGAGACTTTGAGTTTGCACAGAAATATGATCTACCGGTTAAGCATGTTGTTTCCCGTGTTCTTGATTATAAGGATCATAAAGAAGGTGTTCCACATTTAGTACGAAAAACAGTTGATCCTATTATTCGTGATAAGGAAGGGAATTTTTATTTAATACGTGAAAGTGAAGAAGATGTACACTTCGCAGGAGGTGGGGTTGAGGAAGGAGAAAGTGATATAGAAACTGCTCGGCGTGAAATAATTGAAGAAACAGGATTTACGGATTTTATTATCGGCAACCCAATTAATCTTTATATTTCTGCAACAGGTTATAGAGCAGCAAAAAATAGAAATCAGACTGGGTATGGAACTGCATATGAAGTTGTATTAAATAGTACTCAGCAGATTCCATCAGAAATTGATCAAGGAATCCATACGGTAGTAAAGGTTTCAAAGGATGATGTCTTAAAATCAATCACATGGGAGCATCATCGTTGGATTTTTGAAGCGTATTTAAACGGACCAAAAGCTTTTACAGACGAAGGTTTACTTATCGACTCTGGTCAGTTTAATAATATGAATTCTACTGAAGCTCGCAAAGCAATTACGGAATTTGTTGGTGGGAAATTGGTTACTAAATACAAAATGCGCGATGCAATCTTTGCACGACAGCGATATTGGGGTGAACCGATTCCGTTAATCCATGAAAAAGACGGGCTAATTGAAGCAATTCCAGAGAAGCAACTTCCACTAACTCTTCCACCTGTCAAAAGTTATGCACCAAGTGGAAATGGTGAAGGGCCGCTTGCGACTGTAAAATCATGGGTGACTGCAGGCTACGAAACCAACACCATGCCGGGCTGGGCTGGATCATCATGGTATTTCTTGCGCTATACGGACCCAACGAACAAGAAAAAATTTGCAGATGAATCAGAACTTGATTATTGGTTTGGGAAAAATGGTGGGGTGAATATGTATGTCGGTGGTGCAGAGCATGCAACAGGACACCTCCTCTATTCTCGTTTTTGGCACAAGGTCTTGAAAGATTTGGGATATGTAAAAACAGAGGAACCGTTCCAGGCATTGCGTAATCAGGGTATGATTGGTGGTGCCGATGGACGCAAAATGTCAAAACGGTGGGGAAATGTGATCAACCCAGATGATGTGGTGCGTGATATGGGTGCTGATACATTGCGTGTGTATGAATCATTCATGGGACCATTTGATGCCCACCTACCATGGAGTATTGATGGTATTGCAGGCGCGCGACGATTTATTGAACGTATTTGGCGATTCCAAACTAAAGTTTCAAATACAGTAAAGACTACCGAACATCTTGAGAAAGTTCTCCATAAAACAATCAAAAAAGTGAGTGAAGATATTCAAAACTTTGCGTTCAATACAGCAGTATCGTCCATGATGATTTTTGCAAACGAACTTGAAAAAGCAGAATCAATCAATATTGCTGATTTTAAAAAATTCCTCCAAATTCTCGCTCCGTTTGCACCACATATTACGGATGAATTATGGGCAAGTCTTGGTGAGAAAAAATCAATTCATAGTGCATCATGGCCAACATTTGATCCAAAAAAGGTAATCGATACTACCATCACTATCGGAATTCAAATCAATGGAAAAGTGCGTGCCGAAATAGAAATTAATCGCGAAGAGTCATCAGAAAACATACAATCAATAGTTTTGGCAATGCCAGAAATTATCAAATGGATTGATGGAAAAGAAATAAAGAAATTTATTTATGTTCCAGGAAGGGTGATTAATATTGTTGTATAGAAAATAGTATACAAAAAATACAAACAACAGAGGGGCGCCGCAGGCGCCCCCCCTTTTTTTTTGTTGTTTGTATTATAGTGTTTTCAAAAAGACACATCTATCCACAGAATCAATCTTCCAAAAATAGTAAAATAGGTTTATACTGGTGCGTATATGTTTAAAAAAATAACTCGTGGAATTTCTTCAGTAATTGGGCGTGGACTTACCTTCATAGCCCCAAAAAAAGAATCGTCATTTTTTTTTATTAGTCTTTTAGTACTCGTTGGAATCGTACTTTTAGGATTTATTCCTATGGCTGGAGTCAACGGACTTTTTGCAAAGAATCTCCTCCTTCCATTTTTTGCAGGAGCAATGCTTATTCTTGTCGCAGGACAAGCCTTGAAACAGGGTGCTTTTACTCTCTTGGAACAAAAAAGCTCACTCGTGATTGGTGGATCTTTACTTATAATGTTGATTGTATCTTTTTTTGCAGTTGCTCCAAAAACAGCACTTTTTGGATCTTTTGGTGAAACACCTTCATTTCTTTTATTGTTATCACTTGTTATTATCTTTTATGTTGCAGCTATCTCTTTTAAAAAATTCTCCCATACATTAGGACTGTTATTAGTGCTTGCAATGGTATACAGTATTACCTTTCTCCATATAATTATTCGGATTATTTTTGGCCCCCAGATACTCTCTTTTGGATTCATGAACACTATTACAACAACGTTAATAGGGTCATGGACAGATTTTGCAATCCTTTCAATGATTATTATGGTATTAGGGGTTATCTGTTTTGAGGTTGGTAAATTTACTCGTCCAGCAAAAATAATAACAGGATTAGTCACCATACTTGGATTTTTAGGGATGGTGTTAGTTAATATGAAATGGATTTGGATTTTTGGTGGAGCTTCATTACTTGTGTTTTCAGTATATACATTTTCTTTAGCATATTGGGATCCAGAAAAAGAATCCTATGAATCAAGTAGAACTGTTCCATGGTTTACTATTCTATTATTTATTGCAACATTAGTCGGACTTATTTTCGGGAGTTTCGTTACTCAATTTATTGGTAATTATCGTTCAATTAGTTATCAAGAAGTGTATCCAAGTATTCCAGCAACTTTTCAAGCAACAGTAAAAGGTTTTACAGAACGACCACTTACAGGAACCGGGTTGGGTGATTTTGATCATTTATGGAATCTTGTAAAACCTGTGCAACTTTCAGGTACTCATCCAGGGTCTCTCGAGTTTGCAAGTGGATATAGTTTTGTCACAACAGTTATTGCAACTACAGGAGTTTTAGGAATATTTGCTATTATAGCACTGTTTGGAATCTTCTGTATTCGTATTGTACGTGTTATCAAAAAAGAATTTTCGAGTATCCATTCTCGGTTTATGATTACACTTACTATTGCAGGCGCAGTAATGACATCATTAGTATTATTAATTGATTACCCAGGAACAAGCATTATGCTCATTTGGACTGTTTTTATGGGGTCATTGTGGGGAATCCATCATGATAGAGAAGAGAAAAAACTTTCATTTGTTCATGATCCTCGAACAAGTTTCTTTGGGATGATTGTTATTGTTCTCTTGGTAGCTGTAGGTGCTATGTCCATGTATATCAGTATTCGCAAAACAGTATCAATAGTTTCCTATAGTACATCGTTACAATTACTTGCACAGAATAACATTGATGCAGGAGTTGCAAAATTAGTACAAGCAAATCAACTATGGTCGAGTGATTTTTATCATCGAGCATTAGCAAATCAAGTTCTTGCACAGGTTCGTGTGTTGGGGAATCAGCCAGGTATTTCAAAGGAAGTACTCGGGAAAGAAGTAGAACGTATTTTATCACTAGGTGTTTCATATGCAAACGCTGCAACTACTGCTGATCCGAATAATTACCGCAACTGGACAATGTTGGGTAATGTATATCAGTTCTTTGGGAACCTCCAGGTTGAAGGTGCTCTTGAAAAAGCGCGATCAGCATATACCAAGTCATCACAGCTTTCACCAAACGACAGAACATTGGATATTTTATTTGCAAATAATTACCTTTCTTCTGGTGATAAAACAACTGCAACGTCATTGATCAATGATTCAATTAAAAAATATCCAACCCAAGATGCGTATACATGGCTCTATCAACAAGATATTTCTGAAAAATCTTTTGATAAGGCT
Source organism: Minisyncoccia bacterium (assembly GCA_044229075.1). Taxonomy (GTDB): domain Bacteria; phylum Patescibacteriota; class Minisyncoccia; order Phycocordibacterales; family UBA1006; genus CALMMZ01. Next base: position 50,103 of record JBGATS010000002.1, read on the forward strand.
GCGCAAAATTTAGTTAATGCAATTAGTCTGGATATTACTAACTATGGACTCATTAACGAGTTTGGTATATTAATGTTTGCCCAAGGAAACTATCAAGAGGCAGCAACTGCCTTCGAGCAATCATTGTCCGTATATCGACTGCAACCAGTAGTGTTTGCGTATCTCGGTGTATCATACGAATCTCTTTCTAAAACAGAACAGGCAGAACAAGTTTTTGCATTCCTGAGAAAAGAACTTCCTGACAATGCTGATACATTTATCGATCAAGCGAGAAAGCAAAAAGGATCACTCTCGACACAAGTAATACCTCAAATACAAACACCAACTGAATCTATTATTCCCGTGTCTCAATAAATTTTTTAATACAATATGATTAAGCGCGTCCTCTCAATGATATATAATCGATCATCAGGCATCAATGAGGCCGCTTTTTTGTTGGGATTATTTACACTTGTTTCTCAATTACTTGGTCTGGTACGAGATCGATTACTCGCAACCTATTTGGGGGCGGGGACACAATTGGATGTGTATTATGCAGCGTTCAAGATCCCTGATTTCTTATTCGTTTCTATTGCATCACTTGCATCGATTACTGTTTTATTACCATTTCTTTCGCAAAAATATAAAGATGGAGATAGTAATAATTATCGAGAGGCAAAATTATTTTTTGATCAAGTGTTTACGGTACTTCTCGTATTTTTGGTTGGAGTGAGTGTTATCTTGTTTTTTATGATGCCATTTCTTGCAAAAATCGTTGCTCCTGGTTTCACTAGTGAACAAACACAAACTCTTGTAATGCTTTCTCGAATTATGTTGGTACAACCAATTATTATTGGTGTGTCTAATATGGTGTCGAGCGTAACCCAAATGTTTAAAAAGTTTTTTATCACTGCTCTTTCCCCAGTTCTTTATAATATTGGTATTATTCTCGGAATTATTTGGTTGTATCCATTGATAGGTATTACTGGGCTCGCATACGGAGTTATTATTGGGGCACTATTTCACTTTGTTATTCAGGTGCCGACCCTTTATTCCATTAAATTTTTCCCACGATTTGCACGTAATATCGACTGGAGAGAGCTATTGATTATTATAAAAACCTCTATTCCACGCACACTGGGGTTGTCTATGTCCACCATTACTGCGCTCGTCCTCACCTCTATTGCGTCCACGTTGGCTACAGGATCTATTTCGTTGTTTAATTTAACAAACAACATGTTAAATGTTCCTATCGGAGTGGTTGCAATATCATATTCTGTTGCGTCTTTTCCTGTGTTAGTGAAATTTTTTCATGATCAAGATCGCGATAAATTTGTAGCATATATAATTAATGCAACTCGGAAGATTATATTTTTTTCGGTTCCGATCACAGTTCTTTTTATCGTTTTGCGGGCCCAGATTGTTCGTGTTATTTTGGGCTCTCAATCATTTTCATGGAATGATACCCGATTAGCAGCGGCGTCACTTGCATTGTTTGTTATCGGACTCGTTGCACAAAGTTTAGTGCATCTATTTGTCCGCGGATACTATGCAGCAGGGAATACACGTAAACCGCTCTTGATGAATTTTTCTGGGGAAGTTATTACAGTACTATTAGCTTTTGTATTCATTGGTCTCCTCCGGGATGGACCTCTCTATATCTTTTTTGTGAATACGCTACGATTAACCGGAATTAGCGATATCACCTTACTTGCATTACCGCTTGCATTTTCTATAGGAAATATTTGTAACTATCTATTATTATTATGGGTATTCAGAAAAGATTTTCCCGAAGCAAAGAATTTTTCTCTTCAAAAAACAACCATGCAAACTATTTTTGCATCACTGATAATGGGAGGCATTTCCTATGGTATTTTGAACCTACTACCACAAGTAATTCGTCAGGAAACGTTTGGGGGAATTTTCTTGCAAGGGTTACTCGCAGGATGTATGGGAATGGTTGTGTTTGTTATTGTAATGATGGCAATAGGGAACGAGGAAATGATGGAATTTACCAAAACTGTCCGTCGCAAATTCTGGAAAGCGAATGTGGTAATTGATCAGAGCGCGATTGATAATTAAAAATCCAATAATATTATTAAAAAGCCTTTGAAATTTCAAAGGCTTTTTTTATTACAAAAATATGGTAGTATACGGATACTTTTTCTATGAATCTATCTCTCTCAAAAATCAGAAACTTTTCCATTATTGCCCATATCGACCATGGAAAGTCAACATTGGCGGATCGAATGTTGGAGGTCACCCATACTGTCGAAAAACGTAAAATGCAGGACCAAATCTTGGACTCTATGGAACTGGAACGAGAGCGGGGAATTACGATTAAAATGCAGCCAGTACGTATGCAGTACGGTGATTTTGTGTTGAATTTGATTGATACTCCTGGACATATTGATTTTTCGTATGAGGTTTCCCGAGCATTGAAGGCGGTTGAAGGTTCAATTCTATTGGTTGACGCAACCCAGGGTGTACAGGCACAAACACTTACGACACTGGAAATGGCAAAGGCTGCAGGCTTGGTTATTATTCCTGCAGTATCAAAAATTGATTCACCACTTGCACGTGTTGATGATGTAAAACTTGAAATTGCAGAGATTCTCGATTGTGATATCGATGATATTGTTGAGGTTTCTGGTCGCACTGGGCAAGGTGTTTCTGATATTTTGGACCGTGTAATCGAAAAAATCCCAGCACCAATAACGACACATCAGGGGGCTGATGATGTTTCTGCCTTGATTTTTGATTTCGAATATTCTAATCACCAGGGAGTTATTGTCTATGTACGTATGTTCGACGGTACGATTCAGCGAGGAGATCAGGTACTCTTTTCTGTTGCACGAGAGAAATTTACTATAATGGAGGTTGGTACCTTTTCGCCAGGAAAAACGTCTCAGAGCACTCTTAATGCGGGCGAAATCGGATATATTGTAACAGGTATCAAGCAGCCAGGTATTGCGTCGGTTGGTGATACTATTACGCATGCGCGCAGACCACTTCTACCGCTTCATGGGTATCAACACCCACGCCCTGTCGTGTGGGCATCGGTATATCCAGAATCCCAGGATGATTTTATGGATTTGAAGCAAGCGTTGGCACGATTGCGTTTGTCCGATTCTGCGTTTTCCTATGAAGAAGAATCATCCGGCGCACTGGGTCGTGGGTTCCGTTGCGGTTTCTTGGGAATGCTCCACATGGAAATTATCACCGAGCGTCTTCATCGGGAATTCTCGCTTGATCTCATTGTTACCTTGCCAAGTATTACGTATCAAGTAACCACAAAAACAGGGAAAGAGTTAACTATTTATTCACCACACTTGTTTCCTAATGACGGCGAGGTAAAACTTGTTCGTGAACCATGGGTATCAGTTCATATTATGACTCCCAATGAATACCTGGGTGGTATTTCAACACTTGCCCATGAACATGAAGCAGAAATCACCCTTATGAATACTTTTGGTGATGGACGAACAAAAGTAGATTTGCTCATGCCGCTACGGGAGCTCATGCGTAATTTCTTTGATGAACTAAAATCAGTAACTTCTGGGTATGCGTCTATTGCGTATGATTTTTCCGAAATGCGGGATGCAGACGTTACTCGACTTGATATTCTTCTTGCAGGGGATAGTGTCCCTGCGTTTACCCGGGTGATTGCTCGACGGAGGGCATTAGAGGAGGCAGAAGAAGCTGTTGAAAAACTACACGATATTATGCCACGTCAGCAATTTGAAATGAAAGTTCAGGGCTACGCATTAGGTCGTATTATCGCATCAAAAACCATCAAGGCGTTCCGTAAAGACGTGCTCATGAAAGGAAGTAAAATGGTAGGTGCAGGGGATAGTAGTCGTAAGAAAAAACTTCTCGAAAAACAAAAAGAAGGAAAAAAACGAATGCAGCAAACAGGGCGAGTACATATTCCTCATGAAGTTTTTCTAAAAATGATGAGAAAATAAAAAACAGAGATAGTCAATGACCGTCTCTGTTTTTTATTAGAATGACATAGTAAACAGTAATATCATAGAGATAATAACAAGAATTACTATAACTCGCCAAACCCACTTTACCCAGGTTTTATTTTTTGTTCTAAAAATATTCATAATGTGATAGTATACAGATATCGGAATTCTATGCAAGGTATTCATCGTCACAAAGAAAGCTTCTTCTTTTCTCACTTTTGGGTGGGAGTGTTGGTAGTGGTATTCGGAATTGCATCGTTTTCCGTATCTAAGATGTATAAAAAATATATTCATGCAAAATCGGTGCGAAACGATTTTCATGCTGAATTACTAGAAACACAACATCAACAAGCAAAACTTCAAGAAAATATTGACGCTCTTTCTACTGATCGAGGAAAAGAATCAGAAATTAGAGATCGATACCGTATTGTGAAAGAAGGGGAACAGATGATCCTCATTGTTGATAATGATCAAAAAGTGACAGATCCCACAGAACAAGCAACAACTCAAAAAAAATCACGTATTATGGATTTGTTTCAATAACATAACCATGATATACTTGTAATGTAATTAATAGATTAATACACCTTATATTGTTATGCAGAAAATAACTATTTACTCCACGCCTACTTGTCATTTTTGCCATATGGCAAAAGATCATCTTCAGGATCATAATATCCCATTTACCGATATTGATGTTTCTGTTGATATGGCAGCACGAACCCACATGATGGACATGACAGGACAAATGGGTGTTCCGGTAATTATGATCGAACAAGAAGAAAAAGACCCCGTGGTTATGGTAGGATTTAACCAGAAATTAATCGACGAGACGCTTGGTATCAATGATTAATTATGGTATATAAAAATTACTTGGAGACAAGTAATTTTTATATTGCCCCTATAGTTTAATGGATAGAACTGTTCCGTCCTAAGGAATTAATCCTCGTTCGATTCGGGGTAGGGGCACTTGTTAATGCACAAAGCGGGGAAATTCCTTCGGAATTTCCCCGCTTTGTGGTATACTCGCAACATATGGATGAATCAACAAAAAAACTTCTCGACCAGACATATCGTCTTACAGAAGAAAATAACAGGTATCTCAAAAAAATCGATCGACGGCAGCGATTAAATTTTTATTGGCGATTATTTATTATGATTCTGGCAGTAGCGTCTGCGTTGGGAATATATTATTATATGCAACCGTATATAGATCAAGTAATCACTATTTATAACCAAGTAGAGAAAAATGTTGCCCAATTTGGAACAGTTCCAGAACAGATAAAAAGTTTTCTTCCATTCAAAAAATAGTTGATTTTTTATCGTTTTTTTGATATGATATTTTTCAGGTTAATCACCGGGTTATACAGTTTTCCGCCGTATAACCATTGCCGAGATAGCTCAGTTGGTAGAGCGCTTCCCTGAAGAGGAATAGGTCCCCGGTTCGAGCCCGGGTCTCGGCACACTTGACAATAATTTTTTTTAATATATTTTTAATAAAAATATTTCAATAACTTAAAATATAAAAAATGGAGACACTATTTGATAAAGTTTTTAAAAACTTAGAATTAATTGACTTTTTTGTTTTTAATAATCAAAAAACGAAGATTACGGAAGTTTCTGGTAATTTTTACTCAACAGATTCAGTGAATTTAGCAGCAGCATATAATATAAAAACAGATTCCTATAGCATTCATTCAAGGCTTAAGAATTTAAACAAAGAAACTTTCGTCAATGAGTTTTCGGCTATACGATCAGATCGTGTTTTAAATACAATTTTGCCTTGCTATTTGAACGAAAAACAAGAACTGCATGAAATGCCTGAGTTTTCAGAACTTCCTAAAAAAAGTTTTAAACATACAGTGGCAGCTTTATGTGCACACGAAGTGAGGCATCGCAGTCAATTTGTTCGAAATCTTAATGAATCAATTTTTCATAATTATGAAATTTTGCAAGAATTTAAACTTTTCTATAATTTTAATAATTATTATATAGAAAAATTAATAAGTACGGGCGCATACCCTACAGAACATTATCATTTAGAATTAGATGCGATGATGATTGAAGAAATTTTTCTATATGAATTGTGGCTTGCTGAAGAAAATGGTATGACTTTTGATCAAGCGATAGAGCAAGCATCAAAGATTATCTCCATGAGCACAGAAGAACTTCGAGATAGGTTGTATCAATTTTGTTATCTTGGAACGAATTATTTTAAAAATTACACAAAACACCAGACATAAATAGCTGGTGTTTTTTTATAGCGCTTTCAATTTTACAGTTCTTACCTTATTAAACTTTGGAAGTCGTATCGTGAGGAGCCCATGATGTTCTGTCGCCGCAGCATCATCGATGGCAACTTCGTCAGGGAGTTGGATGGTTCGTGAAAATGGCCCCCAATAGAGTTCTTGGATAGAAAATTCATTCGTGTATGAATTATTTGGGTTATCACGACGTCCGCGAATGGTGATTTCATCACGAGAAAGAATGATTTCCAAGTGCTCTTTCTTGATCCCTGCGGTCATAGTCTGAATAACAATTTCTTTATCATTATGAAAAACATCAACTGCGAGTTCTGCTTCGGTTTCAATGTCTTCCTCTGGTTCTACTTGATCAAAATCAGGTTCCGAAGAAGAAATTTGTTGCAGACGATGTATAGGAGTTTGATAATGATCAGAAAATGTATGAGGACCTCTGTGATCAGTATCCTCAAAAGAGTCTTGTGATATGACCAATGAATCTGGTTCATCATTCTGCATACGAATAGTTCCTGTTAATCGTTCAAAAAATGAAAGTTTTTTTGTAGACATATATCAATATAGTATCATGTTCATAGAGTACCTGCAAGAGCTTGTTCATTAAAATGCGCAAGTCTATGAATTCGTCCAAAGATAATTACTACAATTAACCCAATAAACCATAATCCCGAAAGACTAATAATAATACTCCGTGTAGTATTAATCATAATAAAGTAATTGAAAATTGCATGGAGTCCAATAGCAAGTCCTAGTCCGAATACTGCATGCACCCATTTCATAAACGCGGTTTCATAATAAGCAATTCCCAACATAATACCTACAATAGCAACACAGATTGTATGAAGGAGTGTTGCACCAATAAATCGTAGATTACTGGCGAAGAGAAATGCACTGATTGGGCCTGTGGAAGGCTCAATGAGGTAGAGCGTATTTTCCAACCCCGAAAAACCAAGTGCTAGGGTAATAAGATACAATGCATAATCTGTCGGTTTTGTAATACGATATACAGAGAAAGAAATGAGTGCGGTTACAATTACTTTGATAACTTCTTCAATGATTGCGAATGCTAATACGTACTCTTTTTGATCAAGATTTGTCAGGAGTATTACATGACTCAATGGGAAGACAAGGAACACACACACCATCCCCATGATATAGAGAAAAGATAAAAAACCCGTTTGTACAGGTTTTTTATCTTGTGAAAACCAGAACCATAACCACAAAAAAGTAGGAATAATTCCCCCAACAATTGCCCATAATAACATTTCTGGTTTTATACCGGCCATGACTCTATTATAAGCAATTTTTGCGATTTTGTCTTGTCTTTTTCAGTATAGAGCATACTCCAAATTTCCTCGGTAATGAACGGCATAAACGGGTGGAGAACCTTGATCAAGGTGACCAAGTGTGTACGGAGCGTCCATTGTGCGCTGACTTTATTTCGATGCTCTGCAATTTTTACCTTTGATCGTTCTAGGATATTACTCGCAAATGTGTCCCAAAAATAATGATAGAGTTTTTCAGAAACCAGATAGAATTTATACTCTGACATTTCCTTGGTAATTTCAGTAATAAACGCATTCAATGCATCAATAGATTGCCTGTCTTCTGTATCATATTCAGGTTTCTGATCAAGATCTAAATCATAAGTTTGTTCCATGACGAATCGTGTCGCGTTCCAGATCTTGTTTGCGAATTTTGAATAGGCTTTTATTTTCTCCTCGGTCATCGTGGTTGGCTGTCCTGGTCCGACGCCGACAATCATCGACATACGCAGTGCGTCTGCGCCGTGTTTTGCAATCGTTTCGAGCGGATCAATAGCAGTCGCAGGGTTTGATTTGCTCATTTTCTTTCCATTTTTATCCAACACCATTCCGTGCAAATAAACAGTTTTAAAGGGTACCTCGTCGAGTAAATATCGCGACATCAAGATCATACGTGCAACCCAAAAGAATATAATATCGTTTCCTGTTTCCAGTACTGATGTTGGGTGATAGGTTTTTAAATCTGATGTATGTTCAGGCCAACCAAGCGTTGAAAATGTCCATAGTCCTGATGAAAACCATGTGTCGAGCGTGTCAGAATCTTGAGAAAGATTTTCACCTTTGGGATTTATAAAAATAGGGAATTCAGTAATACTTGCATTATCTACACGCCATTTTTTTCGGAATGCAACAAGATCATATTCTTCTTCAAGAACGGCTTTCATTACTGCAGAAAATGTAGCATGTCCCACAATTAAGATGTCACCATTACTTGCGTCATTATGGATAATTTCCCAAGCACGCTTTGCACGAGCGATCAGTTCATCCTGGGTTTCACCAGTTTTATCATTGAAAGCTGCCATCAGTATAGGAATTTTTCTACTAGGAGTACCTTCAACACTTCCGCCATTGATTTCACGAAACTCAGGAGAAGTTTCAATATCAAGTCCCAACGTATCAGCAATTATTTTTGCAGTATCATGAGCGCGCGAAAGGTCTGAAGAGAATATTTTAGTAATATTTTTATCTTTCAATAATTTAGCTGTAGTTTTCGCTTGCTCACGACCTTTGTCGGTAAGTGGTGTATCATTTTGACCAGCATATATATGCGCAGCATTTGCTTCTGATTCGCCATGGCGGACTAAAATAATGTTTCGCTTTTTTTGCAAATGGATATTATTATTTTTGTCATACCAAACAGGAATCCGATGTCCGTACCAAATTTGTCGGGAAATACACCAATCGCGTAGGTTTTCGATCCAATGAAAATAAACCTTTTCAAATTGTGCTGGCATTATTTTAATATCACCATTACGCACTGTTTCGATCATGAGTTCTTTCAATGATTTATTATTGCGTGCAGGAATTTTCTTGTTCACATCAACGAACCACTGCAATTTTGGTAATGGTTCAATAATTCCTTTTGACCGTTCTGCGATAGAGACATTTTGTTTTACCGTTTCTTCTTTCTCGAGTAATCCTTCAGTTCTCAAGTATTCAATAACTACTTCACGCGCCTCGGTTGTTTTCTTGCCTAATATAGTTTCGTCACCAACCGTCATTTTTGCAAATTCGTTGATTACAGGTTTTACCTCGAGTCCGTGACGCTGTGCAATATCCCAGTCGATTTGACTGTGTGCAGGTGTCACACCCAGGGCGCCTGTTCCAAATTCTGGTTCGACAGATTCATCAGTAATAATTTTGATTGAAAGTGGAACACCACAAAAAACACCTTCGTATGTTTTTCCTACGAATTCTTTATAACGTGCATCATTAGGATGAACCGCTACGGCAACATCACCAACCTTTGTCTCGGGTCGGGTAGTAGAAATGGCAACAGGGAAGTCTTTCCAATATTTGAAGGTATATAATAGTGCATCGCGTTCCTCGTGATCAATTTCATCATCTGAAATAACCGTCTGACCTTTTGGATCCCAGTTTACAATTTTATATCCACGATAAATCAATCCGTCATCATACATTTGTTTGAACGCGGTGTTTACGGCAACCGATCTTTTTCCATCCAATGTAAATGCTTCACGTGACCAATCAACAGATGCGCCCATTTTGCGTACTTGGCTCACAATGGTGTCATGGGAATTTTGTGCGAATTCGTTTACTCGTTTCAAAAATTCCTCGCGGCCGAGATCTTGTTTACGGATTTTTTCTTTTTCAAGATTTTTTTCTACAATGGTTTGGGTGGCAATGGCTGCATGATCGGTTCCTGGGAGCCAGAGCGTTTTTTTGCCTTGCATACGTGCAAATCGTGTCATGATATCCTGGATCACCAACATGAACGCATGTCCGGTATGTAATGTTCCGGTTACATTGGGTGGTGGTAGTACTATCGAAAATGGCTCTGCGCTTACATCAGTAACTCCTTTTTCAATACAAATATCTGGATTAAAAAATCCAGATTCTTCCCAAGTTTTGTAGATAGATTCTTCAACTTCAGAGGCATTATACGGTTTTAATAATTTTTCAGGAACATTTGCCTTGTTTTCAAAAGTCATATGGAGAGACTATACCATTTTATATGTTTTTTGAGGAGTACTTGACATTTATATATAAATATGATAATATAAAAAGAAAAAATGGAAACATTAAAAAATATAGGTATTGCATTAGGAGAGATTTTCTTGGCAATACTAAACGCTGTTGGGAGCGTTGTAAAAAGTTACCCAAAATTCTTTGGACTTTTGTTCATTATCAGCACAGTTTTTCTGGGTTGTATAATAAGTAAACCTTTCATGGATTTTGTAGCGCAAATCATTGCGCTCGGAATCATGATTGGTTTAGGGTTTATGATCTTCGGGTCTAAATCTCAATCTAAACCACCAAAGAAAAAATAGAAAAAGGAGAATGCGGATGCCTAATTATAAAATTCCGCTCAATCTTTAAGAAGAGGATAGTGTATTGTCTTTTTAACGGTTGAAACTACAATGACAAATTTCCATTTGCAATAATATTGTTATAAATATTATCAGGATTTTTTTTGTACTTGAAATATCCAGCAAGTCCAATCATGAGTGCATTGTCACCAGTCAGTTCGCGAATAGGGAAATGAATATGTTCACGTGGAATAATCTCGGAAATTTTTTCTATAAGAGATTCTTTGATTCGATTATTTGCAGAAACACCACCACCAACGATTAGGGTTTGCACGCCAAAATCATTCATCGCTGAACGTGTTTTTTTAGTGATAACCTCGGCTGCTGCTTCTTGGAATTCATGACAGATTTCACTTTTCAAATGTTCTGGGATGATATCATTGTGAGCAGACTTGATATCGCGAACAGTATATAATACAGCAGTTTTTAGCCCAGAAAACGAAAAATCGTAGTCTTTTGAGTGGATCATAGGACGAGGTAGTTCAATACTCGACTGTGTAGATTTTTCATGCTGGAGAGCCATTTTTGAGACTTCTGGACCACCTGGATAGGGAAGTCCCAGTATTCTGGCAACTTTATCAAAAGCTTCACCAACTGCATCGTCACGTGTTTTTCCGATAATTTCATATTGACCTAAGTTTTTCACTAATACCAACTCTGTATGTCCACCAGAGATTAATAATGCAAGTGCGGGAAATGGAAAGAGTTTATGTTGGACAGAAAAAGTATTTCCTTGCTCTGGATTATTTTCTGGAACGAGTACTGACAGAATATGACCTTCCATGTGGTTTACAGGAATAACAGGAATGTTCCACAATACTCCAACCGCTTTTGCAAAGCTTATACCAACCCATAGCGCAGGTTCCAGTCCTGGACCAGAGGTCACACAAACTGCATCAATACCAGGATTTGAAATTGGCAGTACGTGTTTCATAAATGATTCAAGAAGTTGTGATTCGCGCTGTAGTATTGTTTCGATTTCAAGATTATAGATAACCTCTGAATGTGAAACTACTTCCTGATTTAAAATTTTCAGTAAGATGGGAACAAGGTTTTTTTGATGTTCTCGTTTTGCTAAAGCAGGGAACACGCCACCAAATTCCTGATGAATATCGATCTGCGATTGTGTAATAGTGCTGTGAACGTCAAAATCAACCCCAGAAGCTGTTTCTGTGGCGGTAAAGAGGGAAAGGCTGGTTTCATCACAGGATGTTTCAATAGCTAAAATCTTCATAATTTGTAATCTAGCATAGATTTTTTATTCAGAGAAATGTTTTTCTCGAAAGGATTGACTTTTTATAAAAAATAATATATTATTAATAACTGACACAGCTCGTTGTAAAAAGAATACCTCTTTTGCAAACGGGTTTTTTATTTTAAAAAAATTAATAACCAAAACAAAATTAAATATGGAACAGAAAAAACTAAAAAACATTCGGATAGCCATTATTGGACCATCTGGAGCAGGAAAGACAACACTAATTGATTTACTTTTTATTGTCTTTAGAAATATGCATTTTGCAATTTCTGATACAACAAAAACATTACCAATTGGGCATGTGAATGGACAGGAATATAATTATATTTCTACTGAAAAGTTTTCTGAAAAGAGAAAAGATAATCTCTATGCAGAATATAATGACCAATTTAATGATTGGTATGGTACACCACTATCAGAAACTGATATTACAGATCATTCTGTAATATTTAATGTTGATGTTGATGGTGCAAGAAATTTGAAAAAAATATTTCCAGATTTGGTAACAATTTTTATTAAACCACCTAGTGTACAGGAATTAGAGCGACGACTACTTGTCCGTGCTCGTGAAACCGAAGAAAAAATTAAATTACGCATTAGACGTTATCGGTATGAAAAGAAATTTATACCATTTTTTGACTACTGTTTAACAAATAATGATTTAGATGGATGTTTTGCAAAACTTGCAGCAATTATTTTCAAAGAACAAGGTGGAATTATTACGGCAATTGATGGTACTGCTGCTAGTGGTAAGGGTACTATAGCAAAGGAGCTTGCTAAAATATTTGATGCTTATCACTTGGATTCTGGTTTGATTTATCGCAGTATTACCTACGCAATGATTAACGAGGGAATCACTCATGATGATGAAAATCTTGGACAATATTTATCAAGATTTTTAGAAACCTTTTCAGGTGTTGAAGATGAAAAATTACTACGCACTGAGGAAATTAGTGTGAAGGTTGCTAATTTTAGCGGCTTGAAAGAAGTTCGTAGGATCGCTTTTCAACTTCAAATGAAAATGGCATATCATTTTGGGCATTGTCATATTATTGCGGAAGGTCGCGATATGACAACATTTGTATTTAGCGAAGCTCAATACAAATTCTTTGTGGATTGTCCGTTGGATATTCGTGCAGAACGACGATCAAAACAGTTTAGGTACTTAAAAAATTCTGCAGATTATTGGAATATTTATAATGCACTAGAATGTCGTGATAGAGCTGACAGAGAACGAAAACTTCATCCTTTGAAGTTTTGCCCATGGCTAGGTGTTAAGAAAATCAATAACATTAAACTTCTTGAAAAAACAATTGAAAAAACTATCTCTTTTTACAAAGAAGCCGCTTGATTCGAAAAAATAGTTATTAAGCACCACAAATTGTGGTGCTTTTTCTTTTTGTATTTTTCCTGTAGTGTATGATTATTATGAGACTAGATCAGTATATCGTACATCATTTTGGATTGTCACGTGCTCGGGCACAATTACTCATTCGTGACGGATCAGTAACGTTCCGTGGTAAGGTGATTAAAAAATCATCACTTGATATGAGTAATACTATTGACCCGACAGACATAGTAATTACCGATACGGTGAAATATGTATCGCGCGCAGGATTGAAATTGGAACATGCATTGCGTGAATTTTCTGTAGATGTTACCGGAAAAAATTGTCTGGATATTGGATCCTCAACAGGCGGATTTACGGATTGTTTATTGCAATACGGTGCAACACATGTTGATTGTGTAGACGTTGGGTCCGATCAGCTACATATAACGATAAAAGACGATCTGCATGTTAGTGTGTATGAACAAACAGACATTAGAAATTTTAACTCAAGTCATACTTATGACGTAATTGTGTGTGATGTTTCGTTTATTTCTCTTGTCCATATTATTCCAGAATTACCACGATTTTCAGATGGTAATACTCGAACTATTCTCTTGATCAAACCGCAGTTCGAGGTTGGTAAAGAATTTTTAAACAAACAGGGAATTGTGGTAAACGATCAAGCAGCTCAGGACTGTATTCAAAAAATAAAAAACACCCTGCATGAATTCGGTTTTGCCGAGCAGGGTGTTATACTATCACCAATTAATGGTGGTGATGGTAATCAGGAGTTTTTAATCTATTCTTGCAAATCTTAAACTTCCTTTAATAATTCTTTTAAATCATACTCGTTATCTGTACGCGCAATCATAAATAACCCATTATCTAATGGATAGAGGTAACTCATTAATGTGGTATCAGTACGGATGAAATCTTGGAAATCAGTAACGCTCTTTTGGTTACGCAAGGCATTATCAATCACAACGATGCTTTTTTTGTGTAAAAAATACTTCAAATAATTCCAGTATTCTTGATAATTTCCACGATCTGCATCCATGAAAATAAAATCAAATACTATATCCTCGGGAATCATGGGCAAATAATTACCAATCATTCCACTGTGAAATTGCACAAACGGGAAATATGGACCAAGAGTATTGTGTGCAATTTCTGATTTTTCTGGATTTTTCTCGAGCGTGATCATGTGTGCATGTTCGCCTTGCTCATCAAGTGCTGCAGCAATCCATAAGGTTGAATAACCAATCGAGGTGCCTAGTTCTAGGGCAGTTCTAAATCCAAGTTTGATAATTAAAGAATACAAAAATTGCCCAGTCGTTTTTGGAATACTCCACGCGCGTTCACCTACAGTAGTATCATTTTTCAAGTGATCACCACGGGCAATTTGTGATGGTGAATATATGACATAGGTTTGTGCATGGCGCGTTACTTTCTCGAGAAGATTTAAAAATATTTGACTTCGGGTATTCATGTGCGCGATACAGGATTCGAACCTGTGACATCCACAACGTCAATGTGGCGCTCTACCAACTGAGCTAACCGCGCAAATTATAAAAAACTATAGCACAGAAATCTTTTCGGATAAATTATTGACAATATTTAAAAAGTGAGTATTATAAAAAGAAAAAATTATGACAAGTACTAAGAAAAAATCAGTGTTGGATATGAAATTATTCAGTAGAGAAGAGATTAACAAAAACAACATTGTATTCGCGATTGCATACACAATCCACAAATACAAAATAACGTTTTTCGCGGATGATTTTTTGCAATTTATCAACACGCAACATCGTGAATACTGGCTCGATATTCTCACCATTATTCCTGATGAGCGTCGTGAGATTAAAGAACAAATTATCTATCAAATTGGACCAGTAAATCCAAGAGATATGAAAAAATTGTTCGAGGTATTTAAAAACGATGGGGAATTTTGTCGTTTTATCATAGAACAAAATGAATGCCACCAACAAATTGTTGATCATGCGTCAGCATAAATAATGGTATTTCTAAAAATAAAGACATGACTTCTGTTGTGTCTTTTTCTTGATTTTTATTGAAAATCTGATATGCTGTTTCTCGTGGTAACCATAGGTTTACTTTGGCCCTATCGTCTATCGGTTAGGACAGCAGGTTTTCATTCTGCAAAGCGGGGTTCGACTCCCCGTAGGGTCACAATAGAGAGAGCTAGTTCGAGCGCTCGAGAAGGGTCGAAACTAGCAAACAAAAGCAAGTCAGAAATGACTTGCTTTTGTTGTACTAAACTACAACGATTTGTGATACAATATTTTTATGAAAGATGATGCTAAGAAATTGGGAGAAAATCTCAAAATGATCAGAACAAAGAAGGATATTACACAAACACAACTTGCGGATATCCTTGGAGTCGACAAGTCTTTTGTGAGTAATATTGAGAACGGAAAAACCAACCCTACTCTTTCAACTATTACTAATCTAGCTCAAGCGTTGAATGTGTCGACTAATGAATTATTAAAATAAATTTATGGCAAGTACAAATTCTAAACAAATGACAACAGGAAAATCTTTTGAGTATGCTCTATTGATTTCCTTTGAAGAAAAATTGAAAGATAAAACAAATCTTGAGGTCGTAAAAAACTCTGCTTTTGATGTTGCAAAAAGTTGTTTTGATAGTGTTTCTAATCTTGAAAGAAGTGAGTATCTTCTGTCTGCAAGTTTTGCGGTTAACTTTTTAATGGATATAGAGCCAAGACTTTCAAATGATATTGGAAAAGACGATATTCTTCAACTTGAAATTTTATCAGATAACCATGGTAAAGCTGGTGATGTTCGTGATGTGCTTGCTATCAGATTACTTCAAAAATGGGAAATTGGTGTTTCTGCAAAGAATAATCATATGGCAGTAAAACATTCTCGACTATCGTCGAGTATTGATTTTGGTGACAAGTGGTTAGGGTCCAAAGCTTCTAGTGAGTATTTTAATGAAATAACTCCGATATTCTCTAGTCTTGAACAAATAAGAAAAGAAAGTGGAGCAAAAAAGAAGTGGAGTGAATTGGGTGATTATCACTCTACAATTTATGTTCCTATTCTTAAAGCTTTTATAAAAGAACTAAAAAATCTGTACAAAAAAGATCCTGCAAGGGTTGCATCTAATCTGGTTGCTTACCTGGTTGGAAAAAAGGATTTTTATAAAGTAATCAAAGGGAAAAATTCTGTTGAAATTCATGCGTATAATTTAAACGGAACTTTAAATCTCCCATTTAAGGATGTTCAGCCTAAGTATAAAACCCCAAAGGTCCCACTTCCTACTGAAATAGTTGATATAGATTTCAAGAATGGTAGTGACACAACAGCTATCGTAACAATGAATAATGATTGGACTTTGTCATTCCGAATTCACAATGCAAGTTCAAGAGTTGAATCTTCTTTAAAGTTCGATATCAATCTTTTAAAATCACCAAATAAATTATTTAAAAACACGTTAACGATAAGTAAAGATTAAAATTATGAAATTAGCTTCATTATTCACAGGTGCAGGAGGACTTGATTTAGGCTTTGAAAAAGCTGGTTTTCATGTTGTTTGGGCAAATGAGTATGATTCAACAATTTGGGATACATTTGAATATAACTTTCCAAAAACAAAACTCGACCGTCGTAGTATTGTAGATGTATCCCACTCAGATATTCCTAAAGTTGATGGAATTATCGGAGGTCCACCATGTCAGAGCTGGAGTGAGGCTGGGGCTGGTCGTGGAATAAACGATAAACGAGGTCAGTTATTTTTTGATTATGTTCGATTACTAAAAGAAAGACAACCAAAGTTTTTCCTAGCTGAGAACGTTGCTGGAATTCTTCATCCGAAACATGCAGAGGCTTTTAATAATATTATTAAATCATTTGAAGATGCTGGCTATGTAATATCCTGGAAATTATTAAACGCAAATGATTATGACGTTCCTGAGGACAGACTTCGTGTAATTATAGTTGGTTATCATAAAAAACTTAAAAAGAAATTTGAATTTCCTGAACCGCAAAAGTATAAACCCGTTCTTAAGGATGCAATTTTTGATTTACGATTAGCTAAACCTGCAAAAGATAAAAACAAAACAAATGGAGATGCCCTAAAAATACCAAACCATGAGTACATGATTGGTGGGTTTTCTACTATGTATATGTCACGAAATCGCGTTAGATCTTGGGATGAACCATCTTTTACTATCCAAGCTGGTGGTCGTCATGCACCACTACATCCACAAGCCCCAAAAATGAAATTCATATCTCAAAATGAAAGAGTTTTTGTTCCTGGTAAAGAAGATTTATATCGCCGTTTATCGGTACGAGAATGTGCAAGAATACAAACATTTCCCGATGATTTTATTTTTAAATATCGTGATGTAGCTGATGGATATAAAATGATAGGTAATGCTGTACCAGTTAATTTTGCATACCATATAGCTAAGAAAATAATGAAAGATTTAAAATAAAGAATAAAGAGCTAAATTTTAATTATTTTGTTTTTCAAAATCAACTCACTACTGATACATTCCAAGATAGATCTTTGTTCTAGCGGAGATCCTTCTTTTAGTACAAATTTTGTATAATCCCTGAGATCAATTGGTTCTATTTTTTCTGTCTTTTTCTTACCCAAGAACATTGCTTGTAGTTTCTTGAACTTCTGTATCTCAACATCAAGTTTTGCTGTCAACTTAACCTTATTGATATTTAAGGTATCAACCATATCGAGTAGTGACTCAATTAGTTCAGTCTCGTTCAATGCAGGGTTCTTACAATTCCGATCTTTGGCTTTTGTACATCGGTAATATACATGTCGATTTACTCCACCATTCAGTAGCTTCTTGAATTTTTCATCGGCAGTAATACCTGATCCACACACTCCACATTTCATAATTCTCGTAAAGGCAAATTCCTTGCCTTGTGATTTTATAGTCTGCGATTTGATAGAATTTCGTGTCTCATCAAATAATTCCTTGGAGATGATCGGCTTATGTTTTCCCTCATACCAGATACCAGCACCTTGAGGAAACTCAAAGCGACCATAATAGAAAGTATTATTTATAATTTTGAACACATTTCCTAGACTTAAGTGAAAACCTCTGTGAGTTTTGAAATTGAGATCATATCGTAACCATGCGTGTACTTTTGATACACTCCATTTTTCGTAGCTGATCTTCTCAAATATCTGGCGTATGGTATCGGCTCGTTCTGGATCTATTTCCACCTCACACTTGGCTAATCGTTGGTTAGGCTTTCTATATCCTGTTGGTGGTTGTACTGGCCATAGACCCATTTCGCATCTCGCCCTCATTCCACGCTTTACATTGATACTTTTATTATCATTTTCTAGTTTTGCTTGAGAACACAGAATCATCAACAAGAACTTATCACTTGGAGAATTCGTAAATGTCTGACCAAATGTTTTGATCTGAATTAGTTTTTTCTGATCCATTCTATCTACGAGTTTTCCAAGATCTCCTGCATTACGAGAAAGTCTATCGGGTGCCCATGTGATTATTCCGTTGAATATATCAGTATCGATATCTTTTACGATTTCCTCAAATACTGGTCTTTGTCCTGACTCTTTTGCACTATGTGATTCCTTCCGAATCTCAACTATGGTGAGATTTTCACGTTCTGCAATCTGTCTCATTTCCTTGATCTGAGAATCAATAGAAAGAGCTTGTTTTTCTTCAGCTTCTGTTGATTTACGAGCATATAAGCAATATTTTAATGGTGCTTCCATATGTATATTAATGACAGACCAGTTGGTGGTGCATAGTCTATGCAGAACTATAAATACGTCGCATACTCGAATTTAGTAAAATAGTTAGATATTTACATTTATTAAAATATATGTTAATATTTATTAAATTTTACTCATTTTAAATTTAATAACAATGAAAAGTCAATTTATTAAAGATTACGGTACAACCGTAACACCAGAAATTTATATTAATGCCCTGCAAGGACATCAGTACATCCCACAAGCAGATAAATGTATAGGTGATATTGTATCCAGAAAGCTAAACATTAGTCTTCCAGAAGATAAATTTTCTTTACTAGATGTAGGTTGTGGACCTAATAGATTAACTTCTCAATTTGCTGCTATTGTTGGCTCGGGAGTTGTTGGTATTGATATATCTGAGTCATTCATTAGGTTTTCAAATGAAAACTTGCCATGTTTAAAGCCTGGTAATATGCGTTCCAATCCTACCTTTTTTCAGATTGATTTTAGTAATACTAAAGAGTTAGGAATTCTTAAAGAGTCGCGACCTTTTGATGTTATTATTATGCATGGTGTTATGCATCATATTCATGGTAGTGATAGAATTTCGTTCATTCAAAATGCTTATGACTATCTTTACAGTACAGGAACTCTCATTATTGGAGATGAATTTATAGCTGATTATGATTCAGATCAAACTC
The DNA here is from genome assembly GCA_044229075.1 of Minisyncoccia bacterium. Lineage (GTDB taxonomy): Bacteria > Patescibacteriota > Minisyncoccia > Phycocordibacterales > UBA1006 > CALMMZ01. The sequence continues at coordinate 69,715 of JBGATS010000002.1, forward strand.
GTAAAGATAATATTGCAAAATTTTACTGCCATATTATTGATGAAGCTCGCAAAGGTGGATTCAATAAATTAGCTGAAGAAGAGGCAAAAAATCTTATTGACGATTACTTTTCAGGAACAGAATATGCCGGCTACGGAGGTAGTAAAGTGTTTGAATGTATTTATGAATTCTCTCAAAAGATTAATACTGAATTCTATACCAGAGGTATATTTGGTGAATTTACTAAACTCATTGATCTTATGGAAAAGAATATTATAAGATTAATAGAACATCTTGAGCCGAACACAACTTCCTTTAATCGAGGCGATTATAAAACTTCTATTAATAAGTTTGCGTCAGAAGTCAGCGAGTACGGATTTACACTTTCAGAAACCTATAGGATTGGTCCTGTGGATCAATTGGGTGGTATGGGGGTTTTGGTTTTCAAAAAGTATTAGATTACGCTTTTAACGGATTGTTCAATTGAACAATCCGTTTTTTATTTTTAAATTTGGTCTATGCAGAACTAAAAATACGTCACATACTCGTGAAGTCTTTTTAAATATAACACTTGATTTATTTATAAAGTATGATATAATAAAAACAAAATTTCGTAACTTGTAAAATAAATAAAAATGAAAAATAAAATTCTAAATTTCGTCAAAATAACTGGAGTTTTGTTGCTTTTATTTGTAACATTTCTTTCACAGTTATCATTTACAGTATCCAAGTATATTGGGATACCTCCTAACCATGAGGCAGGGTCAGGAACATCTGCATGTGTAGAATATGAAATAGATGGAAAAATTTATCGAAACTATTCATCTGAAGCCATAAAGCTATATAATCTTGATTCTTGCAGAGTAGGAATACATTTGCCTGGATATTTTAATCCAAGTAATGGAGAAACAAGTCCAATGAGTACGCATTTCCCTAAAAAAGATATTCAATTTTGTTTCAAGTATGTTGAATATATCTTACCTGTACAAGTAAGAGTTCCAACAAGAAAAAACCAAAAGGATTACTCTTTTAGGGTCATGGGAGTATCTGCTCCTCAATGGGTTTCAACTGGGGGTACTTCTATAAGTTACGCACTTGATAGTCGAACACCTTTTAGCTTGCAAAATGCCCTAAGGCTTGCCGTACAAGACGCACAAAGATCACAAAGTGTTTGGGGTCTTTCTAATTGGTCTGACCCTGAAAATCTTCATGACTCAGTATTTCTCATGAATTATTTTGAAGAAGAAAAAGAAAACTTCGTTCAAAGAATTCGTGAAATACAACCACATGTACTATTTATCGGATCAATGACACTTTCATTTCCTGGTGCAGTTCAAATTGCTAAACTAGCAAAACAAGAACTAGGTAATGTGTTCGTTGTTCTTGGCGGTAAACATGCTATTGAAACCATCTATTGGAAAGATAATCAAGTAAATCACCATCCCGCTTCGCCAACATTATTAATGCAAAATAAGTCTATACCAGAAGTATTTGACTTAGTGGTATCGGGTGACGGTGAAGATGTTGTAAAATCTATTGGAGAGATATTAGGTCAAGAAATTGTAAATCAAAAATGTATTTTACCTTTTTCTGAATATCAAAATAGTTTTGAAAAAACAAAAGGTAATTTTATACTTACTTGGTTTGAGGATGGGAAAATTAAAAGTTTTACTAAGCAAAAAAACCCACTTGAGCACGATCTACTTCCGTCACCAGTCTCTCTTTTTGGTGTAAATACATCTTTTCCTGTTTTTGGAAAAGAGTTTACAGCACATGTTTATAGTGACATGGGAAAAGGTTGCGTATTTAATTGTTTTTTCTGTTCCGAACGTTCTGCAATTAATGGTCCTATTGTGCAATCTGGTAGTCCGGCAAAAAGACTTTACACACAACTCAGAGATGCTTCTTTGCAAAATGATTCAATGAGTGCGTTTGTAGAGGATTCGATTTTACTTATGGGTTTACCAAAACATTTAGATGAGTTTGTTTGTCTTCTTGAATCAAATCCTTTACCTATTGTATTTGGAGGTCAATTTACTATTGATAATTTACTTGATCCAAAGGTTCAGCCTTGTATTCAAAGATTATCTCAATTAGGATTAGTATATATTTATACTGGAATGGAAACTTCCAACGAAGAAATTGCCACAGAAATGAGTAAAAACACCAAGAGGAAAGAAGGTTGGATTGAGCGAAACAAAAAAGCTGTCCAATTTGTAACAGATTTAGGCATTAAACACGGAGTAAGTATTCTTTGGGGATTAGGTGAGTCATCTCAAGATCGACAAAACCAACTTTCAATTATTGAAAGTTTCCAAAATAAATATAATAATCCTGTTTGTGTATCACCTAATTGGGCAACCCAACATCCTTTGTTTAATCAATCTCAGTTCATATACACTGATTGGGGTACTGATAAGGATAGTGATTACTTAAAATATTTCACGCAATTATTTGGAGAAGCTTCTGAAAGGTATTGTTTGAACAACATAAACCTTCCAGATACTAAAGAGTTAGAGTTTTTGATTTCAAAGTTTCGCCAATTAAATATTAAAAATATTTAATTGGTATTGTAAAGAGCAAGTGTCCTGTATTAGGTCTTGCTCTTTTTTATTTCAATTAATTTTTGCACTAGTTTTTTAAAATCAGTAATCTTTGTTTTACTTGTAAACGAAATACGAATTCCGGGATTTTTTGGTTCTGTAATGGAATACTTTTTATTATGAAAAACATGAATATTGTATTCTTTTAGGTTATTAATAACTTTTTCGATATTTCTTTTCCACGGAATAGTTACTATATAATCTACCTGGTTTTGTGTTTTGTATACAGTAAGATCGTTTTCTTTGATCAATTTTTCAAGGTAATTTCTTTTTTGACGAAGAATTTTAGAATTAATTATTACTTTCTTTATATTCACTAAAGTTGAATATATTTCTCTTGAAAACTCTTTTGGATCAATAGACCATTGATCCATGTTATATTTTTTCCTTAAAGATTTACTAATATAACAAAACCCAATATGAGGTTCTGCATTTATAAATTTAGAAGTAACCCCTAGATAAATATCTGAAATCTTTTTTGGGTTCACTGATAGTATACCAACTGACTGAGAACCATCAACTATTAGTATATTATGAGGGTTTATCTTTTTAATCTCTCTATATAATTTTTCATTAACAAATCTTTCGCCTGTCATTCGTGATACATGCGAGATAATAATTATTGCGGGCTTTTTCCTGATTACTTTTTCTATATTCTCCAAGTTTACTTCTGGATTAAAAAGTGTGACATCCTTTTTAATAAAGGGAACCGATTTTTGTTTTACGTAATTTGGGTACGTTGTTTCGCGAACAGGAAGCTTACCTGTTCCAAATAATGTTTTAAACCACTTAATCTCGTGATTACTTATAAATATATTATAGTCACTTTTTTCAAGTATTGGTTTTAGTGAAAAAATAAGAGATGTTGTTAGATTTTGAGAAAAAGACAAAGAATCGTTTTTACCTAAGTGTAAAAGCCTTTTTAGTAAAAAGCAAAAATCTTGAAAATTTTTAGTATAATTTTTAATACTAGTGTTTTCTAACTGCTTAATCTTACGCCCGTCTGAATAATTTAAGTAAATCATTATACAAATATTAACATATATTATCTCTATACAAAACCATTAATCTATTTCATACTCGCATGACCTCTTAGCAAAACATATTTTTTGCGATATGATCATGGAATATTAACATAAAGTGTGTTAATATAAGATTATAACTTAATAAAATTAAAATGACCTAACCCCTTTGGTTTTCCAAAGGATATGGTTGCAAAACTCGCTACAAGATAAAAACCCCATCATCAGGGGCTATTACTTGTAGCGAGTCGTATCGGGAAACTGGTACGGGTAACTTCGGTTACCGATGCCTTGGTGGTGGGATTTTTGTTTACCACCAAAATATTATTAACCATAAAAACTCGCTACAAAAATATGGAAACAAAAACTCTTTCCCAAAAAGGAATGGGTTGGGCTAAAAAACATCCAATCCTTTCCGTCATTGGGGTCATTTTTATAATAGGACTTATCGGCAGTATTGTTGATCCTTCTGAAAAGAAACCAGATGAGCCTAAATTACAAGAACAAGTTCAGCAGGTTGTGTTTGATGTTCCTTCGCTTATTGGGAAAAACATAGATGAAATTGAATTTATCTACGGCAAGGAAGAATCACAGGAACCGAATGAGTATCAAATTAATACCGTTACTGAATGGAGTAAGGAATTCAAAAGGGATGAATTTATTCTTCTTGTAACATATGACTACAAAACAAGAGTTGTTAAAGATTTCTTTGTTTCTGCAACTGACGAAATTTATGAGAGTAGAGATAAGGATCGAATGATGAGTATTACAAATACTAATAAATATGATTCAAAATATTCAGTATCATTTGTAAAAGCAATGACTGACTCAACTCGATTCACTGGAATACAGATTTCGCCAAAATAAAGTTATGGGTTTTCGTAGTCAAATTAAGGTTTGGATCAGAAAATTCTTTCATAAGAAAGATAATATATTCATTATTAAAATGTGGATCAATATTCCCACCAAACCAAAACCACAGAAACCCTATATACCCAAAAAGCGATCGTTGAACGTATCGCTTTTTGATTATATGGATTAATCATCATTATCTTCGTTTAAAAATTGAGCATTTATTTCATTTATCTTTTCTGACAAACTATTAAGCTGTTCGGTCACAATATTTTTTACTGCAGGATCACTAAGATCGGTCATATCTAAAAATGGTGATTCTGGCTTCATTGGGTGGTATCGACCACTGTTATGCCGTAATGCAAATATGATTGCATTGAGGTCTCCTTCAAGGATTTTCTTCATGAGCATTGATTCTCCAATATCAAGAAAGTCTAATCTTCTTTCTTGTGGAGTATTAAAGAGGTTAATATCCAACATGCCATTTTTCGGCTTTTTCATAAAACGGTCATCGTTATGTGAAAGCCAGTATTTAATCATCCCTGAATCGCCTTGCTTGATCTTGTTGATAGTCTGACTAGTCGCCAAATCGTTCACATTGTTAATTCCTTGTGTCATACATTCTTCGTACTGTTTCTTGAAATCAGGATCTTCCTTAAGCCATCTAAAAATAGTTTGTCGGGAAAGGTTTAACTGTTTACAGACAGCACTAACAACAGGAGTATTCCTGAGTTCTTCGAGAAAAAGTTTTGATTTACGATGCTTTTTCATAGCTAATAATTTGTGCTTTGTTGCCAGCCAACTTTTCGTATCTACTGATGATGAGATCGCAGAATACTGGTTCCATTTCAATACCGTATACAACTCTTTGTAATTGTTCTGCTGCAATTAACGTACTTCCTGATCCGAGAAAACTATCAAGGATAATATCGCCAGGGAGTGTGCACCTACGAATCGCTTTCTCATGTAATTCAACAGGTTTTGTCGTGGCGTGCTTATAATCTTTTCCGCTGACTCTTTTTGCAGTCCAGATATTCACTTCATCAATTGAATCATTACCCGTGGTAATTTCCTTGTTCATGATCTCGGTTAATCCTTGCTCTTTCTTTGAAAGATACGGATGACCTTTTGTTCCATAGATACATGGCTCATAACACTTATTGAACGCGACCAAGGGCGTTGGGTTGTGTCCATTTTTGACCCACAAACATACTCGCTTATTCTCAATACCTAATTCTCGATAGAGTACCTGAACTATCCAAATATGTTGTTCTGTATTCCAATAGAATACATGTACATCTTTCTTTGAAACTGCCAAGGCGGCTGACATGCTTTGCTTGAGGAAACTTTTGTATTCCTCATCCGTTTTGTTGTCAGTAACAGTTCCGCCGTAGTTTTGTTTACCACCCAAACCTTTATCATAGTCTAGGTTGATATTGTAAATCGGATCAGAGTAGATCATGGAAGCCTGCTTGTCTTCAAACAATCTTTTTAACACTTCAGGATCAGTAGAATCACCGCAGATTATCTTGTGTTTGCCAAGGATGACAATGTCGCCAGTTTTAACTCGGGGTTCTTTAATATTCTTAAGTTCTTTTGCAACATCAAAGTTCTCAACTTTGGTAGTGATGTTGTTATCCCAGATATTTGCAAGATCAGATTTAGGGAATCCGACTTCTGTGAGTAGTTCAATATCGAATTCTTTGAGTAGTTCAAAATCCCAATCACCACCAAGCGCATTACTAGAAATCAAATAGCCCTTAGCTTCTTCATCAGTGAGTTTTCTATTAGGTACACGAACATCAATAATTTCATTGTCTCGACCGAGTAGCTTGAGAACTTTGATTCGTTGATGACCTGCAAGAATACTGCCATCCACATCAATTGCAGGTATTTCAACGAGGTTATATTTCTCGAAACTTCGTTTAAGAGCATCTAACTGGCTCGGGCTAATCTTCCGAGGGTTTTTAATGTGAGGCACAAGTTCAGAAACTGTTCGTGTTTCTGTGTGCCAAGTAAGTTTTGTAGACATAATGAAAACGCAAACCAATATCAAGATATTGGCAACTAAATTAATAAAAAATCGGTTTGCGATATGTCCTTCCGCTGATACTATGTGACTACTTAGAGTCTGGTGACCATGTGCTAGAACAATGTTGCAAATAAAGTATATGATTTATTTGATACAAAGTAAACAAAAAAGCATTATAAATAAGTACTTTTTGAGGAAAGTGTAATATGCACTGTATAGTGGATATTCGATTAAAAATTTGATTGACGGATTTTAGTTATCCACAGTTTTATTTTTCAGTATCAAGATCTGACAAAAAATTGTATCAGTTTTAGATAGTAAGGACTGTCACTTTTGTCACTTTTTTGATAGAATTATAATACAAACATATTTTCACTTACTATAGAAAAACTATGAATAATGAATTACTCAAAAACTGTAAAAAATTATTGAATGCTTACAAAGATGGTCTTTTAGGTCAAACAATAATGCCCGAGGATACAAACCCTGGTTTTTCCGATAGTGAGGCAGAATTAAGAATTGCATATTTTACTCTTCCTATGGCACTAAACTATCAACGTGATAGTTACAAACTTTGGGAAGCCGCCCTCAAGACTTTTAATGATCCCGAAACTAAATTTGTGTTTAATGTAGCTAAAGTATCCCAAGCACCTGAAGAAGATTTAAGAAATGCTTTGATGAAATATAAGCTTGCTTTACAGCCAAATAAACATATAAATACATGGAGGACTATTGCTCATACTATTAATGATAACTGGGGTTCCTTTGTAAAATTCTTTGAGTCAAATATTGGTGATTTTCTCAATTTAAAACAGAAAGTCAAAGTAGAGCACAAGAAAGGATTCCCATATCTATCAGGACCGAAGATTTTCAATTACTGGTCTTTTATTATGACGACTTATGGCGGTATAAAATTATCTAATCGTGACTGGATTGAAATTGCTCCAGATACACACATAACTCAATGCTCTGTGAAGTTAGGAGCTATAACACCTGATGAAGCGGTGAGTCTTACCAAAGATCAAATTTCTGAAAGATGGCGGAAACTATTAATGGGAAGTAGTATTGATCCAATCGACATGCACTCGCCATTGTGGTTCTGGAGTAGGAATGGATTTCTATATAAATTATAAATTTTTTAGTCTCTCGAGAAGGGTCAGAAAAATTATTAGAAAATACTAAAAATAACCTTACAGGGTAATGAATCAAAAGGTTCTATCTCGAAAAGGCTCACCAACTCGTGCTAGCACGAGAAGTATACAAAAACAGCCAATCTTTGGCTGTTTTTGTATCATTTATTTAGTTTTTAATTCCATATAAATATCCTCAACCGCTTTTACGGCGTCACCTGCAGCAATATTATTTTGATGATAGTAAATATCGGTACAGTCACCAGCTGCCCAGATTCCAGACAGGGAAGAAGCTTGAGTCCACGGATTAATTTTTATATTTCCAAATTCGTTTTTATCTACTAAATTATTCAAATATCCAGTGTTTGGAATCTGACCAACCTCGACAAAAATTCCGTTTACGTTCAAAATTTCCTCAACATTATCATTATTTTTGATTTTCAATCCGGTGACAAATTTTTCGCCAATTACCTCTATTGGTTGGGTATTTTTCATAATTTTCAAATTTGGGTGTTGAGATAATTTTTCAACAGTAATTTGATCAGCTTTGAAGTGATCGCTACGATTGATTAAATAAACCGTAGGGCAATAGGCAAGGAGTTGCACAGCAGACTCAAATCCTGCATTTCCACCACCAATAACAGCTACGGGCATACCAGAAAACAATGGCCCATCACATGACGCACAATAGACAACACCACGATTTTCAAATTGATCAGCGCCAGGAATAGTGAGTTTGCGACGAGAACTACCTGTAGTTACCAGTATCGTTTTTGTGGTATAGATTTCCTTGCTTGTTACAACAGAAAAACCATTATCCGTTTTGGTCACAGATTCAACCATTTGTCCTGTGAAAATATCAAGAAATTCACCCTTGTAATATTCAACATGTGATTTCAAGTTCTTTGCCAAGTCTGCACCTGCAATTTCAGGTGTTCCAATCCAGTTGTAGATGGTTTCTGATACGACAGATTGTCCACCAAATTCAGTAGTAATAATTGCAGTTGATAATTGTTTGCGTGCTGCGTATACAGCTGCTGCACATCCAGCAGGCCCGCCGCCGATGATGATAAGGTCGTAGGTTTTCATAGGGTAATAGTATAACATATTATATAATAATGCAGTACTTTCCCTGATCTTTTAAGCAGAAAATACTGTATTTGACAGAAAATTATCTATAGAAAAATAAAAATTCCCACATAATATATGAGAATTTTTAGTATTATTTCTTCCGTCGTAGAAACGCTGGAACCGCAGACCAATCATCTTCATCATCACTGATTTCCTCGATAACACGTTGAGGTGAAGTCATTGAAGACTGTTGAGTCTGAATAAAAGGTTGTTCGTCTAACGGTTCTTCAATAATAGGAGCTTTTTGTGTGAGTCGTTGAACAAACGGTGATTGAGTATTCTGTGCGGAGGTATTTTTCTTTGAATTTCCTTGGAATCCTGTTGCAATAACGGTAACCTTGATCTCACCTTTTTTCAACTTATCATCATGGATAGGTCCAAAGATAATTTTTGCCTCTGGGTCAACTGAATCAGTAACTACCTGCGCAATCTGGTGTACTTCGTGCATGGTCAAATCATCACCACCTGCAATCGCAAAGAGAACTCCTTTTGCTCCAGATATCGCAACATCCAAGAGTGGGGAATTGATAGCTTCATAGGCAGCTTCTTCTGCTCGATTTTCACCACTGGCAATACCAATTCCCATGAATGCTGATCCGGCATTTTGCATAACAGATTTAATATCTGCAAAATCGATATTGATGATTCCTTGGGTAGTGATGAGTTCAGAAATGCCTTCTACTGCTTGGCGGAGGATTTCATCAGACATAGCGAATGCATCCTTGAAAGTAGTATCCTTTGAGGTAATGGTGAGTAGACGATCGTTCGGTACCGTGATCAGTGCGTCAACGTTTTTCTCAAGTTCAGAGAGTCCGCTTTCCGCAATACGGTTACGTTGCTGTCCCTCGAAAGAGAATGGTTTTGTAACAACACCAATGGTGAGCGCGCCTTGATCTTTTGCAATACTCGCAACGATTGGGGCAGCACCTGTTCCTGTCCCACCACCCATACCACAAGCAATAAATACCATATCAGCACCTTTAATTGCCTCTTGAATTTCTGCCTTTGTTTCCTCGGCTGCTTCACGACCTGTTTCTGGATTCATTCCAGTACCCTGACCACGTGTTAGGTTTCGTCCAATATGGATCTTTTTTGGTGCAAGTGAATTATGGAGATCCTGGGTGTCGGTATTCATACAAATGAATTCAACACCATCAACTTTTGAATTAATCATGTGATTGAGCGCATTGCGACCAGATCCACCAACACCAACAACCTTAATACGTGCAATAGTTTCAATTTCAGGGTTTATTTTAGCCATAAAGTAAAGAGTATCCACCAGATTTGGCAGAATGAGTTTAATCAATAATAATAAATTCATTATATCAAGTTTTTTCAGAAGTTACAACAACCTCGTATACCACATTTACTATTAGAGAATAATTTTTAAAAGAACGCAAATAGTTAATTACCAGTAAATGACTAGAGTATTTTTTAAAAAAATGGTACACTAAAACCGTTTATGAAACATTCAAAAATTATTTTGACCATTGGGATTTGGTTTCTGATTATTCCACTATTAGGAATTCCTTTATCAGTCAAGAAATTTCTCTTGGTTATTCCAGCACTTTTACTCATTGCGATGGCAATTACCGCAATTCGTAATGAACGTGATGATTTTCCAAATATTTCCTCAGATCACGAGGAACTCATCCATGAAGTTGCCGAGGATATTGCTGATGATATTATTAATCATGCAGACGAGGTTACTACTCACGAGATGAAAAAACTAAGAGATATTTTATAATTATGCATACACCTAAAAAACCATTTATTATTACAGGAATACTCCTCGCTATAATTGTTGGTTTTTTTGTTTTCGGTTTTTTCTTTTCTGGTGCTCAGAGCTCTACACAACCTATCGTAGTCGATCAAATCCCTCCCGAAAATACTATACAAAATGAACAATTGATACCTATGGCCAAGGAAAATCAAGAAGTGGATTCGTCGGTTGGTTTTCATCAAAAAACACCTGAAACAGTTCGTGCATTGTATATGTCAGCATGGACTGCTAGCAGTATAAAGGATCGCGAAAAATTATTAAAAACAATAGAATCATCGAATTCTATCAATGCAGTTGTATTAGATATTAAGGATGCAACAGGGAGAGTATCATTTCTGGTTAATGATCCTATTGTTGCAAATACGGGGTCACCAGAAAATAAGATTTCCAATATTCGCGAATTTATTCAACAACTTCATGAAAAGAATATCTATATTATTGGCCGTATATCAGTTTTTCAGGACCCTTATCTGACTAAAAAATATCCCGAATGGGCAATACAAAGTATTTCAAAAAAATCTCCATGGAAAGATAGAAAAGGACTTTCTTTTCTTGACCCAACAGAGGATGCGGTACATGAATACATTATTGCGCTTGCCCGAGCATCGTATGAGATTGGTTTTGATGAGATTAATTTTGACTATATTCGATTCCCGTCTGATGGAAATATGCAAGATATTCGCTACCCAGAAAATTCTGGTACTCGATCAGAAATACTGGAGAGATTTTTCAAGAAGCTCCATAATGAAATGATTATTGATCAGATTCCAACATCGGCAGACCTCTTTGGATTAACAACTGAAGCTATCGACGATATGGGAATTGGACAAGTTCTCGAAAAAATATTGCCGTACTTTGACTTTATTGCTCCAATGATTTATCCTTCTCATTATGGTAAAGGGTATCAAGGGTTTTCTAATCCTGCAGAGCATCCTTACACGGTAGTAAAAAGTGCTATGCAACAAGGTATTGCACGCGCAGCGAATATGGAACTTTCTCCAAATAAGTTTCGTCCATGGATTCAAGATTTTGACATGGGAGCTTCCTATGGTACTACAGAAATCCTTGATCAGATTAAAGCGCTTGAAGAATTACACATTCAGAGCTTTATGGTATGGGATCCGGCAAATCGTTATACACAAAATGTTTATTAAATGTACTTATATATTATGTATTCACCTCAACACAAAAAAATTATTCAAAATACCTTAATAGTTATTGGGATAATTTTTGCGTTTTTCCTTGGGTATATTTTTGGTAATAAAAATACTACTACCAATGCTGCAGATCAACAAAATCAATTAATTACGACACGTGGAGACTTTACTCAGTTTTGGAATGTATGGAGTCTCCTAGATGAAAAATATCCTTTCAAAGAGAAAATACCGGCAGATACCGACCGTATGTATGGGGCAATCGCGGGAATGGTTGCATCGTTCAAGGATCCGTATACTATGTTTTTTCCACCAAAGGAAGCAAAACTTTTTGCAGAGGATGTCAAGGGTGAATTCAGTGGTGTCGGCATGGAAGTAGGGATGAAAGATGGAATTTTAACAGTAATTAGCCCCTTAAAAGGGTCTCCTGCTGAACAATCGGGTGTATTAGCAGGCGATTATATTGTTAAAGTTGATGGAAAAACAACTGAGGGGATGTCGCCAGAAGAGGCAATCACACTTATACGAGGAAAGGCGGGCACATCTGTAATACTTACTATTGCACGAAAAGGGGATAGTAATTTTCAAGATATTACAATTGTTCGAGAAACTATTGCAATGCCGATTATTGAAACAAAAATTGACGGGGATATTTTCATTATTAATTTCTACAGCTTTTCTGAAACATCACCAAAATTGTTTGCTGATGCGTTTCAAAAATTTAAGGAGAGTGGTTTGAAAAAAATGATTATTGATTTGCGAAATAATCCTGGCGGGTATATGGATGCAGCAGTTGATATTGGGAGTTATTTTATCCCTCAAGGAAAAATTATCATTCGTGAAAGTTTTGGGGAAACTCAACCAGAAACAATATATAGAAGTAATGGTACTGATGAAATGTTGCAGCGTAATTTTAAGTTGATCGTACTCGTAAATGGCGGATCAGCATCGGCATCAGAAATTCTCGCAGGAGCTCTTTCAGAGCATGGAGTTGCAAAAACGGTTGGAACACAAACTTTTGGAAAAGGGTCTGTGCAAGAATTAATTCCATTAACCGATGGTTCATCAGTAAAAATTACTGTTGCAAAATGGTTTACCCCCAATGGAATTTCAATTTCTGAAAAAGGAATTACCCCTGATTATGTGGTAACGCCTGGTGATACAAAATCTGGTACAGATACAGTCCTCGACGAGGCAAAAAAATTATTAGGAACAACAAAAAAATAATTATTATTTATGAAAGTATTTTTTATTAAAAATTTGAAAGGAAAAGGAAAGATTGGTGATATTGTAGAAGTATCCGATGGATATGCAATGAATTATCTGGTCAAAGGAGGCTACGCAGTGCGAGCGACCGAAGAGGTTGTTCGACGACACAGCCAAGAAAAAGCCCTCCATGATGCAGAAGAAAAACAACAGGAAGAAAAAATTCAACAAGATTTTGCAATGATTAATAAAAAAATAATAACACTTGTAGCGACACAAAAAGATTTAAAAGGGAAATTATATCAATCAATTCGTATTGAAGAAATCATTTCAGAAATTCGAAATCGGTATAAAGTATTTCTCGATAAAAAATACGCAGATCACTACATACCTATTAAGACAATAGGGAAGTATGAAGTTTCATTTTCGTCCGGTACTAATAAAGGTATTATAACTGTTATTGTTCAATAAAAAACCTCCTTGATGTACAAGAAGGTTTTTTATTGTGAGATAACGTTCGCAACTTTTTTATTAGTTGTTGTACCATTAAATTTCTCTTTTCTTTTCGTAGAGAATTTTACCTTTCCAGGTTTTGTCGCAAAGAGGGTATGATCTTTTCCAACAGAAACATTTGTTCCGGCCAAAATACGGGTACCACGCTGACGAACAATGATTGCTCCGGTTTGTGCAAATTCACCATCGTATAATTTTGTACCAAGATATTTTGGATTTGAATCAGTAAGGTTTTTTGCGGAACCTGCCGCTTTTCGGGTTGCCATAGTGTATAAATAATAATTACTTTATTTTTAATAATATGCTATAATGAGCAGTATAACCTAAAAGGTAAAATTAATCAAGTACTTTTTTATGGAAGAAAAAATTGTTTCCTTTATTAAAAAACCGGCAACACTGCGGTTAGTGTATTTCATTGGGTGCATGGCACTGTCTTTTTTCTTTGGGGTATATGCCCATTATTCACTAACAGAAGAAAGGAATAGTCCAACATTAGTAATTCCCGAACAACCACTTCCTCTGGCATATCGATACAAGAATCCAGAGATAGCAAATCCATATGATCTATTACCTGCAGTTTCGATGGCAACATCATCAGGAGAAGATAATTCGGGAACAGTATTAAGTGGTACTAACCAAGACGAAGAGGTGCCTGCTCAAAAACCAACACAAAATTATGCCTTTGTAGCATCAAAAACAGGTTCAAAATATTATCCAGTTGACTGTGGGAGTGTCTCACGGATTAAGCCAGAAAATAGAGTTTATTTTGCAACAGAGACAGCAGCTCTTGAAAAAGGATATGAACGAACGAGTGCGTGTAAATAAAAATAGTTGAATCTACTCTCAGAACATTTTAGAAACTTATTCTATGAAAAAAGTACTTATTAGTTGTTTACTCATTATTTTCTTCGCGGTTAACTACCACGCATTTTTTGGTGATAATATAGTATCGTTTCCAAAAATTTCATTTACATCTCTTTGGAAGTCTATTACTTTTCAAAAAGGCGCACCGCAACAAATTGCTTCTGACACAGTATCAGTACCACAAGAGGTTTACGAACAAGCAAAAGATATAACAACAAAGGATGTACTATCTCCAATCAACCGTGAGTCCCTTATTAATTTAATTAATAAAGAGCGAAAGGAAAGAGGATTTCTACCACTTCAAATGGTTACTGTATTGAATAATTCAGCAGAAGCAAAGAATAATGATATGGTTGCATATCAGTACTTTGCTCACGAATCACCAAAGGATAACGAAAAAAACTTTTCTTATTTTATTACTCGACAAAAATATGACTTTGTCCGAGTGAGCGAAAACCTTGCGATGGGGGATTTTCAAAATGCACAAGAAGTAGTAGATGCATGGATGAAAAGCCCTACACATCGATCGAATATTCTCTACCAACACTATTCGGAAACAGGTATTGCTGTACAACAAGCAACTCTCTTTGGGAAAAAGGTACTCCTAATTACACAACATTTTGGGATACCTCGATCAGCATGCCCACCCGTTCCAGGGGCGGTTATTTCGCTTATGCGAGATCTTGAATATAAAGCAGACACAAAACGTAGTATACTTGATAACTTGAAGCAAGAAATTGATACCCAAGAAAAAACAGGAAATTTTGAGGCGTCCAACGAAATTATAGGGAAGTATAATGAAGTTATCCGAGCTTATAATCAGCTAGTGTTAGATTTTCAGAATATATCAACAGAATATACTAAACAAATTAATGCATATGATGCATGTATCCAGAAATTAAATTAATTACGTCTCTGAAGAGAATCTTTTCTTAAAGGAAAATAATGGAAGGGAGCTTATAGGAAATACTCAATGATAAAAATATATAATTGTCCCACAATATATCTTTTGTAACAAATAATATAGTTATTTATAAATAAAGTATTAATTCTAATAATAAGAAGGGCTCTTATAGGCCCTTCTTATTATTTATTCCTCCTTATTCAATTTATGTAATAGTTTCTTTATTTCATACTGTCGAGCTTATCGTGGATTTTTGTTAGCTCTGTTTTCAATGCTTCGAGAGTTAGTGATTCTTGTGCGAGATTCGCTTCAACCTCAAAAATTTCATTCGATGTTTTTGTACTAAGAGTTGCATCTCGCTCAACGTTTTTGATAATAATTGCGTTACCCACCATTGTATGTAAAAACATTCCGAGTCCACCCAATAATAATAATCCAACAATCAAAGAAGTAACTGCGGGAAGTTCTATTGTGTCTGCGATATGCCAAACCCCTCTCCAAAATAACACAACGCCAACTCCTGCAAAAAAAGCATGAATGAAAGGTATTCTTTCAAAAAATTTTCGAGAACGTTCTTCTATTTGTAAAAGTATATTCGTTATATAGTTCATATAATTGTAAGTATATCATTATAAAACTGTTTTGTGTATATTTTGTTTAAAATAAAAAAAATCTTACAAGAAATATGTAAGATTTTTAATAATTTCAATTTTGACAGAATTTAAAGGGGATATTTTCCTTTACTAAATTTTCCATTTTAAAAAGTGGAAACAAGAGAACCCGACCAATGAATCTATCATAGAAACATCGAGTCGTTTTTAAGTTAATTACTTCCCTTTCTGTTGAAAAAGATTCCCATAATAATGGAATATCTTTTTCTGGAAAGTCAAGATCTTGAGATGGAATTACTTTACCTGTACTATTAATAAAGAAGAACAATTCCCAACCGAAGAGGTGTGACGAGGTTTTTGAAAGATAAATTGCCCCCCTCTTCTCACATTCTCCGAAGTATAAAATTTTTACTTCTTTAAACACTTTAAATAACTTGTTTATATTATCCTTTACATTTTTCATATTAATATTTTAGAAACAGTATAATATTAATTAAAAAATTAGTCAATATAACCCGTAAATATTTCAATAAAAAATCCGAGATAAATTTCCTATCAGATTTCTTTGTATTAAAAAATTTATTTATACCGAAAACCACTTGTCGGAAGATAAATCATCGGGTCAAGATATGCGTTAATTGGCGCAAGAGGCATAGTATAGGTCTTTCCACTACACGCAGAACTCGGTCGCTCGGTAATACGGGCTCCTTCCTCACCATTAGCGCCAGATGTTGCAAAAACAGTGAGGTGAAGATGTGGCGCAGTAGAATGCCCAGTATTTCCAGAATACCCAATGAGATCACCTTTTTGTACTGTTTGCCCGGAAGAAACTTTGATTAGGGAAAGGTGCCCATATGCGGTGGAAAGTCCATTATTGTGGCGAATAAAAATCCATTTTCCAAAAGAAGCTTTCGAGCAGGTTTTATCAGTATCACCAGTACCTTCCACTACCCCGCTCCCTACTGCATAAACAGGTGTACCAACAGTAGCACGAAAATCGATACCACTGTGTGACCCTGATGTATAGAGTCTTCGTGCATCGACAGTTTTACCAAACCGTTGAGTGATGACAACTTCATCAACTGGCCACCCAAATGTCTCTGATCCCGTTTGTGGGAGATTTTTTGTACTTAATACGAATTTTAATTTTGATTCATAACTTCGAATTTCACCATCAATCTGAGTTTTTTTCTTTTGAAGATCTGTGATCATTTTCTTGTATTCACTTTCTTTATTCTTTGTTTGTTTTAATAAAGAATCCTTTTCTGCTCGTTCTAATGCAATGAGTTTTTCTTTATCAGCTAATTGTCCAGAGAGTTGTTCTAATTCACGTTTTTTCTGTTCTAAATCTTTTTGTGAGGATGTGAGATCGCTTGTCTTGTCATGCATATCAATAACAACTCCGCGAAGTTTATTTTGAATCGTAGTGAGATCATGGTAATCGATTAGGAATTCTGAAAGTGAATTTTTGCGGAAAAGTAATTCTATAAAAGATCGGTTATCGTTACGATCAAGAGACCGTAATGTTGCTGCAATTGCTTGTTTGTTTTGGTGAATTCCTTGAGATAAGTCTTGTATCTCGTCAATATTTTTCTCGATAGTAAAACTTGTTTTATCAATTTTTTTATGTGTTGAAGAGAGCGATGTTTCAAGAAGTCTTTCCGATCCACGTAATCGAGAAACTTCTTGGTTAAGATTCTTTGCTTGCCCAGAAACTTCTTGAACCTGGTTTTGGAAATGAATAATCTGGTTTTCCAGTTCCTGGATTTGTCGGTTTTTTTCCGCAATTTCATTTTCAATTTCGGTTTTTATTGTTTTTACTTGAGCAGATACAGAAAAACCTGCGGTAAGTAACATAATGAAAATTAATATAATACTTTTACGAACATGATTCATATCATACAAGTATATCATATAAAAACACCCGATTAGGTGTTTTTATAACATATTTATTACTTTGTCTATACGTTTCAATGTTTCTATTTTTCCAAAAATCTCTGCGAGCGTAAATGGATCAGGTGATTTCTCACGACCTGATAGAGCAAAACGCATTGGCCAGAGTACGCTCCCCCGCCCTACTGATTCTGCATAATCCCATATTACTGACTTAACTCCGTCATGAGTCCATGGATCACTATAATCTTGTAGTAGTTTTGTAATCTCTTGTAAATGAGCTTTTGTTTGATCTAATGTATCAATTTTCCACGTTAATTTTTCAAGGTCGATAATTGGTTGTGATATAAAATAATCATACTCACCCTGTTGTGCCAATTCTGTAATCTGTCCAAAATAATCAATACGTTCTACAATAGTAGGAATTAATTTATCGAGCATTTCGTCAGCTAGGTTTTTTAGTTGTTCTGGTAGAAATTTGAGCACCCATTCTTTTTTCTCATTGTCAGAAAGTTGTTTGATATATTCACGATTAAACCAGTTGAGTTTTTCTGGATTGAAAACCGCTCCTGATTTTTGCATTCTTTCAAAATCAAAACGTTTAATAAGTTCAGGTATTGAAAAAACTTCTTGCTCTGATCCCGGGTCAGCAGGATTCCAGCCAAGCATTACAATACAATTAAATACAGCTTCTGGTAAATAACCCATTTTCGCATAGTCAGTCATTGCAAGTGCTCCTTTGCGTTTTGATAATTTTTTCTTATCTGCAGTAAGTACTAATGGGAGGTGTGCATATTGTGGGACGTCCCACCCAAGAGCTTCCATAATGAGTATGTGGCGCGGAGTATTAGAAATATGCTCTTCGGCTCGAATAACATGCGTGACACCTTCATCGTGATCATCAACAATCGCAGCTAAATGATATACCGGATCGTTAATAGTTCGAGCAAGTACAAAGTCACCTAAATCAGTTGTATCGATAGTTACTGCACCGCGAATAAGGTCAGTGAAAGTAATAATTTTACCAGGATTTCTAAAACGAACAACGTCTTTCATATCTCCTGAACCGTCTCTTGATTCTTCGTGAGATAAATAAGCTTTATCTTCTTTAATAAGATAATTTAAAATTTCTTTATGGCGTTCAAGGTTTTCTGACTGAATAAACATTTCGTCGTGTTTAATTCCAAGCCATTCTAATGCCTCAAAAATATCTTCACGTGCCCCTTCTTGGTTACGAGCTTTATCAGTATCTTCGATACGGAGAATAAACTTCCCATTATTTTGGCGAGCAAACAGCCATGCGTACATAGCAGTTCGATAACCTCCTGCATGAGCTTTTCCTGTTGGTGATGGTGCGAAACGCGTAATGATCTTTGACATATATAACAACTATAGCAGATTACAAAAAACAAAAAACTTGACAATTATATATATATATATAATAGGTGTAAATCAAAATAAATAAGAATGAAAAAAATTATTGTATTGTTTATGGTATGTATCTATTGCATATCAACAAATGCTGCTGACACGAGTATTGTTTCAAAATGGACCGATATTAGTGCCTGGCAAACCATTAGAATTAACTCCGAGCAAAAAGCACCATTACTCTGGGTGAGTCATGAACATAAAAAATTCTTTCTAGAAACGCGGGTAAATTTTGACTGGCTATCTACATTCGGAGTAATTGTAGGAAAAACTTTCCAAAAGAAAAATGAATTTTGGGTAACTCCAAAAGCTGGGTTACTACTGAGTGCTTCAAAGGACGCTTATAATGGTACAACCTGGGAAGTAAATTTTGGAGGTACTAAAAAGAAATTTTCATATTTTACCAGGAATCAGTTTGCTACTTCGTTTCAAAAAAAGAACCCTGCTTTTGTTTATCAATTTGTAAATTTACAATTTGATGTCAATAAATATTTCAGTATAAGTGGTGCATATCAAATTTATCAAGAAACCCGTAAGGGCGTACTACCTGTATTAGATATAGGTCCGCAAGCCGTATTTAGATTCAAAGGATTTTATTTAAAAACTCGGTACACTGGTGATCTAATTTCAAAGTTGCAGAAAGTAACATTTGGGTTCGGTTATAATTTTTAAAAAATAAACCACTCGATAAAAGCCTTATAAAATAAATAAGGCTTTTTTAATATTTTATATGACTCAATCCTATCTCCATAACTTTTTGTGCGATTATTCGCGCTGCGCCAGGAACATAAAATGCGTGAGCTCCTGCTGCCATTTTATGATGTAGATTAAGATCTGATACGATTCGGTCAATTTCATTAATGAGTATGTGAGGGGTGAGATTTTTTTCCTCAATGACAACTCCTGCACCCGCCCTGGCATAGTTATAGGCATTTTTACGCTGATGGTCATTATTTGTGGTAGTAATTGGAATTACTACCGCAGGAATTCCCCAGGAAGCTATTTCGAACAACATCGATCCGGCACGTGACACAACCACTTTTGCAATTCCTGCAGCCATACGAATGGATAATGGATTCAGAAATGCAAATGGTTTATAACGATTTTTCAAAGGCGATCCGTCCAAAACCGCAGACGACCTACTGATCACTTCATCAAAATTTGCCTTCCCTGTTTGGTGAACAATTTGGTACTTTTGAACAAGTTCCGGCAATGCCTGGAGTACTGCATCATTAATAATTTGTGCACCCAGTGATCCGCCGAGAATAAAAATAGTTGGCGTATCTTTTTCAAGACCAAGAAATTCATATGCACCATCGGCAATGGGATGTTCTAATTCAGGACGGATAGGTTGTCCGGTGCGTGCAGTTTTTTCTTTTGGAAAATATTCCACAGATTCTGTATAGGATAATGCAATAGCCTGTGCAAATTTTCCTGCCCATGCTGTTACACGGCCAGGCGCAGAGTCAGATTCATGAATGACAACAGGAATTCGTAATATTCGAGCGGCCAACAATGTTGGAAATGACGCGTATGCACCTTTTGCAAAAACAACATCCGGATATATTTTGAACAAATCCCAAAAACCTACTAATACACCATAGGCAGTTTTGAATAAATCAGTGATGTTTTTTAGTGAAAAATAAATACGTAGTTTCCCTGCTGGAATTTCGACAAAATGGATTCTGTTTTCGAATAGTGCTTCGCGATCATATGGAGCATCAGAAAAATAATATAACTGCACATGAGCTATTTTTTCTTCATCGATAATTTTATTTATCTCTTGAGCAACGGCAATCAATGGGTAGAAGTGCCCGCCTGTTCCTCCACCAGTTAAAACTATTTTCATATTGAATAAGTATATCACGAGTTAGTATTCTTGCAAAAAAATCCTTTGCCCTCCTGACAGAAAGTAAACAAAGGATTTACCGTTGAACTGGAATTGATACTGTTCTTTGGTATTGAGAAATATTCAAGACAATCCCAACAGATAATAACGCAAAGAGGAGCGCTGTTCCCCCGTGGGATACAAATACGAGAGGTAGTCCTGACAATGGGAAAAGTGCTATAGTTGATGCAATATTGAGAAGGGATTGTAATAATATTAATAAAATAATCCCAACTACAACAAATCGGTAAAAGGTATCGTGCGTTCTTAAGGCAATGACAAATCCACGAAGTCCGAAAAATAGATAGACAATGACTAGTCCTAGAGATCCAATAAATCCAAATTCCTCAGATACAACAGCATAAATCGAGTCTGAAAGTGGCTCGGGGAGGTATTTAAATTTTTGAACACTCTGTCCGAATCCGCGTCCAGTCATACCACCCGATCCAACTGCAATGAGTGATTGCTGAATTTGATACGATGATCCTAGTGGATCATGCGCAGGATTCATGAATGTTGTAAGTCGTGAGAGGATATAAGGTCGTGTCATGATGAGAATTCCACCGAGGAGTAATCCTACCAAGAATAGCATCCCAATATGTTTCCATTGTGCCCCAGACAAGAAATACATAATAATACAACTGATTGCAATAATCATAAAAGTATCTGTGTCAGGTTGTGCAAGAAGAATTCCACCCACTACTCCTAATAAAACACATAATGGGAGCAAGGTGTTCCAGATTGTTTTTTCTTTTTTTTCAACATAAGCGAGCCATGCTGCATAATAGATAATGATAGTATATTTTAAAATTTCTGCAGGTTGGAATGAAATAAATCCAAGATCAATCCAACGTGCAGCTCCACCGATTTTAACACCGACACCAGGTATAAGGACAATTGCCGTGGCAATAAGACTAATAATTGCCATAGGAAGCGCTGCCGTACGGAGATACTTTAAAGGAATTTTTATCATACAATAGGCACCAACAATACCCCCAAAAAGACCTAAGATAACCTGTGTGAGAATTACTCGAGAAAGGTCACCTTTTGAACCTAATAAAGAAAGTGATGCCGAGAGAAAAAATAATAACCCGAAAACCACCAGAATTCCGGTCAAGATGAGAAATATTCTATCGATAGTAAATTGTTTTGTAGTCATAAGATATAATCAAAACTAGTGTTACCCGATAATTGCAATAACAATTCCCAAAATTGCAAACATGAGTGAAATAATCCAGTATCGCATGGTTATCTTTTCTCGTGACCAACCGAGTGCTTCAAAATGATGGTGAAGTGGGGCAACGCGAAAGATTTTCCTTCCAAAAAATCTCTTTGAAATGATTTGAACAGTAGATGAAAATGAGGTAGCTAATAAGAGCGCCCCAATAATAGGCAATAATAATACTGCGTCAGTAAGAAACGCAATCGATGCAAGCATGAGGGTGAGCCCCAGCATCCCTGTTTCACCCATATAAAATCGCGCAGGAGGAATATTGAACCAGAGAAATGCGAGAGTTGCACCGCTGGTAACAAAACATAATGTTGCAATGTCTATCTGGTTCTGCATGAGCGCAATAGTACCAAACGCTCCATAGGCAATTGCCATCACCCCACCTGCGAGTCCATCAATTCCATCAATAACCCGGGATGAAAATGTTCCCAGTGTTACTAATACGAAGATTGGAATAAATAACCACCCAACATGCCAATATCCAAAAAAAGGTACATAGATATCTCGTATCCCAAGCTTCAAGAAAAAATATGAGCCAATTCCTATCCCAATTACAGTCACCAGTAGGATGAGATATTTTGAAGGGAGACCTTGTTTAATCTTTGAAAATCGATGAGCAAAAATTTCAACGAAATCTTCAAATAACCCAAACAATCCCCCGAATAATAATACTCCGACTGGAAGTAATGTCTGGTTACGACTCAAGAAATCAAGTTTACCAAGAATTTCGCCACCAACAATAATTTTCAAAAGATAGACTACTACAATAGTGAGTACTACAGATCCCCAAATAATAACACCACCAACTCGTGGAGTGTGTATCTCGGAAGCTTCTTTTTCTGTATGGAGCTTTTTGAATGCCTCACTCATTTCATCTGGATTATCTAATCGCGATGACTGTTTCCAAAGCCGATATTGGTAAAAATAACGAGTAGCCAGCGGCGTGATTGCAATTCCAATCACAAAAGAAAGCATTGCTGGAAAAAAGATTTTTATAATATTCATCATAATTATAATACAGGTAAATTATTCAGAGAGTAATTCTTCTGATAGTGTTGATAAATCCTTTTCTGGTAGAGAATCCTGATTCCCTTCCAATGGTATTCGTTTTTCGATTTCGTCATGAAGTTCTTGAAATTTCGGCAATTGTGTTTGATTAAGAACTCCCAAAAATCGGAGTGCGTCTGCAGTAATAACATACCCAGAATTTCTACTATTCCCTATTTCCTTTTCTACCATACCACGCAAAACAAGACTGCGTAACATGAATTGCGAGTTGACTCCTCGGATATAATCAATAGACGATTTTGTAATCGGTCCGCGATATGCGATGAGCGCAAGTGTTTCCAGGGCACCTTTGGAAAATTCCTTGGTTATCTCTTCTTTTTCGAGCGTGTTCAGTACGTCTTTCAATTCTGGTCGAGTAACCAATGTCGCTGATTCATTGTGAACAAGGAGTACAACAGCTTGATCCGCAAGTAACCCGTGTAATTCTGTCACTGCAGCATGTACTGAATCTTTGTCAGTCTGTAACGAATCTGCAAGTTCACGAAAAGTCCACGTGTCGCCACTGGTGAACAAGAGTGCATGGATAAGTTGAGTAAGTGGTTGTGTCATAAAATTTATACATCAGTTTCTGATAATTCATAGGGATGTGCGACAATATCCTCAAAAAGATTTTCCTGGGCAACGGTAACGAGCGCCTTTTTCACCATTTCCAGTACTGCCAGAAATGAGAGTACTGCATATACTTTCGCCTCACGTCGTTCTGTAGGATTAGCTGCGTTGCGATATCGATCGGTAGCATCACGCAGACTGAAGAGTGATCCAGATTGGACTGCCTGGGCAACACGATCCATAACTTGCTCCAGAGTAATTGTTGTCTTTACTGATTTTTCTACAAGTTTTTCAACAACAGGGAGTGCTACAAAAAGTTCAGAGAGAACATTAATGAGTACTGCTGATGATACAGAATCGTGTGGTGCAAAAATAGGAACTTTCTTTTCCTTTGGCGGGGTACCTCGATAGGATGCCGGTTTTTTATTAAATAATTTTCCAAAATCCTCACTGTATCGCTTGAGGATTTCATAGAGACGTAACCGCTCGGTCAGATCATCAATTGATTCGGTCTCTTCTTCTGAAAGTTCAATGGTAGGTACCAGGCTACGTGCTTTGATCAATACCAATGTTGCTGCTACCGCCAAAAATTGTGATTGACCTGCGATTACTTCTTCATCGGATGATTTAAATTCTTCTGAACTATTCAGTGTACTCATAGATGACAAGTAATCCTGTGTTACTTCTGCCAATGAAATTTCTGAAACATGCATTTTCTTTGATTCTATTAAATCCAAGAGAAGTTCAAGAGGTCCTTCAAAGTATGAAGTTTTTAATTGAAACGACATAATAAGAATTATATCATAAAAACCGCATTAATGCAGTTTTATTTTGAGAGCCTTTGATCAATTCGATTAATGTCTCGTGGGAATAATGTCGCTTCCTTTACGTTTTCAACACCTAGAAATTTTTGAGTCAATCGCTCTAGACCCATTCCAATTCCACCATGTGGCGGAATACCATACTTAAATGCCATCAAATAGAATTCAAATTTTTCAGGATCAAGTCCTTTGCTTTTCATTTTCTCGATCAACATTTCATAGTCATGAACACGCTGACTTCCAGAAATGATTTCAACACCTCGAAACAATAGATCGAAACTTTTTGTCATACCTGGATCAGCAGGGTCTTCCATGGTGTAAAATGGTCGCTTTGAAACCGGATAATGTGTTACGAACACGAAATCACTTCCAAGATTTTTTGCTGCGTATTCACACAGCCACCGTTCATCTTCTGGTTCTAGATCTGGCTCGGTGGTAATATCTTTTCCAGTTTCTTTTTTGATTAACTCTTGTGCTTCTCGTAATTTCATCACTGGGAATGATTCAGGTGCCATAGGTAATCCCATTTCAAAAAATGAAAGCTCCTTTTGTGCTTTTTCTCCTACAGATTTAACAATATGTCGAAGTGTCGCCGAGATCATATTCATGATGTCAGTATGATCAGTAATGAACCCCATTTCGACATCGAGCATGGTCATTTCATTCAGGTGACGACTTGTTGCATGTTTTTCAGCACGGAATTGAGGACCTGTTGTATACACTCGCTCAAACACGCCTACCATCATTTGTTTATACAACTGAGGACTTGTTGAAAGATATGCTGGCTGGTTGTACAGATATTCAAGCTTGAATACTCCTGCACCACCTTCCGCATCGCTACCCGTGATTCGTGGTGCTTGGAATTCAATAAAGTTTTGTGAGTCTAAATATTCACGAAATGCAGTTAAAATAATTTGCTGAGTTTTGAAAATCCCTTTTTCTCGTTCACGACGAAGCGTAAGTGGTCGGAAGTCGAGCAATGTATCAAGATTTAATTCAGCATCGCTTGAAAACGGAAGTTCATTTGCAGTACTAATAATTTCGAGCCTTAAAATTTCAAGTTCAATATCACCATTCTGTTTGTCAGCTTGGCGATTACGTTCTGGTCGCTCATTTACTTTTCCTGTTACCGATACAACGTATTCAGTTTTAATTTCTTTTGCAATATCGATCGCAGCACTTCCAGGTAGTACCACACCCTGTACATATCCTGTACGATCACGAAAGTCGAAGAAAACCATTTTCCCCTGATCACGACGAACAGATACCCACCCTTGAATCATTGCCTCGCTTCCCTTGTGATTTGATAAATCACCAATTAAAATTCTTTGCATAAAAATTATATCCAGATTGGTTTTTATAAGTGAAATACTACACTGTTTTCGTATTTGAGTATGAGCTCGATTTGTTGTTCTATGAAAGAAATAGTCACGCAGAATAGACAATAGTATGTATGGAACACTTATTCAAAATAAAAACCCCTCTGAACTTATGTATAATTATGAGCCGACGCTCGTAATGACTGATAAATTCAGAGGGGCGGAGAGTTTCCGCGGTGCCACCCTCAATTATACTCTTTTCTGAAATATAGGACTATTTCAAGCCTCCTCGCCAGGTGTCAGTTGGGTCACCGGAACAGGAATACTATAGCAATATTTTGGTGGTTGTGGTACTTGACAAATACTATTAAATATGCTAACATTGTACGTAGATGATAAAAATCATCATTGTTCTTTACAAAGTCTTTCATAATGAATTGTTTGGTGAATTAAGTAATTTTTCTTTATTACTAAAAATTATTTAATTCACCAAATCATTTTTATAGTATGAAAACATTTTTTTTATTTTTAGGACAAAGTTCTGTTAGCATTTTTGACGGTGTAAAAACCAAGAGAGGACATAAAGGAAATTATGTCCAACTGGCAGAAATTCCAGGCGTTCCAGCAGAAAAATTTCAAATGAGGCTGGATTTTAAAAATCCGGCAATCCTGGATAATAAAGGGGTTATAAAAGAACTCTTTATTAAAATCTATGGAGCTCAACGATTTCGTGATGCTGGGTTTGTTAGTGCGTGTGCACCAACAAAAAAAACGAGTGCGATTATGATTTTCACCAGCAAACATTGGCCAGAGCTGGGTTTGGAGATTATGGAGGGTAAACCAAACGGTGAGTTTCCTGGTGTTCAAATTATGAACGAGGGCGACACACTACGTTTTACCCACGCAAATGTTGGTTATCAATTAACCAACAGTGGTGGCGAGCCCTGGTTGACCAAGGTACTAAAACCAAAAATGGTACCTACTACTGTAAAGCAGTCAAAAACTGCTACGCCAGTAGAGGTGGTGGACAACCGGAAAAAAATTACCGAACAACCAAAAGTTGTTGGTAAAATACCAGTTGAAAAAATTGAGCAAAAAAATTCTCAGATCAAAAAATTTGAGAAAAAATATGCCCAAAAACCACCAACAGCGGGTAATAGTAACAACAAGGAAGTTATGAAGAAAAAAATTTCTCATAACAAACCGACAACCTTTAAAGCTTTTAGTGGCTTAAAGGAATTACTTGCTGATACTGGTGTCACAACAACCAGCTAACTTAATACTTCCCCTCGGTGACAGCGAGGGGATTTTTGTTACAAAAAAAACGAAACTAATATAGTTTCGTTTTTTATTATTTATAACCTTCAGCCTGTAATTCAAACAATTCTTTATATCTACCATTATTAATTTCCATTAATTCGGTATGACTTCCCTGTTCAATGATGGTTCCGTGTTCGATCAGAATAATTTTATCTGCGTCGCGCACATTACTGAATTTATGGGAAATGATAATTCTGGTTTGGTTTTTGTGATTTTCTCGAAGTGCCTTGAAAATTTTGTCTTCGGATAGTGCGTCTACAGATGCTGTCGGTTCATCTAAAATCATAATTGATGCCTGACGATATAATACGCGAGCTAAAACTACTTTTTGTTTTTGACCTTTTGAAAGCTCTATTCCTCCGTGGAATTCTGTACCTACTTTTTGTTGATATTGTTCTGGTAAATCTTTAATAAATTCGTGCGCAGTTGATTCATGAGCACTTTGCTCTACTAGATTTTGATCATGTTTTGAAACATCGCCGAGCATAATATTTTCCGCGATAGTTTCTTCGGAATATAATTCATATTCTTGCAGTAAAATTGCCAAACATTTTTTCCAAGATACTAGGTCGTATTCTTTTAAATTTATACCGTTAACAAGAATTTCACCTGTCGTTGGGTCGTATACACGCGTAATAAGTTTTAACAATGTTGATTTTCCTGCACCATTCAATCCTACAATTGCAAGATTATCCCCACGATTGATTTCTAAATTTATATTATTCAGTACTATTTTATCGGATCCAGGATAAGAGAATGAAAGATTTTTAAGAGAAACAACTTTTAATTCGTCAGGGTTTATTAATTTTGTCCCAGATTGTACAAGAGTTTCTGTCTCAAGAAAATCAAGCATTGTATCAACATTTTTCTTATGCTCATTCATTTTTCCAAAATTACTAAAAAGCACATTTAATGAACCTTGGAATCGAGAGACAACACTAAAACTAAAAACTAATGATCCGACCGCAAGACTTCCCAATCGAACATCACGAATCAATAAATAAAACGCAATAATAAACGAGGCAGTAAGAATCAGTTCTCCAATCAAATCGCTCTTTGCTTTTCCAAAATACATATTACCAATTTTTTGGTGAAACACACTAATTAATGACAAAAACTTATTTTTGAACACATTTACTAATCCAAAATTCTTGAGTTCAGTCACCGCATCTTTATGTTGTAATGCATTTGTTTTTACTGTCCACATACGCCATTCTTCAAAATTTTCTTTATGAATTTTTGCAGAAAGTTTTGCGCCTTTTTGTTCAATAAAATAAGTCGGTAATGAACCAAGTAAGATAATTATAAAGACTATTGGAGATATAATTATAATAGAAACACTGGCAACAATTAATGCAGTTATTTGTTTTATACTATCAGTAATATTATTACTGATAGTATAAAAAGATGACCATCCGCGATTATTTGCAATACCATACATATTTTGTAGTTCTGGCTGTTCAATTGTTCCAATATCTAAATATTCCATCTTTTTAAAAAACAATCCTTGCAGGTGACGTGAAACCGCATTTGATTGAATATTCCAAACATACCCGTTAATAATCGAAATAAATGCAGGAACGATTTCTGATAAAATTAACAAGAGAAAACCCTTCATTAAAACAATAGTTCGTGCACCATTAATTCCATGCACAACAAACTCGTTTACAATAATTCCTACTGCACCAAATTGGGCAAACAAGAAAACAGCTCCAATCATAGAGGTTATATACCGAAGTATTGAGTACTTTTTCGATCCTTGAATTGCTTCTATAAAAACAAATTTCAACACAGTCCACAATGAACGCTCTCTTTCAATAATATTTGGTAATTGTGCCATAAAAAATTTAGAGTAGATAAAGGCTAATAAGTCTATTATTTTACCAAATTAATAATTATTCGTCAATAAATAGGCGTGCAAATTTTATATCATCAAAACTGACCTCGTATCCGGATTGTTCCAAAGACCGCTTGATCGGTGTTAATTTCACGTCAAAAATTGATTCATTACTATTTTTTACCGCATTATACGCGTCACGAACCTGGGAAAGGAGTTCAGAATCGATAGAAAGGTGCGGGA
Source organism: Minisyncoccia bacterium (assembly GCA_044229075.1). Classification (GTDB taxonomy): domain Bacteria; phylum Patescibacteriota; class Minisyncoccia; order Phycocordibacterales; family UBA1006; genus CALMMZ01. The sequence goes on from JBGATS010000002.1 coordinate 99,096, forward strand.
AATCGCGCAGCGATTTCCCGCTGTCTTTTATTTTCTGCAAATGTTCAATAATCGTTCCCTTTCCTAATTCTCGATTCTTTGCAATTTCATCGAGCGACATTCCTTGTGATAATAGATCGCCTGTTATTTCATGGGTTTTACGATGATCAATTTTTATCTTTTTTTCTTTCTTGGTACTTTTCTCCAGTGTTCCACCGCATGCAATAATAAATTCCTCGTGACGTTTTGTTATCTCTGATGATGATAATTCTGCAAGTTTCCCAGTGAACATGTCGGACGCTCGCTGCAACTGTTGATCAATAGACAAAATACGCGGATCGACAGATAATGCAGATTCAGAAAATCCCACCAGGTGTAACCCACCCAATGTTCGTACACGTGACAGCGCAACATACCCCATTCCATAGGCAAATGACTTTGATAGATCAATGACCGCTGCGTCGAGCGACATTCCTTGTGATTTGTGCACTGTAATTGCCCACGCGTGACGTAGTGGAATTTGACTGATTGATGCAAGTACGCGACCATCATCCTCGATAGACCAGGTTTGTGGTTCTACGATAATTTCAATGCCTGATAATGTTTTCACTACAGGTAATTCATCATCGTTAATATCAATGACTTCGCCACGGGTTCCGTTCACATACCCTAGTTCAAAATTATTTTTTACAAACATAACCTGAGCACCAATTTTTAACTGTAATGTTGTTGGTGCAAGACAACTTTTTTTCAAGGTTTCCACCAGATTTGCTTTTCCCTTACTGGTCATTTCATACAGATATTCATCGTCGGTAATATTTTCTAATTGCTGAAAATTGATCTGGTCAACGTCTACATTATGAGTAAAGAGTTTTGTAATACCTGAAAAATCATCTTCGTCATATTCACGAACACGATCTTGGAGTACTTCTGCATGTTCCTCGGTCACCGTTCCTGCGCGAATAGCATTGAGAATCTGTGTAAAAAAATCATCATTCTGACGAAATTGTTCGGTCAGATAGCATGTGGTTAGTCCCATACCGTTCCAAATAGACGAGTCAATTACCAGCTGTACATCATTATTACGAGAAACAGGTGGTAATTGGAATAAATCTCCACAGAGTACTACCTGAATACCACCAAACGGTTGTGCGTGGTTACGTTTCATGGCACGACATAAACGATCAAGCGTGTCGAGAAAGGTGCCCGAAAGCATCGAGATTTCATCAATTACAAGCACCTTTACTTTTTGATAGCGATCATACAGATATTTTTTCTCGTCCATCATTTCTATTTCATACTCTGATAAGGTTTCCTTGATACCCATTCCAGACCATGCATGGATCGTCATACCGCCGATATGGGTTGCTGCAATACCAGTTGATGCAGTAACTGCAATTGGAATTTCATGATCATAACAATACTGAATATACTGGTTAAGCACGTAGGTCTTCCCTGTTCCAGCACCACCCGTAAGAAATACATTTTTACCCATTTTTAAAATTGAAAGCGCATCGGACTGAGTCATAATTCTACAGAGTATATCAAAATTATAATAACTTCCCTAATCTTGACAGACTTTTTATTAATAAGTTTTCTAAAAAGAAAAGAGACGGGAAAATTACTCTATGTTTTCTATTTCCTGGTTTTTTTGCGATTAATCAGTATACTATCATCTATGAAAACACCGAAATCCCTTTTTCAAAGGAACACAAAACCAAAGAAAAAAAATGCTATTTATTTTGAGAAAACGCAATCAAAAAGAATTTCACGTAGACCAGAACCTCTTCAACCTTCTTCTGCAAGAAAAACACAGAAAAAAACCAATTCCAAAGACACCTTACCGCGTCCAATAAAAAAAACTACTCGTGTCAAAAAAATAGTAAAGAAGGTAACAAAGAAAGTATTTTCACTGAAAAAGAAACCCTTGAAAATCCTTCCCAGTACTCTCTCTATAGGTCTTATTCGTCTCGAGAAATACATGGCGCAATCTGGTATGGCATCACGTCGTGAAGCAAAAGATTTTATTCATCGCGGAATTGTTACCGTAAATCGACAGGTAATAAAAAATCCTGGTCACGGTATCAACCCGGAAAAAGACAGTGTATCGTTTGTAAAAGGCACCGTGATTACACCGGAAGTTATCTTACTCTATAAACCTCGCGGGGTTGAAACGATGAAGACAAGCCCAGAGAATCATGATATTCATGATCGATTCCCTCAATTTTCACACCTTGCACCTATTGGACGACTTGATAAAGATTCCGAGGGGTTAATTATTCTTTCTAATGATGGAGTACTCGCAAAAAAAATGACTGCGGTAAATTCTCCCATTGAAAAAGAATATCGCGTAACGGTACGAGAGGATGTTTTTCCAGTATTGTTACAAAAAATGGAGCGAGGAATTATTCTGGATAAAGTTATTACAAAACCATGCATCACAAAGAAAATTTCTACCCACGAGTTTTCTATTACTCTCACCGAGGGACGAAAACATCAGGTTCGTCGTATGGCAAACGCATGTAAATTAACTGTGACCAGGTTAGTTCGCATACGAATCGGAGCATTAACCATTGGAAAAATGACCGCTGGAAATTTTAAAAAAATTCCGAATAGTTTAACCCAAGAAATGAAAAAATAAAAAGCACCTTGGTGCTTTTTATTATAATCCAATTCTCTCTCGAACCACTTTCATTTTTTCACTCGCTTTTGCACTTGCCTTTTCTGCTCCTTTTTTCAAAATTTCTACAACCAATTCTGGATTATTTGCATACTCTTCACGTCGTTTTCGCATTGGTGCTATAAATTCTAAAATATCGGTTAGTAATGCTTCTTTTAGATCTTTGTACTTCCCTTTTTTTTCTTCGTATAAACTCGCAAGTTCTGCTTCTGATTTGAACAACTTATGAATTGCATACACATTTGTTGGTATATCACCACTTGAATCTGTCACAATACTCATAACTGCTTTTTTGATTTCTTCATCAGTACCGAACAATGGGATTGTATTTTTATACGACTTACTCATTTTCTGACCGTCCGTTCCTGGAACCACTGCAACTGATGTAACTATTTTTTCTGTTGGTTCTTTAAAGACTCCATCACCCCAGGTGTTATGAAATTTTCGTACAATTTCACGAGCAATTTCTACATGTTGTACTTGATCTTGCCCTACAGGAACAATATCTGCGTCATACATAACGATATCTGCTGCCATCAAGAGAGGATAGTTAAATGTCCCTACTGATATTTCCTTGTTTTTTGCTTCAGCATCCTTGAACGCATGTGCCCGCATTAATTGTGGCATCGTCGTAATACAAGAAAAAATCCAAGAAAGTTCTGTAACCTCTGGAACATCCTGTTGTCGCCACAGGGTAATTTTTTCTGGATCAAGACCAATTCCTAATAAATCTAATACGAGATCTTGTTCAAGTTTCTGTTGATCTTCGCGTGACTTTATTTCTCCGGTGAGCGCATGATAGCTGGGAATAAAGATATAGGTGTCATATTCGTGCTGTAAATCAACCCACTGTCGGAGGGCTCCAAAATAGTTTCCAATATGAGCTTTTCCGGTCGGTTTAATTCCAGAAAGGAGTATTTTTTTTGATATAGCCATACAGATAAAAAATTATTCAGAACGTTGTCGCACAATTTCATAACATACAATTCCCGCGGTTACTGACGCATTCAATGATTCAACCTCGCGTGTCATTGGAATTTTTAGGATTGTATCACAATGATCTAATGTTTTTGCGCGAATACCTTGAGCTTCGTTCCCGATAATAATTGCACTATGCGCGTCGTCGAATCGATAGCGCCATAGGTTTTGCGCTTCACGACCTTCTTGATCGTGAGATGAAAGCCCAACAACCCAGAACTTCTTTTGTTTCAAGAGTTCGACACATTGGTTAATATTCCCAACCTGAATAATTGGAATACGACCCACAGTACCTGCAGAGGTTTTGAACACAGCGCTGGTAACAGGAGCTTGGTTTAATTCTGCAACAATAATTGCATCGACTGCCAATCCGGCAGCGCTACGAATAATTGCCCCAATATTGGAAACATCGGTAATATGGTCGAGAACAACAACAGTTTGTAATGGCGATTCATCGGTAATTGTTCCCAGATAATCAGAAAGATTATCATAGTCAAACGGTTTTGATAGCGCAATAACTCCTTGATGCGAAACATCGTCGCGCAACCAATCCTTGATCTGTTTTTCGCTAGTATCACTTACAGGAACACCTGCACGTTTTGCAAGTACACGAATTTCATCATATCCAGACTGTTTCCCTGTTTCTTTAATATAAACACGTTTCAATGATTCTGGTTTTGTACGAAGCGCCTCAACTACCACATTTTTCCCATAAATATAAAAGTCTTTTGTCATAGAGAAAACATACCACAAAGACGGTTTTTTTGCTACAGGACTGGATTTTTTTGTACAATACGCTATACTACGAAATGTGTTTCCAATTGGAAATTTTGCCAGTTCGTCTAATGGTAGGACTTTGGTTTCTGGTACCAACTATTGGGGTTCGAGTCCCTGACTGGCAGCACAAATTCAAAATTCGTTTTTTCGCCAAAATGCGGAGCGTCGCAAAGCGACGCGACTGGAGTTTCCGCCAGAATTCGCCAAGGGTTTTTGAAATCCAAAAGAAGCGAGCGGGACGCGAGGCGGGGGTTCCCTGATGATTACGTCAGTCAAAACAAAGTTTTGTGAGCCAATCTTTAGAAGCGATAATTATCAATATTTAACATAAACCTTTTTCTATGAACAAATTCTTTCTATATGCGAGAAAATCTACCGACGAGCCAGATCGTCAGATTTTGAGTATTGAGGCACAAATTGACGAATTGAAAGAATTTGCAGAGCGAGAGCAGTTAGAGATTGTTGAAACTTTTATTGAATCACAAACCGCTAAGGAGCCGGGCAGACCTATTTTCAACAATATGCTCTCGCTCATAGAAAAAGGCAAAGCGTCGGGAATTTTAGCTTGGCACCCCGATAGATTGGCGAGAAATAGTATTGATGGTGGAAAGATAATCTATCTGTGCGACCTTGGCAAAATTAAGGGGCTAAAATTCCCGACGTTTTGGTTCGACGCTACGCCACAGGGTAAGTTTATGTTAAATATTGCTTTTGGGCAGAGCAAATACTATGTAGATAATCTTTCAGAGAATGTGAAGCGCGGACTTCGGCAAAAGGTAAGACGAGGCGAACAAAGTGGTCAAGCTCCAACTGGATACTTGAATGACAAGCTGAACAAGAAAATTATTCCCGACCCAGAAAGATTTCGCCTCGTCAGAAAAATGTTCGAAGTCTACGCTACTGGAAATTATTCTCTGAAAGAAACAAGGAATTTGCTCGCCCAAAAAGGCTTGGTGTCTAAAAATGGTAAAGTTCTTACTATTTCAAACACGCAGATGATTTTGAAAAATCCTTTTTATTACGGAATGTTTTTATTTAACAAAGAACTTTACCAAGGAAAGCACGAGCCAGCGATTTCAAAGAAACTTTTTGATAAGTGCGCAGAAGTCTTGGCGAGGAATGCTCACCCAACCAAGCGAGGAATTATTAAACATACCTTTCGCGGAATATTTTTGTGTGGAGAATGTGGCTGTGGTATCACAAGTGAAATTCAAAAAGGCCATACCTATTATCGTTGCACCAAAAAGAAAGGTGTTTGCGCACAAAAATATACTCGCGAAGAATTCCTCGCCGAACAAGTGAATGACACTATCAAAAAAGTTTCCTTGCCGTCCGAGTGGAAAGAATTCATGCTCGCTGAATTAGAAAAGGAACAAGCGAGCAGTTTCCACTCTGACGCCCTTTTCGTTCAAAATTTGAAAAATCAAATCAAAAGTGTTGAGGAGACACTAGACAGGCTCCTTGACGCTCATTTAGACAGTACCATTACGAGCGAAGAGTATATCGCGAAGAAGCAAAAGCTCCTCAACCAAAAGATTGATTTTTCAGAGAAATTGAAGGATTTTGAACGAAAAGGCAATCGCCGGCTCGAACTTTCTCGTCAATTCATTTTAGACAGTAACCATTAATTATCGCTTCCGAAGAAAATCTCGAAGCCAAAAGAGATTTTCTTAAAAAGATTGGCTCGAACCCCCGCCTCGCGTCCCGCTCGCTCCTTTTGGATTTCAAAAACCCGTGGCGGATTCTGGCGGAAACTCCCGTCGCGTCGCTCGGCGACGCTCCGAATTTTGGCGAAAAAACGAATTCCGAAACTTTGCTGTGTCTCTTGAATAAAATCCGAACTTTTTACCAAAACAATCCGGATGCGGAATTCTGAAAATGGACTCGGTTTTGCGAAGCAATTTTGCGGGAGACGGATTCGCAAAACCTCGGCTATTTCTTTTCGCCAGCATTTTGAATTTCGCCGTGCAGGAGGGTGCGGGAGGAATGCACGGCGGATTTTGGGCGCGGGCTCACGGCGGATTTTGGGCGCGGGCTAAAACCCTAAATACATTATACCAAAATTGTCTCGGTATTTCTTTCGCTATATGATTGTCCAAGTCTAAAGGAGATAGACCCTCGGCATCCCTAGTTTCCAACGACCCGATAATATGCAAGTTTTGCTATTTCTACTGTTGCAAAATACGCAATAATCATTATCAAAATAATCCCTAAAGATTCGTAGGACGGTTTTGCAAATTTTAAAAACTTCTCTCCCCAATGTGTAAAAGGTAATATAACTGCAAGACTAGCGGGAATTAAGCACAAGAGCGAAACAATTATTGACGGTTTAGTTCCTTTCCAAAACAATTTCTTTGTCCTAATAGAAAAAATAAGCAAGAGTTCAATAAACACTGAACCAATAAATAAATTAGTCTCCAACATCGTTGCTCCATTTTTGAAAAATGTAAGAAAGAACAAGAAAACAAAAACAGCATTGATAATTCCAAATACAAGCGACATAAGTACAATTTCTTTAACATTATACGCCCGAGGTTTTTTTAATTCTCGCACATCAACTTTATCAAAGGATATTGCTATCATAGGTGTATCAGTAAGTAAATTAAGGAGCAAAACTTGTACCGGCAACATAGGAAGAAAAGGCGCAAGAATCATAGCAAGGGCAACTGCGTAAAAATTACCAAAGTTAGAAATAAGAGTAGTTTTTAAATACTTAACCATATTGGCAAATATTTCACGCCCGCCCTTTATTCCGTCAATAATCACTGACAAGCTCGGATTCAAAAGTACAATATCAGAAGCACTGCGAGCAATATCCGAAGCAGTATCTACAGCTAATGCAACACTTGCTAATTTAAGAGCAGGAGCGTCGTTTATACCGTCTCCGAGAAAACCTACTTCATATTTTCTTTCTAAAAGTTCAATAACTCTATATTTTTGTTCAGGAGATACGCGAGCAAAAACATGTACATTTTCTACTGCAATTATCTGGTCGGATTCCGATAGTTTCTCAAATTCCTCACCAGTCATAGCTTCTTCTTCATTTTTAATAATTCCTGTCTTTTTTGCTACGGCGATAGCAACATTTTTGCTATCGCCTGTGAGAATTTTTATTCTCACACCTAATTCTTCGGCTTGAAGTATTGCAGGTATCGCAGATTCTTTAATCGGATCACTGAAAGAAATCGCTCCAATATATTCTAAATCTTTTTCTTCGGCAGATGTGTAAGAAGAACCCTCTGTCCAATGCTTTGAGGCAATAGCAATAACACGTTCGCCCTGCATTTCTCGTTCTGCAATCCAAATTAAAATCTCATTTTTATGTTCCTTAGAAATGTTTAAGCACAAATCTATAATTGTCTCGGGCGCGCCACGGACAATGAGTTTGTTTTCATTTGCGTTTCCAACAAGAACACTATTTCTTTTTCGTTCTGGGTCAAATGGTAATTCATTTATTTTTTTCCATTGCTCTGCTTCTTTATCTGTTCCAAGTTTTGAAAGAAGCGCTATATCAAACGAACTGCTATATTTTTCTGGAGAAGAAGCGAGAGCACCGAACAAAAGACAAAATTTTTCATTTTCGGCATGAAAAGCACTGACCGACATTTTATTTTCTGTAATTGTTCCAGTTTTATCAGTACAAAGTACCTCAATGCTTCCTAAATCCTCAACGGCAGAAAGGCGTTTAACCACCACATGCTTTTTAGCCAAAGCAAGAGACCCTTTAGAAAATGAAAGCGCCGAAACAACTGGCAAAGTCTCTGGAATAACACTAACTGCAAGAGCAATTGAGAAAAGAACTATGTCCACGAAATTTGTCCTATTACCAGCCCCTTTTACAAGAAAATTAATAACGAGAACCAGGGCAAGCGTTGCGAGAATTATTTTTAAAATCCATCTGCTTAATTTTGAAATACCTTTTTCAAATGTACTTATTCCTTCGCTTTCGGCAGTCAACTTTGTAATGCCACCTATTTGTGTATCTTTTCCTGTAGCTACAATTATTCCCACACCCTTGCCTTGCATAATCGTTGTACCGGAAAAACCCATATTTATAGCTTCGTGTATTCCAGAAATATGTTGCTTTTTTAAAACTACTGAGGTTTTAGAAACAGGTATTGATTCTCCTGTTAGAACTGATTCATCAATCAATAAATTATCTGTACGGATGAAACGAATATCAGCAGGAATTATATTTCCTGGTTCGAGTATACAAATATCACCTGGTACTATTTCCTCGTTTTTTATTAACATCTCAATTCCTTTTCTTAAAACTCGTGTGTGATCCACTAAAAATTTTTTTAGTAACTCTACCGACTTTTGTGAATTATATTCTTGAATAAACCCCAAAACTGCCCCTATCAGAACAAAAGAGGTGATAAAAATACTATCTATTGTTTCCCCAAGATACAGAGCGAGAAGTGAAGCAAAAATAAGAATATAAACAAATGGTGAAGCAAACTGTCGAAACAATATCTGCCACCATCTTATTTCTTTGACTGAAATTTTATTTAATCCGTATTTTTTAAGATTTACTGCTACTTGTGCTTCAGTCAGACCATTTGCATGACTACCAAAATCTTTGTAAATGACCGATATAGTTTGCGAGGTATAAGAATTTGATGCCATTTGATTTATTATAAATAAGGGTAAAGGTTTTTTGCTTCGCTGTAATGTTTTTCAAAAAAATCAGCATGCAATTGAGTTACTAAAATTTTTATGGAATCTGTCGTGTCTCCTTCTTTTACAATTCTATCTTTGTTTGATGTAATATAATCATTCATAATTGAATCTAATGCTGAGCTAAAAGTAATTTGCTGTTTTCTTGCGCGAGTTATGGCTTCGTGCACTCTAGCTTGTATCTCAGTAGGATGAGTTGCATGACCTCGAAATGTACGACTTGCATGCTCTGCTCCCTCATAGCTTTTTGGTGCAACCGCAGATTGGTGCACATGAGTATATTCATGAGTAACGAGACTGGAAAGCGTTTCAAGTGAGGCAGAAGCATCTGTTAAATTTCCCTCTACTTTAGACCAAGTGCCTACTGATTCTCCGCCTCCGCCTCCATCGTGCGTTATTTGATTATTTCCTCGGTTAAGGACAATTTGGATTTTTACCTTTTTAAGGGCCTGCCAAAGAGTATTGCTTTCCAGGGGAACTTCTTCAGTACTAACATTTTGCCCATCAATAAATAACTTCTTAATAAATGTCTTTACATCTTTTTTTTCTATAACGACCCGAAGTTCTTGCTGTTTCTCTGTAAGAGTTGGAACGACTGCTACGACACTTTTTTCTATACTACTTAAAACTGGCTGAACTTCGTGTTGAACATCAAAATAGTCTAAGGAAAAATCATCTCTTGTTTCAAGATTTGCCCCTTTTTGAACTTCTATATTTTGTGTAAGTAGAGATTTTCCAATAACGCCTCTGACTAATTTCCCAACTTTAGTGATCGCGCGGTCCATATTCCTAAGATGAAGGTCAGGATTAACAATCGTGGCTCTAGTTTCTCGATTTCTATAAAAAGCTCTAACTATTTCAAGCTGAGCAGCATCGAAGTCGTTAATACTTATACCTTCAAGAAGGGTGAGTGGTGCAGTTTCAACTAATCCTAGCTTTTCTCTGATTTGTCTTATCTTTTCCTCATCTTCAGGCGAAATACCAGGGGATTTAATAACAGATGCAGCATGATCTTTTGGGGCCGAATATTCTACGACAGGTTTCGAGGAATATTCAGTATTCTCATTTAATTGTGGTGGTTTATCAAATTTCATATATTATTTCAACAACTCCGAAGAATTAACTCCTATTGCCTCTGCTAATTTTTCAAGCGTAGAAAGCGTAGGATTCATCCGACCATTTTCAATACTGCTGATGTATGCTCGATCAACACCAAGTTTCCGCGCGATGTCGCCTTGCGACATCTTCTTTTTCAGGCGTAATTTCTTGAGATTTTTCCCCAACCTTTTTGACGAAGTATCCCTGTGCATAACTATATATTATTATTTGTTGCAATTCAATACAAGAGTGTAATATAATACCCTAGGTGAAATGAACCGAAGCCCGCGCCCAAAATCCGCCGTGCATTCCTCCCGCACCCTCCTGCACGGCGAAATTCAAAATGCTGGCGAAAAGAAATAGCCGAGGTTTTGCGAATCCGTCTCCCGCAAAATTGCTTCGCAAAACCGAGTCCATTTTCA
>JBGATS010000013.1:0-7070 GCA_044229075.1 Minisyncoccia bacterium
CTCCACCCCCAAATTATGAGGTGTACCACCCGGTAAATCACCACACGATAACCCAGGAATACCAGAAATACCATCAATAACAATTGGAGTTACGATGTCAGGTAGTGATGAAGCTAGTGTAATAGTTCCAGGAAAAGCAGCACTTGAAAACGTAATTGTATCCAATCCTGCAGGATCACCTACACCACATTCACCTGGTGAAACGAATCCATGAGGGTCTCCTGTTGCTGTATCATTTGCTTTTTCAATAGCTTCACGGAGTGTACAGACACCATCGTCTGCGATAACATCAGTGTTTGAGTCTACAATAATACTGTTTGCATGTGCAAATTTAGTGATATAGAAAACTCCACCCATGATAACGACCGTTGATAAAAGAATTGATAATGGTTTGATAGATTTTTTGGTAAACATGTATATAGTATATATAACTTTATTAAAAATTGAAAGAATAAGTCTGGGTAAATAAAAAACCCGAAGCATGCTTCGGGTTTTTGATCTTTTAATAGAAAAGATTTAATTTTAATGATACCGATATAATCGGTATGTGGCATCTCGTACATACATACGATCAGCTATATTTGTATCACTACCAGGTATTTTTGCTAAATAACAACTTATTAAATAATTCAAATTTTCTTTTGCCACAATATGTGGAGCAGAAAATTCTTGAATTAATGAAAAGTGGTCGCTTGCTACAAAATCTTTTCTACTCCATGGTGTCTGAAGTATAAAATCTCCTTTTTTGAAACTATTAAAATACTCTGTAGTATTAATTTCAAAATTACGATCATTCAAGAAAAAATTAAAGTAATCAACCGTTGGTATTTCTTGCAGATTATTCTGATTTCCTATTATGGTTAATTTTTTAATATCTTTTTCTTTTATTTCCCCAAGTATTGTATAGAGATTCTTATTATTAAATCTCTGAAAGATTATATCAGTAACGCCTAATTGTACATTGCTAACTTGCAAAATACAGAAAAGTACAAGTATTACTGTATATCTACGGTAATAATACCAATGTTTTGTATAGACCCAGAAAAATACAAATGGAATCGCAATACCGTATACTGGACTCATGTAGTAATCAGAGTGACAAATTTTAAGAATAAAAAACGTCACTATATATCCAAATCCAGCAAATCCTAATAGATCGTAAATATGAATATCTTGTCTTCTTTTTACTATCTCATATATTCTATAAAATAATAACGGTACAAATCCTAAAAAAATAAAAGGTTCGTTCACAATCCATTTTGCTAGATTGAAAGGAATATAAGAAAAATACGATGCGTTATTTTCTCCGTATCTATGTTCTATATTTGGAAATATATTTATTAAATAATAAATTATTGCAAAAATAGAGCTCAGTATTGGAATCATTCCAAGTACTAAATTGTACTTATTAATACTCTTTACACGGAAAATACTTTTTATAATAAACCCAACACCAAGACAGAACATAGCGGCAATCCCAGCTTCTTTTGAATGAATAATGAAATTACTTAAAAGAAATATACAAATAATCTGCCATATACCTTTTTGCATTTTTACTACTACATATGTCAGTAATAAAAAAGCTAAGAGAATATATCTTTCTTGATACATTAATCGGAAAAATATGCTTGTAGTGCATAAACTTCCTATAAGTGCTACAAGCCAGATATACGCGCCAATACTTATTTTTTTAGGTAAAATATTTTTCAAAAAGATTCCGCAAAATAGAAAAGTTAAACCTGAGAAGGAATAAAAAAGTAAAAAATTATCTTTACTTATTTTATTTAGTATAAACATATCAATACCGTGCAGTAGTATCATTCTACCTTGGTGTGAAAATGTTATAGCAGGTCCTAAGATTTTATTTTGATTTGCTGCATTTTTAAATGCTACATCATCATTGATCGCATAATTTGTAATAGCCATTGCTATTACAAATGAATAGGTAATCACTATACCGAAATACAGTAAATTTATTGTATTTATTTTTATCTTACTAGAAATTATTGTTTTCATTTTTTTGTATTTGGTGAATTCAATACTTGAAGAACATCAAATCCTGAATTCACCAAATACACTAGTTGACAAGGTGCTCTTATAATTTCGTATAGAATATCATCTATATATAAAAATGTCAATATGTCGTAATGGTTCAACGCCTTGAATTCTCACCCTAACCGCAATGATGTTAACTCGGGTATAATTTGTGCTATACATAAATCAGTGATATCCTATAAACGTTTATGCGACTTTCCTTTCTTGAAAAAATTTCTGTTCGTACCACACGGTGGGTTGGGTCTATTCAATCATTACTTGTTCATACAACATTATTTGTAAGCACCTTTGTTATTGTGCTTTTGGGGGCTCCTTTAGATCGTGTGTTATTAGTGCTCACTACTATCGTTTCTCTTGAGGCAATCTATTTGTCTATTTTTATTCAAATGTCGGTCAATCGTAGCGAGCGCAGACTACGTAATGTTTCCAAGGAAGTTCATGAAATTTCTGTAGATATCGATGAAATTTCAGAAGATGTTGAAGAAATTCAAAAAAATGTTGATGAAATTCAAATTGATATTGATGAAATCCAAGCTGATGTAGATGAAATTCAGGAAGGTGTTGAGGGCATCGAGAAAGACATCGACGAAATCCAGGAGGATGTTGAAGAAATTGAACAGGAATCAGATGAGCAAAAACAGGCACAATCTCTTATAGATATTCAACAGACATTAGAGCATTTAATTGAACAGATTCATAAAATACAAAAATAATTTTAACCTATGGCACATCAAGATTACTTTTGTATTTTAAAAAATCTCGAACCAAATTTTTCTTCTTTTATATTATTTTAAACCTATTCTATATATTTACTTTCCTCTGGTTTCTAATAAATGAACCCAGATACAAAGCATTAAGATATCACAGCAGTAACTTACTTTTTAGGATTAGATACAGTTTATGACCGATGCAGAGTATCGAGGTATTGGGAATCAAAAATTACAAAAACACCTACCCTTTTTCAGAAACGGGACAGGTGTTTTTCCCAATAATTTGATACCACAGACACCATCCGGCAACTGCTTGATACAAACAAAAAATTGCTATCACTAAGAGTATTACCCTAGGCACAACACCGTGTTGCCCGAATACTGCATACACGAGGAAGAGCACCCCGAGCACTGCACGCGCTACCCTATCGATTGTTCCGATGTTTTTTCGTGGAAAAATTTTCATACTGTATATTATATTATTACTATTAATAATTTGTGACGGTAATCGTCGTCTGGAGCACTGTTGCAAACATTACCCACGCCAAGTATGGAATTTGTGCATATGTCACCCATCGCATGTGTGGATATATTGCAACCATTGCCCAGATCAATGTCCCTAATACCAAAAAGATATCCAGTGTCGCCAGTGGTAGATTCTTTAATCCGAACTGTATTGGGGTAAAGAGAATATTAAAAATTATATTCAAGATAAATGGAGCTACCGCTGCTGCAGGAATTGCATCAGCCGGAAGTGCCGGAAAAAAGTATCGACGAAACACCGCCCCGAATGAAATAATAATACCCGCATACAGCACTGTCCACACAGGTCCAAATATCCATGATGGTGGCGCCCATGCAGGTTTTATAAGTTCTGTATAATTTTCATAGGATTGAATACTGGATACTGATAGTTTTGAAAGGGTCGATCGTATTATTGTTATAAATGGTTGCATATAAAGGTTGTACTCTAGGTTAAACAGTACTAATAATTTTAAGCCTTGGTTGGATATTATACAAAAACTAACTATGTTATAGTAATAAAACTGTAAAGCAAATATAACTTGAACTTATTCCTTGGTAAGGATTTCATATCCGGTTTCAGTAACCAAAACAGTATGTTCAAAATGTGCCGCCAGTGATCCATCAGCAGTTATAAATGTCCAATCATCGTCTAATATATCTGTTACTGGACTTCCTAATGTCAGCATAGGCTCGATCGCAATCGTCATTCCGGGAACCAGTCGTGTACCCTGTCCTCGTTTTCCATAATTTGGAATATAGGGATCCTCATGGATATGTCGACCAACACCGTGACCAGCTAATCCTTTCACGATACCGTATCGTTTATTCACAAACTGTTGAATCACATAACCAATGTCACCTGTTGTTGCACCTGGTTGCACTTGTTCTATCCCAACTTGTAGTGACTGCGCCGTATCAGAAAGAAATTGTTGTATTTCAGGAGAAATGTTTCCAACAGAAACTGTAATGGCACCGTCCAAGAAAACACCCTCGTACTGAATTCCCAGGTCAATAGAAACAATATCTCCATCCTGTAAGATACGCGCGGAGGATGGAATGCCATGAACAATTTCCTCATTAATAGAGGTACACAAAGTCGCTGGAAACGGCGAATCCTGTCCATCGGGTTGATATCCCTTGAACGCAGGAATACTGTTGTAGTGATAGCACAGTTCTTCTGCATAACTATCAAGATCAGCCGTTGAAACACCTGGAGTAACTTTTTCAGATACTAACCGCAAAATACGCGCATGAATTTTTCCTCCTGCACGCATCGATGCTATTTCTTTTTCTGTTTTGATAATAGTCATGAAAAATTATTCTAATGATTGTTGCAAATCCTGTGCGACCTGTTCAATTGATTGTTCCCCATTGAGAGTGGCAGTTCTATATTTTTTGTTGTGAGAAAAGTAGTCAATAACCGGGAGTACGTTTTCAGTAAACCAAGACAGTCGCTTCTGCATTCCTTCCTGAGTATCATCAACGCGCCCTCGTTTCCCCATATGTTCGAACACCCACTGATCGGATACGTCTATATGAATAAGGTATCGAACATCAATTTCCAAGAAATCAAGCGCAGAATCAAGGATGGGAGCCTCTTCCAATCTACGAGACACTCCGTCAAAAATAATATCCTCGACTCCAGTATATTCATTGATTAACAAGTTCGCCCATAAGTAAATAGGGAAAAACGGCGGCATGAGTTTTCCTTGATCAATAATAGCTGCAACGTGATTCGCCAAAAAATCATCACGTTCCTCTGTAAATGCCCGAAAAAGTTTTCCTGTTTCAATAGAGAGTACCTTGCGCCCCTGTGATTCCAGCCGTTCCTTCAAAATCTCTGCCTGTGTTCCCTTTCCGCACCCTGATTTTCCGTAGAATAAATATGTTGCCATAGAAACACATCATACCATAAAAATATCTCTAAATCAAAAAAATACCTAGGGAGGGTTCCCTAGGTATAATAACTATTCTTTTGTTATCTTAAAAGTATATATATTATTATTAAGAAAAATTTTCATAATATATATTCCTGGAGCAACCAACCTAAAGTCAAAAGTTCTCCCTATAGATGGAATATTCATATGTTCTCCTAACATGTTATATACCTGTCCATCAAAATCATGAGATACAGTCACCAATCCTGTTGATGGATTGGGGAATACCGAGACAGAAATACTTCCTTCTAATTTTCCTGATACTATATCAGAATAGTGGTAAGTGTTGTCGAAATCAAATTGTTGCAATCGATAATAATAACGAATATTTCTAACAATATCATAATCATCAAATTGATAATTATGCAGCTGTGTTGTAGTCCCGTTTCCTGGAATCACGGTAATCGGTGAAAAATGAATTGCATCGATTGATTTTTCTAATATAAATTGTTTGCAGTTAACCTCACTCGCCGTAACCCACGTCAATTGGAAATAGCGATTATCGATTGGAGTGATTTCAAATGTAAGTAACTCAACAGGAAGTACCGTGTTATTCATTATTGCCCCGTGCAAACGAAAATTCGAAAACCCAACCTGATGAGTGATTATCTTGTAATTCACAGGTGGTGCAACTGAAAATCCGACATCAGGAAAAACTGGAGCCGGATTAATCGTTGTAGTTGGTGTACCCAACGGAACACCGTTGTGGGCAAGATAGGTCATCATTCTACCGGCATAGGGTGACCCACAAGCACTTGGAACAAGATCTCCTAATGCGTCAAACTCACACCCAATAGTTGGCATAACCTCGATAGAGTAGTGAAACAACTCTGATGAGTCATCCGCAGCAATGTGCCATTGATACTGTTGATCCTTGGAAAGAATTATCTTATCAATAATCCCATCAGGACCACCAATACAGGTTGAAAAATTACCACCACTACTTCCTGGGTCGGTACCAATATCAGCATACGTAATAACATTCTGGAGCGGTTGCAGGCCGTTTTTTTGTAAATAAGCCACAACTTTTCCATTCGTTGGAGTATTGATGAACACCATACGAACAGCATTCATGCCACCAATAGTATGATCTGGTTCAATTCCCACCGGGAAAAAATACTCATCAATACCCACAGATCTACGAAATTTCCCAACAATATACCTATTCGTAGAGCCGGGTACTGTTGCGTACCCAGACAGAGCAGATGGTGATTGATTCAGTAGGGATACGTGAAACGAATAATCTTCTCCGCGATCCTCGTAGGATACGGTATCTGTAGTGATTAACCCTCCCTGCTTCCAAATGAGAAACTTCGCGATTTCTACATTTTCCCCTATTCGAATTCGTGAATCATTACCAGTCGACCAATCAGGTTTATCAATAATAACCGAATGAAGTCGATTACTCCCCATGAAACTACTCAGCCCGTCTCCACGGATATACTGAACCAATCGGTTGTATACCGTAGAGGGAGCAGTCTTCCCACCGAGAAATACCCATTCGCCAGAATCGCGTAATATCGCATTACGAGTAAAGGTAATATTCCCCGTAATCTGAATCTCACCACAATTTACAATATATCCCGAATCATTGTGTAGCGATCCTCGAATATGGAGAGTCGGCGTTTTTGAAACCAGGGTATCAACATGTACCTGGTCATTAATAAATACGTTTGCGTTTCGAACAAAAAATTCCTGTCCGAAAAATGGCGTTGCGTATATTACAAACAGCCATGATAGTAATTTCTTTTTCATAATTTTTTTATTTTTATTAATGAACAAATTTTTCTAGAAAATTATATCATAATAAAAACAATCAATACAAGAGCGGGGCGGCCTATGG
>JBGATS010000003.1:0-109372 GCA_044229075.1 Minisyncoccia bacterium
TTTTTTATTGTCTGCCCGCAAAAAATACGCCCCGCATTCCTCCCGCACCCTCCTGCGGGGCGGAAGCCCAAGCCCAAACAACTTTTCAAAAAAATTAGTCTCGGTTTTGCGAATCCTCCTCCCGCAAAATTGCTTCGCAAAACCGAGTCCATTGTGTATTTAGCGTTTTCCCGTACTTCTGCTTTTGCAGAAGCTCTGTGCTTCGCACAGAGGCGCTTCAGCGCGCGGGGAACGCTATTCATTCTTCTGGAAAAAAGTTCGTGCAAAGTGTATAATTAGTTCACACATAGTCTCAAATCTGTTTTGAAGAGACGAAAATCCATTTTTACACTTATATTCCAACCCCTTTGAATAATACTTGAGTTCGGACAGACGACGGACCAGCTAATATAAAAGAGTTTTTATATTTTAAAATGAAACTTCCCCGCGGCAAGCCGACGGGGTATCGTCAGGAATCTATGACACTAATTATATGAAAACTTCAGATTTTCATACCTTCCAAGAAGGAAACCTGCTTGGCAAGACAAGGGGAATTCCTTCGGTTAAAAAACATATACTTTCTATAATTATTTTTCTCACCCTAAAAGAGACTAAAATATGTGATTAAATTACTCAAAGTTATTACTTAAAACTTATTGAGTAAATAATAAATATAGTAAAAAATGTCAATATAGCCATATTATTAATTTCATGCTATTTTACCAGTGTTAGATTATTAGAAATTACCTTGATTAATTAATCCTTTCTTGTTGGTTGTTATGGTTCTGGAAAGACCTATTCAAGAATATTTTATTTATGTCAGATACAAAAACTACAGAAATTATGAAAGATTTCATGATTTCTGAAAACATGAAACCTCTTGTCGAGGGAGATTTAGTAGAAGGAACAGTGATTACCACCTCTGGTATTACCATGTATATCGATCTTGGTGTATATGGAACAGGTATTATTTTTGGACGAGAATTTCTCAATGCCAAAGATATGATCAAAAATATCAACGTTGGTGATACGGTAAAAGGTAAAGTCATTGAAACAGAAAACGAAAATGGCTATGTAGAATTGTCACTAAAAGAAGCGCGCCAAGCATTGGTTTGGTCAGATGCGGACAAGATCATGAAATCTGGAGAGATTCTCGAACTCCCTGTGAAAGAAGCCAACAAAGGTGGATTGATGATCGAGTGGCAAGGCATTCAAGGATTCCTTCCTGCATCACAATTAAAATCAGAACACTATCCACGTGTTGATGATGGTGATAAAGATGAGATTTTGAAAGAATTGAAAAAACTCGTTGCAAAAAAATTATCACTCACCATTATTGGTGTAAACCCAAAGGAAGGAAAACTCATCTTTTCTGAAAAAGGTAACATTAAAGAAGAGAAAAAAGAAGCTGCTACAAAATATTCTGTTGGCGACATTCTCGATACAGAAGTGTCTGGAATTGTAGACTTTGGAGTATTTCTCCGTATCGAAAACAACCTTGAAGGATTGGTACACATTTCAGAAATGGACTGGTCATTGGTTGACGATCCTCGTCTCCTCTTCAAATTAGGTGATAAAGTACAGGCAAAAATTATCGAAATCAAGAACGGAAAAATTTCACTCTCAATCAAGTCATTACGAGAAAATCCTTGGACAAAAGTTGAAGGGAAATACAAAAAAGACGATATTGTTTCTGGGGTAGTTATTAAATTCAACAAACATGGCGCATTAATTGCAATCGAAGAAGGTGTTGCAGGATTGATCCACGTATCAGAATTTGGCGATGAAAAGAAATTGAAAGAAAAACTTTCTCTTGGAAAATCATACCAATTCAAAATCAGTTTGTTCGATCCAAAAGAACATCGATTAACATTGGCACTTTCTGAATAATAAAAAAAACGACCTATACGGTCGGTTTTTTATTTTTCAAGTAATAACAAGGAATTATCTCACAACGTTTTTCGTAACGAAAAATTTCAAAACGTACTCCTTTTCTTCTTTTTAATTTCTTGATTTTTGATTGTGACGTCATAATAATTTTTTTCTACTATAACATTTTCAAAAGAAAAAAGCTAGTCGTTAATTAAACCTCGTCATTGCTTTTTCCTTACCCTCGGTAATAATTGATTTGATAATTTTCTCAACGTTTTTTGATATTGACCCTATCACCTGTTGATATTCTTCTGGTTCAAAATTTCCTAATACGTTCAGTTTACTAGCAGTAGTATCATCAATTCTTTTTGCAATTCCAATACGGACACGGATAAATTCTCGAGTTCCCAGAGATCGTTCCAATGAACGAATACCGTTATGCCCACCACTTCCTCGATCAAATGAAATTCGAACAGTCCCGAGTGGTAAATCCAAATCATCATACAGGACAATGCAATGATGTGGTGATACCTTAGTCTTTTTGATATAATACGCAAGACTTATTCCTGATTCATTCATAAATGTTTGCGGCTGAACTAATAACACTGATTCACCTGCAATCATATCTGTTGCTTCGATCGCATGTGCATAGATATTTTTTTTCCAAGAAACATCGGGAAATACAGTATTCATAACAATCCACCCAACATTGTGTCGTGTGTTTTTATATCTATCTCCCGGATTTCCTAATCCTACTGCAATATACATACATCTATAGTACTACAAAAAAACCACTCTGTTAATGGTTTTTCAAGAAAATACTTTTTAAGTAATTTTATTTGAGTTCGATTTTTCCACCTGCGTCCTCGATTTGTTTTTTCAATGCCTCTGCATCTTCTTTTTTCATTCCTTCTTTCAATGTTGCAGGAAGATTGTCAACGAGGTCTTTTGCTTCTTTCAAGCCCAAACCAAGAGATTCTTTTACTACCTTCATCACTGCAATTTTAGCACCACCATCAGAGGTAAGGACAACAGCAAATTCATCTTTTTCTTCTGCTGCTGCAGCTCCTGCTGCAGGACCAGCTACCGCAACTGCTGCTGCTGATACACCGAATTTAGCTTCGAATAATTTAACGAGTTCGTTCAAGTCGAGTACTGACATTTCTTCAATTGCTTTTACAATTGATTCGAATTTTGCCGGTACTACTACATTGTTTTCATTTTCCATAAAAATTTAAAAATAAATTAAATAATAAATAATTGTGAGACAGTTTCCCTATCTCGAAACAAGCTGAATTTATGCTTGTTTCTTTTCTGCAATTTTTGATAACGCAATCACCATTCCCTGAATCGGAGAGTTAATAACATTAACAAACATACCTCGCAAGACTTGTGGAGCAGGAATTTCTGCAATTGCCTGTGTCTCTACAGCGTTAATATATTTTCCTTCAAAAACTCCTCCAACAACCGTGATCCGATCGTTGTATTTTTTCTTGAAGTTAAAAATTTCACGCGCAGGAGCAATAGCGTCTGACCCATAGGCAAGCGCAAGCTCTCCTCCGGATATTTTTGGCATATCACCAGCAATCGATGCGTCAGTGAGTGCCTTGGTCAAGAGAGTCTTTTTTGCAACTACGTATCCACCTCCTTCACGACGGAGTGTTTCTCGTAATGTATTCGTATCATTCACGGAAACTCCCTTGATATGGAGGAACACCATAGATGCAGCGTTACCAACAATATCATTGAATTTGTTCAAAACTACTGTCTTTTGTGATTTTGTAAGGGCCATATTTTTTTATAACTAACCAATAAAATCTTGACTACGCCAAGATAACGCAAAAAGGAGTTCGACCTCTGGAGAGATATTTCAGCAACAGTTTCCTGTTACACTCTACCGTCTTTGGTGCGTATGACTGCAATACTACCATAAAACTTTTTTTTTGCAAGAAATAAAAAAACAAGTAGTGCCTTGTTTTTTTATACTACGCTTTTTATATAAACGTCAGTGCGATACCTTTATTGGTACCTCGTCCTGTTCGCCCAATACGGTGCACATAGGTGTCGTATGTTTGTGGGATTTCATAATTGATCACATGGGTTACCCCAGAAATATCAAGTCCCCGTGCTGCAACATCGGTCGCAATCAGTACCTGATGTTTTCCTTCAGAGAAACCTTTTAGTGCAATTTGACGTTCTCGGTGTCGCTTGTCACCATGGATAGAATCAGATTTGAATCCACGTGCCCGTAATTCTTCGTGGAGCTGATCAACTGATCGCTTCGTCTCGACAAAGATCAACACTTTCTTGAACGACGCATCCTGGAGAAGCCCAGAAAGAATATCGAGTTTTTTCGTCTTGTCAGCAACACGGATAACGTCCTGGTCAACATTTTTTGAAGTATCTCGAGATTTTACAGAAATTTTAACAGGAGTCTTCAAAAATTCATGAATCAATTTTTCAATTGCTGGCGCCATGGTTGCAGAAAACAAGAGCATTTGTCGTTCTTGACCAATATGTTTCAAGAAATACCGAACATCATCGATGAATCCCATGTCCAACATGCGATCAGCCTCGTCCAGAATAACCGTTCCTACTTTATCAAGTGAGAGTTTTTTCTTATCCAAGAGATCTTTCAATCGTCCCGGAGTTCCAATGACAATATTGTATCGTTTCTGGAGATCTTGAATTTGGAAACGAATTGGTGCACCACCAACACACAGTACTGCAAACATCCCGAGACCTTTGATGAGCTCGATGGCCTCTCGTTGGATTTGAATTGCAAGTTCTCGTGTCGGAGTAATAATAATGACCTGGTGTTTTCTATCTTTCAAAATTTTGTGAATTGTCGGGATGAGAAACGCAGCAGTCTTCCCTGTTCCTGTGTTTGCAAGTCCGATAATATCGCGCCCATCCAACGCATGAGGAATTGCCTGGTCTTGGATAGGACTCGGAATGGTGTATCCACGCATCGCAATACGATGTTTTAATCGATCATCAATTACAAAATCATCAAAGGTATGCACTGGTGTGTACACCTCTTCTACAGTAGTGGTTGCACGATTAATAAACCGAGAAACATCAATATGTTCACCGATTTGTTTTTTCTTTCGAGGAGGAAAGCGGTTTCCTGATCGTGGACGACCAGCTGATGGTGACCCAGATCGTGAAAAACTTCCACGAGTTTTTTCTGGATATAACGGAGCAACGGTTTCTGGACTTCTAAACTTTTTTACTGCTGATGGCGATCGCCCAGCAGAAGAATTCCCTTTTGGGAAAGATTTTTTATGTACTATATTCATAATCAGTTCAGCCTAAACAGGCGTGAGTCACTGATACTCTGTAATCATTAATAAAAGAACGAATAGAGAAAAATGACTCGAAAATAATGCAGTCATTGTCTTCGGTAAATAATAATAAGAGAAGAATCTCAGTACAGCATACATCTGTACAAAATGAAGAATAATAACGCGCTGTTAGTATAGCATGTTTTATAAAATATGTACAGCATCTCGCAAAAAATAGTATTGTATGGTACGATATAATTATTATGCAACCAAAACAATCATCTGATGCTCAAAAACCATCTCGTGCAGTGCCAAAAAATACCCCTGTTACAGGAACACAAACCATCTTCCAGTCACGCCGCCGCGATACCCAAAAACCGCTCCTTGATAATTCGAAAATTACTGGCATGGTCCCAGATGAATTCGATGGCATTTTCAAACTTGGAAAAAATGGAATAGGGTTCGTCACCCATCGTGATTCTGGTTTTGTGGTAATGATTGAAACACATCATAATACAGTACATGCTATTCATGGTGATTTTGTAACCGTGAAAATCCTTTCAAAAGAATCAGGAACTGGTGAAGTGATTAAAATTGTTCGTCGTGGGAAAAACGCGTACGCTGGACTCTTGATAAAAAAAGCTGATTGGTACTATTTTCAACCAACCGACCCAAAGGAGCCTGAAATGCGCCTCTCCCCTGTTCCTGATACTGTTGCCGACGCAGTTAACAAAAAAGTACTGGTAACTCTGGGTGAATGGTCAGGCGATATTCCAACCTGCCAATTAAAAGATATTATCGGTGAACCTGGGAAAAATGATACCGAAATTCTTTCGATTGTTATGGAAAAAGGATTCGATCGAGCATTCCCTGACGCAGTCGAGGCTGAAGCTCAAAAACTCCATGGCACCGGAATTCCAGCAGACGAGGTCAGTAAGCGCCGCGATATGCGTGGAACCACCACGTTCACCATCGACCCCGTAGATGCAAAAGATTTTGATGATGCTCTATCATGGCGACGAATTGACGAAAAAACTCTTGAGATTGGTGTCCATATTGCCGATGTATCGTTTTATGTAATGCCTGGTAGAGCGCTCGATGACGAGGCAAAATTGCGTACTACGTCAGTATATTTGGTAGATCGTGTGATTCCCATGTTACCCGAAGTTCTCTCGAATGAACTGTGTAGTATTCGCCAGGATGAGGACAAACTTGCATTTTCAACTATTTTCACTATTGATGAGCCCACCGGAAAAATTACCGATCAATGGTTTGGTCGCACGATTATCCGTTCTGATAAACGATTCACCTATGAGGAAGCGCAAGAAATCATTGATAATGGAAATGGGTTGTTTTATACAGAATTAGATTCGTTAATGCGTCTCTCGAAAATATATACCGCGGAACGATTCAAAAAAGGAGCACTATCCATGGATGCAGACGAGGTACGATTCATCCTGGATGAAGCTGGTGTACCGATTCGGGTAATGATTAAAAAACGAATCGATACCATGCGCATGATCGAGGAATGGATGCTGGCTGCCAACCGCGCTGTTGCAATAAAATTATCTGGCAAAGAATCTGCAGGAATTGCGGTGTATCGTATCCATGACAAACCTGCACCTGATCGTGTTGCCGACCTGCAGACATTCTTGAAATCATTGGGATATCAGGTATCAATAAAAGACGGCATTATTCCTCCAAAAGAACTGCAAGAAATTCTCGACTCTGTTGATAATGACACCGCGCGCGATACCATCCAATCATCGATTGTGCGGAGTATGGCAAAGGCAATCTATTCAACCACCAACATTGGACATTTTGGGCTGGCGTTTGATTACTACACCCATTTTACCAGTCCGATTCGTCGCTATCCCGACGTAATGGTGCATCGATTATTGCAAATGGTAATTGATGGAAAGAAAGTTTCTCCCGAGGATTACGCAGAATTCAACCGCATGTGCCAATTCTCCAGTGATCGAGAAAAAGATGCACAAACCGCAGAATGGGATTCTATCAAATATAAACAAGTCGAATACATGTCATCACGCATTGGACAAGTATTCACCGGAATTATTACTGGACTGGGCAAGTTTGGTGCATTCGTTGCCGAATCAGAATCCAAGTCTGATGGTATGATCCGTCTGAACGATTTGGGAAATGATTTTTTTGCCTATGACGAGAAAAAACAAGTCATCAAAGGTCGTAATTCGAACACCGAATTCCGTGTGGGGCATATGATAAAAATAAAAGTAAAAGAAACCAATCTGGAACGCAGAACAATTGATTATGTGTTGGTGCAATAAAAAAATCCTACCCGTGTACGGGTAGGATTTTTAAAAGTCTCAATACAATAGTTCCAAAGTGAGAATCACAAGGATACACAAGTTCACAAAATTAAGGTTTTCTAAAACAAAACTTGACAAAATTATAATCATCTTTTACAAACTTCTTCTTCTTTGGGTCGATTATTTCGTCAATGCTAATTCTGTTATCATTCGTATGCATATCATTTGGATAAAATAATCTAATAGTACGTGACTCATCGCCAATTAGCCCGGCTACTACGCTATCAGCTATATCAATTTTTGCTTCTTCAAAATTATTATCATACCGCAAACCAAGCTCAAATACTGCCTGTGGTGGACATAGCTCCAACCCCATGGATTCTGCCTTGTCATAAATTTCCTGCAATGTTGCGCCATCTGGAAAACCAAGCTGTTCCAGAGAAAGTAATACTATTTTTATTGATTGGGGAGATTTTAATGGTCCTATTTCTTTAATCATTTTAAAATCAGTCATATTAATAGTGTCAATGCGCCTATTACTCAATTCTCTTAGATATTGTTCAGATGTTTTATTAGCTGGCAATTTAATACGGTTTCCTATCGGAAACGGCATTGTTTCTCGATTTAATCCATGTGTTAGTTGTTTTTCTTTTAATTCGTTAAAAACTTGCTCTTCCATTTTTTTAAGTTCGAAAGTTTGTAATGTTAACTCATTTATTTGTTGATTAATTTTATCGTAAGTTACTAATAAATCTCCCATTTCACGATGGAGATCTTTTACTTCTTGATACTGTTCTGTTGCTTGTTCTCCTTGGAGAATCACTTGTGCAGCTTCTTTGCCATGATCTCCAATAGATCGGATGTCTTTTAATTTTTGAGCGAGATTATCGCGATAGTTTTTTGGTGATTCCATAGATGTTATTATTTTAGAAATAATACCTATATTGTACCCCCCCCCCCAGAAATTTTGCAAATGTTGACTGGTGGTTTTTTGTGTTTTGTTTTTTGTAAAAGAAGAACCACCCTGTTCGGGTGGTTCTTCACATATGCATTCGTAAGCCGAATTCTGTTTTAGCAACATTTATCTAGGGCGATTGTCGCCAATCGCCTCGAGCGGCACTCCCCCCACTAATTTTATGCACTACAGACCAATTCGTTTTTTTAGTTGATAATATGACTGTCCGAAATTCTTTAGTTTCTTTTCTCTTTGTTTTGCAAGGAGAGAGTTCGGATATGCTTCATAATATATCAACTCAAAAGGTGTTCGATTTTTGGTTGCTTTTGATTCTCCGTTATTATGTTGTTGTAATCTTTTTCGCAAATCAGATGTTTCTCCAATATAAAGATCTCCGTCTTTTCTACTTTTTAAAAGATAAACATAATGCATAAAATTAGTGGGGGGCACGGCCTTGCACACAGGTAAGGATTTTGCCGTTTCACTAAAACATTTTGTGAAACAAAATGTTCGTGCGACCATGCAGTGCATGGTCTAGCACCCATATTACTATGGTATTCATCCATTGCTGGATGCCTAGCCTTTCGGCGTTGGCGTCACTGCTCGCACCTCTATGGTTACCCACGACAGGCGTTACCTGCTACCCTGCTGCGCGGCAAAGCAAAGCTTTGCCGCGCGTGTGTTCGGACTTTCCTCTCCTCGACAAGCTCGGAGTAATTGCGCGATGCACATTGTATACTATATCTAAAAAATCTTCTCTTGACAAGTAGTTCACCATTTTGAAAAAAGGTATTTTTATGTATGATACAGAATATGTCAAAAACTTGGAAAATTCTTTCTATGCTTTTAATTGCTCTATTGTTTGGGCTTTTACTACTCGTAAAATCAGCTGCTGGACAGCGCTTTTTGCAGGATTTAGTGAATACGCCAAGTACGGTCAGTAATGTTGCAGAAAACTTGATCAAAAATAAACAGGAATCAAAACCAGTTACCCTACTCTTTGTTGGCGATCTCATGCTCGATCGTGGTGTGCGGTCTTCGGTAGTAAAAAATTATGGAAATGATTACACTCAATTATTCACCTTGGTTACAGAAAAAATACAACAAGCCGATATCGCATTTGGAAACCTGGAAGGACAAGTTTCTGATATTGGTAATAATGTAGGAAGTAAATTTTCATTCCGCATGGATCCTCGTGTAATCCCAGATCTGGCTGCTACAGGATTCGATATTGTATCGTTTGCAAACAATCATATTGGTGATTGGAATGTTGCAGGATTTTTGGATAGTTTAAAACGATTAGATGAAAATACGATTTTACAAACAGGTGCAGGTACTAATAAAAGTGAAGCACGCACGGTA
Organism: Minisyncoccia bacterium; assembly: GCA_044229075.1. Taxonomy (GTDB): domain Bacteria; phylum Patescibacteriota; class Minisyncoccia; order Phycocordibacterales; family UBA1006; genus CALMMZ01. The sequence goes on from JBGATS010000003.1 coordinate 9,744, forward strand.
AAAATTATCGAACGTGAAGGTAAAAAAATAGGGTTTCTTGGTTTTTCTGATGTTGGACCACAATGGATGAAGGCAACAGACACACATCCAGGAATATTACTCGCAAACGACCCAGATCGATTACAAATTATCAAGACTGCAAAATCACAAGTTGATTTCCTGATCGTGTCGTATCATTGGGGCACCGAATACAAACCGTTTAATACCCGGCAAAAAGACCTTGCCGAGACCAGTATCGACGCAGGTGCAGATTTGATCATTGGACATCATCCGCATGTGCCGCAAGATTATGCAGAATATAAAGGTAAATTAATTTTCTACAGTCTGGGGAATTTTATGTTCGATCAACCGTTTTCCGAACCAACCATGCGTGGCATGATGGCACAAATCACCCTCAATCCTGATCTAACCTATCGTGCAGAGTTGTTCACCACACAACAGGACAAGACCTACAAAATTATCGAGGTTCGTCCGTTCGATCGTGAACGCGATCCAGTAACCCGGGAAACGATCACTAATACCTGCCCAAAACCTACAGATCCAAACCAAGCAGATAAAAAACTCTTTCCTGTTTCTGGTGATAATAGTATCGGGAAATACGTTCCCAGTAATTTGAAACCAATTCCAAAATCTATCCCAACACGAGAAGTTTCTGTGCATTGTCTCACCAACGAAACGATCGACGCGCTGGATAAAATGATTACTGATGCAAAAAAGGTTAGTTTGAAATTAGTTGTGTCATCAGCCTATCGATCTGCAGATATTCAGGAGACATTATTCAGTAATAATAAAATTGAAAACCCTGACCAACAATTCCCAACCGTTGCAAAACCAGAACATTCAGAACATCAATTGGGCACCGCGGTAGACTTCCGATCAGGCTCGACAGAGGAATTCACACTCGAGGCGTTTGGTAAATCACCAGAATACAAATGGATGAAAAAAAATGCACATCTGTATGGATTCGTACAGAGTTACCAGCCAGGCACGGAATCAGTCACCGGATACAGTGCAGAACCCTGGCACTGGCGGTATGTTGGTATTGCACATGCAACTACTATTCACGATAATGTAATCACACCGTACGAATATTTGAAAAACTTATTGAAACCAAAAGAAAACACAGTAGTGCAGCCACAATAAAAACCACGGAAGTGGTTTTTATTTGTTAATAATTGACATATAAACTTTAATATGTTAATATGAATACGATATTGAATTGTACATTTAAAAAGAAAAATATGATAAATCTAAAAAAGTTGTTTTTTCCAAAACTTTACGAAAAACAAGAAAAACAGAAAGTAAAAAATGAGTTAAGTAGTTTACTGACTAAGGTAAAAGACGGTGATATTGTTTTTGAAAAAATGATAGATCCAAAATACAAAGAATTTATAACTACACACTTATTAACACATGTTTGTATTTATTCAAAAGATTCTAATAATGCAGTTAAAGCATTCGCTGAATTAAAAAGTTTATGTAAAAATGGAGTTACTTATGGAAATCTAGCATCGATAGCTATAGAATCCTCTACTGAAGAGGTTGCTAAAATAGCTTGTGATAATTTCTTTTCTAAAGAAAACTTCTTGATTTCATTAGCTGAAAAGCTGGAAGAAAGAAGTAAATATATCTATGTAAAAGAAGCGGCAAAAAATGCCCTATTGCAAAGAAAGAATACATTAGGTAGCGATGAATACCATAATGAAAGACAAGCAGAAATAGCGGCACTTAGTTTTTTATAAAAAAAATAAATTAACACCATGTACAATATACATGGTGTTTTTATAAAATTATTTCTTATAAGTTTTCCAAACCGGATCCTCTGCTTTATTCCAATTCCGTGCCCTACCCTCGCGACGGCCGTATTCCTTGATCGCGTAACTCGCTGCATTCCAATCTTTTTTAGGAATAATCTGCATCAAATCTTGTTCAATTTTTGACGGATCAGTGTGTCGCGATAGTCCGAATCGTTTTACAAATCTAATCACATGCGTATCAACGGCAATACCAATATATTTTTTGAATCCATTGGCAAGTACCGCCACGGCTGTTTTCCGTCCCACACCTGACAATGTCATCAATTCATCCGCAGTATCTGGCACCTGACCATTGAAATTATTCACCAGCAATTGCGCAGTTTTTTTCAAATAGCGTGCTTTTGCATTGAAATAGTTCACTCGTTTTACGTATTTTGTGATTTCTGCAATCGATGATTGTGCCATCACGTGTGGCGTAGGAAATTTTTTAAATAACGCAGGACTGATCGCATTCACACCATCATCAGTCATTTGTGCGGACAGAATTACGGCAACCAGTAATTCCCATGTGTTGGTATAGTTTAAAAATGTTTCTGATCGTGCGTAGTGTTTTTTGAGTACAGGCCAAATCTTTTTCCAGATGGTTTTTTGGTGATCAACATTCATAAATGAAGTATAGCAGGAATGTTATAGTATTGTCATTTTGTATTGCCATCCTGGACTTGATCCAGGATCGAAGGATGGAATGATACAATAAAACAGAAACTCCTCACCGCTTCGCGGAGCTCCTCTAAAAGAGGAGCAAGTAATTAAAATTTGTACCATTTCCTCCTCTTTTAGAGGAGGCGTCCGAAGGACGGAGGAGTACTAAATTAAAAATAAAACTCCATCAGGAGTAATTATTTAATCACACCTTCTTTTTTCAGTAACGCTAATTTTGCCTCTGGACCGCCACGGTTGTAACAACCAACCTTGCCGTCCGTTCTGATAACTCGATGACACGGAATATCTGAATCATAATTATCATGCATAATATTCCCAACGGCACGTGCTGCGCCTGGACTGCCTGCCATTGCCGCAACCTGTCCATAGGTCATGGTTTTTCCTTTTGGAATCTTGCGAACAATATCACGTACACGGGTAGTAAAGTTTTTCATATTAAGACTATAATAAAAGAGCCTTGAATAATCAAGGACTCTCGCTATACGTTTATATCCAAAACCTTCTATTGAAATAATTTTTGGAATGGTTTTGTTTTGAAAATTGTTTTTTAGCAACAGATATTGGGATTTCATCAGTTGCCTGATAATGCAAAATTTCTACTGTTATTCGTGCAGGGTTCATTTCTGGTCTTTCTATAACACCGAAAATTTTTCCAACCGATAGTAAAAATTGTTTTAATTTTTTTGGAAGAACATAATAGATAAAGTCGTATAATTCCTCCATGAGTTCATGAAATTCCAAAAGTTCTTCTTCGTTTTGAAAACGAACATCTTTTGTTTCAATGACAACCTTTTTCCCATATTTTTTCTGGAAAACTGCTTTTTGTTCAGGTAACAATTTATGTCGTGTCACCCAAAGGATTCTATGTGCCATATTTTTTGTTTTGGTTTATTTAAATTATACACCTTATTTATATTTTGTAAAGAAAAACCCTTTTGCAAGGGATTTTTTTATTTTGCCACTTTCACTGCCTCTTCAAACTTGATGGAGAGTAATACTGACGCATCGTCAGAACCAAGTGTCACACCATACAAAATATTCGCTCGTGACATAGTTTCGCGATTATGCGTTACGACGATCAATTGAGTTTCCTGTGCAAGTGTTTCAATCATATCGCCATATTTTTTACTGTTCGCCTCGTCGAGCGCCGCATCAGTTTCATCTAATACCAAAAATGGTGGTGGATTTACCTGTGATAACGCAAAGAGTAATGCAATAGATGTTAATGATCGTTCACCACCAGATAACATTTCCAAATCTTTTACCTTTTTACGTGGAAGATTGATATCAATATCGACCCCTTGTTCTTTTGGTGTTTCGTCATCGATACCAACCATTTCTTCCTCAGAAAGATTTGTTTCATCGGTTTTTCGTTTTTTAGGGAGCACATCAACCACCTGCAGCCGGGCAGAACCTCCACCGAACATGGTAATGAAAAATTTCTCGAATACATGATTAATTTGCGTAATCCCTTTTGAAAATTCTGCAGCCAATGAACCCTGAAGATCGGTGATAATCGTCTCGAGATCCTGTATCGTGACTTCGAGATCTTGTAATTGATTTGCTAAATATCCATCACGAGCAACCGTCTCCTCGTACTCGCGCATGATATCACCTGCACCTCCGCCGCCCATATCTTCTAATCGAACCTTTAATCGTTCGATGGTTGATTTTTTACTTGCGTGATCTGATTCATTAAATAAATCAATACTGTAATTCCCGCTTCCGCGCAATACTGCAACTGATTCGCCAACCAACTCTCCGGCAATACGATATTCATTTTCCAATACCTCGAATCGTGCAGAGAGCGCATGTCGATCACGATGAAGAATATCAACCTGATGTGTACATTCTCGCAATTGTGTTTCCAGATGAAATCGTTGTTGATCACTCGTCCGTAATTGATCCTGAGTTGTTGCAATATCAGATTCAATAGCGATGATTTCTGTTGTAATAATCTGGGTTTCTTGGTGGATCACTGTTGATTGAGATTCGAGTTCACGTAATTGTTTTTCGAGTGTTTCGAGTTCTGATCCATGATCTGCTGTTGGTTGTTCTGATTCAGTGTGGTGAGCTGTATGAAACTGATGGAGCGAATCTTTCATTGATCGCAATGTTGCATGAATAGAGACAACTTCTGTTGTTTGCAATGCCTGATCAATATCTTGTGATAATCGAGAAAGGTATGCAACAACCTCTGCGCGGTTCATAGGGAGATCACTTCCCTTTTCTGGAACCATGCGGGAAAGTGCACTGACTGTACCTTCAATACGACCAATTGCCCGGGCAAGTTCTGACTCGGTAGATTCTAATTGTTTTTTGCGTGTATGTGTCTCCGAGAGTTTTACTTGTAAATGATGCAGTGTATCCTCGTGTGGGTTTTTTTCGAGCGTATCTATAGTCTGTCGCAATTGTGCCTGTCGTGATTCCAGCTGATCAATTTCAAGGGCAACACGATTCATATGATGGGTCAGATAACTTTCCTCGTCTACCAAATACTGTTCATATAACGACCCCAGTTCATTACGCATGAATGCTGCCTGTTCTACTCGTTCCACCTGTTTTTTCAAAAATTTCACCTGCGGCGCGAGTTCACGTCGTAATAACTCTACCTCACGCATGTGTTCACGCGTTTTCTCGAGTTTCCGTTGTGATTCGTGGATACGATAATGATATAACCGCAACCCCAACGCTTCTTCGAGGATTTCCCGACGTTCGGTGAGTTTTGCATTGAGTAACCGATCCGCCTCGCCCTGTGAAATAATATGGTGACCACTGGAACCAATATGGACCGACGCAATGAGTTCGTGGAGATCTTTTAACCGAACTGCAGAACCATTGATACGATATTCATTGGTACCATCAGCGAATACTTCACGAGTAATACTGATTTCATCAAAATCAAGCGAAAGAATCCCCGAGAGTGATGGGAGCTGAAACGAACGTTGTGTATTATCAAACACAATCGTCACCGATGCGCGGTTCATTTTTGGAATCATACGCGAACCCTTGAAAATCAGGTCAGCGCCTGATTTCGAACGGAGTGATTTTGATGATTGTTCACCCAGTACGAATCGAATCGCCTCGACCACGTTTGATTTTCCTGATCCGTTCGGTCCAACCACTGCGGTTACGGGCGCCTCAAAAACAAGGGTAGATTTTTTTGCAAATGATTTAAATCCATGAAGTTCTATTCTTTTCAAAGTCATATAAACACCAGTATACCAAAAAAGAACACTTTTGACACTAGATTAGTTATCTATATGCTCTCATAAAACCCAACACAGATCTGTTCGAGGTTAGAAATGAATCATAAAAAAACTCAAAGAATCTTTGAGTTTTTTTATCGATCAGGTGGAATATTGTAATAATTGATGAGAAACTTGGTAAGGTTCAAGAAAGGATCAATCAATGTTTGTGATGAGAATCGCGCACCCTCTTTTGGATATTCGTTCAAGAGGAATATGATGAATTTTGGATTGTATGCTGGAAAAAATCCGACAAAGGTATGGATATTTCGATCATCATAATACCCACCTGTCTGCCGATTCGGGATTTGGGCAGTACCTGTTTTTCCTGCAATGGAATAGTCTTCGAGTTTTTTCGCGCCGTCAAAATAATTATCAAAAATATGCACCATCATCCGGGTAATTTCTGCCGAAGTTTCTGGCTTGATCACTTGGGTGATTTCTTGATGTGGAATCATTTTTCGTGACCCATCCAAATAATTAATTTCACTGATAACATGTGGTTGTATCACCTTTCCGCCATTTGCCAGTGCTGCCATTGCTCGTGTCATTCCGATAGGGGTCACCGCGATTCCTTGCCCAAAGGAAATGTTTGCCAGCTCTACCTCTCGTGCAGATTCCAGGTTCCCCGTGATCCCTTTTACCTCGCCCGGTAGATCGATACCTGTTTTTTCACCGAAACCGAATTTGGTAAATTGACTCACAAAATTTTGTGGTTGCATTCGTTGCATCATGAATACCATACCGGTATTGAGCGACTGATCCAATACGGTCTGCATGGTTACGCCATTACCGCGTCCTCGTTTATCAAAGTTCCGAATAGTACGGTTCCGCACTTGTACAAACCCCGAGTCGTTATATCGTGTGTCTGCAGTGATTACTCCTTGGTCAAGTGCGGTCGCTGCAATAATTGGTTTCATAATTGATCCCATCTCGAACACACTCTCCACGGTTGGATTATTGAAAATTGATACGGACGATTCTTTTTTGTAATTATTGATATCAAATCCTGGAGTCACTGCCATAGCCACAATTTGTCCTGTTACAGGATCCATAATGATTCCCATGGTACGATCTGATTTCCAACGGTCCCTGGTTAATTCGAGTTCGTTTTGTAAAGATGCCTGAACTGATGGTTCGATGGTAGAAACAACATCTCCTTCGGTGGATGATCCCATATCCTCTGGTTGTGTAATATGGGTAAATACTTCTGCAAAGAAATTGCTATATCGCTGACTCTTTTGACGAGAGAGTATCTCGTTATATGATCGTTCGATACCATACCGACCAATCAGGTCATTATCCTTGAACGATACAAACCCAATCACGTGTGGTGCCAAGGTTCCTGCGGGTGAAAATCGTGCATTCATACGATACAGGGAAACCCCAGGGAGTTTCAGTGCCTTGATCTGGGCGGCTTGATCTTCATTGATACGTGTAGCAACCTCTTCGTATGGGTCATCTATTTTTGCTGCTTGAGCAAGAAACTGTGTTTGATCAAGTGGAATAATTACAGAGATTTGTTCAAATGTCTTCTGAGGATCGGTGACAAGTTTCGGATTGATGGCCACGGTAAATCCGCGGAGCAAGCTTGCTGCGGACACAGTCTCTCCGTTCTTTTTCTTGAAAAAGATACTTCCTCGATCGAACTGGGAACCTTCTGGAGTAATATATTGACGGTCAGCCTGAAGGAGGTAGTGCTCATTACGGAGAATCTGTAGATAAAATAATTTAGTACCAAAAACCACCACAATACAGAGGATAAAAAAAGAAACAAGTCGAATACGGAAACCAAACTTTTCTTGCATGATACACGAGTATACCAAAAAACCTCTCGATTGAGAAGTTTTTTGGTGATATATTTTTTTGTTTTTTATTATCGTAACGCAACTGTTCGATGCTCTGGTTGTGTATAGGCAAAATATGGGGTGGTAGTATGCGTAAACCCAAGGTTTTTTATTGTTTCTGTATCGATTGATTTTGCAAGTTCGAAATAACGAATCTCGAGATCAGAAATAGCAACCTGGGAACTACGAATCGAAGCTTGTATATCTTTTCGTTCATTGATTAATGATATCGTCGAAACCATGAGTAGTGTATACCCCACCAAACACGCAGCAATTCCCACCGAGAAAAATCGTGAGAGAATCACGCGAATGGCGAATGATGATGATGGTCGATAGTTTTTCATATAATAACGATTAACATTTTTCAATAACACGAAGCTTCGCACTTCGCGATCGTGGGTTAGCACGAATTTCTGATAATGATGGGGCAATTGGTTTTTTGTGGACGAGAACACCTTGTCCATGAGTGGCAAATTCTTTGAAGAGTTGTTTTACGATTCTATCCTCACCGCTGTGGAAGGTAATAACTGCCAACCTTCCTCTTGGTGCGAGAAGTTGAAACGATTGAGTGACTCCCTCGATAATCGTCTGATATTCATCGTTCACCACGATACGTAGCGCCTGAAAGACTTTTGTTGCTGGATGAATTTTGAAATGGGCTGGTCTTTTTTTTGTAAAGATCGCCTCGATAACGGTTTCTGCTAATTCATGAGTCGTCGCAATGGGTTGTTTTTTTCTCTTGGTAACAATATGACGAGCAATCGTACGTGCCTTTGTCTCGTCACCATAGGCATAAAAGATATCCGCCAATGTTGTTTCCTCCCAATGGTTGATAATTTCGTAGGCAGTAAGTTGTTCATCCTGTGCGAGTCCTTTTGCAAGATTCATATCCAACGGTCCATCATGGACAAATGATAATCCTCGCGATGGGTCGGCGATTTGAAAACTGCTCCACCCCAGATCAAGGAGTACTCCATGAATCTGTGAAATTCCAATCCGATCGACGATGGTTGCAATAGTTCTGAAATTATCGTGGACAAAATATTTTTTACAGGACAGATCATGTAATCGATCCTGTGCACGAATAATTGCATCATAATCAACATCGCAACCAATGAATGTCCCCTGGGGTGATAGTTGTGCTGCGATGGCATAAGCATGCCCTGCACCGCCCAACGTCCCATCGACGTATACCTGGTCATCCTGTATCTGTAACGAATCAAGTGATTCCTGAAAAAGTACAGGAATATGGAGAGATGATTCCATAATTCATTACAGTACCCCTAACTGGGTCAATCCTTCTGCTAATTGTTCAATGTTTTGTTCTACCTGTTGTGTATACGTATTCCATGATTCCTCATTCCAAAGCTCCAAACGATTTTTCACCCCGGCAACAATTACTTTGCTCCCTAGGTTTCCATATTGTTTGAGAAAATCAGGAATAAGGATTCTCCCCGCGGAATCAACATCAGTTTCTGTTGCTCCCGACACCATGAATCGAGTAAACGCACGACTGTCTGACTGATTAAAAGATAACCCTGATAATCCATCAGAAAACTTTTTCCATTCTGCAAGTGAATACACACAAAGACAACGATCGAGACCTCGCGTAATGATTATTTTTTTCCCGAGTACCTTCCGTGCTTTTGCAGGGAGTGATAATCGGTTTTTATCGTCTAATGTATGTCGATATTCACCAAGCAGCATATAATAATTAGGAATAAGTGATTTTAGAAATTCCCCCACTTCATCCCACAAACATATTACTCCATCCCACCATGAAACACAATACCTATCCCCTTTTGTGAAACCATAAAACTGTGGATAACTCATTGATGCAACAAAAAACTCCCTATTCTGGGAGTTCTTTTGTTTCTTCGTTGTGTGAAATTTTTTCTACATGGTCCACTTTCTTTCCTGAAGTAATGTATATATATGCACACACACTTGCAAGATATACAACAGGAATGGCTACAATTAACCCTACTACTAATACAATAATACCGAGAAGAGTCACTAATAATTGCCAGAAAGCTAATTTGATCAACATCCATACATTTCCCTGAGTCATTGCGAATGCTTTTTTCAACATGGCAACAATTCCTAGATCGCTATGATCGAGAGCAATAAAAACAAGAAAACTCATACGAATTGAAAACCAGATGAGTGCAGTGACTGCAATACAAGTAACTACTACTCCTGCTACCATAGCAATTCCAGATCCAGAGAATAATCCCAAGAGAACTACTGCCATGATAATTCCAAAACATACCAGCATCACCAGACTCACTAATAATTGTGTGATGAAATATTTACCCCACAGTCGTGGTTGTGTTTTAAAATCAGACCAAGTAGATGAATTTCCTCGAACAATTCGTAGTAATACCTGTGCCCATCCTAAACTCAATGCAAGAGATAGTAACGTTCCTACAATATAATTGAGAACCAAGAATCCCCATCCGCGATCAGTTGGAAAAACAACTTGAACAATAAGTGTCACGATAAGACTAGCAATACCTGCAGGAATAATAAACTTCCAATGTTTTTTAAACAACCCCCATGCCTGAGCAATAAACGATCGTGTATGTAGAGAATTTTCCATAAAATGATAGATATATAATTATTTAAATAATAACCTATTCAGTATAATGAAAAACTCTGAAAAAGTAAAGATGTTTTTCAAAAAATACAAAACAAGGGGGGCGCCTACGGCGCCCCCCTTGTTTTGTATTTTTTGAATTCCCTACCCGATGTGCGTGATCTAGGATTCGAACCTAGGACCTTTCGAGTATCAGTCGAATGCTCTAGCCAACTGAGCTAATCACGCATACAATGTTCCACAGAAAAATAGTATACAGATTTTCAAGATTTTTGCAAATAAAAAACCCTGATTCCCACTCTAACTACAACAACACTGTTATTTCTCAGTGTATATTTTTAAAACAAAAAACCCTCTTTCTAGGATTTTTTTGTTTACACGATTTTGGTAATTTTAAACGTCATGAATGGTTGTCGGTGACCATTTTTCTTGTAGTAACGAGATTTTGCTTTGTATTTTACAACTATAAGCTTTTTATCGCGACCTTCTTCAACGAATTCTGCAGTGACTACTGCACCAGAAACGGTAGGTGTTCCTACAGATACACTTGATCCATTTGCAACCATGACCACTTGATCAAAATTAATTGCGGTTCCTGGAGTAAATGTCCCGTCCATTTTTTCAACAGAAATGAGGTCTCCGACACGAACAATGTATTGTTTACCGCCAGTCATAATTACTGCAAAATCAGCAGAGAGCTTTTCAGTATTTTTTGGGAATTTTTCTGCAATTTTTCGTGCAGGTTTTGTTTGAGTTGTTGTTGCCATAATGAGTTCCAGTATACATATTTCAGAAAAAATTGCAAACTTTTATAAAAGGGTGTCTCATGATATACTGTTGACCATGATCACTCGACACGATATTTATGGAATTCCCTGGATCGATCTCGCCAATCCAACCATGGATGAAATTCACACTATTATTAATGAATTTTCAATTGACGAGCGCTGTGCAGTTGAACTCGTCAAGCCTTCATTATTAGCAAAAGTAGAACGATTTGATAGTCACTTGTTTTTTGTACTTCACTTTCCTGATCACCCAGCAAAAAAAATCGGCAATAGTATTGAGATTGACTTCGTCGTTCATCATGATTTTATTATTACTACCCGATACACTGATATTGACAGTCTCATTGCTTTCGAGAAAAAACATACCGCGATGAACCGATCTGCCGCTGGACTTGAAATTCACGGAGGAACAATCTTTGGAATTATGATTACCGATCTTTATAATGGACTTCTTGATGAACTTAATTTTATCAAGTCTGATATTATAAAACTCGAAAATAATATGTTCGAGACAACGCAATTAAATATTTCCTTGGAACTATTAACCATCCACAGAAAACTCCTTGATTGTAAAAGCGCGCTCCGACTCCATAACGATATTCTCCATTCGTTTGAACATGAATCACTCTCTTTGTTCAGTTCAGCCTATGGAACAACCATTCGTGATATTATGAATAGTTATTACCGGATGACTGGCATGTTAGATTCTAATAAAGAAATTGTTTACGAATTACGTGAGAGTTATGACGCATTTATTGCCAACCAGACAAACAACACTATGCGTACACTGACACTCATGTCGTTTATTACGTTCCCACTTTCATTAATTGCTATTATATTATTTGATCCGGCCTCACCACATATTTTCCACGGACCATATGGTTTTTGGATAATAGTAGGAATTCTAGGCGTTATTCTTGTTATTATGTTACTTTATTTCAAGAAAAAGAAATGGATGTAAGAAAAAAGGCATGGATGTATCACTACAACCCTGCCTTGCGCTTGCAATTATTTGCAGCACCTTCTGCAATTGTTGCCAATCCTCGTAGGATATGAGCAACCATATTGCAGGTTAAAAATAATATTGCGTACCCACTCCATTTGGCGAGCGATGTGCATAAACTCCATATTTTTTCCATATTTATTATATTTTTGTTCTCTATAATTTTATCACATATTATATTAAAAGTCAAGTTTTACTATCTATGAAACCTATTTACCTCACAAACACCCTTTCCAAACAAAAAGAAACGTTCCAGTCAATTATTTCTGGATCTGTTTCGATGTACCACTGCGGACCGACCGTTTATGGGTCTATTCATATTGGAAATCTGCGAGCATTTTTACTTGGCGATATTGTTCGTCGCGTATTTGAATATAATGGATACAAAACCAATCAAGTAATGAACATCACCGATATTGGACATTTGGTTTCTGATGGAGACGATGGTGATGATAAAATGACAAAAGGATTAAAACGTGAAGGAATGGAAGTCACCCTTGAAAACATGTTAAAACTGGCTCGAAAATATGAGGATATCTTTGTAAACGATATTACCGAAATGAATATATTGCGTCCAAAGATTCTTCCACGAGCCAGCGAACATATTGATGAAGATATTGAAATCATTAAAAATCTTGAGGAAAAAGGATTCACATATAGTATTTCTGACGGAGTCTATTTTGATACCGAAAAAATGCCAGACTATGGAAAACTGGGCGGTCTTTCAAATTCAAACGAATCGCGTATCGGTGAAATTTCTGAAAAGAAAAATCCACGTGACTTTGCATTATGGAAATTTGATGACACAAAAGGTTGGTCATCACCATGGGGGCAAGGCTTTCCTGGATGGCATATCGAATGTTCTGGAATGGGAATGAAATATTTAGGCGCACAATTTGATATTCACACTGGTGGACACGACCTTGCAAGTGTTCATCATAATAATGAAATCGCACAGTCAGAATGCTCAACCGGACATACTCCATTTGTCAACTACTGGTTGCATAACGAATTTGTGAATATTGGAGATATGAAAATGGCAAAATCCGGTGATAATTCCATTACCATGGATACTGTTCGCGAAAATGGGTATAATCCTCTTTCTTTGCGATATTTATATCTACAATCTCATTATCGATCACAAGTGTCGTTTTCATGGGATTCCTTATCGGCTTCAGAAACAGCACTTAAAAAACTGCAAGCTTATATCAGAAAAATTGAAGGAACTGGTGAAGTTTCAGAATCATACAAAACACTGTTCACCGACATAGTGAATGATGATTTGAATACCGCAGGAGGTCTTGCAGTCGTGTGGGAACTAATCAAGAATCCGGACATTTTAGACGCAGACAAGAAAGCAACTATTTTGGATTTTGATCGCGTACTCGGACTTAAATTAGACGAAATACCAACAGACGAAGAAGTATTCGAAATTCCTGAGCATGTTCAAAAATTATTAAAAGAACGAGAAATTGCCCGTGAAAAGCAAGACTGGCACACATCAGATCTGATCCGAAACGAAATCCAGGCCCTTGGATACGAATTGAAAGATACGGATGATGGACAGAAAGTGAGGAAGGTGTAAAAAAAAGACGATTCCAAAAGAATCGTCTTTTAATTTTACATAGAAAATTTATCATTTTCAAGAAAACTCCAAACTTCACTACTTCTCCATTCATTGTCTAAAGTAATACTACTTTCTCGTTCAGTGCCTTCATAAATAAATCCCAATCTTTTTGGAATTGATTGACTTGGAATATTACTTACGTCCATTTTAATAACTATTCTATGTTTTTTTAGATTTTTAATACCGTAGTCAGTGATTACTTTAACGCATTGAGTCATAATACCTAATCCATTATAATCCTGATCAAGCCAGTAACCGATTTCAGCGTTACATTCTATAATTTTATGAAATCCAACACGTCCAATAAATTTGTTTTTATAGAAAATACCTAATTCTAGCGATTCACCTTTTTCAAAGTTTTCTCTGTCGAGTTTAATTTTATTCAATGTATCCTGAACAGTAATAACTTTATCAACCCAGTTTAAATATTCTCTAAGAAATTCTTTGTTTTTCTGTATTGTGTCAAATTGAATTTGTGCATCATCTTCAGTCATAAGGCGAAGGATGACGTCGTTTGAGACTTCTAATTTTAAATTATCCATAATTATTTATATTTTATTATTATAATATCATATACTATATTAAATGTCAAATTTATAACAATTCATTTTTCAATTCCTCCACAATTTTCTTCGCATCTTTGGACAATTTCTTCGGCATTTCAATATGCGTTCGGATCAAAAAATCTCCATTTCGCAAAAATCCTGCAGTGACACCCTTTCCTTTCAATTTGATCACATGTCCCACCGGCATACATTCTGGAATTTCAATCATTTCTTTTCCGTCTAGTGTTTCAATTTCGATACTCTTTCCAAGTAATGCATCGACAAGTGACACATGTAAATCCATTACCAAATTACTGCGTTCTTTACGAATGGTTGGATGTTTTTCTACAATCACGGTGATGATCAAATTCCCTGGGCGACCTTCACTTACTACTTCTCCTGCACCGTCCATTTGTAATTGCTGTCCGTGTTCTACTCCAGCTGGAATAGTCACAGAAACTTTTTTCATTCCGTTTTGCTTACCATCACGATAATCGGGAACATTAATTTCACGGGTAAATCCACGCACTGATTCTTTAAACGTCATATTCATCTGAACCTCGATGCTGCGACCTCTGCGGAATCGTCCACCACCAAAACCGAATGCTGCACCGAACAAATCACCAAGATCAATATCTCCCATATCAAACTGCGCACCACCTCCCTGTTGTGCCTGTCGCATGATGTCTTCCCATGAAAAACCACCGAATCCGCCGCCGCCGAACGGATTTCCCTGTCCGCCGCCGAACTGTGGTCCACTTGATCCGAACTGGTCGTATTGTGCGCGTTTGTTTTTGTCAGAAAGTGTCTGGTAGGCTTCGTTGATTTCCTTAAATTTTTTGTCATCGCCTCCGTTTTTGTCTGGATGATGCTGATGTGCAAGTTTGCGAAAAGCAGCCTTGATTTCTGCTTCAGAGGCTTTTTTATCGACACCTAGGGTTTTGTAGTAGTCTTTGCTCATAAAATTCAGTACTCCTCAGTCCTTCGGACAACTCCTCTAAAAGAGGAGCCACTTCCAAACGTCGGGTGCTTTGCTCCTCTTGTAGAGGAGCTCCGCGAAGCGGTGAGGAGTAAATTTATCTTAAATATTCCTTAATCTTCATAATAACTCCATCAATCGATTGTAATACTTCATTATTTGAAAATCGAAGTACTGTATAATCCAAACTTTTCAAATAATTATCACGCACTGTATCATATTCCAATCCTTTTTCATAATAATGTTGTGATCCATCGAGTTCGATAATTAGTTTATATTTATGACAATAAAAATCTATAATATACGGACCGATTCCAAACTGCCTGCGAAATATTACACCAAGTTGTTCATTTTTCAAGTATTTCCACAATAATCTTTCCTCTTTCGTACTTCTGTTACGAAGATCTTTTCTGCGATGTTTTAGAAGTGGATCATTGTGAATGAATTTCATAAAGAATCTTGAATACAGTACTCCTAATTATTAAACAGTAGTATACAGTACTCCTCAGTCCTTCGGACAGCTCCTCTAAGAGAGGAGCCACTTCCAAACGTCGAGTGCTTTGCTCCTCTCTTAGAGGAGCTCCGCGAAGCGGTGAGGAGTACTGAATTTGCTGAGGTTTCTCACCTCTCTACCAAACACGTCTTTCAACCTGTCCGGAAAGAAGATTGGACTTACTTGACAAGTATGATATTATTTGATATCATATTTTTAATAAAATTAAATAATATGTCAAAATTTAAGTATTTTTTCTCGTTTTGTTTATGGATGATCTTTTGGTTTATTCTCATAAATAAGACAAGAGGGTCTATAGTGTATATGGACCAAGTTTATTTATTATTCTTTTTAATATGGGGTTTCTTAATTGGAGCCTTTGGAAATTGGTTTTACTTCTTTTTTGCTGACTTAATTATGTTTGTTATTAGTCTAATAACAACATCAGGACGCGATCAACAACATATTAAATGGGCAGCTTGGAGAAAATAATACTATTTTAAAAATTACTCAACCTCTTACCCCACCCAGAACTGCAATATGCGGTTCTGGACAGTAAAGAGGTTGTTTTTATTTCCCTTCCTCAGCTCCCTCTTCTTTTGTTTCCTCTGTTGCTGACTCAGATGCTGCATTACCCGCAGCATTTTTTTCTTGCTCAGCTTTCTGAATGATTTCGTAAATCTTCATCATTTCATCTGAAAGTGCAGATGTTGCAGAATCAATTGCCGCTGCATCGTCTTTATCTTTCACATCCTTCAAGGTTGTGATTTTTTCGTTGATAGCAGTTTTGGTTGCATCATCCAATTTGTCAGCGTATTCTTTCAAAGATTTTTCTGCTGCAAAGATTGATGTTTCAGCCGTGTTTCGCTTATCCACCAAATCCTTTTTCTTTTCATCTTCCTCTTTGAATTTTTCTGCATCTTCCTGCATTTTCTTGATATCTGCATCTGACAATCCTCCTCCTGATTGGATCGTAATTGACGCTTCCTTGTTAGTTGCTTTATCAGTTGCTTTTACATTTAGGATTCCGTTTGCGTCGATATCAAATGTTACCTCGATCTGTGGAATTCCGCGTGGAGCTGGTGCGATATCGCCAAGGATAAACCGTCCGAGTGATTTGTTATCAGTCACCATCGGTCGTTCACCTTGAACGATATGAATGTCCACTGATGTTTGGTTGTCTGATGCAGTACTGAATACTTGTGATTTTGATGTTGGAATCGTTGTGTTTCGCTCGATTAATTTTGTCGCTACGCCACCCATTGTTTCAATTCCAAGTGATAATGGAATTACATCGAGGAGAAGTACATCCTTCACGTCACCTTGTAATACTCCGGCCTGAACTGCAGCACCAAGAGCTACTACTTCATCCGGGTTGATGGTTCGGTTTGGTTCTTTTCCGAACAACTTCTTTACTTCTTCGACAATTTTTGGCATTCGAGTCTGTCCTCCAACCATGATTACTTCATCGATTTCACTCATTTTGAATGGTGAAGCCTCTACTGCGCACTTTGTAATTTCAATTGATCGATCGATGAATTCTGCAGCCAATTCCTCCAATTTACTGCGAGACATTTTCATCATCAAGTGTTGTGGCACGCCATCATTCTGCGCGATGAACGGAATATTGATTTCAGTTTCAGTTGTTGTTGAAAGTTCATGTTTTGCTTTTTCTGCAGCTTCTTTTAATCGCTGTAGTGCAAGTACATCTTTTGTAACATCCAGCCCTGATTCCTTTTTAAATTCATCCCCAATCCATGCAACGATTTTTCGGTCGATGTCTTCACCTCCCATGTGCGCGTCTCCATCAGTAGATTTTACCTCTACCAAGTCTGCTCCAACCTCGAGTACTGAAATATCGAATGTTCCACCTCCGAAGTCGTACACGGCAATTTTCTGGTCTTTTTTGGAATTGAATCCGTATGCCAATGCCGCTGCTGTTGGTTCGTTAATGATTCGCTTTACATCAAGTCCTGCAATTTTACCTGCGTTCACTGTCGCCTGTCGCTGTGCATCGTCAAAGTATGCAGGAACTGTAATAACAGCCTCTGTGATTTTCTCGCCAAGTTTTGCTTCCACATCCGCTTTGATCTTTGAAAGGATCATCGCAGAAATTTCTTCAGGTGATTTGTCCTCGCCTCCGAATTTCACCATCACGCGATCATCTGTTCCTTTTGAAATTTTAAACGGTGAATGCGGAATGTCTTTTGTTACGACTTCGTCACTGAATTTGTGACCCATGTATCGTTTGATTCCGAAAATTGTATTTTCTGGATTGGTAACCGCCTGACGTTTGGCTAATGCTCCGACCATTCGGTCACCATTTTTTGCCTGCGCAATGATAGAAGGCGTTGTTCGTGCACCTTCTGTGTTTTCAATAATTTTTGGTTGACCACCCTCGATGATTGCTACCGCCGAGTTTGTGGTTCCCAAGTCGATTCCAATGATTTTTGACATATGATTAATATAATAGAATTATTTTTTAATAAAGTATTTTTCAATTTTTTCTAAAGAATTATGAGTAAGACTACTCGTCTGTTCTATTTCAGTTTGTTTTTCACTTATCCAATTGACGTTATGTTGAATACTAGGAATAAATTTACTGATGTAATTTAATTCAAAGTATATTTTAAATAATATAATTGTTTGAATTATAACAATTATTGTAATAAGTATTTCCATAAAAATTAAAATGATATTTGCTCATTGATTAGTTCTGTTAGTAATAATTTAGCTAGACTTTCGGGATTTGAATTACCTAACTGGGTAACTTTTTTACCATACACAGAAAAAACATAAATTAAATCATCTACAACATGAAAAATACCAGAAAATTTATCGTCATTTTTTTCAATATAAATTTGATTCATAATTTTATAATTATAGTTAAATATTAATAATTCTCTAAAAGTTTTCGTGAATAACAAGTGCTTTTTTAAAATTCCAATTTGACAAGATGTTCGCGGTCGCGAAATACTTGTACAATTCCTAGTATAATGCTATTATTTTTTTAGTCAAGTACCTGTACTCCTCAGTCCTTCGGACAGCTCCTCTATAAGAGGAGCCACTTCCAAACGTGTAGTGCCTTGCTCCTCTTGTAGAGGAGCTCCGCGAAGCGGTGAGGAGTACTGTATTAAAATCTATGAAATCCAACGACTATTCCAAAAGATAAAAAAAGCTCCTTCCAATTAAGAAAGGAGCGAACGTCTCAAAGAGACGTCTACTTATCATACTTGTCATGCTTATTTATTTGTACCTCTAGTATAGCAGAATCAAAATATTTGTCAAGCTTTATGTCTAAAAATAACGACTATTCCAAAAAAATATTGAAAATATTAGCCGAAAATAAAGCGGTTTCTTTCCCTGATCTGTCTGATAAGCTTATCAAGGACATGTCTGAAACCACCAAAAACGACCCAAAAAAGACACAATACGCCCTGAATCGGTCATTGCGCGGCTTGCATGAATCAGGACTTGTAGAGAGTCATTTTTCAGGTCAGAACGACTATGCCCGACTGACCAAGGCCGGCAAACGAAAGGCCGTCAGCCTGCAATTAGAATCGGATTCTACCCTTGTTCCCAACTGGGATGGCCAGTGGCGAATCGTATTGCTCGACCTTCCGGAATCCCGAAAATCAGAACGCGAAGCATTGCGGTATCTTTTGAAAAAAGCAGGATTTGAGCTGTTGAAAAACTCGGCATGGATTTCCCCATTTCCCTATGAACATCTATTCATGAATATTAAAAAAGATTTGGGGCTGACGACCGAAATGATGGTCATGACGACCAATAGTCTGGATGCGGAAACAGAGGCAGAATTGTTTAAGTTGTTTCAAAAATAAAAAAAACGCGCAATGCGTTTTTTTTATTTGTTAATCTTCCACCGCGGAGCAAACTGAATCATCCATGTATAGAATTTTGCAGGCAAATATCCGATTCCCTTTTCCCGCATATTTTTGTAGGCAACTACCTGGAACTCTTTCAGGTCATTTCCCTCGTAGCACAGTTTTCCATCCTTGAAACAATAACTACAATATTGATCGCTTTCACGAATTCCTGGATCTTTTGAAAATGGCATCAGGCAACTTTCACATGTTGTGCAGTCTTTGTTTTGCATATGTGGTAATTATTAGTGAAATAAATTAATTATAAATTTTATAATACATCATCTAATCCTCCCCTGTTTGCTACATTAGTAAATCCGGATTGTTCCATGATTTGTTGTGCAACCCCTGCGCGACCACCTGATCTGCAATACAAATTGATTTTTGTGTCTTTTGCAAGTTCTGGAAGTATTCCCTGCATGATTAGTTCCACGGGGTGATTGATTGCATCTGGATAATGTCCGGATGCAAATTCCTCTGGAGTACGTACATCAATATAGATCATATTATTTATGAAATATATTTCCACACAACCACTCGTGCTGGTCGAATAACTTTATCACCCATCTTGTACCCTTTTTGGATAATCTGTACAATCTTGTGATCTTTTTCTGAATCATCAGTTTCCTCTGTTTTCATCGGTTCGTGCAAATTCGGATCAAATTCTATGTTTACTGAATCAATTGCAGATACATTATGATTTTCAAGAGTTGTTTTCAATTGGTTATAAATATATTCAACCCCTACGCGCCAATTGGTATCAACCGCATTCCATGCATCAGTATTACCCATTGCCATATCAAAACTATCGATCACCGGCAGAAAATCCATAATCACACTTTCGGTAGTACGTTGTTTTACCGTAGTGCGAATTTCATCGTTTTCCTTTTTCAAGTTTACATAGTCTGCGCGCGAACGCTGAAGAGCCGTCAGGTGTTCACTGGCTTCTGCCTGAACCTTTTTAAGATCCTCGCGAAGTTGCTTAATTTTTGCCTTGTCTTTTAATTCATCACCCATAGCATCAGTTTCCACAAATTCCAGGTCATCCCCGACTTCTTCTTTTTCAATAAATTCATCATATTCTGTCATATGATTATTATTATACATATTTTTGGAAACAAAAAAAGCCTGCAGAATTTAATCTACAAGCTTTATAATTAATGAGCTAAAAACCAAATAAAACTTACAACGCTTATAATAAAAAGCAGTGTTACACCTAAGAGCAACGCTGTTTTTCTTATAATCCTCCTGTCTTCTCTTTTTGCCAAAATTTTAAAAAAAGATATTGAGCATAACCCAGAAATGAGCGGTAGTATGTTTAATTTATTTATCAAACCATTACACACTATTCCTGTTGTTAAAATCGTTGGAGGAATTACTACCAACATAGTAAATAAGAATAACGCCATAAATTTAAACAATTCTGAAGTTTTTCGGTCTGTAAAAGCATTTGTTTTTTCCATATAAAAAATATTTAATTTAAATGAATTTGTTTACGGTAATGATAGCACATAAATAAATATAGGTCAATAGTACCTTCTAAACAAAAAATCCCTTGCGGGATAATCTGTTATCGTTTTGACCATTGAGAACTCTTTCGAGCTTTCTTTAATCCGAATTTACGTCGTTCTTTTGCACGTGCATCACGTTTTAGAAATCCAGCCTTCTTCAAATCAGTTTTGAAATCTTCATTGATTTTTACTAACGCTCGTGAAATTCCATGACGAACAGATTCTGCTTGAGAATGAATACCTCCTCCAGAAACAACAACAGATACAGAATATTCTGCTACGTTTTCTGCTGTATGCAACGGAGCAAGTGCTGTTTTGTGAAGTTCAGAGGTTGGGAAATAATCATTCACTGGTCGATTATTGACTACCACTGATGTTTTTTCTGCAGGAATCAAACGCACCTGTGCAGTGGATGTTTTTCGACGCCCAATGGCAACGGTGTATTTTGTTTGGTGAGTTGATGTTGACATAGTGATAATAATAATTAATCAATAACGGTAAGTTTTTTCAAGATTTCTTCTCGTAATTTATTACGAGGAAGCATTCCTCGAACAGTTCGGTAGATAACCTCCCCCATTCCACGACGCTTGATGAGATTTCCTCGAGTTTCGTGTTTGAGACCTCCTGGGTATCCTGAATAGGTTTTGTACGTGTCATCCATTTTATCTAGTAAATCAATTTTTGAAGCATTGATAACCTCTACCTGATTCCCTGAAATTTTGTTAGGGGCAAAATCAGGAGAATTTTTTCCTCGCAAAATCATCGCAATTTCTGTTGCAAGTCTCCCTAGTTTTTTATTAGTTGCATCAAGTGTGTGTTTCATAAATAGCGGAAAGATGATTAAACGAGTTCGATGAGCGCCATTGGCGCAGCATCACTGGCACGAGCTGGAAGTTTCATAATACGTGTATAGCCACCAGTACGGTCAGTATATTTTGGAGCGATATCGCGGATAATTTTTTGTGCTACGTCCAACTGTCCACCCATAGAAGCAGTGATAGTTCTGATAGTGGTAAGTGCTTGTCCATTTTTTGCACGTGTGATCATTTTTTCAACAAGTGGTCGGATCTCTTTTGCGCGCGCTTCTGTAGTCATGATACGACCCTCCATCACGAGCGCTCGAGTTAGTGACCGTAGAAAAGCACGGCGAACATTGGTCTTTCGTCCAAATTTTCGGTTTTTGTTATGGTGTCGCATAATGGTTACAAAAGTGATTAATAAATAATGGTAACAATACTACTGATTTATTTTTTTAATGCAAGTCCGAAATCAGTGAGGACTTCTTTTAATTCTTTGAGTGCTTTTTCACCAAATCCAGCAAGTTCAAGAAGATCTTCCTCGGTTTTTTGGATTAACCCTCCTACTGTTCTAATTCCTGCATCAGATAATGCGTTGAGCGTTCTGGTAGAAAGCTGTATTGAATCAATACGAGTTTTCAACACATCAGTGAGATCAACTTTTTCTGCTGCATTGTCTTCATTAATACTATCATCAAGGTCGAGAGTGGTTGGTCGATGAGCAACTGGCTCTGGAATGATGAATTCCTTGAGATCGAGAATTGCTTTGAATTGATCAAGCATGATACGCATTGCAAGAGAAAGTATTTCTGATGGAGCTTGTGATCCGTCAGTATCGAGAATAACACGTAAACGGTTAAAATCTGTTCGATCCCCAACACGCATGTTTTCTACTTCATATGAAGCACGCACAATCGGGGTGAATACTGCATCCATAATAATATGCCCAACTTCTGCTTTTTCCTTGATTAAAACTTCACGAGGAATCATTCCCAATCCTTTTGCAAGAGTAATATCAATTTCCAAACGACCAGATTTATCAGTAATTTCTGCAATTGGTTGATCGGGGGTGAGTACTTCGGCAAGCCCTCCAGTTACAAATTCACCTGCAGTGATAATGCCTGGTTTTGTTGCTACCAGTGTAATCGTCACTGGTTCATCACCAATAACATGAAAACGAGCTCGTTTCAGGTTAAGGATAATATTCAACGTATCTTCACGCACACCGTTCAGTGTATCGAATTCGTGTGAAGCACCGTGGATTTTAAAAGAAATAATCCCAGTTCCAGGAATCGAAGAAAGAATAATTCTCCGTAATGAGTTTCCGAGGGTGTGTCCATATCCTGGAGCTAACCCCTCGATCTCATAAATGCCAGAAGTTTTTGATTCCGAAACCGTTTTAAATTTTGAAGGGAGAACAATTGAAGTAGAGTACATAGCGTTGTGAGGTGTCTCCAAAAGGAAACATTAGCATGCTAATGAAAAACTTGAAACGAATAGGTTCTAGAATATTCGATCCAAGGAAACGCACCAATACTACAGATTATCGACTGTAGAACTCGATCACTGCCTGAGGATTAAGAAACGGGTCAGTTTCTTTTGGAATTTCAGTAATTACTGCCTCGGTAAATTCGGGATTCCATTTCATCCAGTCAGGAGTTTTGTATCCTTTTAATTTTGCAGCGATTTCAGTAAAGAGTTTTGTTTTCTTACTTCCTTCACGGATTGTAATAACATCTCCTTTTTGAACCTGGTATGAAGGAATGTTCATTTTTTTCCCATTTACCAAGATATGACCGTGGGACACGATTTGTCGTGACAGTGCACGTGATGATGCAAGTCCAAGTCGGTAGACAACATTGTCCAATCGTCGTTCCAAGAGTTGCGCGAGGAAACTTGCTGGTTTTACCGATTTACTGGTCATCGCAAGATTCACATAGTTTACGAATTGCTTTTCACGAACTCCATAAGAAAAACGAATTTTTTGTTTTTCAATAAACTGAAGGGCGTAATCAGAGCGTCGAACTCGTGTTTCTTTTTTCCCGGTTTTTTGACGAGCGAGGAATTTTTGGGTTTGACATTTTTCAAACATTCCTATCCCCAAACGACGACAGATTTTATATTTTTTAGTAGTTGCAGACATAGAAATAATAACGAGAGATTATACACGACGAGCCTTTTTTGGGCGCGGACCATTAAACGGTACAGGGGTTTTATCCTTGATTGAAATAATATCAATACCTCGAGCGATAAAAGATCGAATAGCTGATTCACGACCAGAACCAACACCTTTTACAACGATATCAACTTCTTTCAAACCGATCATTTGAGCTTTTTCTGCGAGAACTTCCCCAATTTTTGCAGCGGCAAAAGGTGTTGATTTTTTTGCTCCCTTGAAACCAAGAGATCCTGATGATGCTGACATGATTGAGTTCCCGTCTTTGTCAGTTAATACCACCTTTGTGTTATTGTAGGTAGCCTGAACATGCAGGATTCCAGAAACCAGCTTTTTCTTTGGTACTCGTGAAAGTGCTCGATCTTTCAAGCTCTTATTAACACGTTGACCTTCTTGTTTTACAATTCGTTTTTTACCCATAGGAATACGGTTGAGAAATTAATAAATAATAGGAAAAATAAAAACTATGTTTTACTTTCTTTACGACGACCAGACGACATAGTGGTTCGTTTGTTTCCGCGAACAGTTCGCGAGTTGGTTTTTGTTCGCTGACCACGGGTTGGCAACCCTCGAGAGTGACGCATACCACGATATGAATCAATATCTTTTAACCGTTTTACATTTTGACTGACTTCTCGTTTTAAATTACCTTCCAATTTCATGTCTTCGGTAATTTTACGAACAGCAGCTTCTTCGTCAGAAGTGAGATCTTTTACTTTCTTTACAGGATCAACACCTGCTTGTGCTAAAATATTATTTGCACGAGAAAGACCAATACCATAAATCGCGGTAAGTCCATATTGTGCTTGTTTATTGTCAGGGAGAGTAATACCTAAAATACGCATAAGAAAATGAAAAATTATTGACGCGCTTTGTGGCGTGGATTTTTTTTGTTAATACGATACAGACGACCATTTCGACGAACAATAATGTCATCTGGACTAATTTTTTTAATGGATGATTGTACCTTCATGAAAAATAGCAGGCGTCATAACACACTCAAAACACAAAAAGTGTTATGAACGAGCAAGCCCAAGAAAACTTATTACTAATAAAAAATATAAAACACGGTTATTGTGCAAAAAACAATCTAGCACAATTACATTCTTTTGACAATACGTCCTTTCCCACCGTATGGGTCTAACAGCACAGAGACTTGATCACCTAATAATACTTTGATCCTATGGAGTTTCATCTTTCCAGAAAGATAGGCAACGATGATATCATCAGTGTCTTTTATCTTCACGCGAAACATCGCGTTAGGAAGTGATTCAGTTACCGAAGCTAATACGATGTTATCGTCATTGTTGTGAGTACTCATAAATAAAGAATACATTCAATATAGCAAAATACAATAAAAAGTCAAGGAAAACAAATACTTTATTAGCAAATTCTTTTCTTGATGGGAATACTTTACTCAAAAAAGATACTTTGGGTATCTTTTTTGAGGATTTTTTACACCTTTTTATAATCGATCGAGACGAGAATTCTCCGTGCCTGATCAGTTATCCGAGATATCCATAGTGGCCAGATACGAATTGATACCGTTTCTATTCCTGGAATTTCTCGAACCGTATTAATTGCATCTGTTTTTTTCTTTCGCGCAACGAGTGGTTTAATTGTTTCGTTATCCAGCTTTGCGCGTGCAGTGAATGAACCGGAAAGTATAATAGGAATTTGTTTTTCCTGATGAGTGCCAGTATATGACGGTGCCAATTGCATGGTCACGGTATTACTCT
This sequence comes from Minisyncoccia bacterium, assembly GCA_044229075.1. Classification (GTDB taxonomy): domain Bacteria; phylum Patescibacteriota; class Minisyncoccia; order Phycocordibacterales; family UBA1006; genus CALMMZ01. Next base: position 35,460 of record JBGATS010000003.1, read on the forward strand.
GGAAAACAGTCATAAATGATTGTTCTGTTGCAGGAATACTCGTATTCAAGAGAAATGTATCCAGGTCATCACGCGCAATCATGTATCCAGTAATCGTACGTTCTGCAGTCATTACCATCCCATGATCCGTTGCTATTACCGCATAAACAGGTTCAGACACACTGACTAATGATTCTGGAACACGGTAGGTTACCGGAATTTGATTTGCAAGAAATGATACAGGATGAGTAGTACTCATCATCGTTTGGAGTGTCGTTTTTGCACTTTCTGCGGCAGCCTCATTAATAACAGGCTTCCCTATTGTTGAACCTCCTGTTATTTCTGTGATTGACCGACCGATGAGACCGTTCCCCAATGTAAAATCATCACGTCCGACATTTCCTGTTTCTCCGGGAATAGTTGCTACAATAGCAACATCGATAGATCCTGGCGTAGTCGGTGTCCCTGCAGGTACCACAACTGGTTTTTCTGTAACAAACACTGTCTTATTCGTACTCACCACCTTTGTACCTACAGGAAGATTCTGTGATTTTCCTTGAGAAAATATTCTGATGGTTCCCGATGCTTTTGTTTCCGATGTATCGGTACCTGTTACAGACTCTGGTGGGATCGAGACGGTTTGTCGATCAATTGCCTGAGCAAACTTGAATCCAAGATCGTTTTCACCAGGTTCCAGATAAACAGTTACTTCTTTTGAGACTGGATAGTCAACCTCTCTGAGCTGTACTGCAACATGTGTTCGTGACAGTGACGACATACCAATAACAATTAATACTACTGCGGCTAGTGCTACGAGCCACCATAAAACACCTGCTCTTATTTTCTGGGTTGGACTATCATTTGATGAATCATCACGATACGAAGAATTTTTTTTCGGTGATACGTATTCATGTTCTCTGTAGTCGCGAGTTATTTGTTGCGTTTTTTTTCTCGAGTCATGAAAAGTAGTGATAGGTTTTTCTTGTGAAGAAGTGCTCGATACTGGGACACTATGCATTTCACCATCGCGAACTGCATAACGAGCAATAAGCCGGTTTTCCGGCGTACGTTTTTTAATAACCATGTCTTGTCCTACTTTTCTTGGCATAAAAAATATATGGAAAATTATTCTGAATGAAGCGTAGTGATAATCATGACATCTTCCGCAGGCAGATCATCCGGAACTCTCCAGGCAAAATCTGGTCTCTGATTGAGGATTGTTGTCATGCGGACTTGGGTATTCCCGAATACTACCGCGAATGCACTGGTATCGTGTTGTACTTGATACATAAAAAACTGAAACAATGGATCCGCCTCGTCACCAACCCAAACAACGGTATCAACAGTATCTCCGTGTATTACTGCATGATGACAATAGGTATGAAAATCTTTTTCCCAATTTCGATAAATTCTGTAAAGATGGGTTTCCAATCTCTTGGTGATTGCACCCGACAAAAGACCCTTGCTATACAGTGTGAGTAATGATTCAAGCTCTTTTGGAAATATTCCCAACATATCTGCGAGTTCTGCTCGAGCCTGTGATAATCCCGTAGGAAGTGTTCCCATCTGTTGAAGGTATCCTTTTTGAAAAATAAATAAATCAGTCGTATACCCCACAGGATGCATAATCAAACAATTCTGAAACTCTCCATAGCGATGGTAATATTCAATACAATGTGCATGATAATGACGAACAGAAATACTCCGCAGTGGAATTTTCAGTGCCTCATGGAGAATCTTTTTACAAAGTGAAACAATCTGTGGATCAGTATATCCTACCAAATACTGTACTGATAGCGATTGTGTTGTACGTCCCCACGGATCACCAATATGATACCCAGATAATGCAACCTCACGATAATGCACCTCTGGTCGTAATTCAGAAAATTCTGTAGGGAGTTGATATTCTCGTTCCATTTTTTTCATATCACGAGCAATTAATTCATCTATGAACTTCTCAGTAACCGTAAAGGGTGTCTTCCGTGAATAGCTAATCTGTCGATTAATACTCTGCGCCCATGGCTCAGAAATAACAATATGACCGAACGAAGGTCGCGGCGCTCCCTGTTGTATCAATGTATTCACCATACGACGAATAATTAATTGTGCGTGATGTAACAGCTGATCATAATAATGTCGATCATCGTGTAAAAATAATGAAAACGATTCGCGGATAGACGCAACAATTTTTCTGGTATTTTTTTCGATAATGAGCAGAGAAATTTCAGAACTATCAACACGACAAATAATCCCGAAAATATCATCATGTTGTGACGGAAAAAGAAGTGACATAGAATACGTTCATTGTATCATATTGCTACCCAAAAAACAAAAACACCCAGTTGGGGTGTTTTTGGAAATCTATTATTTTCGAGATTTAATAACTTCATCAGCAACGTTCTGAGGAACAATATCATATCGTGCAGGTTCCATGTTGAACGATCCACGACCTTCAGTCATTGATCGGAGTGTTGACATGTATCCAAACATTTCTGATAGAGGAATAATCGCCCGAACGACTTTCGCCATTCCCCGATCATCCACTGATTCAATCTGTCCACGTTTTGATGAAACGTTTCCAGTAATATCCCCAAGGAATTTTTCTGGAATAACGATTTCAACATTCATCATCGGCTCGAGAATCACTGGACGAGCTTTTTGAACAGCTTCTTGAACAGCTTGAGATGCTGCAATTTTGAAGGCAATTTCACTGGAGTCTACATCATGGTATGAACCATCAAACAATTCAACAGAAAGGTCTACAATTGGATATCCTGCCAATACTCCTCGAGACATCGCCTCGCGAGCACCTTTTTCTACTGCAGGAATATATTCTTGTGGAACAACGCCTCCTTTAATGTTGTTAATGAATTCCATTCCATCGACACGTTTTGCATTCTTTGGAAGGTCTTCAATTGCTACAGAGTAATCCAACGGTTTTACTCGCAATTTCACATGTCCGTATTGTCCCTTACCTCCTGACTGTTTTACGTATTTGTTTTCTACTTCTGTTTCACCAGTAATAGTTTCTTTATACGCTACCTGTGGACGTCCTGTATTTGCTTCAACATTGAATTCTCGCTTCATACGGTCAACAATAATATCCAAGTGGAGTTCTCCCATTCCCCAGATAATAGTGTCTCCTGTCTCACTATCAGTCGTTACCCGAAATGTTGGATCCTCTCCAGTTAATCGTGACAACGCCATACCCATTTTTTCTTGGTCGGCTTTTGTTTTTGGTTCGATCTTGAGACTGATTACTGGTTCTGGGATTTTAATTTCTTCGAGGATGATTGGGTGTGCAGGATCACAGAGTGTGTCTGAGGTTTTTGTATCCTTGAGTCCTACTGCAGCAGCAATATCTCCTGCAAATACTTTTTTCACCTCTTCACGTTCATTGGCATGCATACGCAAAATTCGTCCGATACGCTCTTTCTGTCCTGTATGTGTGTTGAGCACATAAGAACCAGCCTCCAATGTTCCAGAATATACACGGAAGAAGATAAGTTGTCCTACGAATGGGTCAGTTGCAACCTTAAACGCAAGCGCTGCAAACGGTTCTGTATCTGATGCTTTACGAGTAAGTTCTGCACCAGTGTCAGGATGAACACCTTTTGGTGAAGCAATATCCGTTGGTGCTGGTAAATAATCAACCACGGCGTCCAATACTAATTGAACTCCTTTGTTTTTTAATGCAGTTCCCGTAAACACTGGAACGAGTTTGTTTGCAATTACAGCTTTTCGAGCTGTGGCTTTTAATTTATCAAGTGGAAAATCAGTTTTTCCATCGAGAAATTCCATCATCATTTCTTCGTCATGTTCTACAATTTTTTCAACGAGAATAGCATGGTATTTTTCTGCATCAGCTTTTAGATTTTCTGGGATCTCTTTTTCAATAACATCTTTCCCCATTTCACCTTCAAAGTAGTACGCTTTCATGCGGAGTAGGTCAACGACTCCTTCTACTTGATCCTCTTCTCCGATAGGGATTTGGAATCGAACAGCGTTTTTAGTAAGTCGATCAAGAATCGAAGCAAATGATCGTTCGAACGATGCACCGGTTCGATCAAGCTTATTAATAAAACAAATTCGTGGAACGTTCCCTTCATCTGCGTATCGCCAGTTGGTTTCTGATTGTGGTTCAACCCCAGCAACCCCGTCAAATACTACTACCGCACCGTCAAGTACACGCAACGATCGACGTACCTCAATGGTAAAGTCGATGTGTCCAGGGGTATCAATAACGTTGAAGCGAGTTTTTTGTGAAGCGTCTTTTTTGTCTGCTATATAGGTTGGTGTCCAAAAACAAGTTGTCGCAGCAGAGGTAATCGTGATTCCTCGTTCTTTTTCCTGTTCCATCCAGTCCATCGTTGCTGCACCATCATGCACCTCACCAATTTTGTGAGACATACCGGTGTAGAACAAAATACGTTCTGAGGTGGTAGTTTTTCCGGCATCGATGTGGGCAATCACCCCAAAGTTTCTGGTTTTTTCAAGTGGATAATCTCGTTGCATAAATAAATAAAAGGATAATGAATAATAAATATATTACCAAGCAAAGTGTGCGAACGCTTTGTTTGCTTCTGCCATTTTATGGGTGTTGTCTCGTTTTGCAACAGCAGCACCCTCATTATTGCTGGCAGCAATAATTTCTGCAGCCAATCGATCAGCCATTGGGGCAGCTTTCTTTGATCGAGCAGCGTCAATAATCCATCGAATCGCCAGGGCAAGTCGTCGTTCTGGACGAACCTCTCGGGGAACCTGATAGTTTGCACCTCCCACACGACGAGATCGAACCTCAGTCAATGGTCCTGTGTTTTTTAATGCAAGTTCGAACACTTCGAGAGGATTTTCATTTCCGGTTTTCTCGGTGATAATAGTAAAAGCACCGTACACAATTTTTCGTGCAACTTCTTTTTTTCCTTCCCACATAACACAGTTAATAAATTTTTCAACTCGTGTTGAACCATATTTTACATCTGGTTTTGGAATATTTCTATTCGTGATTTTATATCGCATAGTATAAATGAAAAATAACTAATTAAGCTTTTGGCCGTTTTGCACCATAACGAGATCGACCATTTTTTCGGTTTGCAACACCTTGCGCATCGAGTACACCACGAACAACTGTATAACGAACCCCGATGAGGTCTTTTACACGTCCTGATCGGAGCAACACCACAGAGTGTTCTTGGAGATTATGTTTAATACCTGGAATGTAAGCAGTAACTTCCATTCCATTAGAAAGTCGAACACGGCAGATTTTTCGAACCGCAGAGTTTGGTTTCTTTGGGGTGGTGGTAGTTACCTTGGTACACACCCCTCGTTTAAACGGAGATGGATAAAATGTTGGACGATTTTCAAGAGAGTTAAACCCACGACGTAGTGCCATCGCTTTTGGTTTATACACAATCTTTTTTCGTCCCTTTTTTGAGAGTTGGTTAATAGTTGGCATAGTGAATAAGCAACAAAAATAGATAAAAGGATAATAAACTTCCCTTGGAAAGTGATAACGTTTCCCAAGAGAACAAGCATAATGTAAAAACCCGACATTATGAACAGGAGCTAAATTCGCAATAGGAATACCCTATTGTGTCCTACACAAGACATGTAAGCAATTATACAAAAAAACAATAAAAAATCAAGTAGATTATTTTTTGCTAGATATCTCAAGAATTAATCATTAAAATTCATAAAAATATATGTAAGACTCCCCCAATGCTTTACGGAACACACCAAGCAGTATACGAGTGTTTATATTATGTCGATTTCTTAAATGGTTTACCCTGTATCTATATTAACACAGAGTCGGACCAATACAGAGCATCGAAGTATTAAAATCAAATGTTTTAAAACTTATTAGAAATTTCCGTATTTTTTATAAAACTGGAGCTGTTGCCCGGGATTGAACCGGGGACCTCTTCCTTACCATGGAAGTGCTCTACCAGCTGAGCTACAACAGCAAAAAATAAGACGGGTGAGCCGTTACGCACTCTTTAAATGATTTACTGCTTCCAAGTAAACATCCCCGCCCGATAATAAATTATCTACCTGTAAAAATAATCACGATTAGCAACTGAAAATCGTTGTGTTTATTTTCTTGAAAAGGTAATGAGATATTATCACAACCCCTTGAAAAATTCAAGAAATTGAGTATACTCCTACAAGTGTAATTTTTTTGTCGGGGTAGCTCAGCTGGTTAGAGCGTAGCATTCATAACGCTAAGGTCGTGGGTTCAAGTCCCACCCTCGACACCTTGTTTTATACGTTCTCAGTGTATAAAGCGAAAAATGTTTTCAAAAGTTGAAATAAATTGAATATATGATAGTATTACCATTATTGCAGTGGTAGCTCAGCTGGTTAGAGCATCCGCCTGTCACGCGGAAGGTCGAGGGTTCAAGTCCCTTTCACTGCGCATAACAAAAAACCTCTTATCACAAGAGGTTTTTTGTTATGCGCTTTTAGCTTATTAGAACACCATTATCAAGTTTCATTTCCCCTTCATCGCAACCTACGATCTCGTTTGCGCGATTACGTGAAGATTGGTACCACCATCCTGTTGGTGCTTCCAACCCCCATGGGTCCATAATCTCTGACCGTTCTTTTAGTTGGAACGCTTTTACTGCACGCTCTGTTGCACGGGTATATATCCCTGATACTAATAGGTGTGCGTTCATTTCCTTGTTGAGAAATTCTTGAATTTTTTTCACCTCAGAAATAGGGTTAAGTTTTCCGTATTTTACATAATGAGTAAAATGAGGACATGCTAGATCTACAGCATTATTTGTGTCGATTTTTGGAGGAGTGACTGGTATTGGATTTGTTGATAAGAACCCAGTTGAGCCTCCTGTAGTTACATTAAAATCATTGTCGATAATAGTCACGTTAATTTTTTGTTCGATTTCATGGTAAAAACCATCACTTGACTCAGTAGTTATGGTAAGTATTCCATTATGTTCACCTTCTACAAGAGTATCATCAATTGCAGAAACAGTGATTAAATATGGTTGATTCCAGTCGTTACAAACATCTATTTCTCCACTTTCAGATTTCGTTGCTTCTGCTTTTTTTATACCAAGGATAGATGTTGCTCGTGCTGATTTTTCTTCTGAAATGGAAGCTTCTTCTGCACTCTTCACCTCTTTCACTCCTCCACAACCAGCTTTTCCGCAACCTCCTCCTGTTTCAGTAGTAGGTTTAAAACATAATTGTTTTGGTCCTACATCTAACTGTCCATCTGGATCGATTGTTACATATACTTTATCAGTAGGATTTTCTGGAAGAGATATTCCAAAAGTATCAGTTTCACCAGACTCACTTACTTGATGAGTTGACGAACTTATTACTAATGACCGTTTATCATTATCAATAATTGGTACTGCAAATTTTTGAGAACTGAATGTATACAAACTCTCATTTGATATAACTGTAGGAATAATTACTGTAGTATGAGCTCCTTCTATGTCATTATCATCAATTGCAGAAACCGGAATAATAAATGGATTATCCCAAGTATGGCATGTCGATGGATCAGGGAAAGTAGCCTGAGCGGAAACAGTTTTTACAAAATTAAATGCTGATTCAGCCTTTTTCTCGAGAGCAGGAGCTTCTAGAGCACTTTCGGAAGACTCTTTTACTTCTGGGATAAATGCTGCTTCATCAATTTTTACACTTGATTCTCCGGTAATCACTTTTTCTGTTACTTGTTTTGTTGTTTCTATCATCTCTCCACTACTCTCCATAAATTCACCTTTAACAGCACCCTCTTTTGGATCAGTAGCTTCTGCTGGGTTGATAAAACAAACTGAAGACACTCCCAAGGTTGCCTGTGCATCTGGAGTCAATTGTAATACCACCATAGGAACAGCTTCTGTAGATGTTCCTAATGCTTGACTTAATCGAATAGACACAGAGCCGACTGTACCTGATTCTGATGCTTCTTGATTAATCGAAGTTATAATGTGGGGGGTCAACTTCCTCTTTTCCTTTCCCTAAAATTGCATTTGGACTAAAGAAAATAGAGTAAAGCATTATAAACAATAAACAAGCAGCAATAAATAATACGGGTGCATGTTTATGTAGTTGGATTGATTCACTGCCATGTTCACTATTTTTCATATATAGATAAAAATATTTATAAACTAATAACATTCATAGTATACACTACAATAATAATTATTTGCAAGAAAAAAGAAATTATGATATCCTTCAAAGGTTGCTTTCGCAATATTTTATAGCGGGATAGAGTAATGGTATCTCGTCAGGCTCATAACCTGAAGACCCCGGTTCGAATCCGGGTCCCGCAACATTAATGAAAAATCCTCAATATAGAGCACTGAAGTATTTATTTACAGAATAAAAAACATCATACTGATGTTTTTTTGTAGTTTATTGAGCTTGTATCCCGTTTGTTTCTTGTGGTGATAATGAGGTATTTCCAGGGGTAGATTTTGTTTGATCAAATGTTACCGGGCCAACATTTACAATCATTTTTCGTTCTGGACTGTAGATAATTGCCTTCCCCAATTGTGGGTATACTAATAATTTATCACCCTTTTGTGCGCCAGCAAAAAATGCTTGTTGATTGGTGAGTAGTACAGGATCTTGGATATCAAAAATTGCAGGGACATCAGATTCTGGGAGCACCATAATCTTTTTTACTTCTTTTACTAATCGAACAGTTTCTGCTTGTACTCGTTTTTCTGATGCTTTTTTTGAAAGATTAAATTTGTAATAGAATCCTGCCAAAACTACAATGATAATTCCAAGAATCGCAAGAATTGTTTTTTGTTTTGTAGAAAAAGAATTTTTTTTCTTACCCACAGACTGTTGATTATCGAAACTGTTTTCATGAACAGCTGTGTTAGTAATTTCTTCGTTCATAAATTCGCTCATTTTTTTTGTAGTCATAAATAAATATAATAGACATTAATTAATAATTTGGACACCCGACAATTTCATTTGCTTTACGTTTTGAATACGTTGCCCAGATACCTGTTACATTTGGTAATCCTGCAGCAGTAATGATGTCGGTATAATATTTTTGATGATACCGTTTTACAGTTCTCATAACAGCGGGTGTGTAGACAATCCCTTTTTTTAATTTTGCATCAGGGAACTCAGTATTTAAGAAATTAATAATCCTGGAAACATCCCCGCCAATACTTCCTAATCGGTGATGTTTTGTAAATACCGGACATCGATTTGTAGTGGTTGGTTTTTCAATAACTACTTTTTCATAATAGGAAGGACACATGAAACTGTTAATTTTTGCAACGGTTGTTTTGTAGACATAACCTGTTGGACTACTTGTCCCCCATGGACCCAAAACATCATTCATATACTTTGCCTGGAACCGTTTTACTGCGAGGTAATCAACTTTTTTATACCTTCCATCAATAACGAGTTTTTCTCCTTCGTGTTCCTTAAGGAATTTTTGTAATTTACGAACCTCGACAGGATCATTTTTTGCACCTAATTTTATATATTTTAAAAGGTAGGGTCCACACTGATTATTGTTGATTATTGGTTGTGTTGGATTAACAGGTGTTGTAGTAGGTGCTACACAGAAACCGTTACTGTAGACAAGTGGGGCTATGCAACTACCTCCTCCGCCCCCAGAAGATCCACCACCTCCACCACCTGAACTATTTACCTCATCAGTATCAAGAGAACTCGAACATCCAGGGTCCGACGGATAATCAATGAGTGCGTCTCCATCATTATCAATTCCGTCAGAACATGCATATATTGTACGGTACGGGATAGCTCGCCAATCTGTTTTTACACAAGTACCTGTTCCTGTACAATCAAATTTCATCCAACCACCATGCGCGCCGGATACCCATGCCCAACCTTGAAAATTACTACCAGCACCATTATCCACAAGTGTAACTCCGACAATTGCCCCTCCGGGTGCCGTAGTTGGTGAAAAGTTAATCCAGCTCCCTACATTTGCATATGCCTTTCCTGAAAGAGTGCCTGTTGTGGGATTTACTATCACACCAGCACCAGTTGGCGACATAGTAATCCATCCAACTTCATTTCCCCATGCGTGCCCAGTAATTCCTGTATCAGTAATAGTCACCGCTGTGGCCCCTGGTGTATTACTATTTAATGTTGGTTTAAAGTTAACCAAACCAAATACAGAACATGTGGTGTCCTTGCAAATTTTTGTTGTGGTATATCCTAGATCAATAGTACCAACTGTTACCGAAGCAACTGCTACACTACTTAACGAGAATATACCCAGTGTAATACCGAAAAATAAATATATACTTTGAAGAAAAGATATTTTCATTACTTATAAGTATATCATAAAAACATTATTAGAAAATACTATTCTTGATAGAGGGAAAACAAGGCCGTAAAAAAAGCCACTGTCAAGTGGTTTTTTATAGTTTTTATTTACCGCAACTATTATTAATCAATGATCGAGTAATAGGCCCTACGAGTCCATCTTGATCGGTACCAAGGAATTTTTGCATTCTCTTGATAGCCCCATCAGTAATGGGACCGAGAATACCATCAACTGGTCCGCTATTGAAACCAAGTCTGTTCATGTGTGTTTGGAGTATTTTTACTTCACGAAGAATTTCTTTATTCGCAATAGTTACTCGAGAATAATTATTAATACGACCATTACGAGCACCCATTTTCATATTTTGGGTAATTAATAAATCACTTGAACACTGTCCTGGATTTCCAAGGATTGGTGTTGTACTTGTAATTACAGGAGAAGAAGTTGTAGTATTTGGTCTCGGTGTACAGAATGTAGTAATTGTTGTAGAACAATACTGAACTCCACCTCCAGATGAAACAGAGGGTGCTATATAATTAAAATTACCTGTTACTGACGGCGAAGCCCCTCCTGCATTTGTTTGAATTATTGTAATAACTGCAGGGTTTGCAGAAAGAGTAATCGGTGTTGTATAGGTTCCACCTATAGCACAAACTACTGTAGTTGGGTTTGGCGTAAGAGCACTTGAAGTAAGGGTTACAGTTGCACCTGCTTCACATGTACCACTTGCGGTGCCAGCTGTTGCTGACGTTGGGGTAATTGTCACTGTTGGCACACTTGGGATAAATGTTACTGTTCGTGTAATAATATTTGAATTCGTATCTTGTCGATTTCCTATACTATCAATAACTCCTGTTGGCGAAATGCCAAATGGAATCGATACTGTAAGTGGTCCACTTGCTATTGGTGTAATATCAACAGTATACGGACCTGACCCTGACCCAACAATATTTGAAGCGGTTCCATTCGTCACAGAAATATCTGAAAGAGTAAGTTCTGAAATTGATTCATTTGGAGTAATAGTAACGGTAAATAATCCTGTCACTGTTGCTGGCGCTGTTGTTGAGAGTACAATTATTGGTGCTGTTGCGTCGATTGTAAACGACGAAAGCGTAAGGGTATTTGAAATATTACCCGCAGCGTCTGTTACTGTGATAGTACATGCTACATAGGTACCGTTTGCAAGTGCATTTAATGTTATTGTATTGCTTCCCGCCGTTGCTGTTGTGGTAGCACTTGAGCAAGAACCTCCATAGGTAATAGTCCCTGCCTCGTTAGTAGTAAATGTATAGTTTGGGGTAGTATCGTTGGTAGGAGTTGTGACTGCAGTTACTTCTGAGATGGTGGGTGTGGTAGTATCGTAGGTAACAGTATTATCAGTGCTTGTTGCTACTAGATTCGGATTTCCATTTACGTCGGTCACCATATTCGCTGCAAGTGATACGATAATCGTTCCATTTCCTGTAGTAGTAACAGGAATAGTCCACGTAATATTGTCAGTTGTTGTAGGTGTTCCTACGGTTCCAGCACCTGTTCCTGATAACACAATATCACTTGCAGTAAGTGTTGCAGGATTAATTGCTTCAGAAAAAATAGCTGTAAAGCTTAGCGCGCTGTTATTAGTTGGATCTGCTTGCCCACCTGATTGGTTGATAGTTACTGTTGGCTGTGTTACATCAAAAGTACATGCACTTGCCCCATAAGGAGTAGTATTATTTACCCAGTTACTACTGTTTGCAAGCGACCCAAGAAGTGTACTTGAAAAAAATCCCGCTTCTATACAACTATACTGAAAATTATCAGGAGAACCCAGAGATATTGCCGTTGTTCCAAGTGAAAGCGGTGATGGGACCCACGAATTGTTCGATGATGGTGGAACACTTGAAGTCCATGTCGTAGCACCTGCCCATCCAACACCATAAATAAACAAAGGTACCGCGGCTGTCCCTTGAAAAACAAGAAGGTTGTCTCCACTTGTTGCAAAATCCATAGTATTGGAACCGCTTGCAACACCCAAGGCTCCTGTTGCACCATCAATCGAAAACATGTCCCATGTTCCTGGAGCGCCTGCAATTAAAGAGTCATCAAAATGGACAATGGTTCCTGCAGTAATTGCGGACGGTGCCGTAAAACGAACAACTCCCTCGGAAAGTCCTGACCGCCAAAAAGGAACCCCCAGTGAACCATCCCAACCTTTATCAGTAAAATAAATTACTGTACCTGCATCAATATCAACCCGAGATACGAAATCAAATCCATTTGTTGATGGGTAAGTACCTGTGGCATTTGCAGTGATAATAACAAGATCACCTGGTAATAATACTGTTGCAGCAAAACTAATACGCGGAAGTATTACCAACGCAAGAACTGCAAAAAATGTAATTAATATTTTTTTCATAGTATATAAATTATATCATAATAATAAAAAACACCTAACAGTGTTTTTTATTCATCTATTTAATTTTTTACTACATTTCCATTATCAAGCTTCGTCTCACCTTCACTACATCCAGCATGGTAGTTTGCAAGATTTCGCGTAGATTGATACCAGTGTCCTGTTGGTTTTGAAAGTTTCCAAGGAATTAATACCTTATCAGCATATTTATTTTGATATTGCTCTACTGCCTTCTTTGTTTGTGGACCAAAAACTCCTGAAATTGGTAATTTTATTCCTAAGTGTTCATTGAGAAATTCTTGCATCTTTTTAACCTCAAAAATTCCATTTTTTCCATCACGATCACCATACCGCATATATTGAGTAAAATATGGACATGATTTTTGGTCTTTTATTAATTCTGCAGCATTAGAATTTAACGTGGATGAATTTACTATATTCCAACCCAGTACTGCTATCATTCCTCCACCAGAACCTGATGTTATGGTTGGAAGAGAGTAATTAATAGTGAGTGCATTGGAAGCTGTTGCATTTGTATTACTTGCTCCATCAGTCACACTCCCTGCAAGAATTTGTACCGTTATTGCTCCTGGGGCTATAGGTGTAATGGTAACCGCATAGTTACCAGACCCATCAGGTCCGACGAGGTTTGATGCCGTGCCGTTGGTTACCATTAAATCAGAAAGCGTAAGTCCGGTAATTGATTCACTTGGGGTAATGGTTACGGTGAATGGAGCTGATACTGAGGCTGATGAAGTTGCAAGAGTAATAGTCGGCGCAGTTGTATCAGATGGTACTGATGCAATAACCAACACACTTGTCCCGTCTCCTGTTTGATTTTCTGTCGTACCAATATTACCAGCGGCGTCATGCGGAATGATTTCAATATTGGTAAGCGCTTGGCCATATATCATTCCTATGGTAAGCGATGCGGCTAGTACCGTACATGTATACGGATCAGTAACGACTGACGGAGCGGTACATATTGCTGCAACACCGCCAACAGTAATTGTCGATGTGGCAAGGTCAAGAATCTCATCAGAAATAAATGAGAGGGTTACACTATCAGAACCTGAAGTTGCTTCAAAGCTTGGACTTGTCCCTGAAGGTCCTGAGATACTCACACCACTGATTACTGGGGCCGTTGTATCGCCGGCATCTGCAATAATAGTAGTAAGATTTGCAGGAAGTGAGAGACTTGAGTAATTTGTATCTGGTGAAGTAATTGCAATAAATTCTACGACACCTGTATGAGTACCTTCTGGTACCCCATCAACAACTGGAGTCACTGTAATTTCTTGTCCGAGATTCCAAGTATTACATGGCTCAAACGGTGAAATACCAGGTGTTATTGACATGCTTGCAGGTACAAAACAAACTCCAGATACTGGATTACCATCTTTAGTTAACTCCAACTGTCCATCAGTATTCGTAAATGCTATTTCTACAATATCTGTTGGTTCATTTGATAAACCCATTTGAAATGTTGTAGCGACTGGTCCGGTTTCATTTATATTTGCAAGGTTTGGTGTTGGTGAAACCCATACCCCAGCAGTTTGTGGAAGTGTAGCCGTGAGGAAGATACTCAGCGTATTTCCATGATTTACCGCTGCAGCATCAGGAAGACTATCTCCATCAAAATCATTTACAGCAATTCCAAGAGGACTAAAATTCACCGTATAAGGAACTGGTGCATCAAATGTTAGATCACCATTACCCAGGGCAACCTGCACTCCTCCTGTTGATGTAGCCGAAGCATCTGACCATAAAACATCTAAATTTCCATCACCATCAAAATCCACTATCTTTGAATAATATGCTGAGCCTGGATATGTTTGATGAATAATTGATCCATCCAAAGAAACAATACTCATTCCATCATTAGGAGAAGTGACTACTAATTCATAAATACCATCATTGTTAAAATCAGCAGTATTTACACCGTACGGATTAGTTGATGCAAAGCTATAATCAAAATCAAAATTTCCAGATCCATCGTTTCGATATGCTTGAATTTGACTTTGGTTTTCATCTGCAATAATGATATCTTTCCATCCATCACCTGTGTAATCAAATGCAGTCATTGCTTTACCTCCATGACCAGAACCGGTACCTCCTGCTGTCGCATAAGAAAATACTCCTGACCCATTGTTCGTATACACCTCGAACGCGCTTACATTTTCTGTGCCGATAATAACATCGTTATCTCCGTCATTATCCATATCAGCAAGAGTTAAATCTCCTTGACGAGTTCCATCTGTGTTACTTAATGCAACTACATCAAAAGCACCTGTAAACCGTACTCCTGCTCCTGTATTTTTATATATTTGGAGTTGTCTCAAATTACTATTCCCCACAACAATATCAACATCTCCATCGCTATCGATATCACCAACAGCAAGCCCCCATTCATAGGAAGCACCGTCGCCAAGAATTAACGGTGCCTGAAAGGTTCCGTTTCCGTTTCCATATAAAATTCCGATTCCTGCCATACTTTTTCCATCGGTTACTACAAGATCGTTTTTTCCATCTGCATTAAAATCTGCAGATTCTACGAGGTGCATATCGCCGCCTAGAATAGTTGGAGTTTGTGGATTAAATGGATATGCGGACACAGTATGGTATCCAAACAGAGCAATAACAATTACTCCTGCACATAGCCCTGCCAGCTGATAATATAATTTTTTTATATTTGGATTACCCATAGACTTGAAAAGTGTTATACTTATTAATATATTATTATAATAACATAATACTACTTATTATGCACAAACTTTTCAAACAAATACCAACACAACTCATCCTTGCAATTATTCCTATGGTTGCACTGTTTATCGGCGTAGGCATTGGCTATACCATAAATAAACTTGAGGTGAAAAAACTAAAAACTGAACTTGCTCAAAAACAAAAAGTTATTTTTGATCTAGAAAAAAATTGTCATGGTCATGAAGATTATTAAATAGATAAAAAAATCACTCATATATGAGTGATTTTTTTATCTTATTCAGTAGGAGTATCCCCTGATCCACCAGAACCAGTGTTAGTCGGGGGAGGTGTTGTACCCCCTGATCCCGAATCTCCTGTTCCTGAAGTACTACTTGTCGGATCTGTAATATCTCCACCAGACGTGTCGCCAGTACCAGTATCACCAGAAGGCGTAGAATCGCCATCTGTTCCAGTTCCTGTTGATGAAGTATCCCCACCACTAGGGGTAGATGATCCACCAGAAACAACTGTTCCTTGTCCATTCATCATTGATTCCAATTGGTCACCATTTACACAGTATTCAGATCCATCTGCTTTTTTCAAACAAATTTGTTCTGAACGAACCTTTTTCGCAAAGAGTTCATTAATTCCGTTTGTTGCACTCGCGAGCCAGTCACGGAGCTTGGTAACAAATGTTGAATCAGTTCCATCTGTGTTAAATTCAAAGTTCTCAATCTGATTAATATTTAGATCAAGCTCTTTGATTGCCGCGATAACAAATGGGATTGATGATGATTCATTAATAGCTAAATACCCGTCAGGATTAGTTACAACACCTGCTGGAATTAATTGTTGAAATTCCTGTGCAAGGAAACCATCGTAATGAGTTCCTGTTCCATCCCCGATGAAATTATAATTCACCGGACGAAGTCCTGTAATTTTTGCAAGTGCATCTGCAGTATTGATATCCACTACATTTTCCTTGAGTCGTGCATCAGACGTACATGCCCAGTTTGCACCAGCACCAGGATTGAATGTACACACTCCGGCTGCAGTATTGTCATCAACTGTGATCAGATTCCCGTTTGGAGTCGTAGCAGAACCGATCGATACTAATGCTGATGTTGCTGCACTATCAACTGTCAGTAATCCGCTTGTTGTTGTTGTGCCAATACCTAATCGTCCTGCAGCATCCAGTCGCATACGCTCTACACCTGCGGTACTGAATCCAACAATATCAGCGCCCGGACTAAATATTCCTGTATTAGTATCTGCAGTCCAACTATACGCAGGTACAGCAGCAGTCCCAAGTCCTGTTAATTGAACACCACCTGTAGACGTTTCTTGAAGAAGTTTCACCCAAGATGTCCAAACTCCTCCATTTCGTCCACGCATAAAGATACCATTATTAACATTATTTGAATATGGAATACCTAATTGGGTAGTATTACCAGTTCCATCTTTACTACTATATTCAAAGTTAAACGGATGATAGTAACTTCCTGATCCAGGACCATTTGTTGCGGTACCTAGAAGTAAGGTGTATCCCTGACCTGATCGTGAATTAGTAACATCATTCCAATCAACAACACCTGCTGTAGTTACCGCCCCAAAACCTCCTTGAATAATTCCATTCACTTCAAGTTTTTGTGTTGGTGCTGCAAATCCTAATCCAAGATTTCCTGCTGCAGTAAGTGTCATTCGAGTCGCGCCTGATGTTTCAAAATTGAGATTTTGAACATCATTCGTACCAAGTGTTGCTGCTGCTCCAAAACTATTTCCATTTTGGATAAACATACCAGTCGTTCCATTGATATCAAATTTACGAAGATCACCATTTGCGTCTGAATAAACTAATCCATTCGTACCACCGAGAGCAAGTCCTGAAATTGATGTTCCTCCGAGTGAATTAAATCGAATGTTTGCAGTCCCTGCAGTACCTGCAACATGGAATAATTGTGATGGTGTTGTAGCACCAAGACCAATACCGACATTACCGCCATTTGGGTTAAACATCATTGGGTAATTAACCGCAAGTGTCCCCTGATTCGTTACCTGCATCCATGCACCATTAGCGCCATTGATACCCGTATCAATAACTACACCTGAAGCATCGCCAAATCGTGATACATGTCCAGCACCTTGTACAGTTCCAGAAGTTGCGGCAAAACTTGAGCCGCTATCGTTTACAAATAATCGTGCAGTTGTAAGAGGTGTCGCACCAATACCAAAATTACCAATAGTATCAAATGTTGCACGGGTCACACCAGCTGTTTCAAATCCAAGATTAAACAAGTCATTCGTACCGAGGGTTGCTGTTGTTCCAAAACTATTTCCGTTTTGGATAAAGTCACCATTCGTAATACTTGCCATTGATCGTTTATACAATTCGCCGTTTGTATCTACAAACAATATTCCGTCATTTGCTCCCATGGTATAGGCCGTAGTTATTGCCGGACCAGAAAGATGGGTAATACGTACATTTGGTGTTCCGGCTGCCGCTGTCTGAGCAACACCATTTACATGAAATTGACGTGTAGGAGCAGTTGTACCGATACCTACATTCCCACCGTTAGGGTTAAGCATAAGTGGATATGTCAAAGACAAATCTCCAGTATTAGTTGCTTGAAGCCAGGTACCTGATCCTCCATTACCACCAATATCAAGTGTTGCGCTTGTCGCTGCGCGAAGTCGTGTAATAAATCCTGCAGATTGAGCAGTTCCTGAAGTACTTGGGAATGCGTTTCCAGTTCCTACTACTTCTAGTTTTGCCTGTGGGATTGTGGTATTAA
Source organism: Minisyncoccia bacterium (assembly GCA_044229075.1). Taxonomy (GTDB): domain Bacteria; phylum Patescibacteriota; class Minisyncoccia; order Phycocordibacterales; family UBA1006; genus CALMMZ01. Next base: position 53,632 of record JBGATS010000003.1, read on the forward strand.
TACCAAAATTACCACCTGCATCCAGTCGCATACGTTCTGTACCATTAGTTGACCATGCTTGAATATCTGCGCCTGGACTCCACCAACCGTTGTTAGTATCCCCAACAAAACTATGTGATGGAGTACCAGCAATACCCAGTGCGGTAAACATACGTCCTGTAGTATCTATTTGGAATAAGTCACCGTTTCCTACGGTAAAGAGTGAAGCAGGTGTTGTATCACCAATACCTACAAACCCACCAGCAGTAACACGCATACGTTCGGTGTTACTTGTTCGTGTGACAAAATCAACTGCATCAGTGGTACCAATAAAATTGGTTGTTGCAAGTGTTCCTGCATTTCCTGTTATCATCCAACCGTTATTAGCATTTGCCAGAGCAACCCAACCAGTGTTCGTTCCAAGACCTGAAGCCTTGTAATACATAATTCCATTAGTAATATCATTTGCAATATCACCCACTGATCCAGTTACAAAAGCATTGGGGCTACTATTGGTAATAAATGTTTGATAATCACCCCCTTGGTTTGCAAGTGTTTCAATTGGGATATTCATTGTAAGTCCACTATTTACATGTAATTTTGTAGCAGGGGTATTTGTTCCAATTCCTAAACGACTATTGGTATTATCCCAGAAGTATTGCGCATTGTTTTGTGAAAGTAGTCCTCCTGCACCTGCAAAGAATACTGATCCTGGGGTCATCGTCGCAAAAGTTGTATTTCCATTAAATGTCGCTGCACCTGCAAAGGTTTTTGCTCCAGCAAAGGTTTGTGTTCCTGTTGAGACGAGTCCTGGGAATGTTGCGTCCGCAGTCTGCATAAAGAGGTTTGTTCCAGAGATTGCAGCACCATTTGCAGATTTTGTAGTTCCATCAAGTGTTCCAATAGTACTCACTCCTGCTGTGATTGCAACTGATCCTGCAGCGGTAAGGCGCCCCTGCGCATCTACCGTAAATGTTGGTATGTTAGTTGCAGATCCATATGAACCTGGAGTAACCGCAGTGTTTGCAAGACCTACGGTTGCCGTTGCATTTTCAGCGCCGGTACCTGTTACGGTAAGGCCTGTCCCAGAAAGAATGGTCGCAACATAGTTTCCGGTGGTGTCAGTACCCAAGGCTACTGCATCAGGCTGTACTACGGTTGCACCAAGCGTACCTCCGATATCACCCGCAAGGGTAAGTCCAGAGATAGGAGTACTTGAAGCAATTCCATTGACTGTTGAGGTAAGATTACCCGCAGCAAAAGAAAGAGTATTACTGTTAACAATAGGAGCCGTTACTGAAATACCGTTTACGACGGAGGTCAACGTGTTTGCCGATGACCCAAGAGTATGAGTCATTGCTATTGATCCAGCTGCAGTGAGACGTCCTTTACTATCTACGGTAAATGTTGGAATACTCGTAGCTGATCCATATACTCCAGCAGTTACTGGTGTGTTTGAAAGAGTAAGTGATGTACCTGTTCCCAATACTGCACCGGTTCCACCTGTTATAGAAATATCAGAGGTGGTTGAGGTAAGGTTTCCACCAGCAAGTGATGAAAGAGCTATAGATCCTGCACCTGTTAATCGTCCTTGTGCATCTACTGTAAAGGTAGGAATAGATGATGTTGAACCATAAGATCCAGCAACTACTCCTGTGTTGGTAAGAGAGATGGTTCGATCTGCTGAAAGATTTCCTCCCCCTGTGAGACCAGTTCCTGTGAGTATTTGTCGAGTACTATCTACTTTTGCATTAAAGGTTGCCCAATCAGTAGGTGTAAGAAGACCTCGATTTACAGCCGTAGCAGAAGGAAGATTTAAAGTATGTACCCCTGCTGCAGTTGTAATATTTGCATTGGTTCCTAGAGATCCAATAACAATACTTTGGTTTGGATTAGTATCACCATTAATAGAGGTAATAACTCCTAATGATGAAAGCGGTTGCCATGAATCAGTTCCTCCAGCACCACCAGAAACCAAGACCATACCTGATGATCCACGTGATCCTGATGGGGCAAGTCCTCCGGTACCATTCATACCATAATACATATCACCATTACTATCGATGATATATTTGTTCGCATCGTTAGTTCCTAGGATTACAGCATTACCCCAATCACCAACAAGGTTTGAACCAATCGTAATTGCCCCGTTTTTAACAAGATTATTTCCAAAACCAAATGCTGCTGTACCTGACACACCTGATCCTGAATTATTAAGACCAATCATTACAGAGGTATCAGAATTATCAATTCCATTACCATATCCAAATTGGTATATTAATTTACCATTATCCTTACTTCCATTATCCATACCAATTTGTGTTTGGTATGAAGATCCTCCAGAAATACTGTTTCCTTGCCCAAATTGTTGCGTATTTTGTCCATCAGTACTATTTAATTCACCTACTTGATAAGTACTTGTTCCTGATGAACTGTTGTTGTCACCAAAAATCATATTCAACGAACCTGACATTGATGTACCTGTACCAAACGCAAGATTCTGTCCTGCAGTATCTACAATCGTTGGTTGGTTAAGTGTTCCTCCAAGGATAATTTCTGTTCCTGTATTGGTAAGTCCATTATTCACTGCAACTAATCCAGTAACATCAGACCATGTAGGTGAATTACCTGCTCCATTAGAAACAAGTATCTGTCCACTGTTTCCTGCTGTTCCACTTGCAATAAGATCATTTAAAAGAATGACTGAATCATTGAATGATTTATCACCACCAAATGTTTGAGCACTTGTCGTAACAAGACCTCGCGCAAGAGTTGAAGCGTTAGGAATATTAAGAGTTAGAGTTCCTCCAAGAGATGCAGGAGATCCAGAAACATTCACATCAGTTCCCGTTGTTCCTGTTGCAAGACCAATCGTCCCTAATCCAGAAAGAGGCGTGGTTGCTGCAACTCCGTTAATAGTAGAAACAAGGTTCCCACCTGCAATAGCAAGCGTATTCGCATTAATAATAGGAGCTGATGTAGAAACACCATCAACAACCGATGTCATAGTATTTACTAATGAACCCAATGTATTCGTAAGAGTACGATTCCCAGCAAGGGTAAGTCGTCCTTGGGCATCAACGGTAAAGCTCGCAATAGACCCAGGAGCTCCATACGAACCAGCAGTAACGCCCGTGTTATTCAATCCTACAGTAATATCACCAAGTCCTACCAAGCGGTTAGTAAGTGCTCCTCCAAGTGTCATTCCTGTTCCTTGGATAATTGATCCAGCTGATCCAGTCGTTGCACAGGTAGGGCATGAAATTTCACCGGTTGTGTTGTTGTACGCAATAGGTGCAAGTCCTGAGAGTGCTGCACGCGCTCGTGCATTGGTGAAATAGAGATTTCCGTTTTCAGGAACAACTGAAGTGTCAAGTGTCTGCCAAGTTTTATCACCACGCCAGTATTGCGCCGTAGTTCCTGCAACAATTGCAGGTTCTTTGCTATTGAAATTAATCCAATCCGCAGGTGAAAGAGCTCCACGATTTATGTTTGAAGCGGTTGGAATATTAATCGTATGAGTTGATCCAGATGAAGCAATATTTACATCAGTTCCAGATGTTCCTGCTGCGAGAGTTTGTGCAGTTGCAGTAAGTCCGTTCAGTGATGTAATCGCAAGTGATGAAATAGGAGTCTGCCCTGCAAGCGTAAGACGTCCCTGAGCATCAACGGTGAAGGTTGGAATATTTCCTGTAGTTCCATATGACCCAGCTGTCACACCTGTAGTCGTAAGGTCAAAATTATTTGCGGTACGAGCAATACCACCACTGGCAGTCATAATGTCAGTTACCGTATTTCCTGTACGTGAAAGTCCACCGGTAAAGGTAAGTACATTTTCCTTGTTATTAAATGTCGTCCAATCTGTACTTGTTAAGAGTCCGTTTTGAGCATTAGTTGCATTTTGAATATCGAGCGTTGTCCCTGCACCAAGTACTGCCCCTGATCCTCCACTGATAGTGATCGCACTATTTGGAGTTGTAAAGTTTGATCCAGACATCGCTGAAAGTGCTGTTGACCCTGCTGCAGTGAGACGACCTTTTGCATCCACAGTAAAATTAGGAATCGCTGTAGTCGTTCCATATGATCCAGGGGTTACTGTAGTGTTCGAGAGTGTAAGCGTTGCACCAGAACCAAGCACGGCACCTGTTCCGCCAGTTACTGCAATATCAGCTGTTGTTGATGCAAGATTTGATCCAGACATCGCTGAAAGTGCTGTTGATGATGCAAGTGTAACACGACCATCTTGGTCGACAGTAAATTGTGGGATTGATGACGCACCACCATACACACCTGCAGTAACCCCAGAACTTGTAAGTTCGGCAGGCCCTACTACGTCATTATTGAGTTGGATATTTCCAAGATTTCCAGAAACATCACCTGCTACAGCAATAGTGTTTGTTGAAACAGTTCCAGCAGCGGTAAGACGCCCTTGTGCATCTACAGTAATAAGTGGGATACTTGTTGCAGATCCGTATGAACCAGCAGTAACGCCCGTGTTATTCAATCCTACAGTAATATCACCAAGTCCTACCAAGCGGTTAGTAAGTGCTCCTCCAAGTGTCATACCTGTTCCCTGGATAATTGATCCAGCTGATCCAGTCGTTGCACAGGTAGGACATGAAATTTCACCTGTTGTTGAGTTATATGAAATTGGAGTAATTGCAGAAAGAGCTGCGCGTGCGCGAGCGTTGGTAAAGTAGAGATTTACTGTTCCTTCTGTAAGGTCATCCGTTGTTTTTGTAGCTAATGCTGCGTCGAAACGAACTGGTGTCCAATACAAATTAGTTCCTTCGGGCACTACGGTTGTATTGAGAGTTTGCCATGTTTTATCGCCACGCCAGTATTGTGCAGTAGTTCCTGGTACAATTGCGTTTTCCTTGTTATTAAAGGTATTCCAATCAGTTGCGAGAAGAAGTCCGTTCTGGGTTGGTCCTGCAGATTGAATATCAATCGTTGCACCTGATCCAAGTACTGCACCTGCTCCCCCGGTGATAGTAACTGCAGTGTTAGGTGAAGTAAGGTTTGATCCAGTAAGTGAAGAAAGTGGTGTTGAACCAGCATTGGTTAATCGTCCCTGAGCATCCACAGTGAAGAGTGGGATTGAAGAGGTTGAGCCATATGTTCCAGCAGTGACACCTGTAGAAGCCAAGTCAATAGTGGTTGCAGCATTTTCTATCCCAGAACCAGTCACGATCAACGCACCACTTGCAGGGGCAAGGGTTGCAATATAGTTTCCAGTCGTGTCAGTAGCAAGTGCTACCGCATCAGTTCCAATGACGGTTGCACCAAGGGTTCCAGTTACATCACCTGCAAGTGCCATTGATGAAGTGCTTGACCATGCAGGAATACCTGTTGGACTTACACTTAATACTTGTCCAGTAGTTCCAATAGGAAGTGCAGAGAGCGTGTTTGCACCTGAAGCAAAGAGGATATCACCGAGGGTATATGAAGAAAGTCCCGTTCCCCCCTTTGTTTCATCGAGTACTCCTGAAATATTATTGAGTGAAAGTGCTGACTCATTAACGTCAACAGAAAATGGTTGTAATACCGCACCAATTGGTGTACCGCTGAGGATGACCTTACTTGATCCAGCAGTTACATCATATGTTCCATTTGCTGCCATAATTGCAGCAGCATCAAAACGAGTCCAGTCGGTAGAGGTAAGTAAACCATTTTGAGTAGCAGTTGCGTTTTGTATATTGATAGTTACTCCACTACCAAGTACTGCACCTGATCCGCCGGTGATAGAAATAGCACTATTCGGAGTAGTGATATTTGATCCTGACATTGCAGTAAGTGCCACTGATCCAGCAAGACCTAGTCGTCCTTTCGCATCAACTGTAAATGTTGGGATGGATGTATTTGATCCATATGAACCTGCGGTTACGCCAGTACTTGAAAGAGTGACCGCTGTTCCTGTTGGGTTGAGTACCGCTCCTGCCCCACCTATTACCAAAATATCTGAAGTAGTAGAAGTAAACGATCCACCCGATCCAGATGTCACACATGATGGACAAGAAATTTCACCTGTCGCATTACTGTAAACAATCGGACTGGTTGAGTAGAGTGCATTACGTGCACGAGTATTTGTGAAATACAAATTAGATCCTTCAGGTACTACTGAAGTATCAAGGTTTTGCCAAGTTTTATCACCGCGCAAATATTGCGCTGTTGTTCCTCCTGAAAGCGCATTATCCAACGCATCAAATCGCTGCCAATCGAGTGCAGTAAGGAGTCCGCGATTAGCTGATGAAGCTGATGGGATATTAAACGTGTGCACACCTGCAACTGTAGACACGTTAAAATCGGTACCTGTAGTACCGGTTGTAAATGTTTGGATTGATGCCGTATCACCATTGAGTGAGGTGATACCTCCACCAGCAGCCCCAGGAATGGTTACGGTAACCGTCCCACCCACGTTGGTTGCGGTAACCCCTGCTCCGACAAATTGCAGTTTCAATGTGTTGGTGGTGAGCGATGTTGTTTCATCGATCGTCTCCAGGATTGCTGGAAAACAATTGGTGTCGAGTGGGCCGCAGGGTTCAACCGATTCTGCGCCTGGATCGATGGTTTGACCAACGGTAAATGGATTGGTTCTTGTAACCGCAAATGTTGCAACAGGTACACTCACAATACCAATGATTGCTACAAGTGATACGTATCGCATCACGGAAATTATTTTTTTCATAATGTGCTAATAAAAAATTAAACTTGGCTAATAATAAACATTATTATAAATGATAATAAAAAAACATACAATGAACCTGTGGATAACTTATAAGAAAAAAACCACTGATGCGGTTTTTTATTCTTGATCAATACTATAATCCTGTTCAATTCCTTGCTCTTCTTCAATCTCACGCAATTGTTTAGTAAAATTCCGAAGCGTTCTCCATATTTCTGCTTTTTGTGAATCATCCTTGGGGAGATTTTTTAATTCTGATAATCGATCTAATGCATTATTAATACTTTCTTTTATGTGAAATAATCGATCTTCTGGTTGTTGATCAAAAGATTCTTCTAATTTATCAACACTTTTATTGTTCTCTACTTTTTTACTAATGGTATTTTCAAACATGTATTTTAAAAAATTATTAATTAATAGTCTTCCCTGTCTTCACCACATGCTCGACAAGCGTGTGCGTATATCCCCATTCATTATCATACCATGCCAGTACCTTTACCAAGTTTCCGCCAACAACGCGCGTCATTTCCAAATCCGCAATAGATGCATGTGTATTACCAAGAATATCTGACGACACTAATGGTTCATCGGTAACTGCAAACACTCCTGACCATCGTGGATCTGCTGCAGCTTTTTTCAAAATCTCATTTACCTCATTTGCATCAGTCGTTCGCTTTGCAATAAAGGTTACATCCACAATTGATCCAGCCGGAACAGGAACACGTAGTGAAATTCCATCAAACAATCCGTCCAATTTTGGATATGCCTTTGCAACGGCAATAGCTGCACCTGTTGAACTTGGCACAATATTCTGTGCTGCTGCGCGACCTTCACGTAGATCTTTTTTACTTGGACCATCGACCAATGCTTGTGACGCGGTGTATCCGTGAGTTGTCGAAAGGATTGCTTTTTCAATTCCAATCGCTTCGTCCAAGATTCCGATCAATGGCGATGATGCGTTGGTGGTACATGACGCATTACTCGTTACATCGCATGTTCCAAATTTTTCCTCATTAACACCCATTAAAATAGTTGCACCTGCTTCGTCTCCGCCTTTTGCAGGAGCTGAGATTACAACTTTTTTTGCACCTGCGGTAATATGTGCTGCAGCCTTTGTATAATCCGTAAATAACCCGGTTGATTCAACCACGACATCTGTCGCGACACTTGCCCATGGAATCTGTGCTGGATCCTTTACTGCAAACACGGGAACTTTTTTATCATTAATAATCAAGTATCCGTTTTCTTTTACCGTTCCATCCTCATTCATGATCGGATCGATTTTTGAAACACTATGGTTCCAGTTTCGATACACAGTGTCGTATTTTAATAAATACGCGAGCGAGTCGAGTGACCCAAGATCATTAATTCCCACGATTTCAATATCGCCGCGATCCCATGCTTGCTTTAAAAATGCACGCCCAATGCGTCCAAATCCGTTAATTCCTGTTTTGATTGTTTTCATATAAATAGAGTATATCAGAAATATATGAAATACAAAAAGCGGGAAAATGCTTCGCATTTTCCCGCTTTTTCATTACTCTACATCCACTATCTCACCAATTTTAAAACCCAATACGCAATCATCGCAATCAATCCTCCACTGACGGTTCCCCATGCCATATCTACCAGTGCGAATTTCAACGGCCATCCGGTAATAATCGCCAAGTTCGTCATGTCATACACACCGTAAACAATTAATCCTAAAAATGCTCCGTACAGTGCTGCCGTTCCTAAGCTTGTAATTTTAGGAAATACAAATAATATAGTACCCAGCGCGAGTAATACATACACAACAACCGCAGGCCACAATTTAAAATCTCCTGTCATCCATGGCGACAGCATTTTAGTATTAAAGGGTTTCATAATAATCCCGAGCCAGATGAAATCGAGGATAATAACAGAAATAAATGATGTGATGAAAATGATGAGGGTGTTCATGGTGTTAGTATAGCATAATTTAGTTTTTTGTTTTTTGAAAAAACTTGACAATATTTTTGATTTGTGTATAATTTAGGTAAATATTGTAAACAAAAAAATAATTTAAAATGAAAAAGAAACAAAAATTATCAGGAAAGAAAAAAGATTTAATTATTAACAAGTTACATATACTAACTCAACTTCTTAATGAGAGAGAAATTAATCTCATGCACATAATTATGCAAAATGAAGAAGAGGTATTAAAAACTATTAAATTATGTAAATCTAAAAAAATTTCAGTTAATGATTTAGTATACAGATGGGAACTTGTAGATGATAAACCTATTTTTGACGAAACAGAAGATTTTTCATCTTTTATGAAATTTACATTAACTGGGAAAATTAGTCTTCCAGGAGAGCACGAATTACAAAAAATATACTTTGATTTTTGTCATGATGAGGATGGAAAAATATGCGTATTTTTTCAGGACTACTTTAGTACATGGTTTTCACAAAATGCATTAGGATGTTTTTATTTAGAAAATATTTATTTAAAAAATGGTATGAAAGAATTAAATAAACTTATTTTATTTCAAGAAAAACTTGTAAATTTCTTAAAATCCTAAAATTTCTTTATGGGAAACAAAAAGCGAACCAATCTCCCAGAGTTGTTTCGCTTTTTTTATTTCCCCAAAATCTTATTCATCCTCGCACAATACTCACATTCTGTACTTTTGCCAAACGGTTTTGAATTACACGGTCGATCTACCCATTCACCTGACATTAACAAATTTTGATAATCTGCGATGTCGCGAATCAATAATTCAATTTGTTCTCCGTTTACATGCGTTCGATAGAGCGCATTTTTTTGTTTCAAGTCTTCTTCCAGGAAAAGTAATCGCGATTCAGTTACATCGTTCCCTTCTGATCCACGAATTAGGTACGAATACATCGCAAGCTGTCGCATCATTCCGGACAATCGATTTTCATCATCCAACTTTTCAATCACACCAGTTGTCTTGCTTGATCCGGTCTTGAAATCCGTCACAATAATTGTGCCGCCTGTCCCGCTAATGGCGGGATCAGGAAATCGCTCGGTAAGATCAATCTTTCCATACATGGTCAGGTTTGGAAATTGTTTGTCGCGATAGGTCAGTGACCGTTCCGCCACGCGATCTTTTGCCAGATTCGCATAGTATCCTGTTATCCATGAATTCACTGCAGCCAGTGCGTCATGCGCAAGTCGTGTGTGTTCATTTTTATCCGTGATTCCCTCGTCATGAAGTTCCTTGTCTATGTATACTTTAATATCCGATTCATTCGGAAGTGTGCTTGATTTCAAGATATATTCAATCGTACTGTGAACCGCAGAACCCAGCGCAAGCGATACAGACTTCAGTTCTGGCAGTTTCAGGAAATTTCTGAAATACCATTTCCATGGACATTCATAAAAATTATTGAGCATCGATACGGAAATCTTTGTTTCAGTAAATCGTTCTGTTACAAACTGTTTAATATCTTCAATGAGCACGTCTGAAGCTCCTCCCTCTCCTAGTGTAGGAGAGGGCCGGGGTGAGGTCGTTGCATAATTGCGCGGATCATTTTGAATGATAGACGCTTCGTTTTCGTCGGCACTGAGCTTTACAAAGTACTCGTCCGACAAATCCTCAATAATATGCGCAAGTGTAAGCACTGCACCGTCATCGCGCTTTGCGGCATAACTGATCGTGCAGAATTGCTTTGCACGAGTGATTGCAACATATAATTCTCGTTTTGCCGTCAGTATGTCACGTTCTGCAATTTTTTCTTTGACTGATTCTGGAAGTGTGAACGCACTTGCCTTTTCACTCATTAAAATTTCCTCGTTCATATGACCAATCCAAACATGATCGTATTCCAATCCTTTTGATTTGTGCAAGGTCATTACTCGAATTCCCGATCTGTTTCCAAGTCGTGCGATTTCCACCGTGTTTCCGTAATTGTTCAACCGCTTGAAATAATCCAAAAAGTTTGAAAGATTTCCCGTCGGGTTTTTCTCTGTCCATGCGGTCGATGCGTGAATGAAACTGCGAACAATCTCAATTGATTTCAATAGCTCATCATGACTGTTTGATTGATCAATCAATGATTCATTTCCAACGAAACTGACTGTGTGCATTACATCGGTGTGCGACAATAATTCTATCCATGACTGTAATTTCTTTCCAAACACTGCAATAGCGTGTTCGCCTGCAAACAATCCATCATCGGCTCCATAATGTACTAAATCATCAATCGAAAGATTGTCCATTTTTTTAATACTTTTCAAAAACTTGTGGGCCTGCATTGGTGGCACAAGACTTGTTTTATCAAGTAATGCTTCTGCAAGTAATACATTATTAAAAGGATTTGCAATGATGCCAAGTATACGAAGCAAACTCTGAGTTTCTGCTGTATCGAGGAGTGAAACATTTTGTTCTGAAATAACAGGAAGTCCAAGAGATCGAAGTGCAGCGGCAGCTGCTTTTGCGTGGCGATTCTTTGGAACCAGTAATGCGCACTCATCAGCGGATCCTCCGTTTGCAATAACAGATTTGAAATATAAACCTGCGCCGATAATTTCGTCGCGATTGTAATGAAATTCTGAAAGTTTCACTAAATCATTTCCGTCTTTATTACTATTCAATACCTCATTCGTAACCGAACTTTTTAGCAATTCATCTGCAAGGTTTAAAATTGGCGCAGTTGATCGGTAATTTTCTGTCAGTGTGATCATTTTTGCATTTCCAAAAGCCGTTTTGAAATCTGTAAAGTAACCAATGTTTGCACCAGAGAATCCATAAATCAACTGGCGATCATCACCTACTACGAACAAATCTGGACGTTCAACATCTGACCAAACTGCTTTTAAAAATTGGTTCTGCACACCACTTGAGTCTTGGTGTTCATCAACCAACACATACTGATGATTTTCTCGTAGGTCGGCACGAACATCTTCGAATTGCTCTGCAAGTTGCACCGCAAATTCCAAAACATCATCATAATCCATAAATCCGCGATCGTGCTTCAAACTTTCATACTGTTCGTAAAATGCAACCACTTCGCGTGTTCGATTTAAACTCTCAATTTTCTTCTCGACTTCTTTTTTTAATTGACCTTTTGATTCACCACGCGTGGAAATACTTATGGGATCATCTTGTAGGGATTTGATATCTTTTTCAACTTCACCCAGAAACTGCTGCGGTGACATACGTTCACGTTTCAAGATCGAAATTAACCCGCGCAAATCATGAAAATATTTTGATGGATCAGTTCGTGGTCGCAAATAATCCCAAGTTCCATTTTGAAGAAGTTCATCCACAAGAACAATTGCTTCGGCATCATCAAGCAGTTTTGGAGAACTAATAAAATCAAGCAGATTATAATATTTCTCGATAAGTCCAATAGCAAAACTGTGGAATGTTGTGATTCGCACATCGCGTGCACGCGTTCCAATATATCCTTCCAAACGCTGTCGCATCGCCGAAACACCTGAACGTGTAAATGTGAGACATAAAATACCTGATGGCGGAATATCCGTTTTGACCAGAATATTCGCAATACGCAGTGTTAATACTTGAGTCTTTCCTGTTCCTGGACCTGCTACTACCATGACTGGACCGTCGATAGTGTCTACTGCGAGTTGTTGTGCAGTATTGAGCATACGATATGCAGATTGAAATTGATTCCATTCTAAATTCATACTATAAGTATATCATAGGATATGTATTTCCTAAATGAGTCACCCCCGATACAGAGCGCCAAGCTATCAACTTGAACCAAGTGCTAGTGTATCAGTGTAAAAAGCGCTCAGGTATTTATAAGGTATTAAGAAATATTTTAGCCAGAACACTAAACCACTAGAGACGACTATTCTGGAATTTTATTAAAAATTATATCACCATGAGTTTCTTAAATATTTCAAAAGTTGCCCGAATATCAGCAAGTGCGGTATGCGCTTTCTCGTTCTTGATCCCAAGACGTTCACATAATTCCCGCAGAGTAAAACTCGTCATCGTAGCGTCTTTCCGGAATCGCATATACGCCAAGGAGATCGTATCGAGCTTTGCGTAATAAAAAGGATCTTTAATCCCTTTTTGACCAAACGCATACGATAAAAATGAATAGTCAAAACTGATGTTTTGCCCTACCAAAATACATCCATCACATTTTTGGGAAAGTGTTTTCAATGCTTCCTCGAGTGTATGGGCGAACATCCATGCAGACTCATCGTATCTATTAACCCGTAATGCCTCTGACTCTGCGGTTTCGATATGTTCTGGTTGTACCTTGAATTCGAACTCGTCAGTAGCAACCCATTCTCCGGCATCATTCTGTTTTGCGATGAGACATCCAATTTCAATAATTTCATGTTTATACGGATTGAGTCCTGTGGTTTCAATATCAACAAATGCGAGTTTTTTACCTTTCATAGTAATTAAGTATACCAAAAATTAAAAAATAGTGAAGTTTCTTATTAAATTAATTTTTATTCTGTTTTCCGGTATTTTCATAGCTATTTACAATAAATTCTGATGCATTACTTACATTTCCTGAAATATTAAAAAGTCCATCCGTTGGATTTGGATAGACATTAAAATCTTCAAATATTGAGCTATTGTTTTCTATTGCTGTTGGTGTATTAATTACATTAACCTGACTTGTTCTATTGCCTACTTTGTCATAAAAATACGTTTCACTATTTCCATTTGGAAATGTGGCTGTTTTGATACGATTTTTGGAGTCGTAGGTGTATTTAATTGATTGTGCTTTAATTATTATAGTAAAAAACAAACTAAATAAAAGTACAATTAACAATTTTAAATTATTCATAATTTAATTAAGATTTAAATAATTTTTAGCTTCTAAGGTTGTTGTAAATAATAATTCGGGATAAATATTCAAAAATTCATTGATGCTATTTTCTAGAACAAACTCAATTAATAATTCATAATTAGTCTTTATATAATTTATTAATAGCTTTTCATTAAGTTCTAAATCTAACGGTAAAAAATCATACTCGTTATTATTTATTTTAAATGTGAACCTAGTTCTTATATCTCCATCTGAGTCCTTAGGGTATTCTAATGTAGGATGCAAAGCTTTAAAAACATAGCCCAAATTAAAATAATATGCACTAGAATATGCTGATCTTTGTATTCCTACTACACATATTATTTCACTATTTTGTTTATAATAAAAATTACCTTTTTTTATAAAGCCTAATAATTTAAAGTAATTTAATATTTGTTTTTTTAATTCTTTTATGTCCATATTAGTATAAATCTAAAACTGTTTTCCAACCTTTTCCATATAATTTCTCAACTTCTATTAAATACATTTGTAGTTGTTTTTTACCTTCTTTGATTTGTCTTGGATTATTTGGTTTTAACTCATAAATTATCTTATTTTCAAAATCTATAAAATCAATTCTTAATCCGCTAGGCAATCTAAATTCTTTACATCTTATACACTTAATCCCTTTTTTTAAAACATCATTAGCTTTATATAATCTATGCATTTCTTGACCAATTTTAAAACTTGATTTAGTGTAGTTAACCCCTTTTATTGAGGCTCTACCCACAGTTCCACCACCTGCCACACCTGGCAATGCTGTAGTTACAACATCTAATGCTAAAAATACAAAATTACCCAAAGTTGGATTGTTTCTATATTCATTTAAATCATAAGCAAATGATGCAACATCAGCAGCTGTTTCCACATATTCCCCATTCGGATCAACATTCATTATCGGATTATTATCCGCATACGGAAATAAATTGGTACTCCATACAGGATCTTCTGAATAGAATCTCCCATAGTAGGGATTATAGCATCTATTCCGCATATAGTAAAGGTTTTGGAGGTCGTACTGAACGCCATATTTTCCTACATATTTAAAGGGTTGTTCAAATTGTTGTGTTTGGTTGGTTACATCACCAAATGTGCCGTAGCGGTAGGTATGCGTAACGGTACGGTTTCTATCCAATATCATAGTGGTAGAACCTCTGGGGTTATAATTAAAAAAAACACCCATAAAAATCGGTGTTATTTCAAATATTTCTCCTTGTTTTTTAGATGTTCTTGATACATTTCTGCGTAATGAATAGTTCCCTGATCATCATGAAGATAATACCAATACGGTGAATCAACAGGGTTGAGTGCGGCACTGATCATCATTTTTCCTGGATTACCGATAGGACCTGCGGGGAGCCCTGTTCGTGTGTAGGTGTTATAGGCAGAATCTTTTTGTAAATCGTTCATAGTGAGTTCGCTACTAGTTTTTCCTAATGTATATTTAAACGTTGCATCCACCTGCAGCGGCAATCCTTTTTCCATTCGTTTCCATAAAATTCCGGCAACTACCCTTGCCTCTTCTGCATTATTTGCCTCCCGTTCCAATATTGATGCCATGGTTATAATCTCTGCTGCAGTGCGCACTTTCCCACCATAGGAAACAATGGTTGTTGCATCTTTTGGGTTTTCTGAGGTTTGAAACATATCTTGAAAACTTCTCATTACCATATTCCATTGATCCTGTAATTTGGTAATAATCTGGTCAACTGATTGAGTTCGGAAAAAATAATACGTATCAGGGAAAAGGTATCCTTCCTGGGAAACAGTTTCCTGGAGAAAAACATCTCGACGAAATTCAGGTATTTTTTGGGAGAGGATGTCTGCCATCTCGTACCGAGTAATTCCCTCGGGGAATGTTATCTTGATACGACTATTTCCGTATGACCCACGAACAAATCGTCTGGCAATAGAAAAAACATGTTCTGGTTTTTCCAGTAGATAATCCCCGGTAACAATTGGTTTTCCTTTCCACCGGGAAGACATAATTACACGGAACCATAATGATGATCGGATGAGTTGGTTATTCTGTGCAACTGACGCAAGTTCCCGAATCGTCATTCCAGAATATACGGTAATCATGGTGCCTGGTTTGAAATGTTTTGGTGGTAATGAAATAATAAAAATCCATACAATAATACCTACCAGTAATCCTATACAAAACAACATTACATACCAAAAAACTCCTCGCTTTTTCTGTGCGTGAGTTTCTGTGGGAGAGACCGGAATATCCGCGGCTACTTCTGCCAAGAGAGATTGATAGTCAGGATGTATATCCATAAAAAATTAAATAGGGAGATTCGCTGGCGGTTCTGCTTTTTGTGCAGCAACACGTTCGAATGATCCTGTGGTAGCAACACGTCCAGGAAAATGGAAAATAGTTGCGAGTTCTTCTGCATTCAAGGTGAATATTTTTTTCTTGGTGAGTAATCCTTCATAGAAAAACGCACGATTGATGTATAGCTTGAAGAGTTTTTTCAAGTTATCGTTTTTTCTCATATCATCCCAATCTTGCCATGGATATTTATACCCGGCACCATCAGATTTGAATGCGTTAAGGTATGGAGAACTGAATTGTTTGATAGCAGTTTTCAATGGACCCATACGTTTTCCATCGTTTTCTTTTTTTGCAAGGTAAATGGCGCGCATACCAACATCAAATCCAGTTTTCTGAATACTGCGTTCAACTGCATCAACCAGATTCTGATTTGCAGGAGAAAGGTTTTTATACCCACCCACCTTTTTTGCTTTTTCTCCTTCACCGATCACTGTATTACTATGTTCCTCAATAAGGTTATCAACAAACTCACGACCCTGTTTTACCCATTCCAGGTCTTCACCTTTTTTGTTTTTATATCGTTTTGTTGCCTGTCGAACGACAATCTGAATCCAGACTTGCTCTGTTTTTTTCAACGCTCCCATCACCTCGATGAGTGGTGTGATTGGATCTATTTTTTGTTCTTCTTCGAGGGAAAGTGATTTATTATCAAGTCCATAATCAACATATGTCTTGATCGGGATTGGATCTTCTTTGGACAGATAAAATTCTGCCGCGTCAATCACCCATCCGTTTCCTGGTTTCCATTCGGGAACATATCGCGTGTAATCATCTACCACAGAAATTTCTGCTCCGGGATATTGTGAATAGATGAGCGATTCGAATGTTGCGCGATTTTTCTTTTGTGTTCTGATAAAGAAATACACATTACCCTCGATCGATACCAATTCGAGCGAAGAAAACGCCGCCACAAATTCACCCTTCCACCACTTTTTATACCAATCATCCTCTGGGGTTCCCTGTTCCAATCCAGAAAAAATAATTTCCATCGCCTGGGGAGTTTTATGCACATCCTTGGGAACTTTAATTTCGAGCATAATCCAATCCATTTTCAAGAGTGCCTCCTTTTCCATCATTTCCAGCCATATCTTTTTCCCCACAATAAAACATACTACGGGAATCCACAGTACGGCAGTCTTGAGCGCAAGTGGAATCACTGCCTCGGTAATGATGTATAACAGAAAATCGATCATACTGATAAATAGTATATCATAATTACTAAAAACAAAAAACCACCTGTTGGGGTGATTTTTTGAAATATAAAAATTGAAGAATTTTGTTTATTTACGCAACAATGTAAAGTCCTTCTTTATTTTTCTTGAAATATTTTGGATTTTGGAGATTAACGAGGATGGTATTTTTCTTGAGATAGCGTTCTTTCATTACTTTTTCTACAATGTCCTCCTTACTCATGGGACCTTCGGCTTTTAGGATGTCTGCAATCACTTCGCGGACAACACCAGTTTTATACCCCCATTCTCTTAATGCATATACACCTCGTCCTACCAATACGAATCGATCATCCTTGATCAATTCATTGTGCGTAGTTGCAACATGAACATTTTTACCAAATGTTTTGTTGATAGCAGCGGCAACTTCTCGGAAATGCATTGGTGAGCCATGTCGACGCATCACCAAGTATGAATAATCTTTCACCCCACGGGTTTTAATATTTGGAGAACTTGCTCGCCCCCACTCACCTAATTTATTAGATGAAAGTGATTTTGATAACGATAACCATCGGTCTACCATAGCTGCATCAACAGTATGTGTTGTAATTTCACAAACACCATCATGACACATGATACGATCTACGATTTCATTTTTAGAGATGAGATCCCCTTCTGATAATCCTGCATGGATGTCAGCAAGAGCCTTGTGAACACGATCAGCAACATGTTGATCGACAACCCAACGTTTTTTGAAAGAATGATCTTCCTTTTCACCAAGAAAGTCATCTCCGAGAGTGAGGTACAGGCCTACGTGATTCTGGGTAACTTTATCATGAGAAATCATTGGCATGAGGTCATCTTCTGCAATAACACCTCCCAGGTCATGGATGATTTTTTTGAGTTCAGTAAAAATTTCTTCTGCCTCATAAAAACTGTCTGATTTTTTAATTGCATTGAGTGCAAAATTCTCGATCTGACGAACTCGTTCACGGGTGATGCCATATTTTTGCCCAATCGCCTCGAGAGTCATTTGTTCTCCCGTATCACCTAGTCCAAAACGGTTAATAACCACCTGTTGTGCACGATCCTGGAGGTGCTTCAAGAGTTTTTTTGTTGTTTGTTTTGGTTTAAAATTTACAGATACTTTTCCCATAGTTTTATTATAAGTAAAAAATTAATAAACGGATAAAGAGTACAATAAAACAGAAAGGGGCTCTCAAGACAATGATGCGTATTCCTTTTGTTATGTATTCATAGTATCACAAGGCAAAATAAAAGTCAAATAGTTACCTGTTTTTATTTATCAACGTCTTTTGCTTTTTGTAAAGGACATAGTGATTAATATAATGTCCTTTACCAAGAATAAAAAACCCCGATGCAGAGCATTGAGGTATTGGGAATTAAGTCTCAATTATTTGTTCATCTCACTACTCTCCCATCACTTCCAATCTTTGATGTATCGTTCGGAATTCTGGTGGTCATGAATCGTTTTTCTCCGGCGATTTCTGTCTTGGTAACCGTATCAAATCCAGAAAACGTAATGTTACTCGTCAGGTTTGGTACGGTACCAATTTGTGATTTTGATGGAGTAATTCCCACCGTGAACGCAACCGTTTTTGCATCAGCCAGGGCAGGTACATCGCCTGCTTTCCAGGTTACCTGGCGGGTAACCGTGTTATAGGTCAGTGACGGTTTCAGGTCTGCAGGTGCGACAATTCCTTTCCAGACAATTCCTGTCGGTAGTGTCGCAGAAACAATCGCGTTACTAACTGGGTTCGGCTGATTCGATAATTGCCAGACAATAGTATAGGTGGTTTCCTTTCCAGATTCTATAGGAATCGGCCCGGTATTTTTCAATAATCCAGAATGGTAAAGTGTCTTTGGGATGAGGTCAAAATTCGTCCCGATGGCAATTTTCCCAGTTGTTGCATTAACTAATTCACGAGGTTCACCACCTGATAACACTCCTGATACGCTGACCGCAACGTCTACTGTGGCACTGGCTTGTAATCCTTTTTTTGGATCAATACCAACAGTGAGTAATCCTTTTTCACCCGGATCAAGTGTTTTCAATTCTTCAAGTTCGTTCCCTGTCCAGGTCACCGTATTATCCGCGGAATTAAAATATCCTAACGAAGCAGATACTGTATCTGGATCATACGCATCACCTGATAACGCAAGCTTGATCTGTGCATTGGTAATTGGTGTATCGGTAGTATTTTCATATTCAATCTGAATATCACTGGAACGATTTTGTGCAATTGCAATACCGTCTGTATATGGTTTCCCATTAATGCCCAGTCTGGTGGTGAGAAACGGTTGACTGGTGGTAATTGCATGTGCAGTACTGGTGTATACCGTCGTAATCAATCGGTCGTTTCCAGGATCTTTTGATCCAGCAACTGCGGTAATCGTTTGCCCCGAGTTGAGCAATGTTGCACACTGCATGGTGAGTTGCACAACCACAGGATTTCCTGGTAGGAGGTTTCCTATATACCAATAATTTGAATCAGTTGTTGGTGTTGGATCTGATCGTACCAATCGACAATCGTCCGGGTAACTAACTGACAATAATGTATCTTGTACTGACTGAGTACTGTTTCCCGTTAATGTTATAATCACGGGAAACTCTTGCCCCGAGACAACAGTTTCATCTGCACGAATAGTGAGTGTTGCTGTACCAGATCGCAGTGTTAATCGAGTTTCCCCTGTGTTTTCAAAAATTGCCTGCGCATCCCCCAATCGATATTCCACCTGCGCAGAGAATAATTTCTCGACACCCTGTTCACCGAACACTTGCACCCGGATCGTTTCGGTAAACAATTCACCGGGACCCAGCGAGCCTATCTGTTTCACAATTTCTTTCTTTGCGCCAGGATCTTTTGCAGTCCCCAGTGGGTAGGTGATGACTAATTTTGCCAGTTCCATAGGAACGGTATTTCTGTTGGTAACCGTAACGTTTACCGATACTTCTTCACCACTATCCGCAAACGGGCTGGTACTGACTGCAACATCAACCAGGTCTCCTGTCAGTCTGGCTTTCCCAGTATACAATGAATACCCAAAGACCCCTGCAGCGATAACAAGAAAAACACAGGATGCAATGAACATTCTCTTGAACCAAGATTTTTGTCGGGCACGACGTAGTGCCAATTGCGTATCTCTATCTTGATCGGGTTCTGGCATTTCCCAGTGGTCAGGGATCGGGGGTACCTTCTCTCTATGGAGAATTCCTCGATGATCATCAGTAACCACGTTCCCTGTCGCCAGATCCGTATCTAATTTTTTCAAAAAGCTTTCATCGGAATTCATATCATTGATTATAGCATAAACATGTGGGAAATAAAAAATCCGATATCTTGCTATATAAATTTGCAAAATATCGGATATAAGAGTAAAAGAAAAATTATGGGTGCCAAACATATTCTGATTTGAATTCTTCAGAGAATTTATATATTCTTGGAAAATTATTTTCAGAATATGAAATTTCTTTTAAAATAAACCCTGAATTATATTCATTGTAAACTGTTTCGATAGCTTCAATATAGATCTTTTCTGTTTCATTTTTCTTTAAGAAAATTTCACCATCAATCTTATTAAGATTAGAATTACCAATCCAAATTGAATTGAAACTGCAGTTTATCGAATCGATTTTCAAACTTTTAAAATCAACAATAATATCTGTACCTATTGCTTTTATTTCAAAAGTCATCGTAGCTTTTGAGATAAGGTTTGGAACTCGATCAAACACTTGTTCAGTATTGATAAGTCTTGCTTCTAAGACCCCAGTTTCTTTTACAATTGTAATTTCTGATTTTTTACAAGAACTTAATAATACTATTAATCCTAATAATACTAGCGCGATGTTTTTTTTCATTATTTTTTTATTTTATTAAATATAATATATCATATTTGTATATAAAAGTCAAGTATCCACAAAAAACCACCCTTTTAGGTGATTTTTTATTAACTCGGATTTCGTTTTGTCTTTCGACGGGTAACAATCGCGTAGTTTGAATATTTCTTTGGAGTACGTGTGCGAACACCGTATGCCTGTTTTCCGTATCGAGTTTTTGGTCCTCGACGGAGTCCGATTCCCTGTTTTCCTTCTCCACCTCCGTGTGGGTGGTCTACCGGGTTCATAGCAGAACCACGAACGGTAGGTCGAATACCTTTCCATCGTGATCGTCCTGCTTTCCCCAGATTTACCAGGTGGTAATCAGGGTTAGAAACAGATCCAATCGATGCATGACAGGTAGCTGGTACGGTTCGAATTTCTCCAGACGGCATTTTCAATTGGGTTCGCCCATCATTATGTGCGTTCACCTGTGCGAATGACCCAGCTGATCGTACCATTTTTGCACCATTTCCTGGTTTGATTTCGATGTTATACACAAATGTTCCTACAGGAATATTTACCAATGGTAAACGATTCCCTGGTGACAATGGTGCTTCTGCAGAAACAATCAATGTTGTTCCAACGGTAACTCCCTGTGGGAGCACCATATAACGTCGTTCACCATCTCGATAACATACCAATCCGATAAATGCGGTTCGGTTTGGATCGTATTCTACGGTTTCAACTTTTGCAGGGATATTGATTTTGTTCATTTTGAAATCAATTTCTCGATACAATCGTTTGTGTCCACCACCCTTGTGCGGTGCGGTAATACGTCCATTATTATTACGTCCTACGTGTCGTTTACGACCAGTAGTGAGTGCTTTGTGCGGTTTTGACGCGGTCAAGACTTCTCGGTAATTGATACCGGTCATATTTCGTCGTGACGGCGATGTTGGTTTATAGGTTTTAATAGCCATGGTTAGGAATAAAGAACTAAAATAATTATTTCGGTTCTGTAGAGTATCAATAAGGCTTTCTGATACTCGTTACGAATAAAATTCTTGCCTAAGGAAACATCAAGATTTATGCAATCTCGATTTTTTGTCCTGGTGGGAGGATAACGGTTGCTTTTTTATACGCTTTGCTGGTTCCTCGTGTTCCTCGGACAAATGTAGCTACTGCTTTGTTCACTGCGGTAGTTACCTTGATCGGTTCAACGTTATAGAGTGTCTTGATTGCTTTTGCGATCTGGATTTTATTGGCACGCATTGCTACGTTGAAAACGTATGCATTTTTCTCTGCTTGATACGCAGCTTTTTCAGTAATCCGTGGACCAATGATGATTCCCTGTAATTCTTTTTCAAGTTTTGTTGCATCAGGGAGCGCAACGAGTGATTTTTTTGCCATACCATTATACAGATTTCTTTACTGCGCCTCTCTTTGAAAGCCACAATGCCGATGCATCTGTCGGATTACTGATAATCATGTAACGATAATTCATTACGTCGACCGGATTAATGTTTCGTGCCTCTATCACGGTTACATGTGAAAGGTTACGGAAACTATTGCGGAGTACGTCTGAAACAACTGGGAGTACTAACAAAATATTATTTCTCTTTTGTGTATTCAATGTTTCAAATCCTGAAATAGATTCAAGTCCTTTCAAGATTTTTTCTGCGTCTTTTGTTTTTGCAGCAGAAAGATTCAATGATTCAGTAAAGATGATTTTTCCTTTGCGGAGTTTTTCTGAAAGTGTGGTGAATAATGCTGCTGTTTTTTGTTTCTTGTTAATTTTTACCGAGTAATCTTTTTCATTACGTGGGCCGTGCGCAACACCTCCTCCTACCCAGATTGGTGATCGGCGAGAACCATGACGAGCTTGTCCTGTTCCCTTTTGTTGCCAGGGTTTTTTTCCTGTACCAGAAACTTCTCCTCGGAATTTGGTATGAGCAAGCCCTGTACGAGCGTTCGCCTGCATACCAACCACCACCTGGTGTACCAAATCGGCGTTCCATGGACGATTAAAAATTGATCCAGGAAGCTCAACTGATCCAGCTGATTTTCCAGTAGTTGCATAGACTGATGCAGAAATATTTTCAAGAGTTTGTTTTTTTGTAGCCATACAATTTATGCAGTAATTTCAAGTAAGGTTCCCCGTCGTCCAGGAAGCGCTCCCTTGATTACCATAATATTAGTCTTTGGGTCGACCATGATTATCTTTAGATTCCGTACAGTAATGCGATCACTTCCCATTCGTCCTGCCATACGCATTCCCTTCATTACTCGCTGCATTCCACCTGCACCAATAGATCCTGGTTCACGTTCACTGTGTTTTTGACCATGAGAACGTCGTCCTCCGTGGAATCCATGTCGTTTTACAACACCTTGGAAACCTTTTCCTTTTGAGATACCAGAAACACGGATAACGTCACCCTCGGAAAATTGATCGAGTCCGAGTGTCGTTCCTCGTGTATAGTTTTCCAGATCGGCAGCATCAACGAGGAATTCCTTTGAGTAGCGGAAATTCCCAAGATCGCCAAAATGTCCGCGTTGTGGTTTTGCGATGTTTTTTTCTTTTCGAGTTCCTCCAGAAACTTGCACTGCATCGTATCCATCAGTTGCAACTGATTTCACCTGAGTCACGGTCAACGGAGCAATCGAAACTAATGTTGCAGCATGCGCGATACCGTTGGCATCAAAATACTGTGTCATTTGGACTTTCTCGCCTAAAATATATTTTTTCATGTAATACATTAAAAGATATTCATACCATTACCTCTCCTACAGTTATGTATAACTACTATGCAGAAAAAATACTGTGGAGTGTTTCGGTAAAAATACATTCAATTAATTTCCAGCGGTTTGCACTATGCCTTCATAGTGGAAACATAGATCGAAATAGTGGTTTTTGAAAAACATATTTCTGTTCTAATAAAATCTTTGGAGCGTCACAAGAGAAATCAGAACGGACGATAGTGGTCTCGACACTATCTGGTTCTGATCTCCGGGCAACGCCCAAAGTCCTCAATTAATTACATCATCTTTACATCGATTTCAACTCCCGAAGGAAGTGACAGCGAAGTAAGTGCTTCAATCAATTTTGGTACTGGATTGATAATATCAATCAAGCGTTTATGTACACGGATTTCAAACTGTTCACGAGCATCCTTGTGGACGAAGGTAGAACGGTTTACCGTATATTTTCTAATTTCATTGGGAAGCGGCACGGGACCACGAATGGTTGCCTCGTGTCGTTGTGCAGTTTCGATAATTTGTTTGACTGACGCGTCCAACACTTTATGTTCATATGCACGCACACGAATGCGTAACACCGCTTCACCTGATTTTTTTGCAGAGGTAGTCATAGGTCTCAGGAAAGCAAGAGGAAACAAGGTTCACCGAGGTAAAATCTTGTTAAACACTCACCTTGTTATTACGCAATAATTTTTGTTACCACTCCTGCTCCTACAGTTCGCCCACCTTCACGGATTGCAAATCGAGTATTGTCCTCGAGCGCAACTGGTGCAAGTAATTTAACTTTGAAAGTAACTGTGTCTCCTGGCATTACCATTTGAACGTTTTCTGGAAGGGTTACTTCACCGGTTACGTCTGTAGTTCGTACGTAGAACTGAGGTTTGTATCCATTGATAAATGGTGTGTGTCGTCCACCTTCTTCTTTTGAGAGGATGTATACTTCACATTCGAATTCTGAGTGAGGTTTAATAGATCCTGGTTTTGCAAGTACTTGTCCTCGGGTGATGTCATCTTTTTTCACACCTCGGAGCAAGATTCCTGCGTTGTCTCCAGCCATTCCTTCTTGGAGTTGTTTGTTGAACATTTCCACACCGGTAACGGTTGTTTTTACAGTATCTTTTAATCCTACAATTTCGATTTCTTCACCAACTTTGATGATTCCTTGTTCGATTTTACCAGTTACTACAGTTCCACGACCTTCGATAGAAAAGATATCTTCGATAGGCATAAGGAATGGTTTTGCAACATCACGAACGGGTTCAGGGATAAAGGTATCAAGTGCGTTTGCAAGTTCAAGAACTTTTTGTGCCCATGGATCACTGTTATCAGCTGATTCGAGTGCTTTCAATCCTGAACCTCGGATGATTGGAGTGTTGTCTCCATCGAATCCTTGTTTGGTCAAGATTTCTCGCATTTCCAATTCTACCAGGTCGAGCATTTCTTCGTCATCAACCATGTCACACTTGTTGAGGAATACGATGATTCGAGGTACACCTACTTGTTTTGCAAGGAGGATGTGTTCTCGAGTTTGTGGCATCGCACCATCAGTTGCCGCAACCACGATTACTGCACCGTCCATTTGGGCTGCACCAGTAATCATGTTTTTAATATAATCGGCATGTCCTGGCGCATCGATGTGTGCGTAGTGACGAGATGGAGTCCAGTATTCACTGTGTGACAATGAAATGGTGATTCCACGTGCTTTTTCTTCTGGTGCTTTGTCGATATCGTTGATACCTTTTGTAACTGCACCGAATCCATTTCCCTCACGAGAAAGTACGTTCAAAATTGCCGCAGTAAGCGTTGTTTTACCATGGTCTACGTGACCAATAGTTCCAACGTTTACATGGGGCTTTGAGCGATCAAATGCTTCTGCCATATGTTTGGTTGATTTAGAATGGGGTACCTGATACTACGGATCGGAAATTCCGAATGTTGCATACTATCAACAATACGCCATCCATGGACAAGAGATCAACCCTCGCCCGATTAATGAATAAACATACGCTATATTACGAAAAAAAGCTGTTTTGTCAACTGTTTTGATGGTGTAACGGAGTATTATAAACCCATTGTCATGTATAGTGAATATTATTACGGTAGATCGCGAAAAGTTTCTAAAAAATTCAAAAAACAAGTGATTTTTAGTATCTATTCAATCCTACAAACCCTTTTCATTATGTCCTTTATTGTCCCTGATAATCAAGGACATAGCAATATCATGCTATACTAGTACTGTACCGAATGAATCTCATACGGTTGTACGCACGTAATTTCCCATGGAACGAGATATCCATGGCGACTTATATATACTATGCATATTGATATCACCACAAAAAACATCGAACTCACCGATGCGTTACGTAGTGCAGTAGAAAAAGAACTCGCAAAAACAGCAAAAATTATCCCAGAATCGGGAAGAGTCTATGTAGAAATTGGTAAAACGACTAATCATCACAAACATGGTGACGTATACAAGGCAGAAGCATCCATTACTGCATCAGGTGAAAACTATTTTGTAGATGTTGTCGAATCAGACCTCTATACTGCTATTGCAACCTTGGGTCGTGATCTGTTTTCTGTAGTTACCCAAAACCGTGGGAAAATGCGTACCTTATTAAAACGGGGACGATCTATCATTAAACAATTTCTCCGTTTATCTTAATTAATTATTTCTATGTCTCCAACTGTCAAAAAAACAATCGTCTTTCTGGTGCTCGTTGCAATAATCGGACTCTTGATCTTCCTAGGTATCAAACAATCAAAAAACACACAGGCTGATCCATTGATTACCGAAACATCAGATCTTACTGTGCAACAAGCCACAGAAACACAACCATTACCAGTTACCTCTCCTAATACTGATTCAACAGAATCATCTAAAAAAACTATGTCACAAGCAACCCTTACTACCAACCTGGGAACTATTGTTATCACTCTTGATACAAAAAACACCCCGAACACCGCAAACAACTTTATCAAACTCGCAGAATCTGGATTCTATAACGGAGTTCGTTTCCACCGTGTTATCAAAGATTTCATGATCCAGGGTGGTGATCCATTATCAAAAGACCCTGCCAAAAAATCTCTCTGGGGTACTGGTGGTCCGGGATACCAATTCGCTGATGAAATCACCGCCACCAACAGTAATGCACGCGGGACTATTGCTATGGCAAACGCTGGCCCGAACACTAATGGATCACAATTTTTTATCAATGTAGCTGATAATAATTTCCTCGACACAAAACACACCGTATTCGGAACTGTAACAAAAGGAATGGATATCGTAGAAAAAATCGAGAACACACCAACAGGACCAAACGACCAACCGGTCACTGATGTAATCATTGAAAAAATTACCTTGGAATAATTCATTAAAAAACAAGCCTCGTATGGCTTGTTTTTTAATGAATTAATAATTTTTATTTCATATGATTCCAGATAGCATCATCCTCGAGCCCAATCGCCCATAACGAGAATCCTTTCAATCGATATTGTTGTACCAATCGTACCTTTGCCATGAAACTCTGTGTGTTTTCATACCAGAGCGTATGTGGAACGCCATCCTGGGTATAACGAATCCATCCAGATTGCACCGTGGTATCATATCCTTTTTCCGTATACAGATTGTTTACCAGGAGTTCCTGGGTCTTTCCATCTCCAGCACTTTTGACCTTTACGTTCAATTGATGATCCCAGATCCATCCATAGGCAGGAATACCGAGGGAGATTTTTTCCTTTGGAATAAACTTGATTGCATATTCAATCACCTGTTTTACCCACCGAATATCTGCAACTGGTCCAGTCGATGCGGGCATATCATATGCCATCAACACCACAGAATCTGCTGCTTTCCCAATTCGTGTGTAATCATAGACCCCTGCCCAGTTATCCCATGACCCCTCTGGGAGATCGGTAGGATTTTCTGATGTACGCGTAATCACGGCAACTGACAGGTGGAGATTATTTTCTCGAAACTTTTGTGCAGCTCGTTCTACGAACAATGAATAATTTTCACGATCAGTTGCTGCAACTCGTTCAAAATCGAATTGCCACCCGATATAGTTTTTTGCTTTCGCCTCGGTAACCAATTGATCGATTACTTTATTCTGTAGATCAGATGAAGCGAGAATGGTAGTCATCAATCCCTGGCTGAAGTTTTTATTACTCACTAATGGGAGTACCTGTATATTCTTTGCTCGAACAATTTCTTGTACTTTTTCATGAATACCTCCAGAGAGGTTCCCTTCGATATCAACCGTATACGATTGCGGTGCCAGAATCTTGATCGAATCCTGATACATTTGTAATGACGCAAATGATGCAGCTCCTGGAATATAATAAAAAACTTTTTCCAGTGATGCGACCGATGGCAGTGTTGCAACTTTTTTCTTTGCTACCTTTTTTACTGTTTTTTTCGAGGTACTTGATTTTGATTTGGTAGTAGTTTTTTTCACCGATGTCGTTGCAGCATATACCGGAAGAGTCCCTCCAACAAAGGCGCAGAGACTCAGGGCAATAATAATGGTGGTAATTTTTTTCATATTTTCATTGTACCATGTAATGAGGAGAAAATCAAAAATATATAAAAAATACTTAAAAAAGTATCTATTTTATAAAACGTATTTACAAAAAATCGTTGCTTGACAAATAATTATAAAATGCTATCATAAAAAGAAAATTAAATATGAATGATTTAAATTCAGAAATTGAGCTTGATAATTATCGCTCAACTTGCGGTGATGTTTTTACTGATGTATTTAAAGATACAGAAAAAAAACAGCGCCTTATCGAAAACGGAGGAGAGTTTCAAGCCGAGCTGAAAAAGCTCGTTAAACGCTTCTCCATCACCAACCAGTATGCAGCCGAGGAAGTTGAGTCGAGCTACGGCTACCTATCGGGTTACAAGCCAATCGATCGCAAATCTTCATTTAAAGAAGTATTGCAAGACCTGAAAAGACAAGCTGAGATTATTGGTAAATTGTTTGGACTTAAACCTTCTTTTGATATTGAATGGGCTCGTAAAGCTTGGAAAAATCTTCCTAATGGAGCAGAAAAACTTTTCCTGATTCCAAATTGGGAAAAGGTTGCTCCAACTTATGGTGAAGCTGTGCAAAAGGTGCTCGACTTGATCAAGCAAACCAGAAACGGTAAGTTCTACAACTGCTATGAAGATCAGCTTGGTGCAAATCAGCTTCGTCAGTCCGCCAAATCCGTGTCCGTTTTTCAAAAGCTCGCAGGCGGGCAAGAAGGACAGGACATTCTGGTGGTGCCTGCACAATTCGGTATCCGTCATTGCGGTCGCTCGGTTCGCCGTGCCTGTGAAGTAATGAACGCAAACGAATGTGGTCTGGGTCCATTTGCCGTTGGTATTATGCTTCTGACTCATCCTGAGCGTCTTCAGGACTACGATGATCTATGGATTGATTGCGGGGGTGACGAGTTTGCTCCGTTTGCCAATGGCGACTTCTCGTGGCATCCGTACTTCGGGTTCTTTGACGAAAAGGTTAAGTTTGACACCCGCGATGTTGGCAGTCCCAGCGTCTTCTACGGTTCGGCTTCGGTGTGTCTTCCGCAAGGTTGATACTTGCTCTTTGAGATCTTGAGTCTTTTGATTTCTTGATCCTTGAATCCTTTAGAGGGTTTGCGAAAGCAAACCCTCTTTTTTATTGCCGTAGGCAATTTTTTATATTTTTGCTAAAAAAGATTAATGCGGAATCGGAGGGATTCGAACCCTCGAAGGCTTTCACCTTGCCAGGTTTCCAACGTGGTGCACTCGACCACTATGCGACGATTCCATACCTATAGTAACCGTACCATGAAATAACTGTTTTTCAAAACAAAAAATCACCGAGGTGATTTTTTTGAAAGATTATTCAGCATCAGCTGCTGGCGCACTTTCTGCAGGAGCCTCGTTCCCATTGAGATCGAGATCCATTCCTGTTGCTTTTTCAATCATGTCTTCTGCTCCATCAACGATTCCTTCTGGCATCGCTTCTGCAATCGGTGCAGCTGCAGCTTCAATTTTTTCTTCAACTCCGCCTGCTACCATATCTTTCAAGTCATTAAGAATATCCATATAATATAGTGAGATTAGATTACTAATAGCTACCAGTATACACAAATAATCAATTTCTCCTAATAAAAAACACCCGACGTACAAGGTATTTTTTATAAACCATTATCGAAACGCTGCCTGTAATTCTGTTCGCGCTGATTCCATCGTTTTCTTGAAAGTATCCATTGCTTGGGTAATTGCAGTTTTTCGTGCAGATGAAAGTGCGGTAACATCAGCTTTTTTAACGAACCCAGCCTTTGCAGTTTGGAATGCGGTTTGCGCAGATTTCATACTTGCCTCGAATGTTGCTTTTGCGGTCTGTGGGGCTACACCAGCAGCACAATCAGCCTGCGCTTTTGCAAAAGCAGCCTGACATGCAGTGTTGAATTGTGCAATTGCAGCATCAACAGTATTCACACGGTTTGTCGTTACTCCATCAATACCAGCACGGAATGTGGTCATTGCAGTATCAATTGCAGATCGACGAGTAGCGAGCGCGGTATCTAATACTGTTTTGAATTTTAGAACTGCAGCTTTTTGTGTATCTGTCGTTGCTTTTGATTCTAATGCAGAAATATGACTCGCACGTTTGACGTCACCGTCTTGGCGCTGTTCAGCTAATTTCGTATCGCGTTCTGCACGTTGTGCAGATTTTTTGTTCAATTGATCATGACGTCGAATTTCGAGTTTATCATGTTTTTCATCAAAATTACTCCCTGCCTGTTGTATTCTGTTGGTAAGTGTTGCACAAAACTGTGCTCCATCATTACGAGTACCTTCTGGTCCTTTACGAGTACTCGCAAACGAGATGCCCGGCGCAACCAACAAAATAACTACTACTCCTACAATAATTGAATAGGTGAAATTTTTTTTCATATATAAAAAATAAAATGATTAACTAATAAACGAATCCAGAATATCTTCATTGGTATCGATAACCTCCTCGGCAGAGATTCCTTCATCCAGAATCACTTGCTCATCCATGGTATCACCAATAATGGAATCAACCAACTGATCTACTGATAATTGCGTTACCGCAATCGTAGAACCGTTGGATGTATTGGGAATTTTTTGTGGAGAAACTAGTGAAAATTTCCCGCTATTGATCCCTATAAAAATACCCAAACACGCTACGGGAATCGCTACCAATGACCACCAGGACATCCTTCCCCATGGGATATCCGTCCTCTGTACTGTATTACGCTGTGGGGCGTCATTTGTGACGTTTCGCATCATCTGGCGAAACTCGTCCAGTGATGGTGTTCCACTATTTTTTTGTTCATCCCAATACTGGGTAAATAGTTTGTTCATAGTGTAAAAAATTAATTAATTAGATATGTTTCCATACGATTCCGGAGGGCGACCAATCCCCGGGAAACCATTTTCCGGACTGATGGTTCTGACTTGGAAATAATATCAGCGATTTCAGCATACGAAAGATCTTGTAAAAATCGCAAGGTAATTACTTCTTGATATACTTCTGGAATCTGTGACAAAACTTCTCGAAGATCCCTAGTAGTCATCATAGTGTCTACAATCGACTCTGGATCTTCATCATTACTGGCAATCGACTGAAACCATTCTGGATCATCAACAATAATTGATTTCTTTTTCCGTAAATAATCAATCAACGTGTTCCGCGCAATGGTATACAGATATCGATGTTCCTGCTCAGCGATAACACAATCCTGTGATTGGTATAATTTCAGAAAAACCTGCTGACACAGATCCATTGCAATATCATAATTCCGAACGCGGAAAAACAGGTATCGATAGATCGGCTGGAACCATTGTGTATAGAGTTGTTCAAACGTCGTGGTATTATCGCGCGAGGCTTCATAATAATCACAAAACGTATTTCCCAAGAGCTTCATCATCATATTACGCAGTATACTGTATTTTGTGACATGAACGAAATGGAGAAATGGATTTTTCTAATAAAAAACCTACCAATCTAAATGATTGATAGGTTGTATAATTACAGCAAATCACCAGCAAGTTCTGCGAGTGGTGAACAATTACTTTGTGCTCCCTTTGTTGGACGAGTTCAGAACTCTCAATTGGACGAGCATTAAGAGGGAGTTTGAGTTTAGTAAGATATTTGAGATGTTTCCAATACTAGTACCTCTGAACTAATAAAAAGAAAAAATCCACCGAGCAGTAGAGATTTTCTACCACCAAGTGGATTTTCTTTATATTTTTTTTGAAAGACACTCACAGTGTCCATTTGGTTTGTAATACCAATGAAATTTCATATAACCATTACTAAAATAATGCGGACAAGTACACTTTCCAACATCTTGTGGAATAGCTAAGTCCCCATTTTCACGGATTACAGGTATCATATAATACGTATCCTGAGGAAGCTTATTCTTTTGGTACTCCATCGTATTGAACTCTGTTACCGCATTTTTAAAGTCTGCTTTTAATTTTTTGAATTTAGAATCAGTTTCATACCAATAAGAGGTCCAATCCCTGGCAAGGAGAAAAAATCTACCGTCCTCAGATGTTGCTTTTATTGCAAAAGGCCGAAAATGTTTTGAATCTTCTATAGTGAGAGTCTTATATTCCACTATTGTTGCTAATATCTCTTCTTCTACAACAATTGCTCTATGCGGTACACCATACTGGTCTTTGTAAGCATTTTCTTTGCACATATTCATTTTCCAAAGAATAATTTTTTGATTTTTCATTTTTTGATTTTTTAATTGTTATTTATTGAGTTATCTTTACTTCCATTAGAAGCAAAGAAAACCCAATAAATACGACTAAATAACCAAATATTCTAAAGAACTATTATATACATATATAATCATAAATATGAATAAAAGTCAAGTGCTCCGCATATCGGTTACACTTCGAACCTGCGTAGTGGATATACAGAGGTTAGTGAGAACAATAGTAAGATAGTTATAATAATAGAAAACCCACCAACGTAGGTTTTCTATGGGTGGGTTTATATTATTCGAATTTTATTACATCGCGTATAGAAAATTGAGCTGTTTGTGTAATTGTTTGATCGATCTTAGATGAAACAATTATACCTGACTTACTTTTTTCTTCAATACACAATGCACGTCCACGACAGTAATCTTTTCCGATACTGGCATGTTCTCTCCAGTACTCTAGCAAATGAAAATCTGTAATCTCGGTTTCTAGTCCTGATTTAGATTCTATTACTAATTTTGAGATCTTGCCATTTTTCTTTAAATGATCAAAAAGATCTTGTTGGATTTTTGTTCGCACTTCATTTTCAGGAGCATAAGCAAAAATATTATCCAATGTAGGTGTTATAGCTTCCAATACGTATTCAGGTAACTGTAATAACTTTTGATTAGTTAATTGACTGTAATCCAAATTTATATCATGAGAACTTGGAGTTTCGCCATGATGTATTAACCAAATATGTGGAACTGCCAGCCATTTGCATAATAATGTTCCATTCTGACGTAATCTATTTACTGTCAGACGAAAATTCTCACGACAATCATGATCACCTACGTAAACGGATGTGCCATTAATTTTTTCAATACCCCCTGAAGATGTATGCTTACAAAAATCTTCTGTTGTTGGAATGATATTATAATAAAAATTACCACCGTTTACACCTTTACCATTGTATGTGTCAAACGAAAGTAATATTCCATCTTCTTTATTAAAAAAGATAAAAAACTTTTCGTTTCTGGTAGTAATTTTACCATTCCATTCATCTATCTTTTGAAATGGTATTTCAAGGACTTTTTCAAAACCTTCATCTTCAACGATTCTAATATAATTATTTAAATCATTTGAAAGAGTGGTGTCGTCAGTAATCTTTGCAAGTTCTCTTTTACGTTCAGAAATTTCACCAAGAAACTCTATCCCGAGATATGTAGTAGGATTCAAATTTACTGGTCCTTCTTTGTAAGAAATACCAGTTACATCTTCAGCCAATGCCAAAGCATCAACGCTTGAAATATTCTCGAGTTCTAAAACTTTAGAAGCTAATTCAAAAGCTTCTTGATCTGTTTTCCCACGAAAGGAAAGCTTTAAGGGATGATTATGACTTCTTTGAAATTGTGCCAAAGCTACAACGTATTCAGGCGTACCAATTTGGTATTGTGCGTAGTGATCTACAATAAGCGCTTGATTGTTTTTCATTTTTTTTTTTTATTTATTTGATTAATTAAGTTATCTCTACTTCCAGAAGAAACAGAAAAAACTCAACTAACCTATAAATAATACAGATAACAAAGAACTATTATAAGCGTATATATAGTATAAAAACTAATAAAAGTCAAGTACTCACCGACTCGAGACCGGAACTTTTGATTCCTTACAGAGCAAGGTGATTATAAATACCTCCAGTGTGATATATCGACGCGTCTCGTGCAGCTATAAATTCTTTATTGGTTCAGCAAATGCCTTTCTTATTCGTTCAATTCCATCAATAAGAAACTCATTCATTTTATTATAATCAGACTCCTCATAAACACTCACCCCGTCCAGTTGCCACTTAATTCTGCAAGTAACTTTTTCATCCATTCGTTCCCATACTAACGGCGCTCCAAAATCTTTTTCAATTTTATCTTTTTGTTTGAATAAATAATCAAAAATCTCTTTATTCTGAATAACTCATTTATTTATATAGATTTCAACTCGCGCATAAGACTTTGCAACAACTAAATTTATATTAATCCCACTAACGCCGGAGCCAGTTCCAATCCAAGACTCTTCGACTGGGCTATTATTCATACAGTAGTTATTTTTTTTATTAATCTCTTTAAGAAATTGAGTCCAGAAACTTCGTCGAATAGTAAATCTATTTCGCAATTCTTTTTGATTATCAACTTCTTCACGATTTTTTGAAGCTACTTTAATAATATAATCCTCTGCTTCCTTTATAGGTATAATTTGAGCAAAATCCAAGAGGAGTTTTTCACCAAGTTTATACGGTGTTGTTTTAAAACACTGAATTGTAAGTCCATAGTTAAGAAGCCATAATGCAGTTGATGTAACCTCCTTCCTAAATTCTGCAGCAACCATTATAATTCGCTGACTGTTTCCTGTATTCAACTTCTCTTTGTAATCTTCATTGTCAAAGAAATTTTCAAGTATTACACTAGCACTTTCTTTGTTACCTTGTTTTTTAAGATAATCGTTAAAAATATTTTCAATATCTTGACTTGTTAAACTAGAACAATAAGAAGCATATTTGAGCGATTGCCATACAACATCACGTCCTGTATCATCTAATTTATTTTCAATAATCACAAGATTTCCTTGTTTATCCAGAGCTAGTAGATCTAATCTTTCATTAGTATCATCAAAACCAGAAAATTCTTTTTGAATAATCAAAAGTTCCTCACCGAGTGATTGAGGGTTTTTTGCGATCCATTCTTGAAGATGTTGACGTTCCTTAAATCCTGCAGATTTGAATGTGATCTCTTCAAGTTTTTCTATGTTGTTTTGATCTTTGTTAATGAGGTACATACATTTAAAAAATGAAAACACCAAAAACCTATTGGTGTTTTCATTTATAAATAATACATCTCGAGCACGCATGAATTCGCTCAATAGGGCTCCCTTTGTTGGACACATTCAGAACTCTGAATTGGGTTAAAATTAAAAGTGATTTGGAGTTTTCTAAGATTTTTGAGCTATTTCCGATTGAGACACTTCAGAACTCATAAAAATAGAAAGAGCCGTAAAAAGTAATTTGGCTCTTTCTACGGCTCGCTGATACTGTCGTTCTTAAAACGATTTATCTTTTACAACAACATACGGCATACCTCCAGGCATCATTGACCACATTTCTCTTGGTAGCTGATATTCGCACAAATCAAGTGCGTTTCCCATTGCAAAGAGTTGCTCCATTCTTTCGTGAAAGTCAGTCCACTGGTCGCCATCTTTTGTAACACAGGCATTGAGGAATGTCCAACCACCACCACCACTTTCCATAAATTCTTTCGGAAGCTGTAAAAGCATTTCTTTGATTTCTTCCTTTTTGGCTTCAATTCTTTCGGGGAAAAAACCGTAAGCTTTTGCTCTTATACCTGCTCCTACCTTTGGTTCAACAATTGGTTTTCCATCTTTCACTTCATTTTCCTGAAAAAGAAGCGACATAAAAAGTTTACTAACAGCATCTCCATTGAGTGCATTTTTTGTTGTTGTTTCCATCTTTTTTGAATTTTAATTATTATTAACAGTTAAATTGATTTTCCAAATCTCTATCAAGAAACTTAGAAAATCAATCCAACCTTCATAATTAAAATCAAATATCAAAGAACTATACTACTCTATATAGTATAGCATATTACAACCTATTTGTCAATATTTGCTCCGCCTATCGACTACACTTCGAACTTGTCCGATTGAAATGATGAGATTAGAGAGGTGTATGGTAAATTAAGGTAACTATGGTAACTTATTTCTAATAATATGTACTTAAAATGTATAGGTATCCACTTAAATGATAGTTTATTGCAATAGATGCTCGTCAATGTCAAAATTTTAGTCTTTTAATTACTTTAATATTTATACATATTCATATTATTTTATATATTTAGCTTGTATGTAGTTTAAGAGGTATAGTCTTCAATATTAGATTAAACAAAAATCCACTTCTCTTTCGATTAGTGGGTTTAATAATTCTAAAAAGTAAGAAATTAAAGAGATGATTCTAATTCAATCAATTTCTTTACTCCATTGTAGAGTTCATTGTAGATTTCTCGTTCAGTAATACCAAGTCTTCTCTTGTTAGAGATATCATAGATACCATCAGATGATTCACTGTGTTCTCCATGAATACCACGGATAGACAATCCTAAATCTTTACATACTTGTGTAAAATTCTCTTGCTGAGAGAGTTTAGGGATTCTGATGTGTACCGAAGCACGCATCGCAGTTCCGAGGTTAGTAGGACACGCAGAATGATACCCACGAATGTCATCATATGCAAAATCAATGTGCTGGTTCATATGATCTAGTGCGTTGCGAAGACGTATAAATACTTCTGCAATGTCTGCACCTGGTTGCATACTGATAATACGCATTGAATCTTCTTCTGATACCCAAACAAGGAATTTCTTGTCGTGAGAAAAGAATATTCCACGCCCTTCTGGCCAGTCACGGTTTACACCTACTGATTCTAGAAATCTGTCTCCTTGTTTGAAAAGAAAGTGATCATTTACCATTTGCTGGCGTACTTCTTCTGACATACCTTCGAGTGAATGATATTCACCTTGAAGATCTGCTGGAAGTGTATCAAATACTGCTTTGATTTCTGACTCCATTGCTTTTCGGTCTTCACGACTGATAGCTGTTGGAAATGCAAACTTTGCAAA
Source organism: Minisyncoccia bacterium (assembly GCA_044229075.1). GTDB lineage: Bacteria > Patescibacteriota > Minisyncoccia > Phycocordibacterales > UBA1006 > CALMMZ01. The sequence continues at coordinate 90,576 of JBGATS010000003.1, forward strand.
GTTTCTTCCTACACGAATACGAGTAGAGACAACAAACTTTCCTTCAGGGTCTAGGTTTTCGAGTGATAATCCTTCAAGTGAAAAATCACTTTTGTGTCCTGACATATCATAGTTATGATATTCACGGATTACTGGATCTACAAGTGGTGCAAGCATAGTATATGACTCTGGGTCACCTACATATACACCGATGTTAGAGTCAGGATTATCGATACCTGATTGAATTGCTTTTGTTGCAGTCCATCCATGAGGAGTTACTACATTTGCTAATTGCTCCATTATTTCAGGAGTTGCATACTTCTTCATGAGCATGTTTGGATTCGATTCGATGTGTTGTGTCATACTGAACTAGTTTATATTAATTTGTTAAAAATTCAAAGGTAATAGTACTTATAATTTATAATATGTCAAGTACTGACATTCTTCACAATATCGAAGACTACCTTGACTTCGTACGATAGTACGAATATACTCGTATTGTATGGACCCAAAGAAATTGAAAATCAGAAATTTCTATATTGACCACAAAGTACTACGTAAATAAATTAGTTGAAGAGGGCTTTCTTGTACGTGAAAATAAAAAGATAGTAAGGGGACCAGAATTCTTTACCCTAAAAGTGCTCGGTCTTATTGAAGCAGGTTTCCCCACTATTGCTGATGAAGATGCTTCAAATACGTTATCACTAGATGAACTACTCATAGACCACAAAGAAGCAACATACATGCTTTCTGTTAAGGGAGATTCTATGAAGGACGCAGGTATTTTTGATGGCGACATGATTCTTATCGATCGAACAGAGAATGCAAAGCCAGATAAGATTGTAGTTGCAGAAGTAGATGGTGAATATACTCTCAAATATCTTCGTAAAAAAGATGGTAGGTTCTTTCTAGAACCTGCAAATAAAGCATTCAAAAACATTTATCCAAAAGAAGAGCTTCGTATTCAAGGAGTCGTTACGGCTGTAATTAGAAAATACTAGTATGACCAAGTATATTTTACATCTAGATGCGGATTCATTTTTCGCTTCTGTTGAATCTGCAAAAAACCCAGCTCTATTTGGTAAACCTGTTGTAACAGGAAGTGAAAGAGGTATCGCAACGTCTATGTCCTATGAAGCAAAAGCGCTTGGTATTACTCGGGGAATGCCTGTGTACATGATTAAAAAAGATTTTCCTCAAGCAATCATTGTGTCATCAGATTATGAAGCATATGCCATGTATTCCCGCAGAATGTTTGCGATAGTTCGCAGATATACCGATCTTGTTGAAGAATACAGTATCGACGAGTGCTTTGCAGATATCACAGATTACGATCGAATTAATGATATGAGTCATGAACAAATTCTGCGAAATATACAGGATGATATACAAAAAGAATTAAATATTTCTGTATCCATTGGATGTGGTCCTACAAAGGTACTTGCTAAGGTGGGGTCCAAGTGGAACAAGCCACACGGAATTGCAATGATCACCAAAGAAAACTTTCTCGAATTTCTCTCTAAGTTGCCCGTTGGTAATGTTTGGGGTATTGGAGCAAGTTCTACAAATCTACTAACAAGAAAAGGTATTACGACCGCAGATGACTTTGTGAATTTGTCTGAGGAACGATTACTTTCTTTTGCGCATAAACCTCTGATTGATCTCTGGTATGAACTAAACTGTAAGCAAAAGTATCTATTAGACACAGAGCCAGGAGAGAATCCGAAATCTATTTCTCGAACCCTGAGTTTCTATCCATTTAAAACAGATAAGGAAGAATTGTTTGCAGAACTGTCACGAAACGTCGAAAATGCCTGTATAAAGGCACGAAATCATAATCTGCGAGCAAAGACCGTAACATGGTTTCTCAAGACCAAGGAACTTAAATTTGAAACATACCAGATTAAGTTAGATGAGTCCTCAAACCTACCTAACGTAATACTGGGTAAAATACGAGAACAGTTTGATCGTATATCTATCCAAGACAAGGTATATAGAACAACAGGGGTAACTTTGACAGATTTAGTTGATGAAGAACATGTTCAAGAAGATCTGTTTAGTTACCACCAAGTGAACAATGATATTGCAGATATATTTAAAACAGTGGACGGACTCAATAAAAAGCATGGGAGACATATCGTTCATATGGCTTCCAGTATGAAAGGAATATCACGAGAACGATCTGCAAGAGATGGAAGGAGTCAAATAAACTTCTTTGAAAAAATTAAGAAGAGTGGTAAGGAATTGTGTATTCCCTATTTAGGAGAAACAGTTTAGTATATTTTTTATATCATCTATACCCTACTCTCACCCCCCCCATACTACACTTTATTACTATATTTATTGACACCTATATAATTATTAGTCAATACATTTAAGTAAGATTATTTATATTTTATTTTCCGATATCGTAGATCAAAGAACCACTATTTTCGTAATAGTGGTTCTTTGATAAATCATTGTATGTTGTGGTCATACATAAAAAATAAATTAATAATCTGTTAAATACCATATAATATAAGCTAATATTGGTATATATAATAGTACTGCTAACATAATTTTAAAAAGTATTTTATATTTTATAATAATTCTCCAAAATTCTTAAAACCTTTAAGTGACGTATCATATTTATATGAATGTTCTGTGTGTATTTTCCATCCATTTGGTTCATCAGGGACCACAATCCCTCCATAAACCTGCTGGTAACCTGTAAGCATTTTTTGTAAGGCATTTGCTTTTTGTGCTGTATCTGGGTCACTAGCTGTAATACCAGACTTGGTATCAACTACCCATAAACCTTTGTCCGTCCATATAAACCAATCTGGGTAAAAGAGTGATTCCTTGTTATTAATAACTGAATGATAATCTATTGCGAGTGCGTCTGAGCCACTATCACCATTTTTCATCCAGTGATTAACTGAAGGATGCTTGTCTAAAAACTCGATAAAATTCTTTTCATTTTGAGGTAATTTATCAGAAATATAACACGTCTCTGTGACACACCTTTTATACTCCTTGTTCTCTACGTAATTACCAGGGAAATATACTATCGGTGCCAGTATTTGCAGGTTTTCTGTACGTTTTTTGCGTGCCTCACGTTCTCCAACCTCATTGTCACGTATAGGTCTGTATACACTGAGAGACTCTTCAATTATTCCTCGTAATATTCCTGACTCTGAAACCATGTCTCTGACGATCAGAGCATAGATATCTTTACGTGGTAATTGTGTGTACGTTGTAAAAAATACATTGAGAGCGGTCTTTACTTTACCCCAAGAACGCTCAGGAGCAAATTTCTTTTTTTCGTCTGTTTGTTTGGCGATAAAATCAAAACAGAGGAGATTATATATTCGCTCAATGTCATGTTCAGACATGTGCATAGTATGAGCAATACCTTCATCAAGTGCTTCTGATCTAAACTCATCATAATTATCCAGTTCTATACCAGTAATCCACTCTGACTCTACATATGCCATTTCAGGTGTAAAACCACGTTCAGAGAGGGTTTTTGAGGCTTCTAGAGGGTCTTTTATACCCAATCTATCTTCTGCAACCTTGAAAAAAGTTTTTTGAAAACTATCTCCTAAATCGTTATAACTACTACGACTCATGAGAGTAGTAGGCAGGGTGTAAACAGGGATATTGTCTTTACGTGGTGATGATATATCACTGAGACGGACTGACGTGTCGCCTGATTTGCGAATTTCTTCGAGGATCTTGTTTCTCTCATGGTTAGTGTATAAATACCCGCGATTAAGGATATTATTCTCATAATATCTTGCCTCTGGCATACGTAGTATACGCCCTGCGGTTTGAATATAAAAAGCATCTTTTTTAATCTCCCGAAACATCACCAATACTCCTGCGCGTGGACAATCCCACCCTGTTGCAGCAGCTTGTTTAAATAATACCACCTCTACAGGGCTATTGTTTTTCTCTACATGGTCCATGTTTTCTTTGTTTTGAGAGAGCCAGGTACCAATATGTTCAGGAACAATTCCTTTATCACGCAAGAATTCTCGTGCAATAATTTCTTTTGATTGATTATTAGTTTCTTTAGATGCCTTGTCATCATTTGGTAGTTGGATGAGTAATAATGGGTTAATATCTATATTTAATTCTTCATAGGCACGTTTCAATTCAAGTCTCTTTTGATATGCAAGTTCTAATAGTTTTATATCTGTATCTGACTCAGATCCACTGATAGTTTTTAAATCATCCTCTGTTTGGAAAATAATCTTTTCCTTGATTAAGCAGGCTTCGATCACCTCATGATGAGGTACTTCTACATCAGGTTTTTGTTTTGGTGTTGCCGATACTCGTATAACGATACGAGGTTTAATAGTTTGATCAATAAGTTCTATTGAAAGGTCTGACCCTGCACCAATATGGTCTTCGTCGATAATCACAATAGTTTGAATACCTTTGTCATGAGAGTTTGAGAGATACTCATCAAACGTGTAACCTGTTTCACCACTGGTCCCACGAAGTTTTCGTGTATCTGCGTTACTAGCACGCAGGAGTTCCCAGTTGATAAATAATACATCGTTATGTGACATGGATCCAGTCTGGATATGTGACTTATCTACCAGATTTAATTCACTGGCTCCATCATAATAACTAAACAGTTTATCTTTACTTTGCTGTTCCAATCCCTTTGGTGCGAGCCAGATAAACGCACGCTTGGTATCATCCATACTCATACGTGGATCACCTGTGAGGTCCCGCAGGAACTGTGCCATCATCACGGTTTTACCTGATCCTGTAGGAGATTTGAATACTATCTCCTTGTGATTCATTTTTGTTTTCCACTCGAATAGAAACCTCTCTTTGAGAGCGTTTATTGCTTTTTCTTGGAACGGTTTGAGAGTAATCATATACTTATAGGTTGTTAATATCACGATACACGGCGAGTATTGGCTCTGGGATATCTGATACCGTTATGTGTTTATAATCTAATAATTCACTTGCGTATTCGTTTTTCGACCAGCTGAATACGTACATTTTTACAGGGACATGATAGTCTCCGAGTTTTTTAATCAGATCATGGAGGAGTGTTTTATCCTCGCTAAAATACACCGCAGTACACGCATTGTGTTCCATAAATATCTGCCAGTGATCAGTGTGTTCTATTTCTTCAAAGGTATTTTCCTTGAGAGCCAGGAGTCCTCCGACACGATAGGTGAGTGCAAGTTTTTTATCATCAGTAACACGAGATAATTTTCCGACATCACAGAGTTCTGTTTTAAAATATCGTAGATTTCCGCCCAGACCCTCTACTGTTTCTCCCTTTTTATTCTTGTAACCTTTCATAACACGTTTGAGGCGCTCATAAGTTACCTCCTCACAAATATTGTTTTCATTATTGGTACACAGGATAAACTGGCGATTACCACCGTCTTGTTTATTGAGTTCCATGACCGCGTGACCTGTGGTGCCTGAGCCAGCAAAGAAGTCGAGAATTACAGAATCTTTATTACTTTGACTACAAATAAATTGAATAAGGTCTAAGGGTTTTGGAAAATCAAAAACTTTCTTTCCAAAAATCTGATTAAATTGTTTTGTTGCTGTTTCACTATCAAACTTTCCAAGTGCAGAAAAAATCGCACTACCTTCTGTTGACATTTCATCTGCATACACAAGTCGGACTGGTTTTCCAGTATCTTTTTTAGGAAAAATTAGTCGTTCATTTTTAATAATTTCATTAATTGTTTCTTGAGATAAAGCCCAATTTCCATGATAACCCTTACCCGTTTTAGGATTAACAATTGTGAAAAAATTATTTTGAAAACCTGTTGCTTGGATTGGCATATATCTCCAATATCTACCTTCTTTATCTTGTTTATAACTTTTTAAACTTCGTTCTGATCCTTTAAAAGAAAAATCATTATTTTTATAAACTAATATATATTCAAAATTAGGAATTATCATAGTCTTTGGTGGTACGCCTGATGCTTTTTCCTTTTTAATCCATGTTAAGTTTGTAACAAAATTATCCCCACCAAAAACACTATCACATAGTAGTTTTAATTGTGCTTGTTCTCTGTCATCAATAGAAATAAATACAACTGCATTTTCAGACATTAGATACTTACTTAATCTTAATCTGAGATTCATAAAAGAAATCCATTTACTATGTCTATAGTTATCATTTTTGTCTATAAAAGTATCATTATATTTAAAATCATTATTTTCAGTATTATAAGGCGGGTCGATATAGATCACATCAATCTTGCCACGATGAGTGTAGTTCAAAACAGAAAGAGCGTGATAATTGTCTCCTTCGATCAATATATTGGTCGGCTTAGTCGTATCCTTATCTACGATCTTTCTACTTTTAACTTCTTTGAGTATGGGTACATTATTTTGACACTGTAAAACTACATCCTCGGTATGGTCTTCCCATACGAGTCCGTATTTCTTTTGTTTTTTTAATTGTTTTATTTCTGTTTCAAGTTCAGAAATACGAGCAAGAAGCTCCTGCTCGGAGTTGGTTTGTGATGACATAGGGGAACAGGTCTATGTAAAATTATATTAACTTGTCTGTATTTTTCGACAAACAAAAAGGGACAGCCAAGCTGTTCCCCACATATTCGAACGAAGTCGCCCTTATTGTGGACTCGGCCGCCCTTCTTTAGTCACAATAATGACAAAAATGAACGACCAACTTCGTTTTTTTAAATATATGGGGAACATTACAAATATAGCATAAATTATTTTAATTTACTATAATAAATATATGAAAGACGAAAACTTAAATACTACATATTTGATTGATGATGGAGCATTAGTATTAACTTATTTAATATCAAAAAAATTTCCCGGAGAGCCCATTATTAGTAGTTATTTTTTTTATGAAAATAAACCTTTTGAGTGGAGTAAAATTGATTATCTTTGTTTTATTATTTCATTAATTGATAATTATAAATTCCAAGTAAGGGATTTGAATTTCAATTTAGATGAATTTAAAAAAATATATTATAAAAAAACACCTTTAAGAATTACAAAGAAACCCCTTGGTTTATCTGTAACATATAATGATGGAGAACTTGATTGGGTTTCAGAACAATTTAAATTAATCAAAAAAGGGTTTGTAAAAGATAACCTAATCTCACATATCCAGAAAGTCTACAATAATAAATTTTCTTTAAAAATAGTCAGGGAAATTATTGAGAATTACCGTAAACTTCTTTCATTAGATCCAAGTACTTTGGAATTTAAACATAATTTTCTATTAGATATATGTATAAATGTATTAGAAAATATAAGTTTTAATCTTATTAAAAAAAACCAAAATATTGAAAGTGATTTAGATCAATATATAGATCTATTTATTAATGATCAGCTAATTCCAAAGGAGTATATATATAGAAGTGGTTTTTGTATAAAAAATAATACAAGTAAAATACTATTTATTAAACAATTAGAACAGTTTTGTTTGATCACAAAAAAACAGCGCCGGGCAAAGAATGATGTTATTACTTTAAGAAACACATTTGATAAGTCTTTTTTAATTAACTCTAGATTAAGTTTAAGAAATAGACTTAATAAATTCTATAAAGAAAGAGTTTTCATGTTTTTTCATTTAATAATCACTCTAGAGAAATTAAATTATCTTACTATAATTAAAATTAATCAGCAGAATGTTTCGGATAAGTGCTTCTATGTCGCTGAAATTTCTTTTAAAAATGATTTAAATAATTTTTCTCTACCGAAATCTAATAAAACTATTATTGAAATTTCAAAAGAACCTATTTTTTTAAAAAAATATGCATTGTATGTAAATAGAAACTATAATGACCCGCTTCCTATAAAAGAGAAAAGTAGAGAATACAAAATTTTAGCTCAAATAGCAAAAAATGGACATTATTATCATGACCCTCATAGCCCTGATATATCAGATCTCAAAAGCGCATTAAATTATATAAATAGTGGTAGTAGAGGAAGTTTATTAAATAAAAAAATCATGTCTTCAAAAAATAAAAAAATATTACTTCTTAAAATAGAAGATAAAACGCATTATGTATATGCCGCAGAAAATATTGTTATAAAATTTAAGGATTAAACAAATAGCACCCTTATTGCACTCTATTTGCACTAAGGGTGTTTTGTTATGTTTTAATTATTGATTAGCGTTAACGCATCAATGAAACTTTTATTATTTAAAATATTAATCAGTAAATATGCGCTCACTTAATCGAAGATTTATTATCTTCCAGAAAAAATTCCCCGATCTCGGAGATTACATAGTTTTAGTAAAAGCTGTGCGCGGCAAAATGTTTACAAAGCGTACGATCCAAAAATCATTCGATTTGTTTATACCTAGTAACAGCTATGACCCGCCTGACAGAAAATTATTACTAAAATTTTTATATCGATCCTCTATAACTCATTGAGGATGACATAAAATAGGGTGTTTTATTCAAATAAGCCCCTTTATAGTATAACTCTGGTCCTCTATTACTTTTTGGGCCTTATTAGCAGAAATATGAGCAATTTAAGTAAAAATACACTTCTATTCAAAGAACTATATTTTCAACAATACGGCATTCAATTGACCGATATTGAAGTTGTAGAAATAAGTCAGAGAATTTTAAGTTTAACTAGATTGTCTCTACAAGTTATCAAATAACTATATGCAAGAGTACGAAAAGTTTGTACAAATAAATAATAAACACATTATTCAGTTCCTGAGATATCTCAAATTCAAAGGTTACCCTGTAAAAGGAACTGACTTTATATCATTTGATAGAACAAAACGTTTTAATAAAGTCTATAAATTATTATCCAATATATTAAATATATGAAAAAATACCAAAAAAATATAAAATTATCATTATCAACTGACGGGAAGAAGTATCAATCGGTACTATTGCCAGACCAAACAACAAAGTTCTGCTATCTTGAAAAAGATCAGATTAATTACATTGAATCACTAGATGTTAAAGGAGATACTATTTATCCAATAAATGGAGATTCGCCCTTAATCACACATAAGACAGTATTATTACCTGGAGAACCTATACAGTATTCTGAATTTAATGAACTATTATATTCCGTACTGTCTTTTATCCATAAATATGTGGACATTGATAAAGATTTTGAAATTGTCTGTGCATATTATGTAATTCTCGCTTGGATTTATGAGCAATTTAACACGCTACCCTATTTACGTGTAATTGGTCAGTATAGCTCAGGAAAGACACGGTGGCTCCAAACAATTGGATCATTGTGTTATCATCCAATATTTATGAGTGGTGCAACATCATCAGCATCATTGTTCCGAATGATTAATGATCTCGAAGGGACCGTAGTGTATGATGAAGCTGATTTCGAATACCAAACAGATATGCGGAGTACTTTTACTAAAATTATGAATAGTGGGTATTCAAAAGGATTCCCAATTCATAAGACAGAAGGAGAAAACACTTATTCAGTAAAAACATACAATGTTTTCGGACCAAAAATTGTTGCGAGTCGTGAGAGATTTAGAGATAAAGCATTGGAATCTCGGTTTATAGCACGAGTACTAACTAATAAGGAACCTAGACCTGATATACTTACAGATCTAAATGAAGAATTTTATGCTGAAGCGAGCGATATCAGGAGTAGATTATTAATGTTTAGATTAAAGTATCAGCCAGCGATATCAGAAAACCAAATTGTTCACATAAAAAATATTCCTATGAGATTCAATCAAATTATGAAACCATTGGTTAGTTTAATGAATAACGTAGACCATATTTGCTCTTTGAAATCAGTAGTAATAGATCATTACCGACAGGTACAAAATCAAGAATCTGATTCTCTTGAGTCAAAGATTTTTAATATCATATACACAGATTTTATGAAAAATGGGATTAATATAATCTATATTTCTGATATTTGCTCAATAATAAACAAAGATGAGTTATTCAAAGATTCAACAAACCCAAAACTAATCGGTTCTTGCTTGCGTAATAAGTTAAGTATTGAACCAAGAAAAGGTACTGGAAATAAGTCATATATTGATATCGGAAAACTAAAAGACCACTTGAAGAGTCTTTCTATGCAGTATATAGTTGAAAAAGATAAGGATGAGGAAGAGTTACCATAGTTACCATAATTTGGTATACTGGTATTGCTACATGGTAAGATTATTAAATTTAAGAGCAGTAATGGGTCAGAGAGTGTCTTCTGTGTAGCAACTTAAGTTTATTTCTCTTTGGCCCTTTACTGCTTACATAATTATTAATAATATGAAAAATGTTGATCCAAATATTGAATATTTTATCTATGCTCGCAAATCGAGTGAATCAGAAGAACGACAAGTTACGTCAATTGATGCACAAGTAGAGTTATTAGAATCTATAGCAAAGCAGATGGGCTTTAAAATTATAGATATTATAACTGAATCAAAATCAGCTAAGAATACTGGTGAAAGACCTGAGTTTGATAGAATGGTTAAACGAATCAAAAAAGGTGAGGCAAAAGGAATATTGTGCTGGAAATTGAATCGCCTAGCTAGAAACGCAGTGGATGGTGGTATGATTATGGACTTATTACAAAAAACGCAACTATTGCATATCTACCAAGCTGCTGGTAGCGCATACACACCTGATGATAATGTTTTATCAATGTATGTAGAGTTTGGGATGGCTAATCAGTTTATCAAAGAGTTGAGCGTCGATGTAAAACGTGGATTAAAAAAGAAAGCAGAGCTTGGTTGGTGTCCATATCAACCACCCTTTGGATACAAGAATACAGGAGCGATTAAAGGTCAAAAAACTATTTCAATCAATGATGATGCATTTTATGTAATGAAAAATGCTTTTAAAGAATACTTACTAGGTCAAACCTCAATAGCTGCACTTCATAGAAAAGTAGTTTCAGAATGGGCAAAAACCACTAAAGTTGGCAAACCAATAAGATTAAGCACCTTTACTTTAAATTTTAGTAACTCATTTTATTATGGCGACTTCGAATATCCGAAAGGGAGTGGAATTTACTATAAAGGAAAACATGAACCAATGATCAGTAGATCAGAGTTCGATTTAATACAGAGAATGCTTGGTAATAAAAATCCAATAAAAACACAACAATATGATTTTACTTTTAAAGGTCCTATAAAGTGCGGTGTTTGTGGTTGTAATATTACAGCTGAACATAAACTTAAACGTACTAAATCAGGAAATACTCATACCTATATTTATTATCACTGTACAGGTAACCGTGTGGACCCTACAACTGGTTTACCTTGTAAACAAAAAGGGATCAGTATCCAAGAAAATAAACTCCAAGAACAAATATCAGAATTTATAAAACAAATCACTTTACCTAAAGAATTCATAACCTGGGCATTAAATATAATTAAAGATGAGCACCGGGATATAATTCACGAACAAGAAAAGAAACAGAGTGAACTTAATCAACAACTTCAAAGATTAGAGGATGAATACAACGGGTATATGAAAATGCGTGCATCAAATGAAATAACTGAAGATGAATTTAAAGAAAAAAGATCTGTATTTCATACAAAAAAAACAGACAATCATAGATGAACTAGCCTTATGGGCAGATGATAAAAATAATTGGTATGAAAACCTTGAAAATGTATTTAATTTTTCTGAAAACATTCATAAAATATTCATTAATGGCACAGAACAACAGAAAAAAGACATCATTTATGCATTAGGTTCGAACCTCACCCTAATCGACAAAAAACTCTTTATTACTTTGACGAAACCGCTTTCTTGGGTATCAGAAATATCAGAATTGGTAAATTCAATTTCTACAACCTTCGAACCAAAAAAACCTTTATGGAATAAAGATTTAATTGATAAATACCCAGAAATGGTTAATTTGCTCCCCCGGTAGGATTCGAACCTACGGCCAATCGATTAACAGTCGATTGCTCTACCGCTGAGCTACAGGGGAATATTTTTTTAACAAACTCTCTACCTCCGCCAGCTGGTGGAGAACTACAGGGGAGTGGGGAAAATAATTTTCAGGAGAAAGTTATTTTCCGTACAGCCATCCTATCAAAAAAACAAAAAAACTGCAAGAGCAGTTTTTTTGTAAAAAGTATATCTGTTTCCTAATAATCTTTCTTCATAAAATAACGTCGTCCGATGATCACAATTGCTGCGAGAATAATGAGTAAGAGTAACCATCCAATAATTGTTCCTGGTAACATCCCCGTACCTGATGCTGATGCACCTAATTTTGAAGATGAAGAAGATTTCGATGCAATAATATATTCGTCAATGTCGGCAACTTTCAATACCACACCGCCGATTTTCATTCCCGCTTGGGTCATCGCCTGGTCAAAATCACCAGACTTTCCTGTTGCCTGTGCGGTTACGACCGCTGTTCCAAAAGCTCCTGCTGGGAAATCGCGGAGACTGATTACTACCGCATTGCTCACCTTGTCGATGATTCCCTTGTTTGTTGCGGTAATGGTGTACTGATCAGGAAGAAAGATTTCAACTGATCCATTGGTAAAGGATTTTGTGTTGTTGTTTTCATAGCGAACTTTCACGGTAACCGTGTCACCGGTACGCACCTCTGTTTTTCCGTTATCAATTGCCAGACGAAATCCTGATTTTTCATCAATATTATTGAATACGCTGGTAACGGTTGACCCAGACGATTTTGTAGATCCTCCAAAGAGTGAGAATATACCCGTCGTTGACCCTGACGAAGTGGATGATGAAGATGAAGACGATGATGATTTTGGAGTTGATGATGAAGAAGTTGAGGTTGTTGATCCAGATGAGGTAGTCGAGGTTTTCGGCTGCGTAGAGCCTGATGAAGATGTTCCTGATGTTCCTGTAGAAACGGTTACCGTTTCGGTATCAGGGGAAGTAGTAATTTTCTTGATGGCTTGGAATTTTTTTACTTCACCATATTTTACCCCACCTACCCACGACAACACTGCCCGGTATTGATACCATTTTCCTTCATCGAGTCCGTTCAAGAGAAATGCTACGGTTTCGTTTCCTTTTGATTGAGGTTTCGGATCAGTACTCATGTCAAAAGATCCATCCGCGACGAGCCCGTATTCCACAGAAAGTAACGGAAAATCACTGGTGTTATAATCCGCACCCACAGAGCTATAGAATACATTCACCACCGCAGAATGTTTATCAGTACTGACCGTTCCTCGAGTTTCTACTACTGGTTCACATCCTCGCCATGATGAAATAGTTACTTTTTGACAAGTAACGGTGCCCTGTGCAGCAGCAATAGAATATCCGCCGACTGCAACCAAAACGCTCATAATAAAAAGTGAAGTAATTTTTTTCATAGTTATATTATAACATAATATCTGTTAATCTGTCAAGTTATTGAGTATTGGATCGTCCTCGTAGACAACTCGAACTTCCCCACCCTGCATCATCGATCGGGTGAATATTCCTATTGTCTCACGAATAATTGAAAAAGTCACGGCTCCTGTGGATAAAAAATTTCCCAGATCGGTCACCCATTGGCGTACATAAAAACCACTGGAAACATTCAGGGTTACCTGATACCAGGGAAGCGCCTCCGGAAGTGTTGCAGATAACTCCATCCAGGAATTACTAATTTCATCTTGTCGGAAATCACCAACAACTGCTTTGCAATCAGTGATCACGGTATCCATCAACACATCTCGAGAAATAGCTTTATATGAAAAACAAGAAAGATTGTTCAGGGATACTGTATGCGTAGGCAGAACGGCTGGCTGATTATTCGATCGAGTTAACTGAAACAATGGTTTTCCATCAATCTTTCGGCTGGAAAAATGGGGGTACTGTTGTATAAAGGCACCTATTGGCTGAAAATCGAGTAATGACTCTCTTGAAAGTGTAGGGAGTTGCCAATCTTGTGTCGGTGTTGGAATCCCCATCAGGTCGCCACTGTCGGTAGTAATTCCCAGAATAAATGATATCCGATATTGTTTATCAAGACCTAAAAAACGTTCCTTGGAAAAACGCATCTGTCCGACAAGAAATATCACCAGACCCTCTGCATGAGGGTCCAGTCGTCCTGCATACGTCATAGGAACTGATAGATCAAGAGAGCATTGTTGCCTCACTCGATGCATACATGTTCCCATGGTTTCCCCACGATATTTTTCTGCTAAAATTACTGCATTCATTATCTACGAGCCTACCACATACAATCCGCTTTACCAATAACACCGCCCTATTCGTGTGATTTACCAGATACAAAAAATATGAAAAACCATTGGGGCTTGATTTTTTAAAGAAATTCTGTATACTGAACCCATTATCCATTAACTGCATGCGTGCCCATTAACACCCTATCCAATGAAACTTGAAAAAGTAAAAATCAATAATGACATCCGTGCCCCTGAGGTCCGTGTTCTCTCTGACGAACTGGGAAATTTGGGAGTTATGAAAATCCGTGATGCAATAAAAAAAGCTGCTGAACTTGGTATGGATCTGGTAGAGATTTCACCCGATGCAAAACCACCAGTTGCAAAAATTACCGATTATGGTAAATTCCTCTACGCACAAAAAAAGAAACAAAAAGAGATAAAAAGTAAACAAAATAATGCATCAAGCGAAATCAAGAATGTTCAGATCAAGGTAGGTACCGGAGAAAACGATATTGCCATCAAGGCAAAACGTGCCTCAGAATGGCTCGCCGAAGGTCACCGAGTAAAAGTAGAACTGTTTCTCCGTGGTCGTATTAAATCGATGGGAAAACAATTCCTCGAGGAACGATTGCAGCGCATTATTGATGAAATTGCTACCGAACACAAGGTCATCGATGGATTCAAAGAAAGTCCCAAGGGTATCGTCGCAACCCTGGAACGCATTGTTAAAAAATAATTATAAAATATATGAGTCAAAAAACAAACAAATCGTTCACTAAACGATTAAAAATAACTAAAAATGGATTGCTCAAAGCGCGTAAACCAGGGTTTAACCACTTTAACGCAAAGCAATCTCGCAGCAAACAGCTCAATGGAAAAGTTGCTACTGATTTCCCAAGTATGAACAACAAAACTATGGGACGATTCCTTCCTGGTTTAGTAAAATAACCAAATAATTCTAAAAACGAGGACAAAATTTATTCATTTTAATTTATTACAAATACGAAGCTCCCTAAATACAATAATCCTATTGTTGCTTCTATTTACCCTATCTATATGACACGAGTAAAACGAGGAGTTATCTCCATGAAACGTCGCCGTAATGTATTGGCAGACGCAAAAGGATACCGTCACGGACGATCCCGAAAAGAAATTGGTGCGAAAGTTGCCCTAATCAAGGCAGGTGTTCACGCTTTTGCTCACCGGAAAGACAAGAAAAACGATATGCGCAAATTGTGGACTGTTCGTCTCAATGCAGCACTTCGACCACTTGGATTTTCTTACAGTAAATTCATTGGTGCGCTCAAAACAAAAAACATCATCGTAGATCGTAAAATTCTCTCTGAAATTGCACGAACTCAACCTGACGTTTTTGCAAAAATTGTAGAATCAGTCAAATAAAAATCACCCAATGGGTGATTTTTATTTTATGCAGCAATTTTTATATTATTTTCAAAAGATTCAACGACTTTCTAGGAAGTTATAAACAAGTCTTCGGGTGATTTTTTTTGATTATTTTGGGTTATAGTTTCTTGTGTCTTATCTATCTTATTCCCTACTGGTTCAGATTTTTGAACCTCTACTGCACCTGACACTGTATCAATCACAATACCATGGTGTGCCAATTCTGCATCACGTATATTTTTTATCTCATTCATTTTTGAGCGCAGACCATATGTTTCTGGAATATGCGTATCATCACTTGCACCACGCATGAACAGTTTCACTGCTGCCCACACCTGATCAGGAGATTGACCGTCAATACTGCCCTGTTGTTGTAATAATCCATATACCGTACCCAGATCATCCCGGGTCAAACTAGATATCGTTGTGGTAAATGGATCAGTATTTGGTGTAGTCACTGTTTCTGGGGTTTTATTAGTTGCATCTACTGTATAATCTTGCGACTCTTGTACTAATTCTGGAACTGGCGCAATAGTTTTTGGTTGATTATATGCATCAAGCTTTTTTTCGAGCTCGATTCCACGATCAAGTGCCTGATCATTTCCAAGCCCTGCAGAAATTGCAGCACCAATAGTATCGATTTCATTACGGAGATATTCTTTATGGGTTTCATCAACCTGTTCTGCAGATGGTTGGATAGATTGTGTAAATGAAACAGGTTCATCGTCATGATCATCCACTGGAATATCCCACAATGATCCTCCTGTAGCGATTTGTGATGTCATGTGGTCTTGGTAGGTATCCAATGCGCCCGATGTAGTTTCTAGGATATTATTTGCAACATTCAACTGTTCTGGTTCATAGGAAATTGCCACACCAATTTCTTGTAATTTTTGATCAATGTCGAGTAATTCTGATCGCTGGGCAGGTGTTCGTAGTGAAGCAGGTATCGCAGAGAGAATATTTTTCCGCCCCAAGAGAATCGACTTCCCTAAACGTTCATTCACCTCGTGGGTTTTTTTCTCGAGATCTTCTGCAGTTCCACCGGTGCGCAGTGTCTGATCAACGCGCCATTCGGGAAGATGGATGCTATCTTGTTGTTTTTTTGCTATTTTTTCGAGTGCTTGTTCTGCTGCCATAATAACCATGGAATTACCCATGTTTTCATGTGTTGCACGATCGGTCTCCATTGATGATTTAATAGACTCAATCGTATCGCGATCTCCTGCAGCCTCAGCATGATTGAGGTTTTGTAATTGTTCTTGATAATCCATATTATGATTGATTATGAGTAACGGGTAATGATGCCAATGCTTGGCGAATCTCGGCAATTTTCTTTTCTTCGAGTTCCTTGATGTACTGTGCAATAATGGCTCGTTTTTCTGTATCGAGTTCCTGCACTGCATTGATGGCTTGCTCGTAGGCCTGGTTAATTGCGGTGACAATTTCTTCTGGTTTCATATGTTTAGTATATCATATTCAAAAATGAAATCATTAATATAACCCGTAAATATACCCAAGATGAAAAATCTTAATATAGAGAATATGGAGATTTTTCATCTTTCTTCGATTTTTTGTTTAGACCTAATCAATAATATGCCCTATTTTATATTAGAAAGAGATGTTATAAAATTCTTATTATATAATTCCTGCATCCTGAAAAACGAACTCAAAATGTTTTTTGGTAACTTCTTTTTCACGTTCTGATAATATAAAATTCATTCCTTCGTGCGCAATACGGTTACGTACTTTGTGAGCCTCCCAGGCACTTTGCACTGTTGGGAGAACTTTATTATTAGCATTTTTCAATCGCTCGCCGAGATTTTCACCCGGGAAATTATACGAAATTAATAATTCGTCGAGCATCGTGTCTGCCTCGATGATTGCAACACGCCAATCATTCTGGTTGTGAGAACTGAATAATTGCTCGATTCGTTCCCAACGAGGATTTTTTGCGGTAAGTATTCGTTGGGCAGGTTTTACAAAATGGTTGTTATATTTTACCTTATGTTCATCTTCTAATTCTTTTACCCGTATTTTAATATAAACCACTAGTATAAATAATATGAACAAGGCAATAGTTGCCAATATCCAAACAACCGATATAGCTCCATTAAATAAATCTCCAGACCATTGAATAAAATTTTTTCCACTTCCAAAAAATCCTCCCAATCCTCCACGGGTTACTGCGTCATATCCGAAACCATTGTTCCCAGACCCAGAACCAAAAACACTCCCCAGAAAATCATAAATCTTGAAGAAAATAAATTCTAAATTTAACCATCGTACTTCAACCATAGTAATAACAGTATACCATATATCCACTATCAAACATAGTACCTTTTGGTACCTTATTAATTGTTTTCTCTTTATTGTACTTTATCCATACCTTCCAATAAATTACCTGTTAAAACATCATTTTTTCATTTTCCATTCGCTAATCTTATAATGATCCCCAGACAAGAGAATTGGTGGTACTACGTATGTTTTCTTATCCCAAATTAATACTTCTGGTCGTGTATACATTTCAGACGATGAAATACGTTCTTCTTCTCGTGAATCAAAATTACCCAGCACACCTGGTATCTGTCGTGACATACAGTCGATCATAACCATTGTTGGTAATTCTCCGCCAGTCAACACATAATCACCTATGGAAATTTGTACAAATTGAATTGCTTTGGATTTTTGCTTTGATAAGATAGTTACAACTCGTGAATCAATTCCCTCGTAACGACCACAAATAAAGATAACGTCAGTGAAACCAGAAACGATTTTTTTTGCATAATTAGTTGTAAATAATTCACCTGTTGGTGATAAAAAAACAATGAGTGTTTTACTTTTCTTTTTTCGTGTTATAACTTTTTTCAAAATTGATTCAACTGATTTTAAAACAGGTTCTGCCCGCATGATCATACCTGGTCCGCCACCATAGGGTCGATCATCCACAATCCGTTGTACATTACCATCTGGCCATACTTTTTTATATTTTCCTGTGACAAACATGCGCGGATTTACAAAATTAATTTTTATCTTTTTTGATTTGATGGCACGTCCAATAATCGATTCGTTGATATATGAATCGAAACTTTCAGGAAACAATGTTACAATATGGAATCGCATAGATAGTATATATAGTACTACAAAAATGAAATAGTGTCATTGTATAGTCCTCTATATCATCACCCCCCCCACCAAAAAACCACCTCCCGATGGTTCTTTTGTTACAATGCAGGTAATACCCAACTAATCTTTGGAATTTCGAGGAACACTGGTTTCTCTAAACAGCCAACGATTTGGTTTGCTTTCATACGGGTGGTTTTGTAGG
>JBGATS010000010.1:0-23107 GCA_044229075.1 Minisyncoccia bacterium
TCCACATTCACCAGGTGATACGAATCCATGTGGATCTCCTGTTACAGTATCATTTGCTTTTTCTATTGCTTCACGGAGTGTACAGACACCGTCGTCTGCGATAACATCAGTGTTTGAGTCTACAATAATACTGTTTGCATGTGCAAATTTAGTGATATAGAAAACTCCACCCGTGATAACGACCGCTGATAATAAAATTGATAATGGTTTGATGAGTTTTTTGAACATATACGTATAGTATATTGTATAGGTAAGAAATGTGCAAGAAAAAAGCCAACCCGAGGGGGTTGGCTTAGATATTTTTTCGGCAAAATTAATTTTTAATTATTTTACCTGTATATATTCTCTTTTCAGATTTTCCTTCAAGGAAGTAAATTCCTGATGGAAAACTCGAAAAATCTATTTGATTTAATCCTTCTTGCAACTCTTGTGTTGAAACAAGAACTCCAATTGAATTAAATACTTGCAATGTGGTTTTTTCATCACTTTTAATTTGTATCAATCCAGATGTCGGGTTTGGAAACAGATTAAATTCTGTTTTTTGTTGTATCACCGCAGTAGTAATACATCCGCCATCGTTTAGTTTAAACGGTAGTGAATATAACAAACCGCGCATATCAACATCTGTTTTTCCCCTAACGAAGTATTTTTTGTTAGGAAGATTTTTTGGAACCCGAATAGATTGCGTTGTATCTCCAGTACTCCACATTTCTATTAAAAATGTTGAGTCAGTCAAATATAATTCAACTGAATCAGCAGAGCTAATAGGTCGACACTGTATCTCTGGTTGTTTCGGAAATTTAATTTGTCCTGGAAAATATGCATTGCTCCGGTATACTGGAGCAACTTGTATACTGGTTTTAATACCAGTTAAATCCAGTCCAGAAAAGACAGGAGTGAACCCAACCGAGGCTGGGTCTAGGGAAGCAAACCCTAGCCCGAATTTCTTTTGGTCTCTCACAAGAATATCAATTCCTGCGCCAACCTCATCTGGTCCCGGGCTTTCTGGGATAAAGAACGTGTCTAACACAATTCCTCCTGGAGCCAGCGTATCATATTTCCCTGGAGTCGCATACTCCGCATTCCAGTTGATGCACCAAGGTGCATTAACTACTGAATTATAAGATCTGTCTGCTGACAAAATCTTCCGAGCCGAACCCATTCCTTGCGAGGTTAGTGATTCATTACCCATAGGACGAACTGAATCCAACAACACAATTTCTTTTTCTCTAGGGTATAAAGTAAAAGAAATTACCTTTCCTCCTGAACCACAGGAATGGTTGTCATAATACGAGCAGACAATACTGTCGCCGTATTTCTGAATGAAACGAAAATCGTGTCCTGCTTGTATGTTGATATTACCGTTTAGACAAGCAACCTGGTTGAATGGATCACTATTTGAACCTAAACGAAACGCAGGACTTGTCTGGTAAGTACCATCTACCTGACGAACAAACCAAGCAAATCTTATAAGACTGGTGTGGCGTTCAGATGTAGCGACGAGTAAGGAATCTTCACCCCACTCAATCATGTCGATTGAATTGGTATGGTAAAACTCTTTCTCGCCACTTCCTAAAAACCTATTATCCAAACATGGAAGAATATCAATTTTCGACTGAATGGTATCTTCTGGTTCAGTTGAAAACCGACCTAACACAATACCAGTTTCTGCTTCGACGCATTCCATGTTGGAGTACGGTCCCCACGAATATTCATGAAACATTAACAATTTTTCATGGTGCTCAATATATTGAGCGTCGTGCGGATCACTGATGTTATTTCCACCAATAGAATGAAACGATTCATCTAATCGTTCCACTTGTTGTGGAAAGAATCGATATCCATTACTACCCATTGCGTTCACAAACTGATTCAGTTTGTAGTCGTAATAGCATTCCCATTGTTGGAATGATTGATCGGAAAAACCCGCTGTGTCCACTGGGCCAGTGATCCAGTCCCAAACTGGAAACACTTCCCCATCTTTAATATGGAAAAGTCGCACCGCGGGTGCTTTGCGGTCAAATATCAAAGGCACTTCCTTGATTTGACCAAGCCAATTCACTCGCAATGAAATTCGCGGATCGATTGCCGCGACGCCGGTAAGTGAATACATTTCAGGCATACTGGGGTCTATCCAGTAACCAAATTTAGTGAACATGTTATGGAATTTTAACGACGTTCCATAAACGTCATTTTGGTTTTTAACAACCACCTGTGAGTATCCGTTTAAAACCATAAACAGAAAACTCAAAATCAGCATTTTTTTCATTTTTTATTTTTTATCATATCATACACATAAATAATGTCAATATAGTAATAAAACACCATACTAATTATAATAAGACTCATGGAACATGCTACTTTCATTCTTTTAATTATTCTTGGTTCGGTTTCTGGGATTTTGATTCTCTTATTGTTAATTGTTGGGCTACAAATTTGGAAACTTTTCAAAACAGTACAACATATTGCAAATGTTTTTTCCGATGAGGCTGAACATGTAAAAAATATTGCAAAAAAGGTTCGCATGAAAATACATTCAGCATTAGGTAGTGAATAATACTCTACATAACAGCGGGATTTGGCAAATCCAAATCCCGCTGTTATGTATTTAAAAAATTTCATGATACACTACCATCGTAATCATATATGATTACTAAAAAATTATTTATTATCCACTGGTAACTTATTTAATACACTATGAAAAAAATTGTAAAAAAAGCAGATGCATCATCTAATCTAGGGGCAAAAATCGGCCTTGCAGGACTTGCAGTTGCAGGACTTGCAGCTGGATATTTCCTCTATGGAAAAGACGGAGCAAAAAATCGTAAAACCATCAAAACATGGACACTGCGCGCAAAGGCTGACATTCTTGAAAAACTTGAAAAAGCAAAAGAAGTAAGTGAAGATACATTCCATACCGTTGTTGATGACGTTTCAGCAAAATATGGGTCAAAGGTCAAAGATGTTTCATCAGAAGACGTACTAGTGTTTGCAAAGGACTTGAAAAAACACTGGAAAGATATACAAGGAACTCTTGCACCAAAAACACTATCAACAAAAGTGGTCAAGAAAGTTACAAAAAAATAAATCAAATTACAAAAAGATGGGAAATTGCTTTGCAATTTCCCATCTTTTTGTAATTTGATTGCATAAATTATGATTACAGAATAATTATCACCTATTTTAACTCCCATACTGCGTACTGTATCTTTGTTATTAAGTATATCTTGAAAATAAATCAACTTGAGATTGTAGCTAATTTATTAATGTGAAGCATGGGGTGTTAAAAAACAAAACATACTATTGCTACACCTATAAATTAACCACCTGTTCTTTTGATCCTTCAAGAATTATTTTTGTTATTTTTGGTACCCCTTGAATGCGCTTCATTTCAGTAATTTTTATTCGTTTACCCTGATTATCAAAATAATAAATTCCTGGCCACGGTTGGTAGGCACGATATTTTTTATACATAGTTTCCTTGTCATCAGATTGCGTAACTTCTCCGTCGGTTTTTTTAATTTTTCCACATTTGGTAATTTTTGTAGTATCTTGAGGTGTTTTGTTTTTCAAAAATATTTCTAAATCATCAAGCGTTTTTAGCAACAATTGCGACCCTATAACAGACAGTCTCACACGTAATTGTGGTGTAGTTTCATCTGGGAGGATTGATGTTTTTTCTTGAGAAAGAATATCGCCCGCATCCAACTCATATACCATAGATTGAATAGTAACTCCTGTTTCCATATCGCCAGAGAGAATTGCAGATTCTGTTGGGCATGCACCACGGTGCCGAGGAAGTAATGAATAATGAATATTTAATGTTCCGTAATGAGGAAGCTGTATTAATTTTTCTGGAAGAATTTTCCCATACGCAACGACAATAAACACATCAATAGCATGATACTGTTTTCTTTCCTCAAGCATCTCCAGAAAAGACGTGTCCATTTTTTCTGGCTGAAGACACTCTATACCATGTTCCTGTGCCCAAATTTTTACCGGAGGAGGAGTTATGGTGAACTTTCTCCCCACTGGGCGATCAGGACTAGTAATAATGAGTTTTGGGATATATCCAGACTGAAAGAGATCTTCTAATGTTTCTCTTGCGATGTCAGGTGTTCCAAAAAAAATAAAATTAAGTGGTTTCATAGTACTTTAAAGTATTATTTTATTATGATGACATGCGAGCTGCTCTGTCCTGATGCATTTTTTGTAATTCAAATTGGTATTGTTCTTGTTCTTCCGTTGTCATTTCACGGATATCTTTTGCATGATCAATAAAAAGGACTCCGTTCAAGTGATCAATTTCGTGTTGAAAAATCTGGGCCAGGAGACCTTTGCCCTCCATAGTGAATTCTTTTCCGCGTTCATCATACGCCTTTACGGTAACTCGTTCAGAACGTTTTGTCGTTCCATATACAAATCGTACTGACAGACATCCCTCTCCACGCATTAATTTTTTTATCTTACTTTCCTTGATAATAATTGGATTAATAAATACTTTGTCAGGAGAAACGTGACCTCCATGATAATTATTAAGTATATCAAACGTTTGACCCGCAACAACAAAAATTCGAACCGCCTGACCGATTTGCGGTGCAGCGATAGCAACCCCATCACCAGACTGGATTAGTGCCTGACTCATGTTCGTGATAATTTTCTGTATTTTTTCATGAGAAATATCCTGAATGGGTATCTCAGCACATTGTTCTTGTAATATTGGGTCTGGAATATGACAGATATGAATCAATTGAGGCATGGTAAAATACAATTAAAAAATAATAATTAAGTTGGATTTTTTGATAAAATAATTTTTAAAATTATATCTTCATCATCTGTAATGATAAAAAGTTCCAAGTCTTCCACACTAATCATATTATTGTTAAGCATTTGATTCTTAAAAAAATGAATTAGTGGTGTCCAAAAAGCAACCCCAATAAGAATTATCGGTATTCTGTCTATCTTTTGAGTTTGGACCAACGTAAGACTTTCTGCAAGTTCATCAAGAGTTCCAAATCCTCCAGGAAAAAATAAAAAAGCTTGTGACCCAAAGCGCATTGCAGTTTTACGAGTAAAAAAGAAATAAAAAGGAACTTCTGTTGTAACGAATTGATTAGTAAATTGTTCCATGGGTAGCTGGATTGTCATTCCAATTGATCCGGCGTCTGCTTGGTGCGCTCCTTGATTTCCTGCCTGCATAATCCCAGGTCCACCGCCAGTAATGGTTGCATAACCAAATTCCCCTGCTCGTTCAGCAATGCGAACGGCTTTTTGATAATATTCATCGGATTCTGATGTGCGCGCTGACCCAAAAATTGTTATGGATTTTTTTAATCCTATCAACGAATCAATTCCTTGACGTAACTCTTCATTCATTACACAAATTTGTGATTCATTGTTGTTAATACCATACAAAGATATACACCCATTGCGAATATCGTCAATGGTCATTTTTTTTGGTCTAAATATCCTTGAATCAGTCATGTTTTTCTGGGGTATATCTTCCATATAGACCCTATAGTATCATGATTACAAAAAATAACAATATAATAAATAAAAAGTAGTCATAGACTACTTTTTATTTATGAAATTCAAAGGAAAAACACAATTCCTAGTACTCCTTCATCGAAGCTTGAGCAGAAAGTTTTTTAATGAGATCAGTAGATACTGATACTGCAATGAGAATTCCTGTTCCTCCGATTGCAAAGAGACTGTTTCCTGTGATTCGTTGGAGAATGAACGGCATAATTGCAATAATCGAAAAGAATACTGCACCAAAAAATGTTGTTCGAGACAGGATCGTAGCAACGTATTCCATAGTAGGAACTCCGGGACGAACTCCTGGGACGAATGCACCATTCTTTTGGAGATTGTTTGCCATTGCTTCTGCGTCAAACGTTACCGCAGTGTAAAAATAGGTAAAGAAGAAAATCAATACAAAATACAGTACCATATACCAAATATTTGTAGAGGTAAACCCTTGGAAAGCAGTAGCCATCGCCTGGAGCGTTGGATTCGCAGATCGAGCAAAAAACATTGCGAGAATTTGTGGTAATTGCAAGATTGAACCGGCAAAAATGATTGGCATTACCCCGGCCTGTGCAATACGTAATGGAATATACGTATCCGTTCCTCCTGTCTGATATCCCGAACGAACTTGTTTTGCATAATGAACTGGGATTGGTCGTTCTGCCTCGGTAATAATAACCGAGACAAATACCATAAGAAACAATATCGCGGCAATTGCAATATATAACGGCAATTGTGAAGCATCATAGGTAAATGCCCCCTGCGAGAAGTCTGCTGGTAATCGTGACACAATACCTGCAAACACGATCATAGAAATTCCATTACCAATACCAAATTCGGAAATCAATTCTCCAATCCACATAACGAGCACCGAACCAGCAACCACGGTTGCAACGAATAGTACTTGTGAGAACAGTGTTGGAAGTACCAATACCTGTTGTCCAGAAAGGAGTGCAATAAGCCCAATTCCTTGGATAATTGCCATACCAACCGCCAACCATCGTGAATATTGATTAAACCGTTTTCGTCCAGCCTCACCTTCCTCGTGATAGAGTGATTTGATACTGGGTACTAATACAGTCAATAATTGCATAATAATTGACGAGGTAATATACGGTGCAACCCCCAATGCAATAATCGAAAGTTGGGTGAGTCCTCCTCCAGAAAACAAACTGAGTAATGCAAAAAATTGATTGTTTGCAAGGAATTGTGATAATCGAACCGTATCAATCCCAGGAAGTGGGATTGTTCCGAGTAGTCGGAAAATAATAAACATCACGAGTACAAATCCAATGCGAAAGAGGATTCTTTTGTCAGTGAGAATAATTTTTAATTTTTTAAAAAAAGTTTGAAACATAGAGATACACGAACATGCGTGATGAAAAAAGAATAGTTCCTTGAATCAATCACGCATGACGCCTATTATGCGACAGAACCACCCGCAGCAATAATTTTTTCTTTTGCTACTGATGAAACCTGACACTTCGAAACAGTTACCGCATGAGTAAGCGTACCTGTCCCTAAAATTTTCACTCCATTATTTGCAAGTCGTGATGAAATTAATCCCGCAGTAACTAATGTTTCTGGGTTCACTGCAGTAAGTCCAGAGAGTGCTGCAACGTTTACGGTAGCAATTTCTGGTTTCAGGTAGGTACCTCGTGCACGGTTTTTTCCATACCCACGTCGTTTTGGTAATTTCTTGATGATGTCACGAAGCATTGGTCGAATCTTGGTATTTCCTCGAGCTTTTTGTCCCTTGGTACCACGTCCAGCCGTTTTCCCACGACCAGATGATTGACCACGACCAACTCGTTTTGATGTTTTGTTTGGATGTTTTCGAATTAATGTGTTCATCATATTATTCGGTGCGAGGAGCCTTTGGCATTGCAAATTGTTGCAATGCTTTCATAGTTGCTCGTGCAATATTAAGCTTGTTTTTTGATCCAGAAATAACACGACCCGTTATATCGGAAAGTCCTGCGAATTCTACCACGTTACGCATTGCAGATCCTACTACCACCCCTCGAGATTTGTTCGGCATGAGCATGACACGTGCTGAATTATATTTTGCAGTTACCTCATGAGGAATAGATCCAGTTTCGGTAGTTTTGATCTTAATCATGTTTCGTTTTGCATCACTGAATGCTTTGTTAATCGCGAGCGTAGTATCGGTTGCTTTTCCAATACCCACTCCTACGCGACCATTTCGATCACCAGCAACCAGTGTTACCGAGAAAGAAAATCGTCGTCCTCCTGCAACGACACGAGTTACTCGTCGGATTTCGAGCATTTTTTGTTCGAATTCTGGTTTTGGTCGCTCTGCACGATCTGATCGTCCTCGACCTCCTGGTCGATTCCCTCCTCGCGCTCCGTCACCAGGTCTCCGTGCACCACGTGGTGCCCCTCCTGGTCGATTATTGAAAGCTCCTCGTGGTCCACGTTGTGCAGAACCAGTACGTGGGGCTGTTGTTGTTGTTTTTGTATCTTCCATAGAATAGATAATGATTAGAATTGGAGTCCTTTTTCTCGAGCTCCCTCTGCAAGTTCCATAATTCGACCTGTGTACCGAAATCCTCCTCGATCAAACACTACCGTGGTAATGTTCGCCTGCTGTGCAAGAGTTGCAATTTTTTGTCCAACTGATCGTGCGCGTTCAAGTTTGTTTCCTGTTTCTTTCATATCATTTACAGAAACAAGTGTTTTCTTTGTAGCATCATCGATGATTTGTGCGTAAATGAATTTATTAGAACGAAACACAGACAATCGAGGACGTGCCTCTGATCCAGCAACACGCGTTCGGATTCTTTTATGTAAACGCTTACGCTTTACAAGGTTGTAATTGTTGATTGTTTTCATATAAGTAAATGAATGTTAATTGTGAAGAAAACTGTTTTCGATTTTGAGGACCGAACCCGCAGCAACGAAGTTGCGTGAGGGCGCTTGCGTCCCGCAGAAATTGAAAACTGTTTTCGAAACAAATTAACATCATAAATATTAGGCAGATTTTTTACCTTGCTTGCGACGGATCACCTCGTCATCATAACGGAAACCTTTTCCTTTGTAAGGTTCAGGTTTTTTCAATGATCGTACATAGGCAGAGAATTGACCGACCTGTTCTTTATCAATTCCTGAAATAGTAATAATATTTTTTTCTGCAGTTACTGAAAGTCCCTGTGGGATTTCAATGTTTACTGGGTGTGAAAATCCAAGTGCAAGGTCGAGCATGTTGCCGGATACTGCTGACTTGAATCCTACTCCTTCGAGAACAAGTTTTTTCTCGAATCCGTTAGTAACTCCTGCGAGCATGTTTTTAATATGAGATGCGTAGGTTCCCAAAAGACTTCGAGAAAATACGTCAGTTCCTTTATTCGTAACATGAATAGTAGCACCATCAATTTCTACAGAAATTTCTGGTCGAAATTCACGAGTAAGTGTTCCTTTTGGACCCTGTACCGTACAGGTTCGATGATCCATTGCAACCGTAACACCTGCAGGAATTTCAATTGGTTTTTTTGCGAGTCGTGACATAAATGATTACCAGATCTCAAAAAGTGCTTCTCCACCTACGTGTTCACTTTTTGCTTGATCACCTGTTAAAATTCCTTTTGGTGTCGACAGTACCAAAATTCCGTGACCGTTCTTCACAGAACGAATCTCGTGTACTCCTGCGTATAATCGCCGAGAGGGTTTTGAAATTCGTTTTACATCATGGATGCGTGGAGCTCCCTGGGTATACGCGATCCCCAGTTCTAATGCATCATGACCTTGTTTTGTAATTTTTTTGTACGATGCAATGTATCCAGCATCGAACAACGCTTTTGCAATTGCTGCAAGATTCTTTGAATACGGCATAACCGCTACGTCTTTTCCTGCGTTTCCACCATTTTTCAAAGAGATCAAAAGGTTTGAAATTTTATCCATATATTGTTATTAAGAAAATGGTTATGAGGAATAGCTGAGTGAGTTCATAGACAGTTGCCCATGTGCACCGACTCTCTTCCAATCATAATCACCATGATTACCAAGATGACTTTCGTACACCTGGAACCTTTCCTTCATTAGCTAATTCTCGGAATTTAATACGAGAAAGTCCAAAATCTCGTAGATATCCTTTTGATCGACCAGTAATACCACATCGGTTTTTATACCGAACGGGTGATGAGTTTTTTGGAAGTGCTTGAAGACCTTCCCAATCACCTGCGGCTTTCAATGCTGCACGTTTTGCAGCAAATTTTGCAATGAGTCGTGCTCGTTTATCATTACGAGCAGTGACTGATGTTTTTGCCATAGTGTTCTGTTGTTATATAATAATGAAAAGCGATATCACACACAGATATATCTAACGAAAATAATAATTTTCAACAAATAATACTATGCGGATCAAGGTCTTTTCCGTCGTTCCTCTGGTTCGAATCAGGTAAACGACAAAAGATATAATAGCAGAAGTTACGATTTGAGTCAATATATTGTACTTGAATTCTCGCTTGATTCTCAATATCTTTACTTAAATATGCATTAGGAACACAAAAAATATTGCAACCAAAAAGTCCTTACGTATGTACGGACTTTCATTCTCAGATTAGGTTGTGTTTCTGATAATAATTTCTCCATAGTGTATAGAGTAAAATACTATCACGTCCACAAGTGCGCTCCATGCACCAAAATATTTTATTGACTACCCTTCACACGAAACACACACATTATCACCGTCAGCAATGATCACATTTGGTTTCTTTGATTCTGCGGCTTCTTGTAATTTTTTACGTCCAAATTGCTGTGCAGCGTTCATACTATGTTGGTAGTAAAGCGTTTTTACTCCTTTTTCCCATGCATACAGATACAATGCATTCAGGTCCTTTGTAGCGATACTCGGATCAATCATCAGATTGAGTGACTGTGCCTGATCAATAAACTGCTGACGATCTGCTGCCTGTTCAATAATTACCCGCTGATCGATTTCTGAAAATGTACGGAATATTGATTTTTCGTGATTTGTTAGGAAATCCAAGTGTTGTACTGATCCATCATTATCACGAATACTGCTCCATGTTTCTGTGTTATTATATCCTTTTTCATCAAGGAGTTTTTCCAGAACTGGATTTTTAATCGTTACTTTAATCTTATCAACATCTTTCACAAAGCAGTTCGACATGAGTGGTTCAATACTTTGTGATACTTGTCCCAAGATAAACGCAGATGATGTTGTTGGCGCAATAGCCAGTAATGTTGTATTGCGGCGACCGTACCCTTTCAAAATTTCTGGTTCACCATATTCAGTAGCTAATTGTGTTGATGCGGCGTATGCCTTGTCATGAATCAGTTTAAAGATTTCCTTGTTTAATTCGTACGCCTTTGGATCCTCCATAGCGATATTGTTTTCTTGGAGAAACGTGTGCCACCCTAACACACCAAGTCCAAGTGCGCGATGTTCACGCGCAAATTTATATGCACGCTGCATAAAATAAAATGCGGACTGTTTTTGAAGGTCTTCACTATCACGCAATGCTTCCAGTCGTTCAAGAAAACTTGAAATAACTGTATCGAGGAACATGACTAGCGTCTCTACTGCATCAGTATCTTTCCATTCGTTATAATGACGCACATTCATCGATGATAAACAACACACGAAAGATATTTCATCACTGGTTGGTAATGCAATTTCTGAACACAGATTACTACCATGAATTTTCATATTCTTGTCCTTGTATACATCAACCGTATTATTGTTCACCGTATCAGTAAACAATATATATGGATAGCCAATCTCGGTACGACGCTGGATAATCTTTGCCCAAATTCTACGTTTTTCTTGGTCACCATCTTTCATTTCCTGTAGCCACTGATCCGTTACCGTTACTGCATAGGTTGATTCTTGGATTGGATGGCCCTCTTTACCAATATTGAGAAATTCATCAATGTCACTATGTTCAACAGGTAGGTATGGAGCAAAATGCCCACGACGAACAGTACCCTGACTCACCACATTGATAAGATTTTCAAAAAGTTCCATAAAATGCACTGCTCCTGATGAATGACCATTACCGTCGATAATCGATCCACGTGGACGTACGTCTGCAAAATGTCCTGCAGTGCCTCCACCATATTTTGTCATCATGCCAACCTCTGCATGGGTATAGAGAATACGCGACATGTCATCGGCGATATAACTCGAGAAACAACTGATTGGCAATCCACGAGTCAGCCCATAGTTGGTCCAAATAGGAGTTGCCAGTGAATAAAAACCGCGTGACATATAATCATAAAACTTGTCAGCGAAACCTGGTTTATTCAGATATTTTTCTGCCTTGTTTGCAATATCTCGAATACGGTCTTCGGGTGATTGACCATTCATGAGATAGTCCTTTGCAAGGAATTTTCTACTATTTTCATTGAGCCAATACATAATAATTTATTTTAGAATAACGAGTATTTCACAAAGAAAACACTTTCGGAAGAAAAATAAGGAGTTTTGTGATAACAAAACGACTATATTTTTCTGAAAAGAGAACTTGATTCGTGGTTTTCGTGTGAAATACGCGTATTCTTATACTTAAATCTAATAATTAAAAGAGATCGTCACTAGTGATACTCTTGCTTTTTTTGTTGTAGTTAATCGATTTTTTATTAAAGAAATCACCGTGTTTGGTAGCAATTACCTCGTCATAAAACCATTCTGATTTTTCCAAAAGCGCATCGTCAGTAGTAAATATTTTTGCTACGCCAATACTTTCCAATGAATTATTGAATCGTTTTTTAATAAATTCCAACACAACATCCTGCGGCATAAAATCGAGTTCGCCTTGCTCAAAAATCCAACCAACTACCTTTTTCTCGGCTTCATATGCCTCGTGACAGAGTTTGATTACACCCTCTTCAAACTTTGCATCAAACCATTCTGGATTTTCTTGTTTGATAATTTTGATCAAATCAATACCGAACAGACCATGGATTTGCTCTTCTTTTGAGGTTGCCTCTACCGCGTTTGAAATACCTTTGAACAAGTTTTTATACTTGTTAAATGACATCATAATCAAGAATTGTGAAAACAGTGATACGTGTTCGATAAACAAAGAAAATAATAATATTGACTGACTGTATTCACGATTATCCTCACTCCGTGCATGCTTGAGAGATTTTTCCAAATAATTCACACGGTCTATAAGAGCCGGAATAGATTTTATTTTTTCAAATTCTTCATTCAATCCTAATATCTCGAGCAAGTGTGAGTATGCATCCATGTGACGTACTTCACTCTCTGCAAACGTAAATCCGACAGCTCCTATTTCTGGTTTTGGCATTTTTTTATAGATATCACCCCAAAATGTTTTTACTGCTACCTCGATCTGCGCAATGGCAAGCATCGTGTTTTTAATAACATTTCGCTCTTTTTCAGTTACATGTATTTTAAAATCTTGAACATCACTCACAAAGTTAAATTCTGTGTGAATCCAGTACGAGTGTCTGACCGCATCAGAATACTCAGCTAATTGTGGATATTCGTAGGGTTTTAAATTGGTACGTTTTTTAAAAATATCTAATTTACGATCCTTGTTACGTTCTTCGCGATACAGGATATACGAACGAGCAATCTCAAAATCACCTTGTTGGGCAATAACACGTTCAACAATATCCTGAATATGCTCTACCTCTGGCATACATTCCTCTCCTGTTGCGGTTATGGTATCACAATGGTATTCGAGCTGTCGTACCACCTGACTGGTGAGTTTTTCGAGATCTGCATCAAAAAGTGGCTTATCATTGGCAATATACGCACGCGCAATAGCACTGGTAATACGTGATGCATCAAACGGAACAATGGCGCCACTGCGTTTTTTGATAAGAGTTACGATCATAGATGAAAAAAGTTAACTAATAATTTAATATAAATATAGTTACATTGTAACGTCTCGATACATAAATGCAAAATTTTTTTTATAAAAAATACTATCATGAAATATGCTTTCATCCCTGTAAACGAGTGGATAAAAAAAGAGTTATATTATAACCCTTGAAAAGAATTTCCCCAGCAGTGTATTTTACAAACGTGGCGAGGTATTATTTTTTATAATAACAGTCTGACCAACAGAAAAGCCGTTGTGAAGCACAGAACCAGCAGGTACTTCTAACACATAACGTGCAGGACTACGAGAAATAAAGGTTTTTGGGTAACTTTCTGGATAAATATTCTCGTGAATATCAATAATTCGCATTTCATCATCAATCCAAATAATATCGAGTGGAAATTGCATATCTTTCATCCAAAACGGATATATCCCCATCTGTGGAAAAATAAAAAGCATTCCTTCATTTTGATTCATTTTCGATATCCCTGAGAGTCCTATTTCTCGTTCTTGTTCAGTATCTGCAACACGTACTAAAATATCAACACTATGTGGAGAGGTCACATGGTAATCAAAAGGAAGATTCCGGTTCGTTGGACCGTATTCTTGTACTTGGTTACTCTTTTGAATTTTTACATTAAAAAAATAATGTTTCCAAAAAAATCCAAAAACTAACATGGTAGGTATGCTAAAAATTAAAATTATGCGCCCTATTTTATATGCATTCATAAATTATCTAATGAGTATACCAAAATTGTGTATTATACCAAAACATGATACACTCTGGTGTATATGAATTTTCCTCGCACTAAAAAAGAAACTGCTACCGAGCTTTGGGATACTATAAAATTTGTCATGGTTGCAGCGTTAATTGTTATTCCTATCCGGATGTTCGTCTTTCAGCCATTCATCGTAAGCGGTGAATCAATGTATCCAACATTTCATAATGCAGATTACCTCATCGTAGACGAAATTTCCTATCGATTTAAAGATCCTGCCCGTGGTGACGTTATTGTTTTCAAGTATCCTAATGATCCGAAACGTTATTTTATCAAGAGAATTATCGGAGTACCTGGTGATACTATAATGTTCAAAGATAGATTGGTTTATTTAAAAAATACCGAGAACCCTGAAGGTAAAAAAATCGAGGAGCTCTATCTCACCCAGATCACTATTCCAGGAGGTAAGTCGGAAATTACCGTCACCCCGGGTCATTATTTTGTAATGGGTGATAATCGTGGATTTTCTTCTGATTCCCGATCTTGGGGACTCCTCCCCAGAGAAAATATCGTTGGAACAGCAGGTGTACGACTACTCCCCTTGAAAGACTTCAGTCACCGTCCAGGTAGTCTAGAAAAATTCTCTACAGAAAATACATTATAAAAAATGCCTTTCGGCATTTTTTATAATGTATTATGATTTTGTTAGTCTAGTGTCTTAATAATAACTACTCTTTAGAAGAGGAAAAGGAAATCATATCAGTAATCATTGCCCCAAAACTCGAGAAAATATCCTTAATCATTTCCCCGAACGCAGTTGCAATTTCCTTAATAACTTCAATCAATCCCATTCCGATACTGGTTGTAATATCCTTGGCCATCTCCCATAAGCCAGATACTATATCGGTTGTTATTTCTCGTATCATCGTAAAACCATCAGTAATAATACTTTTTGCAAGTTCCCACGCCTCAAGTGTAATATCCTTGATAATTTCACCAGCACTCACTAATAAATCTTTTGCAAGATCGAGCACGTCGACAAAAATTTCTTGAGTAAATTGCCACAACCATAGTGCCGTATCAACGACAATTTCTTTTCCTATTTCAAAAATTGATACTGCAATGCTTTTTATAATATCAACACCAGCAACGATAATACCGAAGAAAAACCCAAAAATAGTTGCTCCTATTCCAGTATTCTGTTTTTCAACATTTCTAAAGAGTAATCCGTAGGCGAACAAAAAAATAATCAATACTACCCATAGCGAACCTTCTGTCTTCCATAATGAAAAAGAGGCAAGAAAGAACAGGGTGATAGCAATAACCGCGAGAAGTCGCAACCCGTTAAAAGGTCCAAATTCTAACGCTTTTACAATGGTTGTTTTTCTGCGATCAGCAACATATCCAGAAACATAGCCACGAGAAAAACCAAGGGCTTTCTTTCCTTCATTCTTGATAAGCTCCAGATCTCCACGCAGTGTTGGCATAATAATAAACTATACCATATTTAAAAGTTTCTGCAAGTTATTAAACTGTGAATTTATTGGTATAATCAAGATATCTATGCAATTTAATTTTGAAAAAACAAACCAACCTATCAGCACTGAATCTCTGCACCCTGCAGACATTGTTGCAGAAACAAAAATGTTATTAAACGTTTATAATCAACTTTTTGCTGATACGATCAGCGACATCAGAAAATTAAAACAAGCCAAAGTTTTTTCAAAATCAGTTTTTGACAATTCTATTATGGCAAATCCTGGTGACGATATTGATTCTAAAGAACTTTCAACCAAGGACCTTGATAAAAAAATTGACCTATTAACAATTCAAAAGAACACCATCCTTGACCATGTTGAAAAATTAGCAGAACAAAACAAACAATTAGAGAAACAACTCTCTGTTGACCCACATCTCAACTAAAAAACACCGGGAGGTGTTTTTTAGTTATTTTCGTCGTATTACATCCTGCACCGCGACCATAATTGCATCGCGATCTACTTTATAAAATTTTAACAATTCCTCTGGTGTTCCGGATTGCCCAAACGAATCACGCACGCCGACAAATTCCATCGGTACTGGAAATTCTTCCACGACGACCTCGGCAACGGCACTACCCATTCCTCCCATTATTTGATGTTCTTCTGCGGTTACAATTGCTCCAGTCTTTTTTGCAGCTGCAATAATTGCAGCTCGGTCAATTGATTTTATCGTATGTAGATTAATTACATCTGCATGAATTCCTTGCGCCTCCAGATCTTTTGCGGCTTGCAATGCTTCATAGACAAGTGATCCACATGCAATAATGGTTACGTCTGCAGATTCTCCGTCAGCTGACCGATCATAAATCATTTGTGCTTTTCCAATTTCAAAAGGAGTTTCTGCTGTGGTAAATGTCGGCACACCTGATCGTCCTAATCGCAGATATGCAGGCTTTCCAGATTCTGCAATGGCGCGCGTTGCGGCATTTGCTTGGTGCATGTCAGCTGGCACAATCACAGTCATATTCGGTAATGCTCGCATGATTGTGATATCTTCCAGTGCCTGATGCGTTGCTCCATCCGGTCCCACAGTCAGTCCAGCGTGACATCCAATTACCTTTACTGGCATATCATTGATACATACCGTTGTTCGAATCTGTTCCCAGTTTCGTCCCGGTGAAAATGTTGCGTAACTTGTGATAAATGGAATTTTCCCAACGTTTGCCATACCTGATGCAACTGTTACTAGGTTTTGTTCTGCCACACCCATTTCAATGAACCTATCTGGGAATTCTTTTTGAAACCATTCAACGCGTGTTGATTCGGCCAGGTCTGCAGTCAGCGCAACAATATTTGAATTTATCTTTCCTGCTTCTACTAACCCACGACCAAAACCATCTCGAGTTGGCTTACTCTCGAGTTTTGATTGATCGAATAGATCAGGATTTAGTTTTAGATTTTGGTTGATCATATGTTTTAATTATTTTCTAGAAAATCAAGATCCTTTAAATCAAACTGTGATAATTTATTACCGTATTCTAGTGGTGCTGTAATTACTTTCCTATACCTCTCTTTCTCCTCGATAGAAATATTCTTATTTATTTGTATACCGAGATTAGCAGCAGGAAAAACTTCAATGCCTTTTTTAGTTTTGATAAATGTTAATGTATAAGGAAACTCGCTTATTTCCATACCTAAAGATTCTGCCATGTTAACATGGGCATTTTCATGGGCAACAGTATCTAGTGCAAACTCTTTCCCTGCTACATATTCCAAAGCAAATCTATAATCTCCTAAATTATTGATTGAAATGGTTGCATTATTTAATTTCTTTTTAAAAAAATTTAGAAATTTTTTATCATAATCTGTTAAATCATCTTTATCTCTTAAGAATACATATTTCTGGTAACTATCTTCATCTACTATATTTTTTACTGCGTACTTTATCAAATCTCGAATAAATATTTCAGTTTCATTATTTAATTTTTTGTCTTTAAAATATAATTTTTCAGAGAATTTCATATATCATATTTTACCACAAACAAAAAAACTTCTCCACGAAGTTTTTTACTTTTTATACCCAATCATCACCATTCCTAAATTTCCATCGGTATTAAATAATTGCGATGGAATAGATGCTTTTGAAATTGATCCGTCCAAATACAACGCATTCATACATCCATGATGTTTGAAAAAACTTGCAAAATCATAAAAATTAATCGGTCGTCTGGAAATTACAAATAGTACTTGATCATCACCAAGGACGCACACACCGTTTCTGATCTCACGATTATCTGATCCAACTGTAAATAACGGATTAATCACACCATCAATCACCAACATCGGACCTGATTGGGTTGCATGTGTGATATCTGATTGATCTATCGTTGCAAATTGTGCCATTGTCACAACGCTGGCGCGACCATCACGTGTAAGTGAAAACACACCATTAGGTTGTAGGAAGAAGTTTCCAAATCCTGTTGTTTTGGTAACCAATGACTGCACCATAACACCATCAATAATTGTTAATCCAACTGGCTGGAATAATGGATTAAACATTCCACCGTTCATCGCAACTGTTATTTTCTTATGATCTTGTTCGAATTGATCTCGAACCTCTGCAATAGTATGCCCGTTTATATCAAGTTTTTTTGGTATGACAAACGCAATGGATTCCCTCTTTAAATCAAGTTTATAATATTTAATCGGTGAAAAAATAAGCGAAATCAGGTAAACAAAAAACCCACATATACAAACAAGTATAAAAAGTTTTGTGAGTGTTTTTGGCATATTATTTTATAAATTACTCATATCAAAATTCTTATACTTTTCTGGAAGTTTACCAACGCTTTCAAGAAATGGAATATCCACCTTTGCTGCATTAATAAGATCTTGAGCATATCCATTTTTAACCAGCTGAGGATCTTGTTTTGCAATATCTACATTATCTAAAATATTTTCAATTTCTTTTTCACTCATTAATTCATATTGCATTTTCTCTGGATGTTCAAGCATAATATCATCTGGTGTGCTCCCAATATCTTCATGATCTTGTGCAGTAAATGAAAACCATCCGGTCTTATTCATTTTTTGAGATGCTCGCTCAAATGCTAATTGTTCCTTTGTTTTTTGTGATATTTGTTCCATAAATTAATTATTATGACTCGCCTCAATTTTTCCTTGTAATGTTCGCAATTCTGTAAGCCACTTTTTCTCTTGTTCCGCATTCGGCGGAGTTCCATGCCATTTATAATCACCTTCGATTTCCTTGATACCTTTACCTGGAATTGTATGCGCAATGATCACCGTTGGTTTATCAGTAATTGTTTTTGCCATTTCGCATGCATTCACAATCTGATTAAAATCATGTCCATCAATATCAATTACGTGCCAGTTAAACGCACGCCATTTATCAGCAAGAGGTTCGAGCGGCATCACATTTTCCGTGTTTCCATCAATTTGAATAAAGTTCCGGTCGATAATTGCAGTCAGGTTTCCAAGTTTCTTTGCACCAGCAAACATGATTGC
Source organism: Minisyncoccia bacterium (assembly GCA_044229075.1). Taxonomy (GTDB): domain Bacteria; phylum Patescibacteriota; class Minisyncoccia; order Phycocordibacterales; family UBA1006; genus CALMMZ01. The sequence continues at coordinate 19,099 of JBGATS010000010.1, forward strand.
TTCCCACGTGTTTCCCTCTTGTAATTCACCATCTGACATACAGCAATAGGTGTGATTTTTCTTTCCATCCATACGCAGTGCGTACGCCATACCAGCAGCTTGTGATAACCCGGACCCAAGTGGCCCTGATGTGTTTTCCATTCCCAGCATCATGTGACGTTCTGGGTGACCTTGTAAACGAGATCCAAATTTGCGGAGAGTTTTTAATTCATCGAGTGGAAAATATCCGGCGTGCGCCATCGTTGCGTAGCGAACCGGTACAATGTGACCATTAGATAAAATAATGCGATCACGATCAGTCCAGTCTGGATTTTTTGGATCGTGTTTTGCAATATGGAAATACAGTGCTGTAAAAATATCCGCCATGCCCAGAGGGCCTGCCGTATGACCAGATCCAGCATCCTCCAACATATCAATAATCGACATGCGAATATTATTTGCTGTACTTTCCAAAAATTGTAATTGTTCTTCGGTTAGTAACATATAATAACAGTATATCATAATCATACTAAAAAAGAGCACTTTTAAGCCCTCTTTTCAAAATCTTTTGCAATGGCAAAGAGAGTTTCTTCCCTTCCTTGATTTGCAGTTATTTGAATTCCAAATGGCAACCCTGTTGCATCCTCGATTCCGGATGGAATTGACATCGCAGGCATATGGGTCAGGTTTGCGGTCACGGTAAAAATATCTGCAAGATACATAGAAAGTGGATCTGCTTTTTCACCAGGTTTAAACGCGGTTGTTGGTGTAGTTGGTGTCATAATAACATCCACACCTGAATCAAACGCATTCTGGAAATCTTTTGCAATTACCGCGCGAACTTTATTTGCCTTGTTATAATACGCATCATAATATCCAGCAGACAGTACATATGTTCCCAGTAATATGCGCCGTCGTGGTTCTGCACCAAATCCAATCGCGCGAGATTCTTGGTAGGTATCGAGTAAGTTTTTTCCAGGCACACGCAATCCAAATCGGATTCCGTCCATACGCGACAAGTTTGAGGAAACCTCTGCAGGCATAATAATGTAATATACAGCAAGTCCCAGATGTGCGTTAGGAAGTTCTATGTCGCGAATTTCATATCCTTGTGATTGTAACTGTTTGATAGATTGTTCAAAATTTTCTTTGACTGACGTATCGATTCCATCCATGTCGAGTAAATGTCGCGGTACGCCGATTACTTTTCCATGCGGTTTTGCTTTTGATGCTGATCTGAATGATTCTGATAGTGATGTTGCGTCCATGGCGTCATATCCAGAAATAACATCAAATACAATTTTTGCATCGTTTACGTTTTTTGCAAACGGTCCAATTTGATCAAGTGATGATCCCATTGCGATCGCGCCGTGACGTGATACTGAACCATAGGTCGGATACATACCAACAATTCCACAAAATGCTGCAGGCTGACGAATTGATCCGCCGGTATCAGTCCCGAGTGAGAACAAGCACATATCCGCAGCAACTGCTGCAGCTGATCCACCTGATGACCCACCGGGAACGCGTGATGTATCTACGGGATTTTTTGTCATTCCATACGAACTGTTTTCAGTACTCGACCCCATAGCAAATTCATCCATGTTGGTTCGTCCAATACAGATAGCACCTACAACGTTTAGTTTATCAATAACAGTCGCATTATAACTGGCTGTATACTGTTCAAGAATTTTTGATCCCGCACTAACAATGTGATCCTGGTTTAAAATATTATCTTTAATTCCATACGGAATACCCGTGAGTACTGTTGCGGTTCCGTTATCAATCATTTCCTGCGCACGATTAATTGTATCTGCAAAATCTTCTCTTTTATCAAAGAGTTCGATAAATGCAAAAATATCAGCATTTTTTTGTTCTGCATTATCAAGGTACGCAAAAACTAAATCACGAACAGTGATTTCTTTATTTATCAACATTGCATGTGCTGATTCAATGGTTAAGTTTTTTAAGTCGAGATTCATAGTATGTTATAAAATTTTTGGCACCTTATAAAATCCGTCCTGTGTATCAGGTGCGTTTTTTATCACCAATTCATGCTCTGTAACATCCGCAGGTTGTGCAGCATCAGGTCGCATGATGTTTTTTGTCAGATAATCAGAATCAATATCATCAATCTGCACATCATTGATTTGAGCTACATACGCCAAAATTGGCTCGATTTCAGACTTAAATTTCTGTACCTCGGTATCAGTAATTTCAATCCGGGCAAGGTGTGCCAAGTTTTTAATTTCTTCGTCAGTCATAAGGAGAATATAGCATTTTAACATTAGTTTGTCGAAGGTATTTTGATATTTTCGGAAGAAAAAAAGAACTTTACTTTAAGTAAAGTTCTTTAAAAAATCTAAATAGCGACACTATGTACACAGGCTTCATGAGCAGTACACATAAGTGGGTTAACCCAACCAATAATAATTGCGTTGAAAAACGTATTATGTGTTATCCGAGGAACACCATATTCCCCATAACGAGAACCTGGATAACATGTCTCAGTACGCTCTTGTATTAAATTTCTACCTTTATCAACAAAATATTTAAACTCGAGAATTGAGCCTTCTAACAAAGTCATATGATCATCTGCGTTTAAGTCAAAATCTTGTGTAGAGATATTAGCAGGTATTTGGTTAATAAAATTACTGCAAGATACCCAGACAACATAATCATGATCATTATCTCTCTTGTTGACCAAATTTTCTGGCGTTAAACCGAATGGTTGTTCTTTTCCTTTTGAAAAAGGAAATTTATCATATACATCTAAAAAATTTAATCCTTTTGCAATAAATAGAGGGATATACTCTCTATTATCGATAGGTTTTTGTGGAATAAATATTTTACTGAAATCAACCTTGATTTTAAGATGTTCTTTATAAAAAGATTCCCACTCGTTAATAATTAAATTGTTGTCCATATTATTATATTTTATTGATTTATATATTATACTTAAATACTAATTATGTCAATAAATCCCTTTTCATTCAAAACTTCCACCCCCAATTTCACCGCATCATCATACTTACTCCCTGGGTTTTCACCCACTACCACATAATCAGTATTTTTTGAGACAGAAGATGCCACTTTCCCACCAAGTAATTTTATTTTTTCCTTTGCCTCGTCGCGTGACATGGTTTCCAGGGTTCCCGTAATGACAAATATTTTTCCAGAAAGTTGCCCTCCGCCAGCTGGCGGATTCTTTTGTTTTTCAAATTCTAAAATTCCAAGCAACCCTTTTATAATTTCCTGCCGTTCCGGATCCTGCATATAATCAACGAACGATTCTGCAACCGTTTCACCAATTCCATAAATCGCAACCAAATCTGCATCAGTGATCTCAATCAATTTTATAAATAAATCATTATTATTTTTAAACTCGATAGAATTCGCAATCAAATCTGCGGTTTCCTCGCCAATGTGTGAAATACCGAGCGCGAACAGAAATTTCGCAAGCGTCGTGTTCTTACTCTTTTCAATATTGGTAATCAAATTTTCTGCTGACTGATCACCAAATTTTTCAAGATCTACCAAATCTTCCTTTTTAAGCGAGTAAATATCAAGCGGTGTTGTAATCAGATTTTCTGTGACTAATTTTTCGACAATCTTTTCGCCCATACCAACAATATTCATCGCTTTTTTACTTGCAAAATGAATCAGATTTTCCAGAGATTGTGCAGGGCAATGGCGGTTATTACAGTATACCGCGACCGAGTTTGCACCCAATCCTCCGATACGATGTCTCGTTGCCGCGCCACATACCGGACAATGAGTGGGTACGGTGAATCTTTTTGTTCTTTTTGGACGAAGTTCAGTCAGTACTTGTAAAATTTCAGGAATAATATCACCTGCTTTACGCAAAATCACCGTATCACCGATGCGTACATCCAGACGATCAATTTCATCCTGGTTGTGTAATGTTGCACGCGATACGGTTGAACCTGCGACCAACACGGGTCGAACATGTGCAACAGGTGTCAGAACACCCGTGCGTCCAACTTGGATGTCGATATTTTCAACTACC
>JBGATS010000011.1:0-20179 GCA_044229075.1 Minisyncoccia bacterium
TAGGGTGGGTACATTTTGAGAAGCATAGAGTATTGCGGATGAGTACAAAACGTCGTATGATTCGTAATTTAAAGGACACTCAAGAACTAGAGTCCATAATAGCATATAGAGGGATGTTGTCTCATGGGAATACGTGGAAATTACAAAGAGATTATTTGTTTTTTTAAATGAAAAAACGGTTACAGAGAATAGTAATAGTGTCAGGGTATCTCTTTTGGGAAAAGACTATAGAGACCCCTTGCATTATTTTTTGATTTGTGTATACTTGCTCCCTGTCACCAATAGATTGAAATGTCCTTGAAAAAGGAACACGAAAGATTTTTTGGTGACGTACCTTGTCAAATGAATTCCTCGGGTTTTAATTATTTTTGAAACGGTTTTCGAACTGGATTCAACTGTTATCCCAAAACCACGAGGACGTAAATAATGGTAAGTATTTTTATCAAGAGTAAAACTCGTTTAAAAATTAAGTTACTGTGTTTATAACATTCTTAACATTGATGAATCATTCTGTTAAATGATTCAAGAGACAGTCCGTCGCTTCATAATTCTTCGCGGCGGACGGTGATATATAGATTTCCTAATAGGAAGTTTAAGGGCGTATAGTGAATGCCTTGGTTCTTGATGGCGATGAAAGACGCGGAAATCCTGCGATAAGCTTCGGTGAGGTGGATTCAACCTTTGACCCGAAGATCTCTGAATGGGGAAACCCAACCGTATTCAATGACGGTTACCGATCGTATGATCGGAGCTAACCTAGGGAAGTGAAACATCTCAGTACCTAGAGGAAAAGAAAACAATAGTTATTTCCGTAGTAGCGGCGAGCGAACTGGAATCTAGCCCAAACCCGAATAACCTCGCTGTGGTTAATCACAGATTGAACATAGCGAGGTGGATCGGGGGTTGTAGGACATTGTTTGTCGCAAAGACAAAAAGTTACAAATTTTTTGCATAGGTGAAACATCTGGAAAGGTGTGACAAAGAGGGTGACATCCCCGTAACCGAAATGTGAAAAACTTTTACAATGTTCCTGAGTACTTCGAGACACGAATAGCTCGGAGGAATCTGCCAGAACTAACTGGTAAGGCTAAATACATCAAGAGACCGATAGTGAACTAGTACCGTGAGGGAAAGGTGAAAAGAACCCCTGTGAGGGGAGTGAAATAGATCTGAAACCATACGCCTACAAGGAGTCAGCGCCGTTGCTTGCAACGGTCATGGCGTGCCTATTGAAGAATGAGCCAACGAGTGTATGCATGCGGCAGGCTAAGCGCTATAAATGCGTGGAGCCAGAGGGAAACCGAGTCTGAATAGGGCGCAATTATTGTCGTACGCATACGACCCGAAGCCAGGTGAGCTTACCATGGGCAGGGTGAAGGTGGTAGAAATATCACTGGAGGCCCGAACCAGTTGGTCGTACGATTCCTTTGGATGACCTGTGGTAAGGAGTGAAAAGCTAATCGAACCTGGTAATAGCTGGTTCTCTCCGAAATATATTTTGGTATAGCGTTATGTGTTCCCGCTGGGGGTAGAGCACTGGCTGGTCTGAATAGGGGGAAACCTCGTCAGACCTATCAACCTCCGAATACCAGTCGGTAAATAACATAGCAGTCAGACAGTGGGGGCGAAGCTCCACGAGTCAAAAGGGAAACAGCCCTGGATCTCAAGTTAAGGTCCCTAAATCTACACTAAGTGCGCTTAAGGAGGTGAGATTTCTCAGACAATGAGGAGGTTGGCTTAGAAGCAGCCATCCTTTAAAGATAGCGTAACAGCTCACTCATCTAGAGAACTCGCGCCGCAAATAATCGGGGCTCAAGTGTAGTACCGAAGCTGAGGGTTTGTGCATTTCATAGAGGAATTAAGTTTTCTCAAAAATAATTTTTATGGTTCTGTAGTTCAGTTGGTTAGAATGCCTGACTATTAATCAGAGGGTCGCAGGTTCGAGTCCTGTCAGGGCCGCTAAAATTATTTAAATTAAAATAAAAGGACGTGGTAGCTCAGTGGGTAGAGCAATGGATTGAAAACCCATGTGTCGGCAGTTCGATTCTGTCCCCGTCCTCGAATGTTTGCAAATTGCAAATAATTCAATAATTTTTTCTGTGGTTTGTGGTGGTTATAAAATCGGGAAATAGCTCAGCTTGGCTAGAGCACTGCATTTTGTGCAGAGGTCATAGGTTCGAATCCTATTTTCTCGATTTTTATAATCTCTATCGAACGAAAAATTCCAAACAATGTTTGGGTCTTCTATGAAATGCATGAGCGGTAGGAGAGTGTTGTACTCTGCGATGAAGCGGAAGGCGTGAGCCACCGTGGAGCGTGTACAAGTAAGAATGTTGGCACAAGTAACCGCAAGACAGGTGAAATCCCTGTCCGCCGAAAGACTAAGGTTTCCACCGCAACGACAATCGACGGTGGGTTAGTCGGGCCTAAGGAGATGGCGATAGCCGCATCCGATGGACACATGGTTAATATTCCATGACTTTATTGCAAGCGATGGAGGGACGGAGAACATAATTCCCCACGCATTATTGGATTTGACGTTCGTACTGGTAGAGAGGTAGCCTAGGAAAATCCGGGCTACACATACTCTCGAAGGGGCGACGAGGTATCCCCACGGGGATGCCAAGGGGGAAGAATAGTCTTCCAAGAAAATCTTCTAGCATTCAATTGCAATGAATCCGTACCGTAAACCGACACAGGTAGTCAGGTCGAGTAGACCAAGGCGAACGAGTGAGTGATCCTCAAGGAACTCGGCAAAAAAGCAGCCGTAAGTTAGCAATAAGGCTTGCCCCCGCTATCTTGTTTTTAAGTGATAATTTCTGATGAGTGAGAAAGAATAAATTATTGATCTCGTCCATAACGAGCTCGTGGAAATGACGAAATTTCAATAGTCCAAATTTCTTACTCTCTTTTCAGAGTTTATCTATTTGAAAGCAAAATAGCGGGGGCCGCAGCGAAAGTATCCCTGGCGACTGTTTATCAAAAACACAGCTCCCTGCGAAATCGTAAGATGAAGTATAGGGGGTGACACCTGACCAATGCCAGAAGGTTAAATATTGGTGGTATACAGCATCCTGTTCATAACTCCTGTTGTGATCAGAATGCTGTATGCTGGCTGATATAAGCCCTGGTGAATGTCGGCCGTAACTATAACGGTCCTAAGGTAGCGAATTACCTTGTCGGGTAAATTCCGACGCGCACGAATGGTGTAACGACTAGGGAACTGTCTCGAGGATTAGCTCGGTGAAAATACAATACCGGTGAAGATGCCGGTTACCTGCAGTTAGACGAAAAGACCCCGGGAGCTTTACTATAGCTTCACATTGGGCATATGATACTTGTGCGTAGCATAGGTGGGAGAGGTTGAAGGATAGATCTTGGTTTATCTGGACTCGTCAGTGAAATACCACTCTCAAGTAATGTATGTCCTAACCCGACGGAAAAAACCGTTGGAGACAGTGTGTGGTGGGTAGTTTGTTTGGGGCGAATCCCTCCTAAACCGTAACGGAGGGGCCTACAAAGGTCATCTAGGCGTGAATGGAAACCATGCCGATAGTGTAATGGCATAAGATGGCTTGACTGCAAGACGTACATGTCGAGCAGGTGCGAAAGCAGAGCATAGTGAACCGACCATCCGCTTTAGACGCGGTGGAAGATCAACGGATAAAAGCTACCCCGGGGATAACAGGCTAGTATCGCCCGAGAGTTCATATCGACGGCGGTGTTCGGCACCTCGATGTCGGCTCATCTTATCCTGGGGCTGGAGAAGGTCCCAAGGGTTTGGCTGTTCGCCAATTAAAAAGATACGCGAGCTGGGTTCAGACCGTTTAGGAGTTGTCATTATTGTATTTATATAATCTTAATGACTCCTATACCGTCTGAATCCTCTCACAACGACATATATCAGGTTTTTCGTTTGATAACCCGCCAGTGGCGGGATAAAAATCCAAGTTACATGTATCTTGGTCCCGATGTTAAAAATCGGGAAGATAGTACCAATCATTGCGGCGGTCATATGTGGCGACACATATTGACAGATTCAACTGATATCGGAAAAATCCAATCCGCCAGCTGGCGGAGGACAATTCCGAGGGAAATATTTGTGAATTTCATAGAGGAGATAATCTCCTAATGATCCTTTCGGCATATGGGCGAGTGCACGTGTTCAAATGTCTAGAAGATTGGAGTAAAAATCCTCTCTTCTATGAAATTCATAAGTATACCCGTAGAGACTGAATGTTGAAATACTCACTGAGTATAAGTTACAGTCCGATCCCTGATGTAAATCAGGTTCTGAAAAATGTCTCATCACATGATTCAGATGTAAAACTAAAATGCGCAAGACAGGTTGGTCTCCTATCTACTGCAGGCGTCGATTTTTGAGAAGATTTGCTCCTAGTACGAGAGGACCGGAGTGAACTGACCGCTGGTCTACCAGCTGTCCCGCCAGGGGCATCGCTGGGTAGCTATGTCGGGAAAGGATAACCTCTGAAAGCATCTAAGAGGGAAGCCAACTTCAAGATCAGAAATCATAGGATCCTAGAAGATGACTAGGTTGATAGGCTTTAGGTGGAAGTGCAGTAATGCATTGAGCCAAGAAGTACTAATGATCCATATTCCTATTAGGAAATGTGTATATCACACGTTTGTTGTAGGCACAGTAACATAGAGAGTTTTATTGATAAATTTCTTCCATTATTTACGATTCTTTAACAAAGAATATTCATTGTACAAACAAAATATTCAGTATTTTGTTCTGGTGATTTATGACGATGGTAATACCTTTTATCATTCTGCGAACCCAGCACCAAATATAATTTGAATACCCTTTTCTGGTGATTTATGACGATGGTAATACCTCTTCCCATTCCGAACAGAGTCGTCAAGCGTCGCTCAACCGATGGTACTGCGCAAGCGGGAGAGTAGGTGTCGCCGGAACAGGGTATTTAAATTTGGTGCTGGGCGGGCAGAGTCGTCAAGCGTCGCTCAACCGATGGTACTGCGCAAGCGGGAGAGTAGGTGTCGCCGGAACAAAGTAGTGAATAGTAAAAATACCTTTAGAAATAAGGGTTTTTTATTTTTTAAAAAATAATGACAAACTATATGATTTATGCTATCATAGTCATTAATAAAAAAAATTCTTTATGAAAAATCAGACGTTTTCACAACACTTCAGAAATATTTTTGGAGTTTCAAGTGCTTTAAATATTCCTTTTAAAAATCAAATACAAGTCCGGAAGACTAAAAATTTATATTTAGGTATTAGAAAAGTTCTTACTCATGATGAGATCGCAAAAAGAGTTAATAAAATTCTTAAAAATAAATTACCGTAATAAAATACCCATCAGACTAATTGTTGTGATGGGTTGTTTTTTAAATATTTAATATTATTGTACAATACGGAAATTTCTTTACTTACGATTATTGAATACTATTTAGAGTTTTTTCTAGATTTTCATCAGATTTTCTGCTATACTCATTTCAATATGGATTGGTCATCTCGTCATAAATTCAATATCATTGGGACATTGGTAGGAATTATCGTGGTAGTTACTGCAGTGTTTGTGTATTTCAAATTTATCAAACAGGATCCAACCTGTTTTGATGGTAAAAAAAATCAAGACGAACGCGGAATCGATTGTGGGGGAGTATGTTCATTGGTATGTTCTGCGGATACGAAACCGGTTACTGTGTTGTGGACTCGAGTTATAAAAAACAGCGATAACATCTATGGAGTGGTAGCGTATCTGGAAAACAGAAATCAGGGAAGTGGTGTACGAAAGGTAGATTACGAGATACGCGTTTTCGATGACAAGAATATCCTCGCTGTTGAACCGATCAAGGGGCAAACATTCATTGGACCGAACGATCGAACAGCAATTTTAGAATTTCCTATTGTTGTTGAAAATAGAATTCCGAAAACCGCATTTATCACATTCACCCAACCGATGGTTTTTGAAAAAGTCGCTGATCAATTCAATGATCAAAACTTGGTTATCAGTGATGATGTTCTGGAAGATGTTGAAACTTCACCAAAATTGTCGGTAACCGTACGGAATACAACCTTTGCAACATTTCGAAATGTCCCTCTCTTGGTATTACTGTATAACGAAGCCGGAAATGTTATCGCGGCAAGTCAAACCGTGATTGATGAAATTGGTCCCGAGGGCGAGACGCGTGAATTTTTTACCTGGAGAGAACCGTTCTCTGAACCTGTAGTCCGTCGTGAGGTAATCCCACGTATTGACCCGTTTTTGTACAAATAATATCCTATGAAATTTTTCAAGAATATCATGATTGACTGGTGGATTGTCGGGGCAGTTGCACTGCTCTTGTTTTTTAGTTCGATAACATTGTCTTCGTTTCATGGAGATCAAGGGTATCTTATCAAACAATCCTTGTGGGGAATTACTGCACTATTAGTTATGATAGGCATTTCAAGGGTTGATATGACAGTGTTGAAGAAACCGTGGGTATTATTCGGATTATTTTTTATCACCAATAGTTTATTAATACTGGTACTTTTTCTGGGGAAAACAATCAACGGCGCCACCAGTTGGTTTTCGTTCGGTGGGGTATCGTTTCAGCCGTCAGATTTGGTAAAAGTGGTGCTCATTCTCATCCTTGCAAAATATCTCTCGCGGCGACATGTAGAAATTGCTAATATTCGACATATTATTACTACAGGTGTTTATTTCTGTATCCCGTTTCTTCTGGTTTTTCTCCAACCTGATTTTGGGTCTGCAATCATTTTTGGATGTATCTGGATGGGAATGGTGTTTGTTTCTGGAATATCAAAGAAACACCTTTTGATTCTCTTTGGAGTTGGGTTGGTTGCATTTTTATTCATGTGGTTTTTTGTATTCAAACCATTCCAAAAGCATCGTATTATGAATTTTATACATCCACTCTCTGATATTCGTGGTTCTGGGTATAATGCATACCAATCACTGATTGCAGTCGGATCGGGAGGAGTAATTGGAAAAGGGGTTGGGTTCGGGACACAATCACGATTGAATTTTCTTCCAGAATATGAAACTGATTTTATCTTTGCAGCATTTGCAGAAGAATGGGGATTCGTCGGCTCTCTCTTGGTTATTATTTGTTATGCGGTAATCGTGTGGCGATTATTACGACTTGCAACCCATGGAACAACAAATTTCGAGACGTTATATGCGCTGGGGTTGGTTATTTATTTCTCGAGTCATATTATTATTAATATTGGAATGAATATTGGTATCATGCCGGTAACGGGAATCACGCTTCCATTTATGAGCTACGGGGGATCCCACCTGATTGCGGAAAGTTTGGCAATTGGTATTTTGTTCTCTCTTTCACGAAACCAGCGAAACGTACATCGTGATGAGACACGGTACGAGTTTCTTGGTACCTAATACAGTATGAATATTTTTTTCACACAACAACGAATATGGGTAGGTTGGTTACAGCAATATGTTTTTTCCGTTGTCCCCGAGTCAACGGCAGTGTTTTTCTCGAGAATGTTTCCCTGGATAGTTATTGGGGCTGTAGTAGGAATATTCTGTATTCTCTGTCTGCGGGCACTTTTTCGTAAACAAGTAACTGCATTCGATACCGTGTTTTGGGGTGTGTTCCTTTCCTTGATGTTTGCAGGAATTACTTCAGAATTGATCAAGACTATTGTTGCAGAACCTCGACCATTTCTCTCTGGGGTCAGATCGCTCTATACTCACGGTGACTACGACAGTTTTCCTTCCGGGCATACATTATTGTTTACAACACTTGCCAGTGCGATAACGGTACGATATCGTCTATTGGGGTGGTTTTTGGGGGTCTGTGCACTTGTCATTGGATTGTCACGAATTCTTGTTGGTATTCATTGGCCCTTGGATATCCTTGCTGGGGGAATTCTTGGTGTCGTCATAGGGAAGCTTGGTATGAAGATTTCGCGAAAGATTTTTCACAGAAAATAGCACACTTGTTTGTCAAGGTGTTTTTTTTATGATTTTGTGTAGAATGATATTTGTATGTGGAAACAACGAATTATTACGCTTATTATTATCATTATTGCAGGAGGAATTGGGTATTATACCTACCAATCAGAAATGAATGGCAGTAAAAAATTCCGCCTCGGGTTAGATTTATCAGGGGGAACCCATTTGGTTTATCGTGCAGATACTACAGGAGTTCCTGATAACAAATTATCAGACGCATTATCAATTTTGCGTGACGTGATCGAGCGTCGTGTGAACGGACTCGGGATTACCGAGGCTACGGTTACCAATGAAACAACCGTGCTCACCGGTACACGGGAACATCGACTGGTAGTAGATTTGCCAGGAGTTACTGATGTGCAGCAGGCACTTAATCTCATTGGGCAGACCCCGCTGTTGGAATTTAAATCAGAAAACCCTGATTTTGATCCAAACAAAAAACCAGAAAACCTCACCATTACTTCTGATATGGTACAGAATGGTCAGATTGATTTGACCGCAGCTCTTGATAAACTTTCTCCGTATCAATCAACAGGATTGACAGGACAATATCTTGATCAGGCAACGCTCGAGTTTGACCAAACTACTATGCAACCAATTATTGGACTTCAGTTCAATAATGAAGGCGCAAAAATGTTCGAAGAAATTACAAAAAACAACGTAGGAAAGAGTATTGCTATTTACTTGGACGGCTCACCAATCTCTGCACCAACTGTGAACGAAGCGATTACCGGAGGTCGTGCAGTGATCAATGGTCAATTTACTGCAGAAGAGGCTCGACAATTGGTAGGGCGATTAAATTCTGGAGCCCTTCCTGTTCCGGTGACTCTACTTTCTACGGAAAGTATTGGTCCAACGTTAGGTGCTGATGCATTGCGAGCAGGAATACATGCAGGTTTAATCGGAATTATTGCAATTATGATCCTTTTAATTGTATGGTATCGATTACCGGGATTGATCGCATCTGTTGCACTGTTGGTGTATACAATGATCATGCTTGCGTTGTTTAAATATGTTCCAGTAACATTAACCAGTGCAGGAATTGCTGGATTTATTATTTCTCTTGGAATGGCGGTAGATGCAAATATTTTGATTTTTGAACGAATGAAAGAAGAATTACGGAATGGAAAATCGCTTTCACAGGCAATTTCTGAAGGATTTGATCGTGCGTGGACATCAATTCGTGATGGAAATATCTCAAGTATTCTTTCAGCGATTATTCTGTTTATGTTTGGTACTACTCTAATCAAAGGGTTTGCAATCGTATTTGGATTAGGAGTATTTATTTCTATGCTTACAGCAATTACATTTTCTCGAATTTTCTTGAAATCAATTGCTGGGGTTCATGCAGGTCGAATAAAACAATTCCTTTTTTCAAGTGGATTGTCTAAATAATTTAATTTAAGTTTCTTATATTATTCTTTTCAGTTGTTGTTTGTGATCGTTAAGGGTTGCTTCAACAACTCGAATGAATATACGAGAAACGCTTATAAGGTATGTTTATACTTCGATTTAAAAAAATATTTTTTCTTCTTGCAATTGTGTTAGTGTTTGGTTCGTTGGGAGCTATCATAACCAAGGGATTTCATTGGGGAGTTGATTTTACAGGAGGTTCAGTCACTGAGTTAGAATATACAGAGATTATTCCGTCTCAGGAACAAGTTTCGGCAACTGTAAAAACAATTTTTCCTGACGCAACAGTTCAACAGGTAGGTTCAAAAGGTTTTATTATTCGAACTACTGAATTAACACAAGAACAAAAAGCAAGTCTTCTTTCCGGTTTACAATCAACAGGATCATTTACTGAAAAGAAATTTACTACCATTGGTCCTGCGGTAGGAAAAGAATTACGAGCAAAATCAATTATTTCAATTATTCTTGTTTCGATTGCAATTATTGTGTTTGTAGCGTTTACATTTCGTTCTATTTCACAACCGGTTGCATCTTGGAAATATGGTGTCGTTGCAGTTGTTGTACTATTGCATGACATTATTATACCTGCTGGATTTTTTGCATGGTCGGGAATTACTGTTGATACACTCTTTGTGGTAGGTATTTTAACTATTTTAGGTGTCTCGGTAAATGATACAATTGTTGTATTTGATCGAATTCGTGAAAATTTGAAAAAATATCACCATGGAAAAAATGCATTACCATTTGCGGAAATTGTTGGAAAAAGTATTACAGAAACATTTACACGATCAATTATGACATCAGTAACCGTTCTTTTGGCGCTTCTTGCGTTGGTGGTATGGGGACCTGAAAGTGTTCGTAATTTGTCTATTACTATGTTTTTAGGAATGTTTTTTGGGACTTATTCATCAATTTTTATTGCAGCACCATTATTGGTAGTATGGGATTCGCTTCATAACAAAAAACAGCACTAGCTGTTTTTTGTTTTTTAGATAAATGTGCTATAATGCAAACATTACAGAAAATCGCTGTATGTATTTTATTCATAAGTCATCTTTATTTTTTATGATTATTATTTGGATTATTATTGGTGTTGTTGCATTACTCGCAATATGGGGTATTGCAATGTATAACCGATTTGTAACATTTAAAAACCGTGTTGCCGAGGCATGGGCAGATATCGAGGTTCAATTAAAACGTCGGTATGATCTGATTCCAAACCTGGTGAATACGGTAAAAGGCTATGCAAGTCATGAATCTGGAACACTTGAAAAAGTAATTGCTGCACGTAACAGTGCTATGCAATCAATGGCAGGTGCGAACCCAGAACATGCAGCTGCAGAAAGTAATCTGTCAACAACATTGAAATCAATTTTTGCATTATCTGAAAATTATCCAGATCTGAAGGCAAATACGAATTTCCTTGAACTACAACGTGAATTGTCTGATACTGAAAATAAAATTCAGGCAGCACGACGGTTTTATAATGGAAATGTTCGCGACTTTACAACAGCGTTGCAGCATTTCCCTGGAAATATTATCGGTAAAATGTTTGCATTTGTTGCACCACAATATTTTGATATTCCTGATGATGGCGTAGAGAGTAAGGCTGTGGAGGTGAAGTTTTAGTATTTTTTATATGAAAATTTCTAGATTTATCCTGATTATTCTCACTCTTGTTTTTATTGCGATCGGATTTCTTTACTTTAAAAAACCAAATATTTTTAATTTTTTAATAAGTCCTCTACAAAAGAAAACTTCTATAGAATACGTCACCATGTCAGAAGTAGAATTTAAAAATATATGTACCAATAAAGGAGGTGATTATAATGATGAAATTTATTTTGGAGTTGGTGCAATAAGGTCAGTTTCGTGTGGATATAATAAATCGTCAGATGCTGGAAGACGTTGTTATTCTGAAAAACAAGAAAACTCTTGTGTATTATGTAAACTTGGTTCGTTCTGCGGTCCAGCGGCAGGAGATTTTGGACCAGAACATTGTTACTGTAATAGTTATGAGCGAGTAGTTAATTTAAAAATAAATAATTAATATATATAATATGCTCTATATAATCATTTTCGTTGCTTTGATACTTTTAATCAGTATCAAACAAATCAACCAATATGAACGCGGTGTGCGGTTCTCATTTGGAAAATTCAGTGGGATTATCCAACCTGGATGGAGGATTGTATTACCGATCGTACAATCATACAAAAAAATCGATATCCGTACAAAGGCTGTCGATGTTCCTGATCAAAATGCTATTACACGTGACAACGTATCTGTTCGCGTGAACGCGGTGATTTACTATTTTGTAAATGATGCATCAAAGGCAATGCTCGAGGTAGAGGATTTCCAATACGCTATTTCACAGTACGCACAAACAACTATGCGTAATATTGTTGGCGAGGTAACTCTTGATGAATTATTATCAAGTCGTGATAAAATCGCCGATCGAATTCGTGAAATTGTTGACGTGGAAACTGATGAATGGGGATTAAAGGTAAAAAACGTAGAATTGAAAGATGTGTCATTACCTCAGGAATTGGAACGAACCATTGGTAAACAAGCCGAGGCAGAACGTGAAAAACGTGCGGTGATTATTACATCAGAAGGTGAGTTGGCAGCAGCACAAAACATGGCGAGTGCTGCAAAAATTTTGGCAGAAACTCCAGGGGCTTTGCATTTGCGAACATTGCAATCGATTAATGATATGTCGTCAGATCAATCAAATACGGTGGTGTATATGGTTCCAGTTGAAGCATTAAAGGCAATTGAAGGGTTTGTGAAGAAGTAATAGAAAATGCGAAACTACTAAAAATACAAAAAGCGGGGCGCCGTAGGCGCCCCGCTTTTTGTATTTTTTCTCTTTTTTGCTATACTCACCCTATGAAAACACTGTATACGCATCAATCTGAAAATATCAGTAAAACATGGCTGTTAATGCTCGGTTTTTTGGGTGGAATTATCGGGCTGGGATATTTCATTTCTCAGATCTATGGTAATCCAACTATTTTATACGGATTCATTGGTTTTTCCATTATCATGAATTTCGTATCATTTTGGTTTGCTGATAAAATCGCATTATCAAGCGCTCACGCAATTCCAGCCGATGAAAACCAATATCGCGAATTGCACCGCATTGTCGAGAACCTCGCCATTACCGCAGGCCTGCCAAAACCGCGCGTGTATATTATCAATGATCCTGCAATGAACGCGTTTGCAACAGGTCGGAACAAGGATAATGCTGCGATTGCATTTACTACCGGAATTTTACAGGCTCTGGATCGAACGGAACTCGAGGGCGTTGCTGCACATGAATTATCCCATATCGGTAATCGCGATATTTTGATCTCGACTATTGCGGTGGTATTGGTTGGATTTGTCTCCATTGTGACCGATTTTTTCACTCGATCAATAATGTTTGGTGGTGGGCGTGATGAAGAACGTGGGAATAATGGACTGTTGATTATCATTGGAATTGCATTATCAATTTTGGCACCACTGGTTGCGACTGTTATGCAATTGGCAATTTCACGAAAACGAGAACTGTTGGCAGATGCGTCAGGTGCGCTGCTTACTCGATATCCTGATGGGCTTGCCAGTGCCTTGAAAAAAATCAGCGCACAAGGTCGCCCAATGCAGCACGCATCAAATGCAACCGCGCACCTGTTCATCAGTAACCCGTTTGGGAAACGGCTTGGATTTGTGCAAAAGTTGTTCATGACGCATCCACCAATTGAACAACGATTGGAAGCATTGGAAGGGCTTGAACGAGAGATGGAGAGTAAACATTAAAAACCACCGAAAGGTGGTTTTTATATAAGAACTTCATAATTTATGTTGATAGAATCGAAGTTAAAATCACTATTTAGTTTTTCGCATTCGTATATATTTTTCTTACAAAGATTATACATTTCCTGTCTTACTTCTTTATTTAAAACAATATTTATTACTTCAGAAAAGTTTTTACTATCAATATGTTTTAAAACAGACGACCTGTTTCCGCCATTTAATGTAAACAATATTTCAGGCAATCTTTTCGCATCTCTTTTTAGGTCACCAAAAGGGTTATGATGAGCTTTAAAATAATCATTAAAATCATCAATAATTTGTCTATTTATTCCAAGTAGTTCTCCTATTTTTAGTACTTTATCATCAGGTATTTTCCCTGCCAGTAATTGACCAATAGCAAGTCCGTATTTTACATGTCCTCCTGTAAATTTTTTAACCATTAAAAAATAATCATTAAGAGTTTCATTATCAATTAAACTGGATTCTTCTAATTTTTTATCTATAAGTTGTCCCTCATAAATACCTTTCATGTAATTATTGTTAAATACTTTTAGTATCTCATAACTAAATAACGGAAAGCACTTTCTAAATTCAATTAGTTCTGTTAATGCTTGAACACCATTTATTTCATCAAGTTTTGCATTTATAATAGTCTTTTCAATTCCATCAATTAAATATATACACTTTTTACCATTTCGGTACTCTTCTCCATCCAAAATATCATCTATTTTTATAATACTGGTATCAATATCTGATATTTTTTCAAGAATTTTTAATGCCTTGTTTTCTAGCTTTTTACCACTTGCATATTCATATCCAATTTGAATATAAAACTCAAAAGATTTATTTTTTGGTTGATATTTATTCATATAAAGACTACCACAACTCTTTTACTTCAAACCCGCTCGGAGCTTTTTCCAGCCACTCTTCTAATTTCTCTCTTGATAACAATCCCGCCTGTGCGCCAACATATTGCACCACTGACATGGAATTAGTCACACCATACATGACTGATGTTGGCAGATCTTTTCCAAACATCCATGCCGCGACCGTTGTTGATGAACACGCATCACCTGCACCGGTTCGTTCAACAGGTGGTTGTGGATCGGGATACATAGGAATGAACCATCCGTGCTCTGAATTTGATATAGTCGCACCATTTGGTCCGTCGGTAATACAAACAATCTCTGGGCCGAGTTCTCGGAATTTTGCATGGAGTTCGGGATAGTCTGCGTTTGGTAATCCTAGAATATCTCGTGCCTCGTCCTTGTTACAGAAAAATGCGTTTGTCCGTGCATAGACTCGTTTCATTGGTTCTACACCACCTTTCATTTGGAATGTTCCCGGTTGGAATGCGAGTTTTATTTCTGGTCGAGTTTCGAGCCAATCAATTAATGCATCATGATATTTTTCAGTTCCACTTGCGATTGATGTCAGATAGATCCATTCGATATCGTATTGATTCAATTTCTCTACATCCAATACATAGTTATAATGTTCATGTTTTACTAAAATCGTGCGCTCTGGTCCATAACTGAGCACATAATGATAGTTTGTTGGAATGCCGTCCTGTGTTGTTAAAAAATCAGTCATTACCGATTCAGTTTTGAAATGTTCATGTGTTTTTGCGCCTTCCTCGTCATTACCAACAATGGCAATCAGTGCTGATGTCAGACCAAGTCGTTCCGCAGCAACGGCTGCGTTTGCAGCATTACCTACACCACGTAATACCTCTGCTGATTGATAGGGAATTTTCGCACCAAAAGGAAGGGTAATCGTACAACCTGAATTATCAATATTGCAGTGCACTTGCGCATCTTGTAAATGAATAAATGCATCAGTCAAAACATCACCAATGGCTAAAAAGTCTATTTTTTGTTTCATATAGGTACAGTATAGCACGGATTTATGTTGTGTCATTCCGGGCTTGGTCTATTAAATTTGGATTTATGATTATAGAGGAGTAATACAATAATTTTATTCTTTAAATCCTTCAAAACATTATTTTGCAGAAGTTTCTGGCATCTGAGTAGTTTTTTAGTGCATTATTGTAATGCTCACTAAAATTTTTTGAAGGATGAGGCGTGTTTTTTAATTACAAAATGTTATACTTATACTATATGAACCCACTACAACAATTATTCAAAAAAAAGACCACCGAAATCTTTCTGGACAGTGGTGATCCAGCAGAAACAGCGCAAACATTCGAATTACTCGGATTTTTGGACGGTCAGACAACCAACCCAAGTTTAATTGCAAAAAGCCCACAGGTGCAAGAATTCCTGAAAACGCAGAAATTTACACGCTCAGATTTATTTGAAAAATACCATCAGATCGCACTCCAAATTCGTGAAGTTATCCCAACAGGAAAAATTTCTGCCGAGGTGTACGCGGACGCAGATAGTACGGTAAATGAATTACTTGATCAGGCGTACAAAATCGCAGAGTGGTTTCCAGGAATATTTGTGAAACTTCCTATCACCACAACAGGACTCGCCACAGCACAACAATTGGTGAGTGATGATATTTCTGTAAACATGACACTGTGTTTTTCACAAGATCAAGCTGCAGCCGTGCATAGTGCTACCAAACATGCGACAAATGCAAAAGTATATGTCTCGCCATTTATTGGAAGACTAGATGATATTGGACAAAATGGCGCAGACTTGATCAAGAATATTCAAACCATGTATCGGGAATGGGGAAGTCATGTTGGTGTACTCGGTGCAAGTATTCGAAGTGTTGAACATATTACTAGTTGTACTGAACAGGAAATTTCTGCAATAACAATTCCGTTCAAATTAATCAAGGAAATTTCTGAGCAAACGACTCCACCTCAACCCTCCCCTGAATCAGAAAAAACACTCCCACCCCTCAGTCCCTCGATTCCTCGGGGCAGCTCCCCTCAGGCAGGGGAGCAAAAAATACATCTCGCACCGATTGAATACAAAGAACTCGAAGAATTGCCTTGGAGCGAATACAATATCGAGCACGAATTAACAACAAAAGGACTCGAGAAATTTGCAGCGGATTGGAATGCGTTGTGCGAATAATTAATAATTTTATTTAAATTTTTATGAATAATAATAAAACTACAAATATATTACTCGGAATCATGATTGTTGTATTGATTGCAATCGGAATTATTATGGCGACAAATCAAAACCGAAATTCGTATCGGAACGATATGATGCGAAACGATGATTCAACATTGAATCGCCAAAATGAGATTTCAGACCAAGTTCAGTCTAATACCAATAAACAAGTTACAACAATACAAGACACTGTAAAACCAGTCGTAAAGACTCCGATTTCTCAGACAAATAATTCAATTTCATCAGATTTAAAAACATATACAAACTCTAAATATGGATTTAGTTTTCAATATCCTTCATCTTGGGATCAAAATGGTGATTTAGTAGAAGTTCAAGATTTACAAGGAAATATAACTAATGTTGAAATTTATTTTAAAGATACAAAATCTAGTTCAAATTTATTAGTAGCCTATCGTCTCGCCCCAAGAGGTGCACAGGCTTATCAATACCTTGTCTCAGATTATAACGCATCACAAGGTTCTTATAAAACAAATAAAAAGCAGATTTTAGTGGCAGGGATCACAGCACTCGAAGCGAATACAACAACTACGATAGACGGTCGAGGAAACGCAATATCACCTATTAGAAAAGTAATCGTTGATTTTTTAGATAAACAACAAACAGGTTCTTTTGAATTACAATTCTCAACTAATGCGTCGGGCGATTCTGAAGTGGTTAAATTTAATCAAGTATTATCAAGCTTTAAGTTTATTTGATTACGTAATATAATTAATCAAAAACACACTACACGTGTGTTTTTGCGTTTATGAATGCTTTGTAAATCGTGTAAAAATTATTTCCAATTTTCTTGATCGCTTCGTCTTTTGAAATTTCTTTATTCAGGTATTTTTTCACCGCATCAAGGAATACTGTCCGTCCAACGGCAAATCCGATTACGTAATCATTTTGCGCACCAACTGCGAGCCATTTTGAAACATTTTCAAGTGTTTCGTTTCGTCCTAGGACGACAATACGAGCATCTACATCGTGTTGTTTAATTGCATCAGCTGCATCATTATAAAATTCAACAACATCAGATCCTTCGATTTTCCATACAGTGGGGAAGATGTCTGCATTGTAAATTTCATGAATCATGCGAACTGTCAGATCTGGTCGCATTGCATGATCAAAGTCGGCGATCTCTTTTTGCGATTCAGTTGGTTGCACCAATGGTTCGATCATAAATGGAATGTTGTGTTCCTTTGCAAAATCTGAAACAATTTTCAAGTTTATAAGTGTTGCATCCAGATCTGTGCGATTTGCTTCTGGGTTATAACGAACGAGTGTCTTGATCCATTCTGGTTTGTTTGCAATGACGCGATCTTGCCAATCATCGTGCTGGAATACTAATGAAGGTTGTCCAGATTTTTCCAACGTATAAATAACCGGATGATGTTCTGATTGTGCTCTGGCAATAACCTCGGCACCGAACAGATCGTCGGTCAGAATTGCGGTTTCTGTTGCAGGAATTCCCAATGAAAGGCCGTGTAAGTATCCTTCATATGTAATCATACGGGTTGCCCGCATAAGCTTGTCCTGGTCATCAGTAATGGGTGCTGACCAGCCGAATTCTTTCCAGAGTCCGGTTTGATGATCAAAAGGGAGGATAAATAGGTGCGTGGATGTTTTCATAGAACTATAGTATACTATATTTTAATATATTTTCACTACCTCACCCGGTTTTCATTAGAGCAAAGGTTAGCTGAAAACTTTTTAAGTTATCCACAGTTTTTTATAGAAAAGATATTGACTATTTTTTTCTATAGTATATAATTTATAGCAAATCGATTTCAAAGTTCTTTGATTGAATGCAAAAAACCGAAAGTAAAGCGCCCTGGTTAGGTATTTATTAGTAAGTTGTTAGGTTGTTTGTTTTTTTCTAGTAAAAACTAAATGACTTATCCCTATTAGATAAGGTAAAAAGCTCCTGAAAAGTATAATGGATTAATTGCAAATTTTCATTATTTTTTCAAACCAAAGGTTGATTTTACGAATCAATGTAAATTGAAAAGTGAGATCGTGAAAAAAATCTAAGAAAGAACTTTTTTAGAAACCCCCATATGCGTGGGGGTTTTTTAGAAAGTATGAAACCTGAGGTTTTCTAAAATGAGCATAACAGGTCTCGTGATAATATCTCTGTGGCTTGCCGCATGGAATTTAATTTACGTTTTTTAAATTAGGATGAGTTAAAATAAGTATGGTATACTTTTCCTATGAATATCGAATCATTACAAAAGATTTTTTCTGGTGATATAGATACCTCGCCGGAAACACTTGAGAAATATTCTCGCGATGCGAGTATGTTCGTTATGCGTCCACAAGTAGTTATGTTTCCAAAAAATTCCGACGATATTAAAAATCTTGTCGTGTGGGTGAATGAGCAAAATAAAACCCTAGAAAATAAACTACATATAACAGTACGATCTGCAGGGACAGATATGTCCGGTGGTGCAATCAATGATTCGATTATTGTTGATGTTACGCGATATATGCACGATGTGATCGAGGTAACACCAGAATATGCAGTTGTGCAGCCAGGTTGTTATTATCGAGATTTTGAACCAAAAACGCTCGAGAAAAATGTTATTTTCCCGTCGTATACCGCATCACGTGAATTATGTGCACTTGGTGGAATGTATGGTAATAACTGCGCAGGCGAGAAAACCTTGAAATATGGGAAATTTAATGAATACATTTTATCAAGTAAGGTAATTTTCACTGATGGAAACGAATATATTGTCGAGCCACTGCTTCGCCCGCAACTTGATAAAAAAATGGCACAACAAGATTTTGAAGGGAATATTTATCGATCAATTTGGAATCTTATTCAAGAAAATGCAAAAGAAATCACTAACGCAAAACCAATTGTTTCAAAAAATTCTGCAGGGTACGCGATCTGGAATGTGTGGAATCCAAAAACGCAAGTATTCGATCTGAATCAGTTATTAGTTGGATCACAGGGGACACTCGGTATTGTAACAGAAATGAAAATCAGACTCGTTCCCGTAGAACCGGTGACCGCCATGATGGTGACGTTTTTACCAGATTTGAAAAACTTGGGCGATCTGGTGAATCTGTGTAAAACCGTGTCGCCAACCTGTATCGAATCATTTGATGATTATAGTTTGAAATTTGCATTTAAATTTTTTACTGATTTTGTAAAACAATTAGGGCTGTTTGGTGGTGCGCGATTGGCATTGCGATTTATTCCCGAAGTTTTCATAATGTTGAAAACGGGAATTCCAAAATTGATTCTTATGATAGAGGTCGCGGGAAATGATGAACATCAATTGCTCGAGCAGCTCCGCAATCTGCAAGATCAAGTATCACAACAATTTGGTTATCAATCACGCGTGATGCACGAAGCTGAAGCAGGTAAATACTGGAAAATTCGTCGTGAATCGTTTAATCTACTGCGTAAACATGTACAAGGTCTCCACACT
Organism: Minisyncoccia bacterium; assembly: GCA_044229075.1. Taxonomy (GTDB): domain Bacteria; phylum Patescibacteriota; class Minisyncoccia; order Phycocordibacterales; family UBA1006; genus CALMMZ01. The sequence goes on from JBGATS010000011.1 coordinate 19,721, forward strand.
GCGCCGTTTATTGATGATATTGTCGTACCTGTGGAATCACTTCCAGAATTTATGCCAAAAATTCAGGCAATTCTCGACCGAGAAAAATTTATCTATACTGTCGCAGGTCATGCAGGAAATGGGAATTTCCACATTATTCCACTCCTTGATTTCAAAAAAGAGGGAATCGCAGATCAGGTGACGCGACTGTCTGATGAAGTATACGATCTGATTGTGAGTTACCACGGATCAATCACCGGTGAACACAATGATGGAATCATACGAACGCCGTATCTGGGAAAACAATTTTCGCAAAAAATGCTGAATATATTTTCAGAGATAAAAAACATTTTTGATCAGGATGTCCTATTGAATCCAAACAAAAAAGTGGGTGGGACAATTGCAATGATTCGTCAGTTTCTCATTCAGGAACAGGGTAATGAATACAATAGTTAGTGGAAAACAATCAATACAAGAGCG
>JBGATS010000004.1:0-73864 GCA_044229075.1 Minisyncoccia bacterium
ATGTTAGGACAGAGGTCAATTGCTACTGATGTGGTACAGACACCTGGAGTAAGGGGATCTACCGGTACTTTTGCATATCCAGAGGGTACGGTGGTTTGAGTGTTGGGAAGGTTCAGACACAGGTCGAGAGAGCTTCCGCCTCCGCCTCCGCCGCCACCTGAAGAGAAGGTACAAGATCCATCATCAGTAGTTGCCAGCGAATTATAGTTCGTTGCAGATGAATCGGTACAGCCAGAGATGGGAGGGGTTGCAGAAATAATCACTCGATAGTCTTCTACTTCTCCGTCCAGGGCTTCACCGTAGGGTGATGGAATACCCGCTGGTGAATAGATACGATCAGCTGCTGACATGTATCGAACACGAGCATAGGTAGTGATTGTACCTGTACCCGCAGGGATTGCTACCGAAAGCGTATCACTTGGATTGATTGCGGAGTTAGTCAGTATGCGTTCGCCAGCGTCATCAAAATCTCCATCAGTATTCATGTCGATCCAAAGTGATACGACCCCTGCAGTGCTAGCAGTGATAGGTATTGATTCTGTTGATCCCCAAGTAAAGTATCCTGGCATGGTGAGACCGTCCTCATCATCACCTGGTGTTGCACAGGTTCCCACGGTATATACCGTTGAAATATCGCTGTCGTCATTTGTTGCTAAAGCATTTTGAAGTACACCGGAATCACCATCAACACATGAACCCAGATAATTTGTTCCTATAATATGGTACGCACCGTTTTTGGTTGCCTGAGTATTGTAGTTGCCAGCTGCATTTACTCCGGTTGCAGTACCTGGCGCATCACCATAATCTAATGCTGTAGTACCCCCACCAACACGGGCTACAGAACCAAATTCAGAAGTTCGGAGATAGTCAATCATTGTAGCGCAGGATGATCCTGCGGTACATTGGGTGATAGTTGCTGCAATATATGGTTTTGCACCATCAGGAGTGGTTGCTATGGTTCGATAGATAGGACCAGGGGTAGTTACCGTAAATACATCTGTGGCAAGTAACGTTTCTCCGCTTCCATGGTTTTGTGGTCCTGGGTTAGTGTTTTTATAAAATTCGATATAGTAGTCACCAGGTGGCACATCGACATAGTAATCAACTAGTCCTGTAGCATCCACATTGGTGATTACTGGGTAGTTGAGTTGATCATTTGCACCAGTGTCGCTATCACCAATATCGTTGATATTAGTGCCGTATGGCGCTTCTGCATCGGGAACAAAATCACCATTAACATCGTGTAAAATATCAATATCATACCCGTTATTATAGATACTATTATTAACGATTGCACCTGCAAAATTATTTCCAACAACAGAAAATCGAGGTAATACTATCCCAATAGGATTATCAGTAATACTATTATTATGGATAATTCCAACAATTTGCCTAAAACCCATTATTCCCGCAGCAGATGCGTATTTGAGAATATTTCCTTCTGCAGGAGTCACCCCACCAATATCCATATACTGAGGATCTACTAAACTGTCACCAGCAATGAGAATATGTACTTCATTTTGTACAGGAACTCCTGTCACCGCCTCTTTGATCTGGGTTATCCCATCCATACCAACACCAAAATAGTTTCCTTGGACTATATATGAATAGTTTGTACCGTCGGGAGGTGCCTGCACATCACCACCCAGTTCTAGTCCAAATCCAGGAGATCCTGCAAGTGAGTTAGGGGTGCGCCCACCCGCAAAAACATTATGCTCGTAGGTTCCAGAACCCCCAACAAAAATATTTTGCCCAGAAAGATTTACACTGTCGTTTGTTGTGGGGCCAATATGGGTTACACAATCTGGTTGAGTACCAAAACAGTTTCCCTTCAAGGTAATATCAGAAACTTGATGCTGTGGTGTGTTAATTGTATTTACCCAGACTGCACCTACTCCCGCATTAACAGGGCTCTGTATATGCCCACTAATAATATTACCTTCGCCAAGGTTGGACCCGCCAACAACTACGCGTTTAATTGTATTGATAGGGTTGACAGCATTATCAATATTAACACCGATCTGACTCCCCAATCCGATTGTTCCTGTACGGTCAGTACCAATATAGTTTCCTTGAATCATAATATCTTCACCTGATTCAATGTGAATATTTCTCGCAGCAACTGATGGATTCCAAGTATTAAGTGCGCCACTAATAATATTGCGTTCCTGTATAGTATCTCCACCAATCGTAATATGGTGGGTCGCATCACTACTGGTTACGGTAATAATGTTTATATCACTCGATGTCGGGCGATCAGCGAATGTTGTTGACCCATCTGATCGGACACCAATTAAATTACCCTGGATTGAGATTTCATAACTTTCAAGAATAGGAAGACTTATATTGCCTCCACTATTAATAATATTCCCATTCCCTATCGCACCATCACCAATCACGATATGGTTACTGTTCTGGATAGATAATCCAGAACTAATAGCACTATTCATTCCTGAAATATCGGTACCAATATGGGAACAGGTAACTGAGATATTGTTTGAATTCATAATACTTAGACTTCTCACTGAGACTCCATAAATCCCGCCAGAAGATGCGCCTGAAAAGAAAATTTGTGAATTACCACTGCCAAAGTTAATCTCCACTCCCAATGTCCGAGGAGATGAACCTGTAACAATTTCTCCACATGAAAGTCCTGGTATTCCAGAAACACCGTCGATCATAATCGGCGAAGTAATAGCAGGAAGGGTGCTTATTGGATCAATGACCATAGGGCCACTGAATGTAATCGTATCTGATCCTGCTGGATCACCAGATCCACATTCACCAGGTGATACGAATCCATGTGGATCTCCTGTTACAGTATCATTTGCTTTTTCTATTGCTTCACGGAGTGTACAGACACCGTCGTCTGCGATAACATCAGTGTTTGAGTCTACAATAATACTGTTTGCATGGTGGTAATAACGACCATTGATACAAGGATTGATAATGGTTTGATAAGGTTTTTAGACATATAGGTATAGTATATTGTATGGAGGGTATAAATGCAAGAAAAAAGCCAACCGGGGAGGTTGGCTTTTTTATTCTTTTTTCAGCTATTATCTCTGCAATAATGTGCTACCTTATGATCTGGTAATCCGCTAGAAGTGTTTCTCATATATTTTTTAAAAGAAGTTTTTAATACAACATATCTGAAAAGATCTTTTGTATTAAAAACGGGTAAAAAATATTTTTGTTTCATTGTTATTGAATTAAAACGAGAATATTTTTTTTCTGCGGATGACCTAATTTCTTTTTTTGAGAAACCGGTAATTATTACCTGATCACCTTTTTCAAGGTCTGGAGGGACAGCAGTGTAGAAACAAGGTATTCTTTCTACATGTTTTTTTTGTGAGAAAAAAAACTTCTTAAAAAATTGATCAATGGTAAGCGGACCAATATATTGATCAATTTTTATCTCGTTCCCTCTACCAATTTCATTGGTTAACACTGGAACAAATATTTTTTCCTGTATTAAGAAATATGATAATCCAGAGGCATAATGATTTCCCCAATCAGCGCCTGTGTACACATATAATCTGCGTGGAGGATTCTCTTTCAGTCTTCGTACAAGACTAAAAAGAGTTTTATTAGTAAACCTCTCTAAGGAAATCAGATATATACCTGGTAGAACATTCCCTAATTGTAAAAAAATTACCGTAATCGGTAGAATTATTTTTACACGAAAAGAAGACAATTCCTCTCTTGTAAGAAATACTATAAAGAGTGGCAAGATAAAACCGTATATTGGTGTTGCATAATGAGCAGCATACCCAATATTTGTTCCTAAGAGAGCCCCTATATACACAATTGCAAGAGTACTAATTACGACAGTAGGGGTCAAAATGACTTTCTTATTTCTAAAAAAGAAATAAAGTATCGACAGTACAGTCAAACCGCAAATAATAATTATACTTGGATCGGAAATACTCCATTCTATAATTGCTTTTACTGCAAAAATAAAACTTGGTATAAAACCAGCATCTGCACTCTGATACAAATCTTGAATCCTTGGAATAACAAAAAAAACATATAGCGAAAAGAAAATTATCCCTATAAAAGTGATAATTGCTCCAGCAATTTTTTCATAATTATTTTTTGAAAAAATAACTAAACTGATCCCTAATACGGTCATGGTAACCGCTGCGGTTTCTTTCAATAGTATTGCAACCATTCCAACAATAGTAAGTTGTATAGTCCAAGAAATATTTCTTTTTTTAAAGAAAAAAAGATTACTTATTATTAAAAATAATAATAGTAAATACCTCTCGGCATACAATACCCTAAAAAAGGGAGCTGTCATTGCTGGGGAAAAAATTAATATTACAAGGAAAATTCCGAACAGCCACTTAATAGTTGAGCTTTTTATCCTTTTAAAAAACGGATATAGAAAATACCCACATAATAAAAAAGTGAGCGCAGAAAATCCATACGTGATGGTTAAAAAACCAATACGATCGGGAAAGAACTTGCGAAACAAGTGCAACTCTGCGCCATGAAGTGGAAAAAATCTTCCACCACTGATGAGTTCAAATCCATACCAGCGACCAGCATCATCGGCAGCCAGAAAACCTGTGTCGTCAAATGGTGAAAAGTATCTCGTGTTGGTAAAAATTAATAGTGCATATATGATACATACTACTGAAAAAATAATTTTTGTTTTCATTTTTAAAATTGTTTTGGTGATGAAAAACCTCGAAAATAATTCAAAGATTTTCGTCACCAAAACAACCTATTTGACAAAGAACTCTATGTTAGAGTCTATATAATCATATTATTATGTATATGTCAACTGTTCGTATATTTTATTTATGTACGAATCATCTATTCGCCACTCTTGGATTAAAAAAACCAACCTTTACGGGGTTGGCTCAAAATTCTATAGGCAAAACTAATTTTTAATCAGTTTGCCTATATATATTTTATTTTCAGATTTTCCTTCGAGGAAGTAAATTCCTGATGGAAAATTTGAAAGATCTATCTGATTTAATCCAGATGTGAGCTCTCGTGTTGAAATAAGGACTTCAATTGAATTAAATATTTTCAGTGTACAATTCTCTTGAATCTCAACTTGTGCCAACCCATTTGTTGGATTTGGGTAGACAAGAACTTCTTGTGGAATTGTTATTACCTCTGACATGGATAGTACGCATATATCAGAATATGTGTATGTATCGTCAAAATCAATTTGTTTTATTCGATAATAAATTTTACCACTAAGTGTGGCTGTATCTACAAAAAAATAGTCGCGAAATTGATTACTATTTCCATCACCAGAAGGCACAAAACCAATGCTATCAAACTGTATACCATCCAACGAGCGTTCGATTGTGAACCCAGTATTGTTTATCTCTGATGCGGTTGACCATGAAAGTTTTGCACTTCCAGAGTCAATCTTGCACCCAAAGGAAACTAGTTCTACTGGCAACAATATTGCTGGGCGTAATACAAACGTCAACGTAATATCAGTATCTGAGAAGATTTGAAACTTTCTCGATGAATCTGGATACTCTTTTATCATGACGTCATGTCCGTTTAGAACAGTATAACTAATTTGCAATCCTGGCTTTGGAAGATACGGCCCCGACCAACTTTTGGTTAACGTCAGACTATTGAATTCTAACGTAACTATATTTGCTGAAATCGAGTCAAATACGATATGTACGTGATTCGTATCTGTTAATACGTTGTACGCATACTGTGGTTGAAACTGGTTTGTTAGCAGTTGCAGCGCAGGTAATCTCCGTGACTCCACGAAGTTTCTAAATTCCCCGAACGTGTGCTCTTGTCCTATTGAATCACGACCACCATTCGGGTAGCCGCCCCATGCTTCATAGTTGTATTTGTAGTACGGTATTACTTTTGGTCGAAAAGTATCTACTATACCAGTTAAACGATCTGGAAGTAACCCAGTGTTCAGCATGTCTTCATAGACAAGTATCATTCGGTCAATCGCTTTTGGCGATTTGAGAATGATTTTCTGAATCACTTCACGCATAAAACCAAAATAGTTGACAGATGACGGACCTAAAATTTTAGAATTCCAGTTACTCGCATTTATACCCTCCCATATTCCGACATCATCAAAGTCCTCCATGAGGATGAACAACTTGTTTTGAGGTGTCAGCCCTAGTCCAATGTTATTATCAATTACATCATTCATATTGAAGTGATTAATTAGACATAGATATCGTAACCAACTACCAAGATCTATCAGTGTGAGGAGTGTATCATAATGATCATAGAGTGTATCTCTTGCGAGATTCACCAACGTTTGAGTAATGGGTTTTATGCGTTGATTTGTCCCCTCTTCTACAGAAGCAATGATGCGTTTCTGACCGTCATGGTTCGTTACACTAACAGATATAACAGTATCTATATACCCTGCAGGAAAAAACTGCAATGTGTCAAACCCAAGCGACCGGAAAAAATTCCCTACAATAGTGGTATCGTAGTCAAAATTAAATCGTACCCATGTACCAGCAAACGTGCTGTCATAGATAGTGGTATCTGACCCGACAATAAGTGTGTCGTAAAAAGTCTTAGATCCCACGTATATCGTGTCATAATACACGTTGAACGGAATCGGTCGAATTAAATCGACGGAATCCTTATCAACACCATATACCGATGCAACATACCGTTCGTCTGACTTGCGTTGAGGGAACGTGAACGACCAATATGATCCGTTGATATACAATATAGAAACCGCATTATCAACACCACCGATCCTCCAATTAGGATAGTTAATGATGCGTTGTACAATTTCATTGATACCAAACGCAGGTATTTGACCACCGTTGCCACTTCGCAACTTTATCTTATACTCATCTTGTAGGACACCTACTGTTGGACTAAAGACTGAGGTACGCATCTTTTTCGGACCAAAAACCGGAGATTTATTCGTTGCTTTTACGGTGAACCCTTTGTTTGCGATACAGGCACTTGAGCCTGCTGCAATATAGAATTCAACCGGCTGGTTAACCTCAAGAACTCCAGTTGGACTAAATACATGTAGCCATGCACGCACCCGTATGTCTTCTTCATAACGATTTTGCATATCTGCAAAATCAAGTGAGTCAACAGTGACGAAAAACATGTGCACATTATGCGGTATAACGCCAAGACCGATAACATAAACAGAGTCTTTTACTACTGTTTGAGTTACTGTATCGACAAGAACTACTTGTACTACATTTGTCTTGTTTCTATCCCCACTGGGTAAGTTGGAGTCAAATGCATAACTGCACGGATTCCGTGCGTATATCACATTTTCCCAAGTATTGATTTCTGCTGGTCTTTTTTTTAACCACATACCGCCCGAGTATGGACGATATGAGTCACCAGTGAAACGATTCATTGAAACCAACACTTGCTGGTTTACACCAGCGACCCAATTCACTGTGAAATAAATTGAGTCAACATTATAGAAGCCACTTTTGTGGCTGGTTTGCGAAAAAGTTTGAATACTTAGCAAGAATGTCATTACCAAGAATACCAAGATTTTTGTTTTCATATTTATTATTGTTTTGATTATCAAAAAATTCAAAAGATATAAATTCTCTGGTAATCAAAACAATGTTTGACAAGGAGCTATTTTTATAAAAAAAATTACCATACATCATAGAAAATGTAAAGCGCTCCATACTATAGGATCAGTCTCGTTCCTTGTGTTGATATAATGTATTGTGTACAAAAAAAGCTGATCTGTGTCAGCTTTTCATATTATTTGAAATATATAGGCGTATAGTTGTTGTAATTTTTTCTATTGCCTTTTAAAATGAAAAAAGTTAGTATGATTTTATTTTTCATATGACGCATAATTTTATTTACTGTAGGATTTTCTAAGTCTATTTTGTTTTCTATATTATTTCCATTTGATATATATATTTCTAAAAGGAGAATAATCTACGCTCCATGCCAATAAATCATCTAAATTCTTCAATAATAATGAAGAACCCTCGGGTACATATTGGGTATTTTTATTTATTGACGCTATTGATTTTTCAACTGAAATCAAGGGGTCCAATAAAACATTTCCAAAATATTTATTCAAAGAATTATTATTACTTAAACTAGTGTACATTTTATTCAGTTTGTGAATATTGATTGACTTATCGGATTTTAATAAAAGATCTCCTTGAGTATTATTTTCAAAAAAATAATTATAAAAATCTACTTGTACGAATCCAATACCCTTCACTGGGTAAAAGTTTTCGAGAGCCTCAGTCAATATTTCTTTGTGCACGTTCCCAGTAGTGATTAGGTATGGCAGTGCCATAATTCTTTTAAAACCATCATCTGATATTTGTTTATAACTGCTTTTATATAGCTTTATTAGCTGTGTTTGGGTTGAAGGAACACCGTCAATTTTAAACTTATTGATTTCCTCTTCAAAATTGTATTCAACCCTTTTGTTGAGATTTTTTTCGAGGAATAAAAAGATGATAAAATCAACTATTCTTTTTTTATTTGTTTCCATTTTTAATTGCTTTAGTTTCCAAAAAATCTTCTGGAGTAAAGAGTCTTTGGAAACCAAAACAATATGTATCAATGAAACCCTCACCTTTATTGCAGTTAATCATAATTTGTATCTTATGTCAAGGAATGGTGGTATATAAAAAGGCTTACTAGGTAAGCCTTTTCCCCTCACATACAATCAACTGCCAATATATTTTAATTTAATTCTTCAATAGAAGAGGGTCTTCTGTAAAAATTGTTTTCTCTTGTTCAATAATATAATTAGGAATTATTTTATTAAACAATTTTAAATTATAAATTTTATCTAAAGTTCTAGATTTGCTCATTCCTGATAACAATTCTTCAAATGAGAGCTTTATTAAAATAACAATTCTTCAAATGAGAGCTTTATTAAATCTTTCTTAGTTTTTGAATAAACAGCTAAAGAATGGTCTATAGCAGTTTTCGCCCTTTTCCAAATGTTAGGGCGAAGATTATTGATTATCAATAATCTATCATTAACAATGATAAAATAATTGTTTTGAAAAGTAGGTGACTTAATACTTTGCTCTATTTCATGCTCAATATAACCAGTACCTTTCATAACCTTGAAAACATCACCAACATGTTTTAAAAGCAATTTTCTATTTTCTAATCCATTTGCTGTAATAATAAGATAAGGTAATAACAATACCTTATCTATTGTAAAATTATTTTTATTGTTAAAATCATCTAAATCTGTATAAACCCCATCCTTGATAGAATTATTGGCTAAGGTAACCAATATATACGCTAAGTTCTGTATTTTTTCCATATTTTTTTATAAAAAATAGCATTTTTTATACTGTTTGTCTACTACGTTTCATTAGTTACCCTTGGTGCAAAATATTAAAATGTCGGGGCGTACCCTAATTTTGCATTTCTTGGCAGAATCTGGTATGGTGCCCGATATGAATACAGAACATATCATCACCGAGGTAAAAAAACTCGAACACAGCCGTGTCGAAATAACGGTTACGATTCCTACTGTGGAAATTGAATCGTTTCGCAATCAAGTAATCCAATCATTACAACAGTCGATCGAAATTGACGGATTCCGAAAGGGTCATGCCCCAGAATCAAAAATCATCGAACGAGTTGGTGATATGGGAATCTTGGCAGAAATGGCAGATCAAGCATTGTCTGAAAGTTATCCGACCATTATCACAAAAACAGAAATCATGCCGATCGGGCGACCAGAAATTGTTATTACCAAACTCATCCCTGGGAATGACGTTATGTATACCATCACCACTGATGTTATGCCGACAGTAGTCATTAATGATGTTGAAAAAATTGCACAAGAAAAAAACAAGCACGAGCTAACCGTTGCTGTTACTGATGCTGATGTAGAAAAAGCAATTACTGAAATCAGAAAAATGCGCGCCCATGAAAAAATGCACGAGGATGGTATCGATCACCATGATCACAACCATCACAATATCGCAGACGCTGATCTCCCAGAACTCACCGATGATTATGTGAAAGGATTAGGCAATTTTGAAACTGTTGCTGACTTTACACAACACGTGCGCACAAATCTGGAACAGGAACACACGGCAACCGCCCACGAAAAACGTCGGTTGGAAATTATCGAGGCGATCATGGACAAAGGTACCTATGATATCCCGGCAAGTATTATCGATTTTGAATTGAATAAAATGATGGAACAATTCAGTTACGATCTAGCAATGAACGGAATGAGTATCGATGAATATGCACAACATATTGGAAAATCTATTGATGATATAAAACACGAGTGGAAAGATCAAGCAGAAAAACGTGTTCGCATGCAGCTCACACTCGAAAAAGTTGCACACGATTTTTCTATTACACCTGATCAAGAAAAAATAGATACAGAAGTTGAAAAAATCATGGACATGTACCAGAACGAATCACTCCAAAAAGAAAATGTGGTTACCTATGTTACCCAAATCATGACTAATACTGCGGTGTTTGATTGGTTGGAAGCACAGAAATAGTTAAATCAGCTAATACATTCATGGACTGTTATCGAGCATTACAATAATAGGTACTACTGTCCCTACGCTGCAAGAAACTTCTGCGAGATAACAGACCATGAATGTATAAAAGATTTTGTAGCTAAATTTGAATCACGATCTTATTTTTATGACAAAAACTCGCCCAAAAGGCGTTTTTTTGATATAGTACATTTCGGGAACTGCCGAACTGAAAAAATGATTGTTTTTCCTTATTCCCTACCTACCCATTTTAATCAATCTTATATTCCTATGTCCTATTTAGTCCCCACTGTACTCGAAAAAACATCCATGGGTGAACGTGCCTATGATATTTATTCACGATTATTAAAAGACCGCATCATCCTGTTATCAGGTCCAATCAATGACGAAATTGCAAATCTTGTGGTTGCTCAGCTCATATTCCTCGAAAACGAAGACTCGAAAAAAGATATCACCCTCTATATCAATTCCCCGGGTGGGCACGTGCATGCAGGACTCGGTATTATTGATACCATGAACTTTATCAAACCAGATGTAGCAGTCGTCTGTATTGGAATGGCAGCATCGATGGGTGCTATGATTCTGTCATCAGGCGCAAAAGGTAAACGTTTTGTATTACCCAATTCCGAGGTGATGATCCACCAGCCATTGGGTGGTGCAGAAGGTCAAGCATCCGATATTGCCATTGCTGCAGAAAATATTTTGAAAACACGTAACGTGCTCTATAAAATGCTTGCAAAAAATACCGGCAAGAAGATTGATCAGATTGAAAAAGATGCCGATCGTAACTATTGGATGTCCTCAGAAGAGGCGGTAAAATATGGAATTGTTGATAAAATTATTACCAAACGATAAAAAAGCCTGTGTTGTAATGACACTGGCTTTTTTTAAGAAATAGTAAAAACTGAATCTCTGAAATCTATTTTTAATGTGAAAAATTACTTATCTAAATCTTCCTCAAAAGTAAGACAGATATACTCTGGGCGATCTTTATACCAACCAATAGCACCAGATGAAAGTTCATATCGAACAAAAACGTCTCCTGGGTATACAATCGGGTATTGTTCGTGCTTGGGTGAATCAATACCAATTTCCAAGCTTTCTGACTTAGCGATTTGAAATGCCTCGTCACGAGTGATAGGTAAATCCTTCATTAATGATCCATTCTTTGAAATGTTAAACTTTTTCAGAGAAACAATTGTATCGTTTTGCGATTGTTCCATCAAATAATTTTCGATTAATTTCCACTCGCGAGTGGAAGAAGTATCTTCAGTAGATACCTTTTCAGGAGATATTCCCCTGTTTGGAGAAAGGTACGTTATTTTTGGGATAATTACCTGAGCAAAGAATAATCCAAAGGTTATTATTGCAATCATAGCAATTGAGAAAAAGGTTACTTTTTCTGAAAATTTTTTACTTTTCATTTTTTTTTAAATTTATAAGGTTATACAATATTTACAAAACAGATTACTGTTTTTGGATAGATTGTCAAGCTTTCTGTTTTGTGGTATGTTTTTACTGTACAAGTTTCTCCTTTCTCTCTTTTGTTTTTTACTCTGTTTTTCCTCTCCTCTTGTACGTTTTATTCCTCTCTACTTTTGATTTTCTGTTTGGACACATTCATCTCAGAAATTCTTGTATTGTATCAACAATGTTATTATGACCACTCTTGTTCTCTCACTGGTTGCCGGATTGATTGCCGGTTACTTTGCTCGGGTACTATTTGCCCGATTCCAACAAAAATCAATCGAAACCGACGTTGCAGAAATCATGTTGCAGGCACGCACCGACGCCGGAAAAATTATCAACGATGCAGAATCACGTGCGGAAAAAGTCCTGACCCAGAGTCGGGAACTTGAACGTGATCGTGAACGTGAATTTGCAAAAACCAAGGAACACTTGGAACGTCGTGAGCAAAATCTGGACAAACGACAATCGGACATGGATCGTGATTACGACCATCTGAAAACAAAAATTGAAGAAGTAAAAGAAATCAAAGAACGCGCGGAGGAAGCCCTACGGGCACGTAATGCAGTCCTGGAAACTGTTGCAGGACTCTCGACCGCGGAAGCGCGCGACGTACTCCTCCGTGAGGTCGAGGAAACTACCCAGGCCGACCTGGAAACACGTAGTCAAAAACTCGCGCTCTTTGGTGAAGAAAAATTAAAAGACCGCGCACGCAGTATTCTCACCCTTGCAATTAATCGTCTGGCAGCCAGCACTGCAGGGGAACTCACCACGACATCAGTCAGTATTGAAAATGACGAGGTAAAAGGAAAAATCATTGGAAAAGAGGGGCGCAACATCAGAACGTTCGAACGTATGGCTGGTGTAGAACTCTTGATTGACGATGCGCCGAACGAAATTATTATTTCTTGTTTTGATCCCATCCGCCGACAGGTGGCGCGGGTAGCACTGGAAAACTTGTTAAAAGATGGGCGCATCCAACCCGCAAAGATCGAAGAATTCATCGAGAAGGCTCAGGCTGAAATTCACGAAATCGTCAAGAAGAAAGGTGAAGAAGCCATGTATGAATGCGGTATTATGAACGTTGACCCGCGTGTTGTATCAATTCTGGGGCGACTCCATTTCCGTACTAGTTACGGACAAAACGTTTTGAGACACAGTTTAGAGGTTGCCCATTTGTGCGAAATGATTGCCAGCGAGGTTGGTGCGGATCCGTATATCGCAAAATTTGCAGGACTCGTCCATGATATTGGAAAAGCACTCGATCATGAGATCGAGGGAACCCATGTGGAAATCGGTATCCGGGTACTCCAAAAATTCGGCGTAGATGAACGCGTAATTATCGGTATGCGCAGTCACCATGATGAATATCCGCACGAATCGTTGGAAGCCGTCATTGTGCAAACCTGTGACATGATCAGTGGTGCGCGGCCTGGTGCGCGACGAGATACATTGGAAAATTATATTAAACGCTTAAAGGAGCTCGAGGCGGTTGCCGGAACATTCCAAGGCGTGATGAAGGCCTACGCGCTGCAGGCGGGACGAGAAATCCGAGTATTTGTTCATCCGGATCAATTGAATGATCATCAGGCACGTCGTGTTGCACGTGATATGGCAGTAAAAATTGAACAAGATTTGCGTTATCCGGGTGAAATCAAGGTTACTGTGATCAGAGAGAATAGAGTGATTGAATATGCTAGATAAAAACCACCAAATTAATTTGGTGGTTTTTTCGTGAACTGATTAATGAAAGAATACAAGCTTTCAATCATTAATATATTAAATAATCTTGTTATATAATTCCTTTACACGTCGTTTATAAGTAATATCACTATCAAAATAGTCAGTGCTAAAATTTGGATTAGAAAGATAAATATCTTTCTTCACAATACCTTTCTCAAGCTCCAAGAAGCCGATTGCTTTTTTTATTAATTCTGTCGGTGTAATCCAATAAACAGGGTTTACATTTGTGGAAAAAATATACGGTCTTTCAATTAGTTCGTCTGCTGATAAAATTGTACTAGTGTTAAATAAATATATATTTGCATTTTGATTATTTAAATGAATTTCTCTTGAAAAGGATTCAACGATCTCTCGTGACTTCCGAAATGATGTAAAGCATTCAATATTATGTACGTCTGCAAGTGATCCAAATGAAACAATATTTAATTCGCAATTATTCTTCTTTGATATTTTATCAAGACCTGTAACTATGGTTTGATATGCGCCAGCAACTAAACTGTATACATCATCATTAATACCATCCTTATTATGATCGTTTTCAATAACAATATTTAAATTCTCATCAATCTCGGTCTTAAATTCACCGACTGAATGAAAATAATTAATTTTATCAAAAGAATGTTTTGGGATTTTACTAATAAATTCTTCAATTGACTTTGAATCCGTTAGGTCCACATTAATTGCTAAATGATGATCTGGTAATACAGACAGTGATTGCAAGGCAACTCCTTTTCGTGAAATACCATATATTAATGTATCATGTTCTAATAAGTATTTTTTCAACACCTCTTGTCCCATAGAAGCAGATACTCCCGAAATTACTACAAGTTTTTTATTTGTATTCATAATAAACATAATATAACACATAATATTAATTATGTCACATTATATATCAATAATTATATAACTGTAAATAAAATATTTACTTTTAACTATTTTAGTGCCATACTCTGTATATGAATTTGTTCCCAAAAAAATCCATAGAGACTGCAATTATTACCCATTTACAATATAAATCATGGGTTATTGTTGAATTGATTGAGGAATTGCGGATGAAGAGACCAAAACTTTCAAAACAGGCTGTATATCAAATCTTGAGAAAACTAAAAAAATCAGAAATCGTTATTGTAACAAGTAAACGAGTTGCATTATCCAGTATTTGGATTGATCGAATGCATGAATTCTTTACAGTTGCAAAACTCGCCTATAAAGGATCAGATACATCGTCAGAGAGTTTTATGAATCTTATCGACGGAGATCGTATTGTGTATGAATTCAAAGATCCTACCGCAACAGATATTTTCTGGGGACATGCTATGGGATTACTCATAACTCACATGAAAATCAATGAACCTGTATTGCTGTATAATCCGCACCAATGGTTTTTATTAATGCGTCCAGATAGTGAATTACACTTGATTAAACAGTTTGAATTCATGGGACATCCATGGTTTACCTATATTCCATCAAAAACAAGTTTAGATACATATGCAAAGTCTTTGTTTTCTGGCACAAGTTCCTGTTATTTGGGTGATACCCATTATTTTAAATCCAATAGATATATTAATGTATTTGGTAATTTCCTTATTGAAGTTGATATTGATATGCCAACTCACACCCAAATTGAGCATATTTTCAAAACAGAATCGGACCCAGGTAATGCGCAGAAAAAATTAGTATCACTGATCGCTCGTATGCACGGCCGTAATAAGCTCACCATTTCTCGTAATGCAAAAAAAGCTGAGAAATATCGACGTGTCTTCAAAAAATATTTTATTTTGTAAAAACCTCTTGCATGAAGAGGTTTTTACATTTCTTTTATATCTGTAACAATATAAATATTTTCTCGACTCGTAATATCACCATCCCCTGGAATATCACCATAAATAGCTGTTATTTCATATTTCTTACCTTCAGGAATAGTCCAACCCCAGAAATCTTCACCCATTAATTCTTTTCTTGTTACAATGATACTTTTATTATTCTTTATATCGAATAACACCTTGCCCTTTACTACACTATCACTACTCACATCAACATAACTATCTTCTTTTCCTGTATATAAATATATTCTTTTCTCCAAGAAAAATGGAGCAGTATTCTTTGTTGTGGTAAATTCCAGTCGATCCTTTGATTCAGAATTTATTGTAGTACTTAACTCTTTTGCCTGGTCAAAAACAATTTGTTTTTTGGACATATAATCAAATGGTATTATTCGATCTTTTGAGAACAAAAATATACCCGATACTAGTATCGTACCAATAATAAATCCAAATAGAACGTGAATAAATGTTTTCATATGCATATAAATTATGTGCTAAAAATAAAGACAAACTTTTAATCAAACATCCTTCTTTTATGCTTTTCTTTTCCTTTTTTCAACTCTTTCTTTTTATCGACATGTCCACCTGTTTTAAACGTTTTTCCAAACGGCGCTTGATTATTTTTCAGCTGAGCCTCGTAATCGGCGTGACGTATCGTATTACTGTGTAATTCACGCTTCTGTTGCTCTATTTTTTCTGCCTGTTTTTTGTTTCCAGGATTTTTTTCGAAATTTAGTTTCATACCTTAAAGTATACCACAAAAAAGCCTGTTTTTACAAACAGGTTACAGGCTATCTATTTTTTCTACCCGAGAAGTTTAATTCTTTTAACAATTCTTCAAGTTCATTACTTTTTGTAAAAGAACTATTTTCTACAAAAAGAGTAACTTTTTTTGTATCACAATGAGGAGAAATGGCAAAAGATTTAATAAATCCGACCTTCTGTGCCTCTGTCAGTTTTTTTACAAACATAGGTTCTTCTCCTCTTTCAAGAGAGAAAACTAATTTTCCTTCGGTGACACTCACTGTTCGTAAAACACTATTAACGGTAATATCAAATAATTGTTTATCCTTATTACCTTTACTAAAAAGTTTTATTTTTTGAAAAAAGCTCATATTTCATATTTTAGGTGAACAAATTTGTTTTAACTATAACTATTTTAGTAAAAAAGTCAATATTTCCCATTTTATAAAAAATACCTTATACTATAAAGGTCTTTTGTGTATCCTTGAAAAAGGTACCCAAGAGCTCTAGAGCATTATCATTTTAACCGAATAATCTTCCAAAGGCCTTGGAATTATTCATTTTATCTACTACTATGAACAAAGCAGACCTCGCAACAATGGTTCACGAAAAAATCGGCGGAACCAAAGTACAATCAGAAGATGTTGTGCAATCAATCTTTGACGCTATTACTGCAACCTTGAAAAAGGGTGACGATGTGTCTATTGCTGGATTTGGAATCTTTTCAGTTACCAAAAAAGCTGCACGTATGGCACGAAACCCAAAAACTGGGGAAATGGTACAAGTAGCTGCAAAAAATGCTCCAAAATTCAAAGCTGGAAAAGCATTGAAAGATGCAGTAAAATAATCAAAAAATCACCGTCGAGACCGGTGATTTTTCCTTGCATTTTTTTATTATTCTGCTATTATCTGTACCGGGATTGTTAGATTTTTTCATATGTTGATTTTGCGCCTCTATAGTTGCTGTGAAGCTGACTATAGAGGTTATTTTTTTACTTGAATACTCATGATAAAAAATAATGAGCATTCCTCTTGATTTAAATTCAAAATATGCTACGATAGACCTATTGCGGTGTTAGTTTAGTGGTAGAATAACTGCCTTCCAAGCAGTGGACAAGAGTTCGATTCTCTTACGCCGCACATAAAACACAGGGTCTGGACGCGAATGCGTTTGGGCCTTTTGTTTTACTTGTGAATAAAGAATCGAAAGCGGGAGCTGGTTTACGAAATCTGAAGCGCAGCGAGAGATTTTGTCAGCGAGGGCGGTGCGGGGCAGTAAGCTAGAATTTGAGCGTAGTGAAAAATTATAACCACTGATCGTGACCTATTCTCTTACGCCACACAACATTAAAAGCAGGGAAATTCCTTTGGAATTTCCCTGCTTTTAATGTATTAAATCTCTTTCACCACTTCAAAACCATTTATACTACCCGTAATTGTTAAACCAATTACCTCCCCAGCTATTTTTTGATGTTTAATCTTTTTAGCAAGAATATTTAATGTTGCCCCAGATCCTGTAAAGTCATCGATAATCATTACTTTTTTAAAAGTATAATTTTTATTCACCACTACCATGGTGTTTTCTGCATTAATCATACGATCTTGAATATCTTTTAAACTTTTTTGTTGAACCATAATAGGTGTTGCAATTTTCTCAATAAAAACCTGTGGTAGGTCAATTTTTATTTCTCTTGCCAACTCTTTCATAAACTGAATTGTTCGTGGAACGGTTGGTGGTACGAACGCTATCGCATCAGAATTAATGGTCTCAATTACCTGTTGTATTTCTGGAAGAACTTTTTGGAGAACTTTCTTGATTAACATTTTATTTTGTGTTTGTTTTCCATGGAATAGCCATGTTGCAATTTTTGTTTTCCCAAATAGAGGCAAACTGTGTGGGTGTAGATAGAGTAGTTTGTCAAGAAAAACTTCATTTTTATTAAATGACCGAGCTAATTTATTCGTTGCGTCTATTACACTATTTTTCTTGAGCCGGTCATACTCTTGGATTAATTGAACATATTCTGACGCTTTTTTTTCTAAGTCAAATTTTCGATCATAGCACCAAATATTGAAACCTTGTATTCCTTCAATTTCATTCCCATCTGGAGTAATTAATGTAAAGTTTTCATTAATTGTATTAATTGCGTTATTGTCAATAGAATTACTTGACGTTACTACTTGAGAATCATTTTTGTTTATTGAATAATACACCTTTGGTGGTTTTCCTTGTTTCACTAAAATACCCTTTTCTACAAGAGTTTTGAGGTGGCGATGGGTCATCTGATAGCTAATTCCAAGGAACTCAGTAATTTGATTTGGAGTAAGTTGCTCACTTTTTCTTATGAAATCAAGTATTTTTTGTTGATTTATATTCATAGTTTATAGTTTACTATAAACTATAAACTAATGCAAGTAATTAAAAACCACCCAGGAATTCCTGGGTGGTTTTTCATTCCCTTTGCTTGTTTATGAGTCTGTAAAGTAGAAGTATCAGTTGTACCGTCTTTCATAGTAGAGAAGTCGGCGAGGAGAGAGGGTGTTAAAATGTTGTCATTCCTGCACAGGCAGGAATATTGCATTTCAACGACCGACTCCTTATATAATATTCGATACTACCCCTATTTTACCTCACAAACAAGCAAAGAGAGCGGTGGAAATTGTGAAGCAATTTCCACCGCAATTGTATTTTCGCGGTTGTTCCAATCCGTCCACTATTGGACATGCCTATAGCAAGCCTATAATGAACGGAATAAGAAATTCAAATACTATTGATTTTTATAAAAAATATGCTATTCTAAATTTAGATAGCAAACTATCTAAATTCTATAAACTCTATTATATGCATATATATCAACGTACAATTGAAAAAAGAATTATAGGAAAATTGTTTCAAAATAAAATTATTACCATTTTGGGTCCACGTCAATCTGGAAAAACCACTCTCTCTAAATCAATTATCGAACCATTTGGTGATTCTGGGAGGTATTTTAACTGTGAACTTTTGGAAATAAGAAATAATCTTATTCCAGGAAAACCTGAAACTCTTTATGAATTTGTTAAGCATTATAAAATTATTGTACTTGATGAAGCTCAAACCGTTGAAAATATTGGGTTTATTCTAAAAAACTTTGTTGATACTTACCCTGAAATTCAGATTATTGCAACTGGATCAAGTTCTTTTGATTTAGCAAACAAAATTAACGAGCCAATGACAGGGCGCACATATGAATTTACCCTGTACCCATTATCATATAGTGAGCTTGATAGTGTTAATCTTGATCAAGCACTAACGTTTGGTATGTACCCGGGAATCGTTTCTGCGGAAATGGCTGATAGACGTGATCGCCTTCAAAATATTGCCACTAATTATCTATATAAAGATATCTTTAATTTTGAAAATATTCGCAAACCGATGGTTTTTGAAAAGCTTGTAAAAACTCTAGCACGCGAGATTGGAACGCAGATTTCAACCGACCGACTTGCAAAAACACTTGACACTAACAAGGCAACCGTAGAACGCTATATCGCACTATTGGAACAAGCATTTATTATAAAGCGACTGTATTCCTTTTCAAGAAACCTCACCTCTGAACTAAAGAAAGCCTATAAGGTATATTTTTTAGACATTGGTTTACGTAATGTTCTTGCAGAAGATGTGGTGTCACCTGAACATCGTGCAGACAATGGTCATCTATTCGAAAACTTTTTTATTATCGAACGAATAAAACATATGTCGAATATTGGCCACTACCCGTCACATTATTTTTGGCGAACCTATGATAAAAATGAGGTTGATCTGATTGAACTCGAAGCTGGCAATATTTTTGCATTTGAATGTAAATATACATCTGATCAATTTACAAAATCACTTCATACATTCAACAAAACGTACCCTGGATCAAAAATCGCTCTTGTACATAAAAATAATCTCGATGATTTTTTTGGTGTATAATTCCTTTTTCCCTATCCACCCACCAATTACTTGATGAGTGGAATAAGAAAATCAAACAAGACGACCAAGTCTGTTTGAATGTAATTTTCATATTTATCATAATACCACAATTACACTATTTTTTCATAACACAATTAAAATTTTGTAATACAAAAACAGCTTTTTAAGCTGTTTTACCACTCCAAATACACGGTTTTCAATGGCTCATCAGGAATATCACCAGTATCTGCATAGTTGAGAAGTTCCATCGGAATATCTGACAAAAACTCTGACGGTGCATTGAAGTTTTGCTGACCATACACAGTTCGCGCATACGCATGTGACAAGTATAATCGTTCGCGTGCACGCGTAACGGCTACATAGAACAGTCTGCGTTCCTCTTCTTGCTCCTCTTTCCCTTTTTTCTGATCGTAGCCTGCATGCGGAAACAATCCTTGCTCCATTCCTGATACGAACACATAATCGAATTCGAGTCCTTTTGCAGCGTGTACGGTCATCAGGCGTACTGCTGGTCGGTCATCGCGCATATTGTCCTGTTCTGATAATAATGCAATATCCTCGAGCATACGTAAGATTCCCTCACCAACTTCAATGTCGTCATAACGCAGTGCATAGGTTACTAATTCTTCCATTGTTTCTAATCGCTCCTGTTCATCGGCTGATCCATTGCTATATACCGTAAACATACCCGATCGATGAATCGCATAGCGAACCGTTTCTGATGGAATTTTATCAAAGGCTACCTTTCGAATATCATTGATAATGTTCTGAAAATCTCTGTAGCCGCCACTTGCTGCACCTGATAATTCATTTGCTTGGCCGGCAAATATTTTTGCGAGTGCAACTTTGCCGATACCACGTTTTGGTTCGTTGATCACGCGTTTAATATCTGACAGACTTTCTGGATTGATTGCTGCACGAATATAGGAAACCAAATCTTTTATTTCCTTTCGTTCGAAAAATTTTACACCCAATACTTGATAGGGAATTTCATGATGCAAGCATGCTTCCTCGAGTGCTCGTGATTGGAAATGTGTTCGATAGAGAACTGAAATTTCAGTTGCAGGAATTCCATTAGACAATAGTGTTTTAATTTCACTTGCGATCAATGACGCCTCGTGTGATTCGTTCAGCCCGATAAAAAGTGTTATTGGTTCACCTGCAGGTTTTTCTGTGCGTAATGTTTTCTCGATTCGAGTTGTGTTCTTGGTAATAATTGCATCAGCTACAGACAAAATATTTGCTGTTGATCGATAATTTTGTTCGAGTAAGATTGTGACCGTTCCTGGAAAATCTCGTTCAAAGTTCAGCATGTTTTTAATATTTGCACCACGCCAGCTGTAGATATTTTGATCAGTGTCACCTACGGCACAAATATTATGAGCCGTTCCTGCCAAAAGTTTTGCAATCTGGTATTGAATTTCATTGGTATCTTGGTATTCGTCAATATGCACATATTTGAATTTTTCTTGTAATATCTTTCTAACATCTGCGTTTTCCTCTATCAAGTCTTTCGTTTTAACTAATAGATCATCAAAATCAAGTGCATGTTCGGCTTGTTTTTTTTGCTCGTATAATCGCCAAATATTCAACGCGTGACTGGTCACCGTACTATGCACATCGGTTTCAAATGTTCCAGGTTTCTTACCTGCATTTTTTGCATTACTGATAATAGTTTTGATTGTACGCGGATCATACTGTTTTGGATCGATGGAAAGTTCCTCCATACAATCCTTGATCAGTCGCGTGGTGTCAGTTGTATCCATGATGACGAATTCTTTTCGTAATTTTGCCTCGTGATAAAATTGTCGCAAGATATATACACCCAATCCGTGAAATGTTTTCATAATCGGCATCGATCGATGTTCCCCTAACAGTTTGTGAAGCCGTTCTCGCATTTCAGTTGCTGCTTTATTGGTAAAGGTGATCGCCAGAATATTATCTGCAGAAACACCGTTTTTGATCAGGTGTAAAATACGATAGGTTAATGTTTTTGTTTTTCCTGTTCCAGCACCAGCAACGATTAATAATGGTCCGTTGGTATGAAGCACTGCCCGTTGTTGTTCTAGATTGAGGTCATTCAAATAAGATTCGTTCATGATTACTAGTATATCAATTTTTCATAAAAGGTAAGTATGTTAAAAAAAGAAAATGTGGTCAAAAAATGTGTTTTAAAAATGACTTGTATCTGTTTCCTAATACTGATATACTCATCGTATATGTCAAAAGAAACAAAGATTTTTATTGGAATTATTATTGGATTAATTGTATTCATTGGTGGACTGTTTATTATTAACATGAAAACTCCTGGTAAATATGACGAATTCGCACAATGTATTACTGATTCTGGTGCAAAATTCTATGGAGCATTCTGGTGCCCGCACTGCCAAGCACAAAAGCAACTCTTTGGAAAATCTGCGAAAAAACTTCCCTATATCGAATGTTCAACTCCTGATAAACAACCCACTGCACAATGTCTCGACGCGGGAATTAAAGGGTATCCAACATGGATATTTTCTGACGGAAGCCAAGCCTCCGGTGAACAAACATTTGCACAATTAGCAGAAAAAACAGGGTGTCCTGTGCCAAAGTAATCCTTCCCTTATGCCTCTCGAAACATTTAATATCTTGATCGGTGCTGGCACTCTAATTCTGGGAATTATTACCATCGCATTAATACTCTTGTACGTTATTCTGGGAAGACAAAGTACATTCATCACTACCCTCCTTAATCACAGCGTGATTGTTGGGTTCGGTATTGGACTTGCTGCAGTGGTTGGATCACTCACCTATTCAGAATTGTATCGCTTACCGCCATGTTTATTCTGTTGGTGGCAACGAATATTTCTCTATCCACAACTCATCATGTTTGGAATTGCCTGGTATCGAAAAAATGTGACAGATCGTTCTGACGTTTTTTATTACACAACACCGATAGCGATCATTGGCACCCTTATTTCCCTGTATCACGTTATTCTCCAACAAGGAATTATTGGTGCTTCCGGAGCATGTCTGGAAAGTGGAGTTTCTTGTACCATTATCGATATCCAAGTTTTCGGATTCTTAACCATTCCGATGATGGCGCTCTTGTTGGGAATAATTTCTTCCCTCTTAGGACTACTCGTACTCACTCACAAAAAAAATGCGTAGCGTTTTTTTTGTGAGTGAGTACTCTTTGTTCACGTATCTCATGTCGGCTTTACTAGATTTTTTACTCTTTCTGGGTATACTGCATGATATGCATCGACACTTCACTATCGACGACTTGGAGAATTTAGAACGAGTAATGACTACGTTTTATGAAGACCTTGTCTCCTATTACCAAAAAAACCCTCCTGAAAAAGCGGTTATTATTACACTATCTGGCGATCTTGGTGCAGGAAAAACAACCACAACCCAGATACTCGCGAGACTCCTAGGTATCTCTGAAACCGTCCAGAGCCCGACATTTGTGATAAAAAAAGTTTACACGACAACTCATCCTCTCTTCAAAAAACTCATCCATATTGACGCATATCGGCTCGCTGACAACCCTTCGCTTGCTGTATTGCGACTTGATGAAGACTTTCTTGACTCTACTGCATGTATTGCCGTGGAGTGGCCAGAGATAATTACGAACCACCTCCCTGACAACTGTATCACGTTCACCTTTTCACATACACAAACTGGTCGGGAGTTAACCATTATTACTCCTTGGTAAAAAACCACTCAAGAAATCATGAGCGGTTTTTTATAAATTAATTATGAAGCGCAGCAATTTCTTGCAAGATATCCTGACGACCCTGGCGATACGCTTTTTGGATCAAATCTTTAACGTGATTCGGATCTTTTACTCCGTAAATTCGAAATTCTTGCGATTCACCTGCTGTTTGTACGAGCACCACTCCAATTCCTAATAACGTTTCCAGAAATCCGGCTTCGGTGGTGGTAATATCCTGAATACGATCAAGCGAGAGCGTGGAAACTTTTCGAGAAAATAACGAAACCTGTTCTACGTCGATGAGTCGTTCATCAGTGAGAATCCATGTATCGAGCATGAAATCTGTCCATTCAACAAAAAACGTTACCCAGAGAATGATCAGGTATGAAAAATACAATACTGATCCATATCCTTGCAATGAAATTAATGGGCCAATAAAAGGAATAATCAGCATAGGAAGTACTGCGAGGAAGATATATTTTGCAATTGCAATCCAAATAAAAAATGGATGTTTCCGGAAAATTGCAATTAATTGTTCTGTTGGGTTTAATTCGAATTTCATATCTATTACAGGGCACTGATACTGGTGAACAGCGCCATAATTAAAACTACTAATCCGACCATGTACACGGTAAATACACCAGCACCTTTACCCTGTTCTGGCATATAGGTTTTCCAGTGCCACATGAGCGCCGCAGAAACACCGAACACCAAAATAACTAATACAAAAAACGCAATTGTCATCATATTCATAGTACGGTTAGTATACCATAGAAACGCCTTGCGTAAAAACCAGATTCGTGCGATACTACGGGTATGTATTTTGGCTCGATCGTGTAAACGCAAGTGCTCATAAATACGGTCGAGTTTTATTTGGAAAACATTCAATCTCTCATGCAAAATAACCTGTATGTAAGTTCCCTTGCTTGGGCAACTACTGATGATTCATTGCGCGCATACTTTGCCACTGTTGGTGAAGTAAAAAGTGCTATGGTTATCAAAGACAAAATGTCAGGACGATCTCGAGGATTTGGATTCGTTGAAATGGCTGATGATGCTACTGCGGCTGAAGCTGTTGCAAAACTCAACGAAACTGATCTTGATGGACGTAACATTCGTGTTGCGATCGCTCAACCTCGTGAAGAACGACCACGACAATAGTCACAAAGAAAAACTACCCAATCGGGTAGTTTTTCTTTTAAAAAAATCCGCATCATTTGATGCGGATAAACATTATGTTCAAAAAATTAGTTTCTTAATATTGACCAATCATTCTGATAAACACTACTCGTATTATAAAAATTTGTTTTTACCCCAGTCCATCTGGCAAGAATAGTCATATCTTTAATATGGGCTGACCCTATAACTAGAGCACCATTTTTTTTCTGATTATTCAATAAAAAATCAATCAATTTATAATATGCAATATATGATCTCAAGAGAATTATTTTTTTATTAATTGCATAATAAGGACTCTCTGGATTAAAACCACCTAACATTAATGTAATCCCATTAAAAAAATGAATAATACTGTCCTCTATTCCAATAATATTAGTCTGGTTTGGAAAAGAATTTGATTCCAGTAAAGATTGAAACGCATTCTTGTTACGACAATCAATCACACTTTTAATACTTATACTCGAAATAGTACTTAATGCAATACCTAAATCATCTATATTTTTCCCATACGATTTGTTTGTAGTTATAAAATTATCAAAAAAAGAAATATTTTTATTCCATACTTTTCCTGAAAAACTTTCCATTCCAACTACTGGGTAATTATTTTTTGTAAGCAAATCTTTTATTATTGACTGGCTTTGCAAAACAATAACTTCCTGTTGTTCATCTTGAAACGCAGATATATGTGTTTGTCCGATAATATCAACTTCTGAAATTTCATCCTTTTTTAAAACGAGTATCGAGTCAATACTTATCGACCATTTTACCAATTCATCAAGTTTAATTAAAATGTCTTTAATCAGATTAGAGTCTGAATAATTATTTTGATTGATTATTTTTTTTATATCACCAGAAACTTGGGTAAATGGTGACTGATATTGCAAAGCAATATTTCTCTTATAATCAATTGTAAACAAATAAGACTCGTGTTTTTCTTCTTGTTTTACTTCTCTTTTTGCTGTTTCGCCGCTTTTTGCGTTTGCTATCACGATTCCTAGAATCATGAAACAAAAAATTATTATTAATTTTTTCATACTATTCTCTTTTTTAAAGAATAGATATAGTATATATTATATTAGATATTTGTCAAATATTAATTTGACCTTATAAAAACTGCATCAAATGATGCAGTTAATTTGACTTAGAGATTTAAAATTTTTATTTCAAGACATAACATGGTCCCAAAAAACCTTATTGGGGAGTAATAAAATATTCATAAAAGCTTCCTCTTTTGTAATATTATTGAAAACTTCTTCCTTAAATGATTCTTTAATTCTTTCTTCTGGAGAAAAGGCGTAATCTTGATAAACATATTCAGTCATAATTCTTTGTTGAAAGTGAATATTTTTTGCGTGATAGGCTCCTGTGATTATTACAATTGTTTCAAAATTGCACACCTGACATTTGTTCTGTAAATGATATTCTAGGGAGTTAATTATTACGTCTTCACACCCATGCTTTATTTCATGATTAATCGTATTGCAAAAATCTTCTACTCCTTGACTTAAAAAGTCGGCAAAAACCTCTCGTATTTTTTCTTTCTGTACAGAAATTCTTTTTTTAATGAATAAGTATTGAAATAGTTCATTTAGATCGTGAGTATTCGGGTTTTTACTTTTAAAATTTTTAATAGAAAAATATTTGTTTTTGATTATATGCGTGAGTTTATTTATATACTCTTGAAATAAACTGTTTTTTAATCCACGCTTATCGGCAATAACAATACTCGCTTGAATTTGCTGGAGAAACGCATTGTGTTGTTCGTTAAAAATACTTTTTAAAACACTTATTCTATTTTCATGCTCCACTTTTACTGTGCCGCATTTGCAGTCATGTGTTTTTTGACTAATGAGCGCATCTTCAGCAATAACCAATGTCTTTTCTGATTTTAAAATATCTCCAAAATCGTGAATTATCTCGGAAGTTATGTGCGGGTGAACTAATGACTGTTTTTTAAATCCAGCATAATCCGTGGCGTGTACAACACCTAATAAATAAATTTTTTTGTCCATGTTACTCTATTTAGTTTTTTGGAAAATTCCAATATCTAAATTAACATATACAGAATATATGTCAATATCTCTAAAAATATTCCCTCTTTTTAAAATTATTCAACAAAAAAATCACTCTTTGGTGATCTTTTCATTTACATCCTCTCTGGCGCATCTATAGCCAGTAACTGTAATCCGTTTTTCAGGATAATTTGCACCGCACGCGCAATCGCCAACCGATGTGCCGATATTTCAGGATTCTCTCGATCGATAATTTTATGAGCTCCGTAGAACGAATTGAACGATCGAGCGATTTCAAGTAAATATGTGACAATATAATTTGGTGCACATTCTGAAACTGCGGACTCAACAACTTCTGGAAATCGATAGAGTAATTTTTCAATATCAGAAATAATCTGTCCATATTTAATTTCTGGAAAAATATTTTGCTCTTGTCCTTTGTCGAGCAAGGTTTGAATACGTGCGTGTGTGTACTGCAAGTATGGACCGGAATCACCTTCAAATGAAAGACTCGTTTCTGGATCAAAATTAATATTCATTCCTGGTTTTGCCTTTAGGATTGCAAATTTTATAGCGCCAATAGCAATCGCATCTTTTGTTGCTTGATCTAATTCTCGATCCTTTGCGCGCTCGGCAACTTCCTCGGAAACAACACTAATCATATCACTTGCAAGTGGTACGCCACCCAATCGTGATGACATTTTCTGACCTTTGAACGACATGCGCCCATGATGAATGTGGATACTTTTTTCTTTCCAATCTTTATTAATATGTTCTGCAGCATCAAGTACGATATTAAAATGCGAAACCTGTTCATGATCGGTTATAAACAGTGATGCATCTGGTGAATATCGCTCAAACTTGAGATCCAGTAGCCCTAAATCCTTTGCATCGTAAGTTGGATTTCCTTGGCTATTTATGAATACTGATGTATTCAAGTTCTTTTTTGATTCATCGGGAATATACACGATTGCGCCTTCACTTTCTGTAAAGATGTTTGGTGTGTTTTCAAGAACAATCTTTTTCCCAATAACGCCCGCCTCACTTTCGTAGATATATGCATCAAAATGTGAACCAAGTTTTCCAACAATGTCTTCAAAATAGTCTATATTAAATTTCTTGCATGTAGTATAGACAGTCAATTCTGGTGAAGGAATACACCCATACAGATTATCCGCGATTTCCTTTATTCGTACATGGACACGTTCATCTTCATTGTATCGTTTTGTACCTTGTACATACGCATCACCTAATACTGCTATATCTGTTGGTTGGAAATCTGGCCCATGTGTCTCAAGAATAATGAAAATTGCTTTTGCAACACCAAGAGAAATGTCTGATGGAAATGATAATGTGGTCACATCGGCGCCACTTGCTCGCATTAATCGCACCAATGATTCACCTATTGCATTATTCATCATATGTCCAATATGAAACGGTTTGAACAGATTCGGCGATGAATGTTCAACAAGAATATTCTTTCCTGTATTTATATCAAGATTCCCAAAATTATCCTTTGCTGCAAGAATTTCTGAAAGTGCTTGTACGAAAAATTCCGGTGCCAGTTTGATATTGATAAATCCAGGTTCTGCAATTTCAAGACTTTCAATTTCCGGAATATGTATAGCCTTCAGTTCATTCACGATATCCTGTGCCAAGTCGAGCGGTTTCTTACCAGCCAGTTTTGCAGCCACCAAGGCAGCGTTGGTTGCATAATCACCGTGAGACAATTCACCAGGATGTTCCACACTAAAACTCACCTCTGAAATACCAAGATTTGCAAGTGCCTGCGTAATAAGACTCTTAATATATACCGATGGGTTGTTCATATGGGTACTGTAGCATAAAATAGTAATAAAAAAAGCCAGTTTGCATGCAAACTGGCTTTTGTGATCACAAAAGTGATTCTTTCATATCTATAAACTTACTTAATTTCAATATTTTGATTAGAATGATACTGAATCTTTGTAATAACTATTTCAAAGATTTCTTTTTCAATCTCCTCAACTGATCTATTAGCACAGACTCTCGTCCAACCATATTTTTCTCCCAATTCATTGTGAATCCTTGCTACCTTTTGAGTAAGTTCATTATCGCTCTCATGTTTATGACCTGCTTCAATTCCACTTGAGAATCGTTCTCCGTAAAAAAGGAAACAAATATCTGGTTGTATGAGTTTAGAATTTAACCGCTCTAATAACTCTCCATTTACACCTGCACCCATACCCCAGGCGAAACTTGTACCAATATAATCCTCTGCAATCACATGAATACCTGCTTGTAACTTTCTCTGTAGTTCGGGTTGATAGTCAATTCTATTTTGCACTTGAATTAATTGAAACTCTCGAGCAGTTAAATTATAAGGGTTGCCCTTCCTTAAATAGTCATTAAGAATTGGTCCTGTTGGCTCCAAGTCATACCGAGCATATTTAACATACTCTGCTAATATACCGTTCTTTTTTAAATTTTCTGTAAGCTTGTCTTTTGACTGTAATGTTTTACCGAGGTTGTTAATCCCGTAAAAAGCTATAAATAATCCTTTATTCATAATAAAATATTTAATTTGTGAAAAATTTTTTATAAATATACACCAAACCAAGTAAAAAAGCCAGTCTCGGATGAGACTGGCTTTTGTGATCACAAAAGTGTAGTTTTAAATTTTTAAACTGCCACCGCACCCTTTATTGTTGGATGACACTGATAATTTTCTAATGTAAAATCTTCGAATTTGAAATCATCAATGTTTTTCACATTTGGATTTAATTTCATAATTGGATATGGGAATGCTGTCCGTGTAAGCTGTTCAACAACTTGATCCATGTGATTACTATAAATGTGTAAATCACCGTAACCATGAATAAATTCTCCAACTTTACAATTAGTTACCTGTGCAACCATCATAAGAAGTAAAGCATATGAAGCAATATTAAATGGTACACCCAGAAAAATATCGCAACTACGTTGGTATAACTGTAAATCAAGTTGATATATCGGAGCTCCAACTGCATCCAAGTCATCATCATCCATGTTTTTTACATAGGATATATTTTTTTCATTCTTTTTTGCCCAATACACAAGTCTTTCATCAAGAGTCATAAGTCTTGAGTGAAACTGGAATAAGCAGTGACATGGCGGAAGTCCTGACTGAATCATTGCTGGTAAATCGCCAACATTCCATGCAGATACAAGCATTCTACGAGAAATTATTCCTGTTTCATGTTGTTTGTTAATTTGTTCAACAACCTGACCTAATTGATCTATGGTATATTTTTCATCATAGGGAATGAATTCACTATCGCTCGGCCAGTCACTGGGACGACTTGTAATTGTCCGAGTCGTTGACCATTTTCTCCATTGTTTACCGTACACAGGACCCAAATCGCCCCATTCTTTTGCAAATGTAGGATAAGCCAATATCATCTCTTCAAACATTTTAATATCAATTTTTTTTGTGTGTTTATTATTGTAATTCTTTAATGGCCAATCAGACCAAATAGATACACCATTTTCTACTAGATATTTAATATTTGTACTTCCACTTACCAGCCAAATTAATTCATGAATTATACTTTTCAGGTGAACTTTTTTAGTGGTAATCAGCGGAAATCCATGATCAAGATTAAATCTAGATTGATATCCATGAATACCAATAGTATCAGTACCTGTTCGATCGAACTTTGGTTTGCCTTTCAATAAGGTGTGTAATAATGATTTTTCGTACTCAGAATAATCACTGTTCGAAATATGGTACGCAATGTCCATTACTTTTAATCTCTTAAGAGCATTATTCTGTAAACCTGTTAGTTCTGCTTGTTTTGCTCTTAGTGTTTTTGTTGGGATAATTTCTTTCATTTTTTTATTATTTAATTGTTTAAAAAATATTATTTTTACAACGAACATTTCTGTTCTGATTGATAGGTATTTTGCATTTTTTATAGAGAAAGTCAAGGTGTCATTAATCCAGAAATTGATGGCGATGGTTCGTAAGAGAACTTATTCATCAAAAAAGCGATCCATTATGGAATCGCTTTTTTCTATCCCTTGATTTCAACACCCATAGATTTTGCAGATCCTGCAACCGTTTTCATTGCAGCTTCTACATCAGTCGTGTTCAAGTCAGGAAGCTTTTTTTCTGCGATTTCTCGCAATTGAGCAGTCGTGATTGACCCAGCTTTTTTCTTTGCATTAGTTCCAGAACCACTGGTGATTCCTGCAGCTTTTTTCAGCATTGCAGACATTGGTGGAGTCTTGATCACAAATTCAAATGTTCGATCATCGTAGATCGTCATTGCAACCGATGTCATTTCACCCATCTGTTCTTTTGTAGCTGTGTTGAACTGGTTTACAAAGTCTCCAATGTTAATACCAGTCTGTCCAAGCACCGGACCAAGTGGTGGTGCTGGGGTAGCTTTCCCCCCAACAATTTGGAGCTTGAGCTGTTTCATTATTTTTTTTGCCATAATATAATAATTACCTGTGGTCAGGGTATGAAGCTCCCTTCTCACGATTATCAGAATAAACTAATAGCGTAACAAAGCCTATACTACGGATTTTTTGGGAAATGTAAAGAAGTATTATTTGAATAATCACACTACTATTGCTATACTCATACTATGGAACACCTATTTCAATTACGTATGACAGATTCTCTGGGCGGAACATCATTGCTCGATATTGGTGCACGCGATACACGATTAGCAGAAATTTTGAGTAAAGAAGGTTTTTCAAAAATAACCCTTCTTGATAAAAACGAAATTGTTGGAGAAGTTGAGAGAGAGAGAGTAGAAATAATTCATATGCCACTGGAATTATTTATACCAAAAGATTCATATGATTTGGTCGTTTGTCGGCACGTACTCCCCTTTGTAGAAGACCCCTTGGAACAACTTGAACGAATACTCTCATTTGGAACGATTACTTATTTTACTCTTTTTGGTACTAATGACGACCGGAAAAAATTACATCTGGTAACCAAAGATCAAATCGAGGAAGTATTACAAAAGTTTCCGAATCTTGAAATTCGTTATCAAGGTGAATCAACATTCAAAGGAAAATTATATAATGGAGATATTATTAATTGGCATTTATTTACCTATATCACAAAAAAGACCCTCTAGGTGGGTCTTTTTTATAATTTCTTTACCTGTACAAAATCAAGTTCCACAGATGTTTCTCGTCCGAACATATTCACCATAACTTTTACCTTACCACGATCATGATCTACCTCGGAAACATGACCTTCCATATCCTTGAACGGTCCGTCGGTAATAAATACCACTTCGCCCTCGGTGACCAATATGGTGTGTTTTGCTTTTTCAGCACCCTCCATGCGTGAAAACAGGAAGTCGATCTCCTCTTGCGATACAGGAACCGGTGTTGTACCAGAACCAACAAATCCAGTCACCCGTGGCGTGTTACGCACAATATACCACGAGTCGTCATCTACAATCATATCTACCAATACATATCCGGGATAAATGCGTTCTTCTACTTCTACTTTTTTACTTCCTTTGATTTTTACGACTTTTTCCGTAGGAACTACAACGTTAAAAATTTTATCGGTCACTCCCAATGATTCTGCGCGTTGCTTTAAATTACGCATTACTGCGTTCTCGTACCCTGCATAGGTGTGAATCGCATACCAATTGCGACCCTGTTGCATTTCTTGTCGTGACATAGAAAGATAAAAAGAAAATAATGAATAATACTATCGAGTAATGGCAGCTTGGAGTAACTTACTAAAGATTCCATCAAAGAGTCCGAGGTAAAAACCGGTCGCTAATGACAAAATAATCACAATGAGCGTGTGCCCAAAAGCCTCCATCGGAGAAAGCCAGGTAGTTTTTTTTGCTTCACTGATAACTCCTTTGAAAAAGGTTACAACTGAATTCATAATGGATCAAGTATATCAGAAACCACATAAAATACAAGGGGGACGCCTGCGGCGCCCCCCTTGTATTTTATGTAATTGACTTTTTATAAAAAAAGAGTATCGTGATATCAAAGTCTCAAAACGAGACCAAAAAAGATTTTTCACCTTAAAAAATATAATATAATGAAAAAATTACTTTTATTAGTATTTGTCATGATACTCTGGCAAACTAATTTCAGCCAAAATGGATGGAATCGTATTTCCTATGGAAATCAAAACCAAACATTTAATCAAACAGTAACTATTACTGATAATGGTTACACAGGAACTGCAATTGTTCCCTTCCCGGTTGGCGCCAGTAATCTTTCCTGGCTGAAAAGAGGAAGTGCATACTATGCCAAATGTTTTTGGAATGGTACCTGGTATGAAAGATTGATTCCCAATATTTATTGGTATCAACCACGCGCATACAATCAACAGTTTAATCAAAACTGGAATTGTCAGGTCAACGTACCTGCAGGATATAACTACCTTGGGTACGGTAACAATAATAATAACTATTACGCCGACTATTATTATGGCGGTAATTATTACCGACAACCAATTGGTCTCAATGTTGCCTCAATCATCCTTAATATTGGAGCCTCAATTGTAAATAATTTACAAGGGAATCAACTTGGTTGGAATAACAATTGGAATAACCAATATCCAAACGGAAATTGGAAATGGTAAAAGAACAAGGAGCTACTCATCGAGTAGCTTTTTTTAATGCATCTGCTATGATATGCATCATATGAAAAAACCATTAATACATGTAAAAAAATCAAAAACAGGCATGGGATTATTCGCAGGACAGAATATTAAAAAAGATACGAAAATTATCGAATACATTGGCGAGAAAATATCCGACGCCGAGGCACAGCGTCGTGGTGGGCAATACTTGTTTGAAATTAATAATAAATGGACCATCGATGGATCACCGCGCTATAATAAAGCCCGGTATATTAATCACCAATGTGGCCAAGGGAACTGTGATGCACTGAATGTGCGTGATCATATTTTCATCTATGCATTCCGTGATATTGCCGAGGGTGAGGAACTCACCTATAATTATGGCGATGAATTTTTCGAGGAACATATCAAACCAAAAGGCTGTAAATGTACAACCTGTAACCCATCCTAAATACAAAACCACCCATACGGGTGGTTTTGTTGAGGAGTAATCACTCATTCACACAATGGTTGATTATTCCTTTGGAGTTGGACGATACGGAGTATAGTCAACTTCTTCATGGGTTACCACATTTTTTGGGGCAACCGGAATATCTTCACGATTGGTATAATAATGATGATGTTCCTCTCGGCGAGTCATGTAACGAATCACCAAGATGACCAAGATGAGTAAGAGGATCAGGAAGAGCCATCCTGCCAATGTTCCTGGAAGATTCCCCAGACCAAAGATTGATGCGCCCAACACTTGATTCTGTGACGCGACAAAAGTGTCAGAGTCATATGCAATTGCATTCTCTTGTGCTTGTCGGTTTTCAGGGTTTTCGAATGCGATAATTGCACGTGCAGTTACCGGATCATTTTCTTTCAAGTTTCCTACCACCTTTGTTCGGATGGTAATATCATCTTTTTCAGAAATACGTAGTTCATCGATGTTTACGTATACCGCATTCGCATCACGGTCAATCTGACCACGGTCAGTACTGGTGATTTGGAGTGCTTTCGGGAAAGTGATTTCGAGTACGAGATCCTTGATATCAACATTAGAGATATTTTCCCATGCAACGTCGTATACCAATTCTTCGTTTCGCGCTACGGTGTCACGACTGTTATCAATCGTTAATCGTACATAGCGAGCTCCGCCTACTGCACCGGTTACTACAGTATTTGCCACAGGGGCAGTAACTTCGCGAACAACGGTTGTTCGTACAATTCCTGTAGATGTAGTACTTTTTACGGTAGTAGTTCCCTTGCGTGCAGTACTGAATGAATAGGTAGTTCCTTTCACAGTACCATTACAATTTTCTACCACTGCTCGGTAATAATATGTTACACCAGGAGTAAGACCCGTAAGTGCTTGCGCCATTGATCCCGATGTTGATCGGGTAACTGACCCAGTCGCTTGTCCTAATGATGATGCAGACGTTCCATATTCAAAATACGTTCGTCCAGAACATCCGTTCATGTTGTAAAATCCATCAATCACCGCAGTCGTGTATCCAATAGATACTGGTGTGAGTGTTTGTGCTGTTGGGTCACTACTGATAGGTGGAGGTGTACCCTTTTCAATAATAAATCGAACCCATTCACCACATACTACGTCACCATTGTTCGCACATGCGCGGTATTCATAGGTACCATTTGCAAAACCTGTTTGCACATAGCTAAATCCATGTGATGCATTACTGTATGATCCTGCGCTTGGTGTTGCTCGTTCTGAACCATTGATTGGTCGCCAGATGAAATAGGTAGTACTCACATATCCATCATTGTTGTAAAAATTTCCCTGCAGTGTCGCAGAACCGTTCGTATTATTCACTGATGGTGAACCGGTTGCAACAGAGATATTATTTTGTGGTGGTTGTGGATTATTAGTGATAGTAAATTGCCGAACAACTCCTTCATTATCACCATTGTCATCACTCGCACACGCAGCATAATTATATGTTCCTGTAGACAGCCCGTTTAATACTTTTGAGAAATTAGCAGAAGAGCTGTTTCCAGAATATGACGCAGAAACAATACGAACTTCTTCCTCATTAACAGGGTTAATAATAAAACAGGTAGTAACAGAACCTTCTGCGTTAGAAAATGATCCATTTAATGTAACAGATCCTTGCCCATTTACAGAAGCTCCTCCAGTAACCACATCAGGACCATTCCCTTGTGAAGAATTTCCAATTGTGAATGATTCCCACCCACTGGCAGATGCGCTACCATACACGTTCGCACCACATGCCTGGTAGTAATACGTTCCTGCAGACAGTCCAGAGAGGTTTAATGAGAAATTCCCTGTTGTTCCTGATGGCAGGTTTGCATCTCTTTTTACAACATCTCCGTTTGGATATTTTACATCGAAACATGCTTTTGTTGCAGAATAATTAGAACTGTAGGTACCGTTAATAGTAGCACTACTGGTCCCTACGTTTGATACTTGTTGGTTCTGAATCGTTGGTGCAGATCCGGTTGGAGTATTCGCAACTACCTTGAATACTGCTTTAACTACTCCTTGATTTTCCCATCCTGGATTTACGGTTCCAATATTGATTCCTCCTGCGTTAAAAATCTGAGTAGGGTTTGATAACGCAGTCCAACTTCGGTTACTTTGTGTTTGTACATACGCACCTACAAACGTAATAGTTGAATTTTGTTGGAGGGTAATTGATCGCTCTCCACTGTCTACAGCAGATCCATTAATATATACTTGTCCTATGGTTGAAAAAGTACTTGCAGATTTGTTCCCACGAAAATCAGTTACTCGTGCAGAAACGTTTGGAGCAGGTGCATCTCCATTATTATGGAAATATACTGCGAGGTTAATAGTATCCCCATCGCCAACAGTAATATTGGTGCCCGGCCAACATGCAGTATTTGCATCTTGTGGATTGTCTGTCGCATTGACCACCATATAGGTTGGACAATCGTTCGAAGCGGAATTCATTGAATATCCTGCAAACGCGGTTTGTGTAGAAACACTAAAACCTACCATTGCAATCAATGCAATCATTCCGATTTTTGTTATTTTTGATAAAATATTTTTCATAATTGTTTATTGTGTGAATTAAATGATAAACAAGGGTAGTATAGCATATTTGATATTTATTGTCAAGGTTTCACCAGAAATCATTTATACTGTCAAGAACCCATCAGAAAACTTCATGCATACATAAAATTCACAATACAAGAGGGGCACCTGCGGCGCCCCTCTTGATATGTATATTCCCAAAAAACTTCAACAAAAAAAAGCCCGGAACGTATCCAGACGGCTTTTATTCAATTTTTATTGTATGATAGTGTTTCCTATCAATGGTCCACTACTACCTACAGGTTGTTGTGACGTGTTGGTTAGGGGAATAATAACCCCCCCGTTAAACCTCGGGTCGTTATCAGAAATAGTACTCCCTGTAAGAGGTCTCCCTGTTGAAGTACTAGTACTAGTGCTAGTGCTAGTGCTAGCAGGAACTGTCATTGTTCCTCCAGTAAATGGAGTACCACTTGTTCCTTGTTGTGCGGTAGTGGTGTTAATAATAATATTATCTTGATAAAGTCCAGCTTTGACATTTCTGTCATTTTGGACATCAAAATAAGTTTTTTCAACTAAACCAAAGGTTTCAAGTCCGGTTTTAACAATACCTAAACCCAGATCTGCTTTTCGTTTCCTGTTAGCAATCTCGAGCTCCAATTCTTTTAATTCAGCTTGTTTTGCTTGCCAAGCAATATCATTATTAAGCTTCAATTTTTCTACTTCTAATGTCTGCATTTGTAATTGGATTTTCATTTTTTCCAGCTCAGGATCATACGTTTGAACAGAATTATAATTTCTGTTATCTACGTTTGATGGTTGTTGGTTTTGTTGCTGCTGACTGTTGTTATTGTTATTAATAACAGTGCATGTTTTACAAACAAAATAATATGTATTATCTGCATAATATACACCGTATATGTTCCCAGCTTGTAGTTGGTTGTTATACGCTGCCAATGTTGCATAAAGCTTGTCAGATATTGGAGCAACAACATCAGTTTGGTAAACAGCATTTGCTGGTAATTGCTGCGCATTACCATTAACTGCACAGAAAGCGATAATTAATACCGCAACGATTTTTTTAATTGTATTTCTCATTTTTTTTTAAATTTATTTGTTAAGTAATTCTAAAACCTTGATAGAACTATCCAGATCTTGGAATTACTTAATCAAATAAATTGTTATGAAGAAATACACTTTTTTTGTGAAAGAACTCTTTAACATAGGGTTTCCTATGTTCTTACGGGTAGTATAGCATATTGGGGTTTTTTTGTCAAGTAATTTTGAGATTAAATTTAGATATGACAAAAAACAAAAAAATAACCCTATTCTGTGTGAATAGGGTGCCCGATAACGTGGGTCGACGTTTTAAATTTTAAAAATCATAATCTGAGCTTTTTGGACCAGAGTTATTAATATTGCTTTGTTGTAATAATACAGCGCTCGTTGGATTATTACTCAACACAACAGCATTTTTTACTTCTTGACCTTGGTTTCCATTGATAACAACTGCTTTATCAGAAACCCTACCATTGGTATTACATGGTATAACCACTGCTTTTTTAGGACAATCAAACACTACTGCTTTTGGTGTAGTTTGAGCTGGCTTTTCCTCCGATGTTGGTAATTTTTTCAAATGACCTGCGATCCAACTGGTACTCGGTGTATTAAAGCAATACGCCGAACCAGAGAACATCGGCTCATAACCGAAATCAGACAAGTCAATCCACCAACCACCTTCGGCTTCACCAGATCCACCAAGGGTGTGCGCCTTTCTTGGTAAAGGGAAAATTTTATTGTTGGTGATATCTACACCATCAAAATAAATTTCCTCTCCTGTTGGAGTATTTGTGTAATATACACGACTACTTTCAAAAACTTTGACAACATCTTCTATTGTAGAAAACATTTCCAAATTGTAGGTTGCAGCCAATTTTCCACCAACTGCGCTGTTGAGCGCGTTGTAAAATGCAATCAACGATTCATTATGTCGTTGTTGCATTATTGGCAAGTACTTCATGTACTCACTGTACGATAACCCGTCATACAAACGGCCATCGTTTTTTTGGAGTGGTGTACCATACAACATAAAAGCAATATAATCACTTTTATTTTTGTAATTAACCGCCTTGCTTGGTTCCTGGCAGATGCCATTTCCCCAAACCCTGAAGCGGCTGTAAACTAATTCTCCACTTGGTTTTTTCCAAATGTCGAAATAACCATTTTTTTCTTTGATATACATTGACGTATCAAACGACAACGTTCCATGTCCTGTTGGTGTTGGACCTTGCTGTGCCTTTGTAGCAACAACAATACACATCACAATGGCGAGTGCTAAAAATTTAATTGTATTCTTCATTTTTTTTGATTTTATTTAATTAAGTAATTCAAAAACCTTGATAATCTGTATCCAGATCTTGGAATTACTTAATCAAATGTAAATTCAGAATGAAAAATACAATTGTTGTGAAAGAACTATAACCATAGGATTTCTATGTTCTTATGGGTAGTATAGCATATTGGTATATATTTGTCAAGTTATCAACAGATAACTAAATTAAATAGAGACTACCAGCAAATGCTTGATAGTCTCGTATTTATTTAGTTTTTAACGGCCTGGAACCGTATTTGGTGTTGATTTGTTTTCTTCGCCTCCAACACCAGATTTTTTCGAATACATCAATTTTTGCCCTGACCCAACTATTTGCCATAATTGTCCGTCACCTAGTTTTATATACCCAGGACGTGCCGGATCTTGTTTTAAAACAAATTCCGTAGTTGGGCTAATACCTGTTGCAGTGAATGGAACCTTTACAACATCGCCATTTTTCATAGTGAACTCCATTTGGTAAATAATCCATCCATTGCCAATTTTCTCTTGCGAGAATCGGCACAGCTCCATATTTTTGATTCTATGTTCTTTATACAGCACAGAATCAACAATGTCGCCGCGTTCATTGACAAACGAGGTGTCTTTTACGTTTTTGAACGTAACTTCACCTTGGATTGCGAATTGAACTTCCAAATCTGATTTTTTTTGAATTTCACGTTTTTCTAGCGTGAAAATTCCCCATGTGTCGTTTTTTGTTTCAACGATTGGCGTTGAATTGTAAACGATTGTTTTTTTACTGCAGCTCGACATTACTAATGCGATTACTGCTAAAATAATTAATTTTTTCATTTATTCTTTTTTTTTTGATTATTCAATTTTCTACTATTATATACCATAACGTATATTTTGTCAAGTTTTTTGTTGTGGAGGGGGAATACTGGGGGAAATACAGAAAAAAAAAGGGGGGGCGCCTGCGGCGCCCCCCCTTTTTTTTTCTCTGTATTTCTTAAATTTACTCTAGCAAAAAATCTATACTACCAACAGTTAAAAGACTCCTTGTTATACTTCAATCTGCCCTGCAATCGCACGTACCTCATCCTGAATCCATATATCCAAATCGGGAAACAATTCAGAAAGCGAAACTTGGTTAGTTGCGGTAGTAGTATGTATTCGGTGATACAGTGGCTCTATCTGATCCTGTGAAACTGTTTGTACTGCGCGTAGTGCAACAGATTGTATTACCATATCACTAATCTGGTGAACCATATCCTGTCGTTCAGTATCAGAAACCATATCCAGTCCACATGACAACGTTATTAATTTTTGAAAAACTTCATTGGTCATAGTAATTTTAATGCGTGATAAGTTCCTGATAAAGTCGATCCGTGATTACTCGATACAGATCTTGTCGTGAAACGTTTGCTGGCTGTTCTGGTGCTTCCTCGGAAACAGTTGGTGTAATTGTTTCATCGACTGTATTACTGATTACCGTCGATTGATCGGTGTGATCATTACCAGGAAGTGTGCGAGCAATATCTAGTGCAGGAGTTTGTATGTCACCAGGAACCGCAAGTCCGAGTGACTCTAAAACTGATTGAGCCTGTGTATCAACAGGTTGTGCAATAGTGGTTAACAACGCATTCACCGAAGACTGTTGTGCCAATGTCTGATCTGCAGGTTTTTGTTCCGATTGATCAAGTTCGAGTAATTTCTGTGAATCAATCCACGCGCTGAACAATCGTTCTACCTGCTGTTGTAATCCATACTCCCGAGGAACCCGATCCAGGCTAATGAGTTTGTGAGTATAGTTACGAATCAGCATCCATACATCCTCGGCAGGTTGATCGAGGAACGTGTCTGTGCGTGTAACGAGGTCGTGCAATTCTACGAATGATCGTGTTTGTTTGATTGATTCTTCCAG
Source organism: Minisyncoccia bacterium (assembly GCA_044229075.1). Taxonomy (GTDB): domain Bacteria; phylum Patescibacteriota; class Minisyncoccia; order Phycocordibacterales; family UBA1006; genus CALMMZ01. Next base: position 40,981 of record JBGATS010000004.1, read on the forward strand.
GGTAATTTCTGGTGATGGTCCTCGTACTATTTCCTGGGTAAATGACCACGAAACTGCCTCTGGTACAACAGGTTCTGTTGGTGCAGATACTTCTTTGATATCTGTTGTAGTATGTGTCGACACATCATGAATCATGTCTAGTTGGACAGAGGGTTGATCCTCTGTAGGAGAAATCGTTATTGTTGGTGAAACATTTTTTTCTGGTGGAACGTTTTCAGATGATAGCTGTATCGTCCCAAGTGTTCCTACAGGAGTTGCTCCTGTATTGTTGACTCGTGAAACAATCTCGACTGGTCGTGTATCAGATGTTGGTATAGTTTGTGAAACACTCGTGACCGATTGCTCTGGAAAATCTACTGGGTTTGGTAGAGGTTCCTGTGAAACTACTGTTGGTGAGTCTGGTTGGATAATTGGTTCTGAAAATTCTGATACGACTTCTCGGTATAACCGATCACCAGTATCAAGCGACACATCTGGAATTGGTTCGTTCAGAGAAAATGTTTGGTAAGTCTTTTGGTCTCCTATCTGTTTCACGAGACTAAAAAAGTATGCCCCCGGCGTATGAATGATTCGATTGCCGGCATCAAAAGTAATTCCTTTTGAGGCGAGAATCTGGAGTACGCGCGGAGGAAGTTCATCAATAGAACTAGTCGAACGAAACGCCAAGGTATCTGGAACTGCTTTATCTTTTCCAAATGTTACCGCAAGTGTTTTGTCGAGAATTTCATTGAGTGGTTTTTTATCAGAAGAAGCTTGGGTGCTGTTGCGTTCCTCGATTTTTCGTTCTACTGATTTTGTAACACCAAGAGATCCCAGGGACTGATTAACAACTGGTTGAACTGGTGCAGTCGTGGTCACCGTAGTAGTCGTTACCATACCATTGTTCACTGACTGAGTTGCAGTTTGTTTTTTTGATGAAGGCATCATAGTATTATTAGTATATCATATATTAAACAATACTGTGAATAGGTGTAGTGCTCTGAAAATTTCAAGATAACTATTTTTTAAAAAATCTGATACTGTTTTATGCTATACTTTCACTATGAATATTCAGCAAGCAAAACAGCGCTTCTTGGAATATGTTGAAATAGAAAAAGGGCGAGCGCTCAATACTGTACGAAACTACGAACACTATCTGGATGTGTTTATTCGTCACACCGCTATTCATGATACCAGTGATATCACGGACGAGATTGTCCGAGAATTTCGTCTGTGGCTCAATCGTCAACCAGTACACACAAAAATTCGTGGAGAACAAAAAACAATGTCAAAAAAAACTCAGAATTATTATTTGATCGCCCTTCGTGCATTCCTAAAATATTTAGCACGACAAGAGATAAAAAGTCTTCCTGCAGATCGTATTGAACTTGCAAAAGTTCCTATGCGAGAACTCGACTTGATTACCGCTGCCGAACTCAATCGACTGATGGACGCACCCACAGGTAGTGATGAACGTGCGCTCCGTGATCGTGCGATCTTGGAATTACTCTTTTCGACAGGATTGCGTGTATCAGAATTATGCAACCTTACCACCGACATTGATTTTACTACTGATGAATTTTCTGTTCGTGGTAAAGGTGGAAAAATTCGCGTTGTCTTTATCTCTGATTCTGCACGTACCGCAGTACAACAATATATCCAAAAGAGAAAAGATATGTCCGACGCATTGTTCGTTGCTGTGTCGGATGAAACACGAGGAAGAAAACCAGCTGACCGTGATGCCAGTCTGACCCGCAGGGCAATCCTGCGCATTGTAAAACACTATGCAATCAAGGCTGGGATTTCAAAAAAGGTGACCCCTCACGTGATCAGACACTGCTTTGCAACGGGGTTATTATCCAATGGTGCCGATATCCGCAGTGTGCAAGTGATGTTAGGTCATGCGAACATTGCAACCACCCAGGTTTATACTCATGTCACCGATAAACAACTTCGTGAAGTTCACAAAAAATTTCATGGGCGATAAATACTTCGTGACAAAAAAACCGTACCATCCTATACTATAAATATATGAACGAGTCTTCACACAACCTCCAACACGAATATTTTGATCTTGCCTATCGCACTGGGTCTGATATTTGGACTCATATTCCTTATCATAATCTGGCGCTCACCATGCTTCCACCTATTCCGGCGGACAGTATTGTGTTGGATGTTGGATCGGGGCGTGGATTATGGGCGTTCAAATTAATCGACCACGGGTTCCGGGTGATTGGCCTTGATTATGTGCAATCCATTGTTGATCGAGTAAACGCAGATATCAAGCTCAACAAATATGCAGAACGTGCGCGGTTTGTTAAAGGTTCTGCAACAGACCTTCCTTTTACTGATACCAGTTTTCCATTGGTCAGCATGATTGGGTTATTACAACACCTCCCGGAATCTGATTGGGACCAACATCTTTCCGAACTTGCACGTGTAGTACAACCTGGTGGGTATGTGCTATCCATTACCCTCTCTGATGAAACGCCACGATTTCTCGGACTTCGACCAAAATTCAAAAACGAGTCTCCCTATAATAAATTTGGTGTGTCCTATTATTTTTTTAACAAGGATCAATTACTCGAACTCTTTGCTCGACATGGATTTCAATTGCTATCCTATGAACACCAATTGTTCGACACGCGCAGCGATCCCGCTGATTCGTTGGGACTTCATTTTTGTGTGTTTCAGAAAATGAAATAGTGTAAATACAAAGGGTGGGCGCCTGCGGCGCCCACCCTTTGTTTATAGTATTCGTTCCAAAAAAAACTCTTTACGAATCACGATAAACATTTATACTACATTGTATGAAACTCGTCTCTTGGAATGTAAATGGAATCCGCGCCGTACATAAAAAAGATTTATTTATACCAATGGTTCAGGTGTTGCAACCAGATGTGATTTGTTTACAAGAAACAAAAGCAGAACAACATCAATCACCCATCGATTTATCTGATTATCATGAATATTGGAATTCATCACAAGGTCGCAAGGGTTACAGTGGTACCGCAATTTTCACCAAGGAAAAACCATTAAATGTATTTCTCGATTTTCCAGAAACAATAACAAAAAAATATACATTAGCAGATCGATATGGCGACCCAAATATAGAAGGTCGAGTCATTGCAATAGAATTAAAAAAATGTTTTATCGTGAATGTATACACCCCAAATTCTAAAGGCGACCTAAGCCGGCTTCCCTTGCGCGAGAAAAATTGGGATCCTGCATTTTTGGAATATTGTAAGGAACTCGAAAAATCAAAACCAGTACTGTTCTGTGGTGATTTGAATGTTGCTCATACCTTTGATGATCTTGCCAATCCAAAACAAAACATTGGCACACACGGTTTTACTGAACAGGAACGCGCAAGTATTGATACTATAATTACGGCTGGATTTATTGATACATTCCGCATGTTCACCACAGGAAACGGTCATTACAGCTGGTGGAGTAATTTTGGTAATGCACGATCGCGCAATGTTGGTTGGCGTATTGATTATTGGTTTGTATCGAAAAAATTGAAGCCAAAAGTGGTTGCAAGTACGATCCACCCAGAATTCCTGGGGTCAGATCATTGTCCAGTAGTACTTGACATTTCATTATAATAAGAATAAAATGTGAAAGAATCAAAATTTTATAACATGAACACAGAAATTAATCTAAGCGGAGAAAAATTTGATATTTTTTCATCTACAGACAGAAAAAGCTTGTTACAAAGACTACAAGTTTTAGTAAAAAACTTTACATCTCCAGAAATAGAGATGCAATCTCATCTGGGGAAAAATTTTATTAAAAAAATAAAATTAAGAACCAAAGAGTTGGTTTCTTATGTGGTAGAAAGTCTTAAATTTTTAGTTGCTGAAATGAGTAATCAAATTCCAAAAAAAATTCTAAAGGAGTTGAATATTTTTTTATTTAAAATTGAAAAACTTCAAGATTGTCTTTTGGAAAATAAAAAAATTGAACAAAAAATTTAAATAAGATTAGCGTGCCTATTATGGCACGCTTTTTTATTAGATCAAGTCACCCATGCATGCTATACTGCCTTCATGAAAAATCAGAAATATATTTTTATTACTGGTGGTGTGGTATCAGGATTGGGAAAAGGTATCATGGGGGCGAGTCTGGGCTTGATTCTCAAGTCCAGCGGATTTTCTGTCGAAGCCTTGAAAATGGATCCCTACCTCAACATTGATCCAGGGACGATGTCTCCCTATGAACACGGCGAAGTGTATGTGTTGGACGATGGATCAGAAACAGATCTAGATCTGGGGCATTATGAACGATTTTTGGGAACCCATTTATCAGCACAGAGCACCCTCTCTGCAGGAAAAATTTATCACACTATTCTATCCCGTGAACGTGCGGGGGAATATTTAGGACACACGGTCCAATTGATTCCTCATATCACTGATTTTATTAAAACTACGTACGCAACAACGAACAGTGATATTAAAATTATTGAGATTGGTGGTTCGACTGGTGATATGGAGGCAGAAGTATTTCTGGAAAGTCTCCGTCAGTTTAAACGCGATCACCCGGAACAAGTTCTCCATGTACATCTGGGATATATTCCCTACTTAGGCGTTTCTGGAGAATACAAGTCAAAACCCATCCAAAACTCACTCCGTGAATTACTCCGCCTAGGAATTGCGCCAGACATCATCGCTGCACGATATGAACCAAACGATCACGAGGAGCTTCCAACATCACTGCTCGAAAAAATTGCACTCTTTGGAAACATTTCCCGCGATCGGGTAATTCCTTGTCCTGATCTGGAAAATATTTATCAAGTTCCTATTCATCTCTTGGAAAATACTTCGATCATAACACCACTTACTGATTTTTGTGGACAGGAGCTCCACCCAACACTACCTCGATTCTTTTATGATTACCAAACCCTAAAAGATAAAACACTTCGCATCGCACTCGTTTCAAAATATACAAAACTTTCTGATGCGTACCTCAGTGTTATTGAATCAATCAAGATAGCTGCAACTGCGCACAACGTTGCAGCTACTACTACCATCGTTGATGCAGATGATCCTGATTTGTTACAGAAACTAGAACCGTTCGATGCAATTATTATCCCTGGAGGTTTTGGGTCACGTGGTATGGAAGGAAAAATAAAAGCAATCACCTACGCTCGTACAACTGGAAAACCATTCCTTGGAATTTGCTTGGGATTACAATTAGCGGTCGTTGAGTTTGCTCGCGCATTTAGCCATCCGAACGCGGTGAGTCGCGAGATGGAAAACACGACAGAGTCTGATGCGTTCATTATTGATTTTATTCCAGAACAACTCAAGATCGAACAAAAAGGCGGCACCATGCGACTGGGTACCTATCCTTGTACCCTGAAACCAGGAACATTGGTCCACGAATTATTCGGAACAGAACAAACCATAGAACGACACCGCCATCGGTTAGAGGTACAAAATGGGTATGAAGAAATTCTTGAAAAAAACAGAATGATTATTTCTGGAAAGTTTATCAAGCCAGATACTGATGATTACCTAGTAGAAATGATTGAGCTTGATCGTTCGATCCATCCATACTTTGTCGCAACACAATCACATCCAGAATTCTTGTCACAGCCTGATCATCCGCATCCACTCTTTCATGGATTGATCAAAGCGTGTTTGTAATAACCAAGCAATACAAAACTCTATAAAAAAAAGGGGGGCGCCTGCGGCGCCCCCCTTTTTTTTATAGAGTTTTGTATTCGAAACATTATACCCAAAAAAATTCCTATGCTATACTACATATGTTATGAAAACAAAAAAACTTTTTCTTTCTATTATTACCAGTTTCGTCCTATTAGGCGTATTTACACCAACCGTTGATGCGTTCTGTCGCCCGTTTTGGAACCCATCACAGCAATTCGACATGGAAGGCGCAATGAATGTATTTGTCCATCACGCAGACAATATTGAATCAGTAATCGTCCAACCAGCATACAAGGGAACGGTAAAAGATTTTGCATTGGTATTTGCAACGCCCAACCGTCCAAAGGTAACCGACGCACCAAAGGGTATTTTTGAACATTTGAATAACCTTACCAATCCATGGGTACCTGTACCCATGATGCTTAATGCAGATATTGCCAGCACAAGCATTGCAGAAAAATCGGTAACCGTTCACGAAATCGCAACCGCAGGTGATTACACGGCAACTATTCTGTCTGCAACATCTGCAACCGCACTTGCCGACTATCTCCGCACTAATGGATACACGGTCAGCGCAAAAGACACCGAGGTATTCAATTATTATGTATCAAAAGGAACTTGGTATTTTGTCGCACTAAAAGCCGATTTGACCAAGGTAACCCAAAACCCTGATGGAAAAATTGACGGACTCCTCAGCCCTATTCAGATTACTTTTGCTTCCGATCGTGCAATACTCCCTATGAAACTCCTTGCGGGTGACATGGGGACCGTAAAACTCTTGGTATACACCCTCTCGAAAAATGGTCTCTTCATCCCTGGGGTTGATGTGCAGTATGCTAAAAAATTAACCAACAGTAGCCCACGCGTTACGACTGAATTCGATTGGGCAGCGTGGACAAAAATGAATGAAGTCATCTACGAACCGCTCGCGGGAATCCTTGCCAGATTCAATCCTGCACAAAACTGGCTCGTTCGTATGGGTGTTGATGTAGACACAAAATCGGTCACGAGCGACTTGGTATTCACCGATATGATTCCAGGCCCTGTCAGCCAACAGAACGGAACTCCGAAACGATTCCTCCCTGAACAATTACCGAAACTTGCCGGGGTACTACCAGGAACAGGTGAAGTTTCCACCGGAGACCGTTATCAAGCATTCTTTACCAGTTCTCAAAAACTTACCTACGGGTCTCGGGGACAGCAGGTAGCGTTGTTACAGGAACTCCTTAATCAAATTATGAAACCAGCTTCCCCGCTCGTTCCTGATGGAACATGGGGACGAAAAACTGCAGCTCTCGTGCGTACTTTCCAAACCCAATTCGGTATCAAAATTGACGGTATTGTTGGAAGTCAGACGCGAACATTTATGCAGAGTTTGATGCAGAAATAGTATTCTATAAAAAACGAGTGATCACTCGTTTTTTTTATGTACCTGAAGATTTTCTATGAGGACATCCGGCCCAACAACAGGGGCGACGTTTACCTTTTTGCAGATTTTCACTCATACGCACAATATGGCTTTCTCGAGTGGTTGGTTTCTTGAAAAACGTTATCCAACAGATCCATTCATTACGTGCCAATGGTGTCAGCGTATTCCACAGCTCTCGTAATGTATTATTTTCGAGTAAAACTGCTCGCACATCCTTTGGTACTATATGAAATGATCCGGGGAGAATGGTGATTTTTTGAGACATATCTCTATAGTACCAAACTATGAAAATAAAAAAACCTTTTTAAGGTTTTTTTATTTTTGCTTTCGCTTGGTTGTTGCTGCTTTCTTGGGAAGTACGTTTTTCTTTTTCCCTTCTACTAATTTTTGATCAACCAGGAAATTGTATACCGTTGCAGAAGGTTGTGCACCATTTGCAAGATAGGTTTTTGTTTTTTCGGTGTGGAAAGATACAGTTCCCATTTTTGGGTTGTATGATCCAATAACCTCAATAAATTTTCCAGATTTTGGAGCATTGCGACGATCGGTAACTACCACACGGAAATGTGCCTCGTTTCGTCGTCCAATTCGTTGTAGTCGCATAGTTAACATAAGTTCCCCGATAGTAGCAAAAATGGAAATAAAAGTCAAATATATACAAACCAACCATAATTAAATTTTTTCCCACATCCTCTTAAACACCTCTCGCATATTGTGTGCCATAACACTATCGTGGATCTCTACCAAATACGCTGGTTTCTGACTGGTTACGATCATAATAATATACGCCCCAACAATCCATTGTGACCCCGTAAAATCATTGTCACCATCCCAAAACCGTATTTCACGCCGATCAAGTTGATGCGCAGCGGATTAAATAAAAACCACAAGAGTGGTTTTTATTGTTTTAATGAATTCCACATGATTTCAAAACTCTCTTTATGCATTTGAATGATAGTTGGGTCAGTTAAAACTGTTGCTGATGTAGGCTCGAGTAATCTATGTATCACTACTTTTTGAGGAATGATCACAAGATTAGTAGAAAGTGTTGTATTTTTTGGTAAGAAACGAATTTGCATATTATAATTTCTTTCAAACTGTTTATGTTTTCTAGCTGTTTCAGATTCAATAATTAATAATCGTATATTGATATTAAGCTTTGCACGGCGTGACATAAAATCTTCAAAGAATTCTTTATCTTTATCATACCATTCATGCTGATTTGAGATAACACAGTAATCCTGATGTGGTTGAATATTATTTAAGAGGTCATCATATACAGAACGTATAGCTTGGGTACCTGTATAAATTTTTGTATCACCTGTTTTATTCTTAGTTTGATACTGTGCTAATAAGATTGGTAATATTCCTTCAAATGTTTTTGCCCGAGCGTTTAATAATTGCGATAGTTTCTGCGGATCTTCAACGATTAAAAACGATTTTAATCCCCTAACATCTTCAGAAACAAGGCCTTTTTGTTTTAACGACTCGATAATATGATAAATTGTAGTTCTTTTAATCTCTGTAACACGAGAAATTTTTAAAACCGTTGCTTCTCCTAACTGTAAAATCGCCAAATAAACCTTTGCTTCGAGCTCTGAAAGCCCAATATCGGTTATTATTTTATAAATAGAATTGTTTTGTTTCATAACTGTTAATTATTTGGTCAACATAATCGTGTTGTATATATTGTATTATATACCTAATTATCTTTTTTGTCGACATATATGACATAATTATAAAAACAAATTATAGTACCAAAAATAGTACATTGTAAACAATTAAAAAAATAATTATGACAAACGCAGAAAAATCAAAGGTTTCCATGGAAGAACCGACAGCACCAGAAATATTCCACATTCATATTGATTCCCAGGATCCAGTTACAGATGATACAACCGCCTTTAATAATTGGGTAGTCAAAACATTAGGTTTCTATCATCACGATTTTATTGGTCATCCTGCTGGATATAAACATTTTGAACCATCTATTCATTCAACCTTTAAAACAAGAGATAAGAATGAATTTGAAAAAGTTTGGAGTAAACTTGTTAATAAAGTAAAAGATTTTCCAAACATGTTTGGTTATCTGGAAGGTGAATACATTCCTACTGATAAAAGAATTGCATTTAAGCCGATTACTGAATTCTTTTTACCTAAGTTTTCGGTTTTGCGCAGAACATTAACTGAAATCGAAGAATTCAGGCAAACCGAATTTCACTTGGTATTGGATAATAAATATTCAGATCAGCGAGTTATTACTGCATTGTTAGATGCAGGTTTATATGGAGCAATACTGGATAAAAAAGACTATCAAGCAATTGTACTAACTGCACAAGGTCATCGTCGTATTATCCATCCGCTTATGAAAGAGGTAAAAGACTACTTAAACCGTGTTGGTGGTGTGGTGCGATGTACTTTAAAAGAAGAGATTTCAATTCATGGTCACAAGGTGAATATTATCGAAGAAAAACTTCCTGAAATCGTAGATCAATTAATTCTTTTATCTTAAATCTAACTCAATAAAATGGATTATTATTCTAGATTGGGTAACTTCATTTTTGATTGTAGGAAATTTCTGGTATGCATCAGTTAAAAAAGAACGAGTTAATTCAAAAAGATATAATTGGTTTCAAATTATTGGAGGAGTTCTCATGATAACAACTGGATATTACAAGGGATTATACGGAATGATCTTTCGGCAATTATTTTTTGTAGTTATTGCAACCAGAAATCTTTTTAACCAAAAACCTAGAACATAAGTTCTAGGTTTTTTACTTCTTCACACCATGTTTCACGTGTAACTTCTTCACTTCTTCTTGTTCTTCTTGTTCCTTTCGTTCCTTTCCTGCTTCTCCGAGCTTTTTAAGATCTACATCTGAAAGTTTTTCAAATTCACCAACACGATTCGAAAGATATTCAATCGTGTTTTTTTCTGGATCTTCCAGAACTTCCTCGAGAAGTGCGTGTAACATCCATCCCATTCGTGGGCCTGGTTTCACGTGTAACTTGTTCATCAGGTAATTTCCATCTACTTTCAATTGTGAAACACTGATTGGGTCACGCAGGCATTCCTCGATCATCGCAAAATATTTACGTAATCGATACGGTGCTTCGGTTTTATTCATTCCGACACGATCACATTCGCGGATCTGCATGAGCTGCCAGATTGGATGCTGAGTTGTTTCTCCTTCTCCTAAATTAGGAGAAGGTTGGGATGAGGTCGTAACATTCGCAATCATCCTTCTTACAGCAGACAATGTAATTGATTCAGTATCACTGAAAAACATGTGCCATCTGACAAATTTCACAACCAGTTCCGTCTCGGCTTTTGGAAATTTCAATCGTTCCATTATTTTCTGCGCAATGCGTGCACCAACTACCTCGTGTCCATAAAATGTATAAGCTTTTTTACTACCAGGTCGACGAGTTTTTGGTTTTCCAATATCGTGAAACAATGCTGCGAGTCGTATATGAAATGAGTATTTTTTATCAGCCGCATGTTGCAAAGCATGAACTAGGTGATCAAACACATCATAAATATGTACACCGCCCTGAATACAACCAATACTTGGAATGATTTCAGGTAAAATAACGTCCAACAAACCTAATTGTTTCATGTGAAACAATGCAATGGCCGGGCTGTCCGAATTTATAATCTTGATAAACTCATCACGGATCCGTTCTGCAGAAATATTTTTAAGTAATTCTCGAGTTTCAATAATCGCATTCATTGTTTCATATGAAACAGTAAAACCAAGCTGCGCTGAAAATCTGATTGCCCGCATAATACGAAGCGCGTCTTCCCTGAATCGTTCAGTTGGGTCACCAACGGCAATAATCATTTGTTTTTCAATCGCCTGTTTCCCGTGAAACGGATCTATCAGCTGGAATGTTTCAAGGTCAATTGCGATTGCATTCATCGTAAAATCACGTCGTGACAAATCGTCATAAATAGTGTCGCTAAAGGACACACTGTCAGGATGTCGGTTATCCGAATACGCCCCTTCTAATCGATATGGAGTTATTTGAATGTCTCTGACAGAACTATCAATCAATTCATCTTCAAACACAATTGAAACAGTTCCAAACACGTTTTCATACACAACCTTAAAATCGTTATCTTCAAACAGTTTCACAATTTGTTCAGGTTTTGCATTGGTGGTAATATCCCAGTCTTTTGGTTTATGTATACCTAGTGAAGCCTTGGTGAAATCTGGTGAAACATTATTTTTAATTCGTTTTTCTGGTAAATCTAAATCATCTCCTGATACTTCTGATGGTTTGAGTATTTGTTCGAACACTTGTTCTGGTTTCACACTATCACCAGTTTCGAGTCGCGAAGAAATTGAAGAATTATTAGAAAAAACTATTTGGGAAATTAAGAGATCCCGCACACACCCACCAACAAGAAACGCTTCAAATCCAGCGGTTTTTAATGTTTCTGTTACACGTGAAACGTTTTTGGGAACAATAAAATTCATAAATTACAATAACTTTAACTTTATCCAAAATAATTTGTAACTTTTTGTTTCATGTGAAACAACTATTCATACTAATCAACCAAATAGTTAATACTTGACATATTAATATAAATATGCTAAAATTAGAATAAAAAATATGGAGAAAATAATAAATTGGCTGTGGAGAGCAGCCAGATGGGGTGGATGGTTTTCACTTCATCAATTATTAAAACTGATGTCCGCTCTTCTATTATGGGCATCAGAACTTGCCACAACAGCATCAAAAGCTTGTGGCAGGAAAATCGGTATCTAAATGGTTACCGATTTTTTATTTTTCTTTCTTTTCGTTTGATTCATCTGGAATATCTTTTTTTATGTCTTTTTCTTCTGTCTCTATTTCTTTTTCAATACTTTCTTTGTCTTTTAATTTTTCAGAGTCAAGTGATGTAGTTTTTGGTATAACAATCCAACAAATAATGTAAAACAAAATTCCTGCAAAAAGGGTTAGGATCGTAAAAAGAACGTATCCCAAGCGAATAACTGTAGTATCAATATCAAAATATTCTGCAAAACCAGCAAGAACACCTGCAACGACTTTATCAGAATTTGAACGATATAGTTTTTTCATATGAATGATCATTATTAATTTTGAATAAATATAATATATAGACAAAAAACTTCTCGAGGTTTGAATATTATACTCATACGAATACGAATTATTTCTACCGAAATCTAGTAAACTTCTACAAAAACAAAAGAAAGTTTTTGTTGTGGTAATAAAAATTTTCTCGAAGAATAAATTAATACTTTTTGTTCCACATATTTTTGTGCACCTGCCAGGACTCGAACCCAGAATAACAGTTCCGAAGACTGCTGTGATATCCATTTCACCACAGGTGCAACAAAAGAAATAATAGCATAGATTTATAAAAAAATCAATTTATATAAGACATCGAGGTATTACACGTAGACAGAATTATTCAAGGACGTAAAAATTAATTACCCTATTATCGGACAGAAAGATGTTCAATTCTCTCGAAAAGGTATTGATTAGTCTCTTTATCGAGATATACACCAATCCCGTCAATTTGCCAGCGTGTTTCACGGGAAACATTCCTGCTAGAAAGATATATTTCGGCTGTTTTTATGATTCGATTCACCTTGAAATAGGATATATTTTGAAAAGGATTTTTTATTTTCCGATATTCTCTATCAAATTGCTCCCGAACATTTTCTGGTTGAGGTTTTTCTAAACTAGTTTCACGGGAAACATTCTTATCGCGAAAAGAATATATCTCTCCGTTCATTGTTAACAGTTTTTTTGTAACAAGAGTTTCATGTGAAACAGTAATTGTCTTTACCTCGAAAAAATAATAACAATTATTTAATAATGCAATGATATCAATTTCACCAAATCTTGTAGAAAAATTTCTTTCAATAATCGAAAAACCTTGTTTCACGAGAAACATTTCCGCCTGATCTTCACCATTTTTCCCAATTTTTTGTTTTATTGAAGTAAAATTTTTCATAAATATTTGTGTTTCATATGAAACATATATTATAAAAACTGATTATTTGATCAAAAATTATGTTTTCAATTTATTTTCACATATATAGTGTTTCACGTGAAACATATATGATATACACAAGTATATAAACTATTATAAAAAGACATTTTTTTCAGAAAAAACTATATGTAGCAAGGGTTTTTCTGATTATATTAGTATGACAGATAATTATTATCGACACAACACTCCTCTCAAAAAGGACAATATTGACTGTCTTTTATAAACATATCCCACTGGTTTATCCACAGTTTTATTGAAAAATAAGCTTCAAAAAACACATCACGATGAAAAAAATCATTTTTTGCAAATTATTTTAGACAACAGATTTTTTGTGTTTTCTTTTAAAAGGACACGTCCAAACCTATTGTATTGTGGATAACTCATTAATTACAAAAAACTACTCAAATTGAGTAGTTTTTTGTAAAAATTATTTGAGGCCGATCTTCTTGAGAAGAACTTCGTATGCATCAAAATTTTTCTTTTTAATGTATCCGAGAAGCTTTCGTCGTTCTGCAACCATTGCAATGAGTCCCCGACGAGAGTGGATGTCTTTTTTGTGGAGTTGCAAATGAGCGGTTAATTGATTGATTTGCTCACTGAGTAATGCAACCTGAACTTCTGGAGAACCGGTATTTGTTTCCGCCCCACCAAAGTCTTTCACAATTTTTGTTTTTGCTTGTTTTGTTAACATGAGGGTGTTATAGCATATTTTGAAACAAAAAGCAAGAATTTTATTCTCTGTATTTGGAAAATACCCCCACCAACATCATCTCTATATATACCTTGCAAAAGACCGATAACCAGGATATACTCGATACCATTGCAGGCATGGTTTAGTGGTAAAATACCTCCTTGCCAAGGAGGAGTCGGGGGTTCGATTCCCCCTGCCTGCACAAACACAAATTTATATACATTTTAAAAACTTAATTTTTAGATTTCCAGGAAAAATCAATTGAAAATTTTATGGATTTTTAGCATATATTACCTATATACTATTTGTCGTTGTAAGAACTTTATTGTAGTTAAGGTGAGAATTTAAGACGAAATTATTGACAAAATTATAGAAGTATGCTAATATTAAAATAAAAATGGGCGAAAGAAAAAATAAACACATCATATTGATGGTGTGTATAATTATGACTTTTTTGTTATTTTTAGTAAAAAATAACAAAAAAGATGTTGCAGAACCAATTATTTCTGTAACAAAAAAATCTCCAGGAATTAAACGGGTGGAGATAGCGGGAAGTCGCTCATTTCTCAAGAAACGACCGTTGGGTAATTTTAAATTCAAGGACAGTATTCCTGAACCTGAATTTAAAAACCTCGTCATGCTCGGTGAGATTGGGAAGTTTGGCTCAGATAATTTCGAAGGAAAAATTATCCGCAGTCTTCGCTTTCAAAATCTTACCAGGGAAGTTGAGAGGAGGTATAACCTTCCTGATAATATTCTCTTGGCAATGATCGTACAGGAATCTTCCGGTGCAGACCTATTACCAAACGGGTTGGGTGATGGGGGGTTCGGTCTGTGTCACATGCAACCAATTGTAGCGCGGGAATTTGGGCTTTATACCTACAAAGCATGTAGTGCTATGGTTTGTAACGGAAAAGACAAAAGATCTTGCCTACGAAACGGTAAGCGGGTTGACCACGCATCGGAGCTGAGTGTGTTTATCTTAAAAAACAGGCTCGGCAGAAAAGGTGTTTACCATGTTGATGATAGGTTACACCCTATCTACAACATAGATGCCGCTGGGAGGATGATTGCCTACCACATAGCGGCAGAAAAACAACTCCCAGGCATGGGACCCCTACGCACAGCCATTTGTCGGTATGCAGGGTCAACCAATTACTGTGCTTATTGGGATGCAGTGCGTATGGTAATGAAAAAATTAAATAACCCCGCTTATATTAAAAAGGTGGAGGCGTTATTTAACAATTCAAACAAAAATTTACAAATTAACGGGAAACCTGGTAATTTTCAAAAATATATCGAGGTTTCCCAGCAGCAACTGTATAATTATGGGCTATCAGAGTATGAAAAATTACCATACTGGTCTATAAAAAATACAGATATTGTACAAAAAACCTACAAAAAATATATATAGTAGGTATTGCTCCCTTTTTCAGAAGGGGGCTTTTTTATCTCATAAAATGAATCTCTCAGATGCAGAACACTTAGTGTATCAACTTGAGCTTTGCATTAATTTATCCGTACAAAACAACGAAATATTTAAAGTATAAAAATACTGTTATTAAAATAAAAATCCTGCTATACTTTCACCATGAAACAAGTCATCATTTTTCACGACGCCTTCTCAAATCCACTTTCTGCCTGGTATCAATCAGTACAGTCGATCATTCCTGATGGGTACACTTTTCTATCTCCGGAGCTTCCTGGCGGAACAGAACAAGGAATGACTTTTTGGATGCAAACATTTGAAAAAGTTCGCTCAGGATTCAACGACTCGACAATTGTTATCACGCATGGAATAAGTACGTTTGCATGGCTCCGTTTTTTGGAAACCATGACTCAGCCAGTGCGCATGACTATTATTGTCGCCGGGTGTGACCAAGTTCCCGGACATCAAGTATTGGCACCTATTGCAAAAAGTTTTCTAACGAATCCGTTTAATTATTCACTCGTCACGAAAAATGCGGGGACTGTTATCCATATCACCAACACGTCTGATCCTTTTATATCGCCGACTCTTTCACGAGATTTACAATCTCATATATCAGGAGAAATGATTACCTTATCAGGGGTAGGACATTTCACGGAAACAACAGAAACGGAACTCATCCAAACACTACAATCTATTTTCCAAAAAACTACTGCTCATGATGCAGAGGTTGCACGTTTAAAACTGGAGCATCGCGCTCAGGCTGAAAAAGAAGAGCTTGCAAAATCACTTGTTCCCGGAGTTATTACCTATGACAGCACAAAGGCTCAGAGTTTGTCTGGGTATCAAGGGAAAGTTATCTCTGAATTATTAGCAGAAGCACGTGAAGAAGATCTCTTGAAAAAAGAGCAGAGCCCAAAAAGTATAAAAAATGTTTTCTATATTTTGGGAACAATACTATTTTTAATCGCTGGTGCATGGTTTATCATTTCCGCACTACAACGATACCAACCAAAAATTGCTCCAATAATCAACCGAGGCACACAATCGTATCAAAACACGATCATGCAAGTTTCTGAATTTACCTCTTTTGATATTACCAACCTTGCAAGTTATGAAATTCTTAAAAATTTCAACGCACTTCAACAAAAAGAAATTCCTGAAAAATCATTTTTTGCAATTGTTCCAAAAGTTAATGAAAAAATTCCACCGCTCGAAACTTTTTTTACGTCATTAGACATTCGGTCTCCTCTTGGATTTACCTCAAAGTCTCGTGACTACCTATATAGTTATTACAAACCAGAAGGAATTTCTGAGAAAATACCATTTCTCCTGATTCGTTTTGATGGTTATGAAATAATGCATACACTCCTCTCTGGATGGGAACCACGAATGATTATCGAAACGAGAACCTTGTTTCAAAAAAAACAAGCTGAATTCGTAACCCAGCCCGAAGCATTTCCTTTTGAAGATGTGGTAATCAATAATATTGTACTCCGAAAAGGGTCACTCTCTACATCGGAATCACTATATTATGGATTTATTACGAATACTGTCCTGTTAATCACTCCTAATCCAGCTGTTTTAGATCCTATTGTTCGATCGATGAATAATACTACTGCGCAATAATTATTATTGTACAATTATAAAAATGTGCTACACTTACTATCTCATGAAATCTATGAACCAAAAAACACTCGCGGAGCTGAAAAACCTTCTCGAAGCAGAAAAAGCTTCGCTTTTTGAAGAACTTTCACATATTGGAACCCAAAACCCGCAAACTGGTGATTGGCAGGCGATACCTGTTGAAACTGACGGGGAAGGCGAATCAGACTATAGCGACCAAGCTGACTACATCGAGGAGTTTGGATCTCGAGTAGCACGATTGGCAGAAATGGAAAAACAGTATAGTGAAGTACTCGCCGCACTCGACAGAATAGATCAGGGTGTATATGGTGTCTGTGAAAAATCAGGGCAACCAATTGAACTTGACCGACTCCTCGCTAATCCTACTGCACGAACCTGTAAAGCAATGATGTGATATTAAACCAGTTATATGGTTTTTTATTTTCAATTTTTTATTTTGTTGTTATAATCAACACACTATGCTCTCTACATTTTCTCGTGTGTATTCTGCGCAACCGTTTCAGTTACAAGGACACCTCGTCACGGTTGAAGTTGATATTACTAATGGTAGTCATCATTTCAGTATTATTGGACTCCCTGACAAAGCGGTTGAAGAGTCACGTGACCGTGTATCCAGTGCTATAAAAAACTCTGGATTCATTTCGCCAAAACAAGAAAATTTCAAAACTGTTGTTTCACTTGCTCCCGCAGAACTAAAAAAAGAGGGTTCCTATTTTGATCTTGCAATTGCGTTGGGGTACCTCCTTTCATCACATGCAATCGATTTTGATCCAGAGAAAAAACTCTTCCTAGGTGAATTATCGCTCAATGGTCAAGTAGGAAAAGTTTTCGGAGTATTGCCCTTGGTTCAGTTTGCAAAACAATCTGGTTTTACCGAGGTGTTTGTCCCAAGGGAAAACGCCCAAGAAGCTGCACTGGTTGGTGGAATTACTATCTATACAGTTGATACCTTAAAACAAGTTATCGACCACCTGACAGAATCAGAACATCTCCCACCAGAACCACAAACAGAAATTAATTTCACTGATCGTGCGGAAATTGTGACTGATTTTTTCGATATCAAGGGTCAAGAAATTGCAAAACGAGGACTCGAAATTGCAGCTGCTGGTGGACACAACATTGTCATGTATGGACCACCAGGAACAGGGAAAACAATGCTTGCCCGGGCGTTCACAGGAATACTTCCCATACTCTCTCTTGATGAAGCTTTGGAGGTTACCGGTATTCATAGTATTTCCGGAAAACTCGATCGTCCACTGATTATCCATCCACCGTTCCGTAGTCCTCACCACACCTCCAGTTATGTGTCGCTCATTGGTGGTGGCGCTGTCCCAAAACCTGGCGAGGTAACGCTCGCACATCGTGGTGTATTATTTCTTGATGAGTTTCCAGAATTTGAAACACGTGTATTAGAATCCATGCGCCAACCACTGGAGGATCGTGTGGTAAATATCTCACGAGCCAAGGGAAATGCAACGTTTCCATCACAATTTATACTGGTCGCAGCAATGAACCCGTGTCCATGTGGAAATGCAGGATCATTACATAAAAAATGTATTTGTACTCAAAATGATATCGCGCGCTATGGACGGAAAATTTCTGGGCCAATTATGGATCGTATTGATTTATGGATTCCGGTAGAACATATTGATTATGAGAAACTTGGGAACATTCATGATGCAGAAAAAAGTGAGCTCATAAAAGAACGCGTAAAACAAGCGCGCGATCAGCAACACACAAGATTTGATACGTATAAGAAATTAAACGCACATATGCAATCGCGCGACGTAGAGCAGTTAGCTATTACCGAAGGTGCAAAACAAACATTGAACAAGAGTGCCCAAATAATGAAACTGTCGCCGCGCGCATATCACCGTGTTATAAAACTCGCACGCACAATTGCAGATCTCGATAGGCGTGAAATAATTACAGAGGATCATATTTTAGAAGCGTTGCAGTATCGACCAAAACAACAGTATTAATTAGATGTATTACATTATACAAAAAACCACAAAATGACTTTGTGGTTTTTTAATATAATATTGGCGTTTTAATACCACGAAACTCTAGGTGAAGATGGGGACCAGTTGATCGTCCTGTGTTTCCTGATTCACCAATTTTTTGACCCTGGGAAACGCGTTGGCCAGCCTCGACACTGATCGAGCTCTGGTGTGCGTACAGTGATTGCGACCCATTATCATGTTGGATAATGGTTAAACCACCGTATCCACCATTATAGCCAGAGGCTTTTGCCACGAGTACCACACCATCAGCGGCAGCAACAATCGTGGTTCCTACAGGGGCACCAATATCAACCGCGTTATACGGCCCGTGGAATCCTTGAGTTTTTATACCACGCATTGGTTTGATGAAATATCCTTGTGCGGCAGATGAATCCTTTGTGTTCCCTGAAATTTTTGCCATTGTTTTCTTATACAATGAATCAGTTGATTTTCCTCCTTTTGTTTTTTCAGGTGAAGTATTTTTTGTAATTTTCGGAGAAGAAAAAGTAATATCTCCGTCGGGAACAATAATGGTTGTTCCTGTGGTAAGTCTTTCGTTTTTCTCGATATTGTTATAGGAAGCAACCTCGTCAATATCCGCTTTATATTTTTTTGCAATAGCTGCAATAGTGTCGCCTTTTACAACAATATGTTTCACACCAGTAATTGGTAAGATTACTAATGATTGTCCGACACGAACCGTTGCTTTTGGTGGGATACTGTTCGCCCAGCGGATAGTGTTTGTTGATACATTGAAACGATCAGCGATTTCTGAAAGTGTGTCTCCAGACTGAACAACATAGGTAGTGATCGTGTCTCGTGAAGGAACATCAATATCCTGTTCATCATAAATATTAATCGACGCAACAAATGCATCCTGGTCTGTAGTAATAATTGATGACTCTATAGGAGTTAATGTCATTGGTGAAAATCGCGCCTGGAGAATAGGAAGTGTTTGTGTAGTTTCTGTTCGAACACCTTGCGCCGATGCGCGATTATTCATCCATCCAGCAAAAACATGCTGAGGAATATATATCCCAGCAATAATACCGCCTATAACGAGCCCTATAACACCTCTCCCAATGATTTGTTTTTTGTTTTGTAAAAAAGATTGAATAAGCCAAAGAAGAATAAACTACCTAAAAATGACCAGAAAAAGATACTTTTGTGTATATAATTGTGTTTTTTAGATAATTTTTTACAAGAATTACCGAGAACAGCCAGAACTATCGTGCCTCATATCCAGAACCGGGTTTCCCCGAACACTTCTACCAGGTTACCACAGAAAATACCCCCATCAAGTAAAAAGTATCATTACAAAACTATATATAAACTTTGTCAAATATTGTGTTCTGTGTCTTTTAAAAACCCTTTTATGTTATACTATTGTCTATCTATGCCTCTTCCTGTTATTCCAAAAAATTCTCTCGGTCAGAACTTTCTCAATTCTGACCGAGTTGTCACCAGAATTATTGACGCTGCAAACCCTGCTGCGGACGACTTGATATTGGAAATTGGTCCGGGATTAGGGGTTATCACTAAAAAGTTGTTACAGACTGCAGGGAAAGTAGTCGCCGTGGAGAAAGATCCTCATTTATACACTATTTTATCTGATCAATTCTCGAAAGAGATATCCGACGGTGTTTTGGAACTTATTTCTGGAGACATTCTTGATTTTGATCCAACTATTTTTCAGTCGCCCAAATATGCTGGCTTTCACTATAAAATAGCGGCGAATATCCCCTACAATATCACCGGACTCATTATTCGAAAGTTTCTCAGCGCGTCCTACCAACCAGAAACTATGGTGCTCCTCATTCAAAAAGAGGTCGCCGACCGTATTATTGCTCGTGACGGGAAAGAATCTCTCTTATCATTGAGCGTAAAACTCTATGGAATCCCGAAACTAGTCACTAATGTTTCACGAGGAAATTTTAATCCACCGCCGCGTGTTGATTCTGCGGTTATCCAAATTACTCATATTTCACGAATCCATTTTCCTAAAAAAGCATGTGAAGACTTGTTTTTCAAAATCATCCACGCAGGATTTGCTCATAAACGAAAAGTACTCTTGAAAAATTTGGTCGAAGCAAGTATTACGTCACGTGAAATCTTGGGAAAAATATTTACCGAAAGAAATCTCTCGGTGACAATTCGCGCGGAAGACTTGAAATTAGAAGACTGGATTTTTATTACTAATATAGTGTATACTACTCCCTAATATGAATACAACGTTGTCACCATTACCTGAACAGAATCCTGTTCCCCTATCAACACCACCACAACATCCGTGGGAAAAATATTTACCGAGTCGAAGAATTCGCCTGATTATTCTAATGCTTGTTATTGGTCTCATCGGGTATGGATTATGGAAACCTGTTTCGCGTATCGTAAAAAGTTTTTTTTCAAAAGATGTTTCAGTAATGGATTCATTATTGCAAACACCTGTTACGGAACAACCAGTAACACAACTATCCATTGATAAAGATACTGATGGTGACGGTCTCGCAGATTGGCAAGAAACCCTTATTGGAACTGATCCAGAAATTCCAAACTCTGAATCAGAAATCCCGAAGGAATTGCGTGAAATTATTACCGAAAAAACTTCCGGGATTATTACTACTGAGGATAAACTTGCATTAAATGTGTACCAACGACTTCTCTCGGAGCCAGTTGGTGAAAATATTAATCAGGCAATCCAAGCCGCCACTACAAAGGAACTACTTGATTTAGCAAACACAATTGAACAAGGGGCGCCCCAATATGGATATGACGACCTGGACTTGGTTGATATGACCAATGAATCAAAATCTACCTATCAAAGAGAAATACAGCAAATACAAAAATCCTTAACTGTATCAAAAGAAACTCTTGCAGCAATCTATACTGCATTATTAAAAAATGAAAAAACAACTCTGTTAACCAGTATTCAGTTAGGTATTACCCAACAGATTACTCGGCTACTGGAAATGCCAGTACCCCTCTCCTTTGCTGATCAGCATTTAATCGTGATCAACACACTTTCAAAGGCAAATACTGTATTTTCTTCACCTGTTTCAGATAGTTCAATGGTATATGCAAAAGTCCTTGCTTTCCAAAAAAACAACAATGCCCTGGTCGATGCGTTAATAAACATTAATAGTTTATTGCAAATAAAAAATTAATTTTATGTCTACAAAATTTTTTCAAAAAATTATAAGTGTTTGTTTATTAGCAACCTTTCTTCTCCCGAATATTATTTTTGCAGCACCAGTTTCTGATGTTGCAAATACAGCTCAGTCAACTATTAGTGCTGTTTCCGAAACTCTAGGAGTTATTAAAGAGTATGGATTAGACACGTTGGCGGTTACGCTTGCTCAAACCATCTCTTCAAAACTTGCGAATAAAATTTTTAATAAAGCAAACGGTGGTGCCAGTGGGGATAGTTCAGAAAAAAGTTTTATTACTAATTTTTCTGACTATTTTAGTAATCTAAGTAACCAACAAGTTGATAAATTTGTCACTGAATTAGGAATTTCCAATAATCCATACGCACCTGATATTGTGAAAGGACTTATCACTAGTACCCAAAATCTTGCCCGAGACCAAAGCCCTCTGGAGGCGTTCAATCTCGATCGAGTCGTTGGGGCAGATTGGAAAGAATTTGCCACAGACGCAAGTGTGGGTGGATGGGACGGTATTCTTGCACTCTCCAACCCTGCGAACACCAATATCGGAGCAAACATTCTCGCCCAAGAAGAAATAGCGCGAAAAATAGAACAAGCAAAAGAGCTCGAACAAAT
Organism: Minisyncoccia bacterium; assembly: GCA_044229075.1. Lineage (GTDB taxonomy): Bacteria > Patescibacteriota > Minisyncoccia > Phycocordibacterales > UBA1006 > CALMMZ01. Next base: position 63,644 of record JBGATS010000004.1, read on the forward strand.
AAAGCTCACCAGTCCTGGAACACGACCTCAAGGAAAATGTTCCCTTGACTTTAAACAATATAAAGAAGATATAAACAAAATCAAACAAAACAGAAGTAATCTCGGACCTGATGGGAAACCTATTACAAATGATAGGGCTACTCCAAGCAACCCAAGAGCAATACCAAGTACTACAAATCTTGGGCCTGATGGGAAACCTGTTGCAGACGACCAAAATACGTTAACTCCATTACAAGAAAATGTAGCAACAAGTCTTTCTCTTGCAGAAGATTATGGTGGTTGTCTCCAAGAGATGATTAACAACCCTGTTGGTTTAGTAACGAGTGGTATTGATAGTGCGCTTGATCAGGCAAGCGACCGTCTCACCCAAGGTGATGAATTAGGCGAACTCATTGGTGGAGTACTCACTACCATGTTATCAACCTTTATTAAATCAGGACTCACTGCACTGCAAGCAGATTTCCAATCGAATCGTGGTGTTGGTGGTCCAGAACAGCTGGTAGCCACAAACGGACAAACCATTCCCTGGACACAGGCACCACAAACAATTATTGACCTGAAGGAGGAATTTCCAGGTGCATTATCTGATACAGAAAAAGAAGTCGAAAATTTAAGAGAGTACATTACCAAAATTACGGAAACCACCGAATCCGGGAAAACCTACGCGTCAATGATCACACAGCTGGATCAATGTATTCCTGGTCCAGATCATGGGTATAAGAAACGATTATCAGCGTATGTCAGCAAACAAACCAAAAGACTTGAAAAAAGAAAAGACAAGGGGAAAAATGCAAAAACAGTAGCAAAAAATAATGCACTCGAAAATATTGACGCAAGTTTGGACGCTGCAAAACTCTATACCGACCTATTCATGAACAATGATGTTTATAATATTCCTGGGGCAGGAATTATGATCAGCCAAGTAAAAACCATTGATATCCTGGCAGATCGGTATCAAAACGCAAAATCAGAACTCACCAATAAACAAATCACCCTTAATTTATTATATTCATTGGAGAGCGCACTCCAGACAAACCTGAAAAGTATTAAACAATTTATCCCAGGATTACCAGAAAAATTAGTGTTTACTAATACTACCTGGAACAACCTATCAGCTACAGAAAAAAATACACTGGTAATATGGTCAAAAACAATAGCAAATGTTCCAAAGGAGGCACCATTAACCATTGAAAATTGGAACGCGTTATCGGCAGCACAAAAAAACACAATGATTAATTGGGCGAAAGAGAGAAATAATACGGAAAAGCCAGCATCAGTATCTGATCGTGATTTTGTAATCAGTATCACTCTTAACCAATTGGGAATATCTCCGAACAGTGCCAGCGACGTCATGTATCAACAATTGGTTATACAAACTACTTGGAATGTTTGGGAGACTCCTGCATCCTACGCCACTGCATGGGATGAATCCAGTGATGTTGCACGAAATTATTTAACTCAAAAAAATAAAATTCGATCTGATTACCAAGGTGTGCAGAACGATATTTCATCGCCCTATACATCACAAAAAGCAGAGACAAATTTGCGTCAACTGGAATCAATTATTGATGAAACAGAAAACATGTTAAACGACTGTAAAACAATCCGTGATGTTGTATTAAGAAATAAACCAGCAACGATCACAGGAAATTCTCATGAACAAATAAAACAAATTTTGTTGACCAATAAAAATCGTTTCAAGTCACAAAAAATTATTGATCAGATTGATAATGGAAACAATATCCTTGCAAAAAATCCTGTAACAGAGACCAATTCATTTGATGATGAATACGGAAAAAGTTCTATTATTACTTGTGAAAATGGTAGTTGTTATAACATGGATATTAATCTCTTGCACCCAGAGTTTGGATACCAAAAAAAGGATAATGATGAGCCGAGCGAGGAAGAATTGCCAGACAGTGCGCAGAAAAAATTAAACGGCTATCAATCGCAACCTGCAAAAAATATTTGGGAATTGGTTGAGAAAGGGGGAACAAACGGATCGGGTGATACTGCGTTCTGTGGGTTTAATGAATTTTTGAAGATTTATTCTACTGGTTTTGGTCTTTATGTTTGGACACCTAACCCAACATTGGATGGTGGAAAACCTATTGAGTGTAGTCCCGAGTGGTACCGTATTGGTCCAACAGAATTCAGAAATATTTTATTTAAATCGTATGATGATATTCTTGAGACTACTAGTATCTAATTAATAACTTTTTATAAAAAACTACTGGTGTAGTTTTTTATTTGCTTGTTTTTTGATAATCATGCTATAATCTGTTACAAGTATGCGAAAATTTCTTGCAGGCATCATGGCAATTATTATCATGATTGGAACACTGGCACCAGTGACTTTTGGGTTGGGTGGGGTAGAGCAAAAAAAACTTGAGGCAGCAAATAATCCTGTTTTCTGGAGAGATATTCAAGTACAACCATTTGGTTCCAGTGGAGACGCCATAAAGGTTTCTGGCTATATTCTTTATGCGTCGAAAAAAGATCCAACATCAAATACGAACAAGGTTTCTGATATTGATTCAGATATTTCAATGCATATTAGCCCTGCTGACGATCCTGATAGTAATTGGAGAAATGAAGATATTGAACAGTACGAATATGTTTACAATGTAGAAAAAAAAATAGAACAAGCACCTATTAATAATAGTATGTTGAAAAACCTTGAAAAAGACAAAGAGTATGTTTTTTGGTTTGAAGAAGAAAATCAACAAACTGACAATGGTGACGATATTCAGTCTGATAAGATAACATTTAAAATCTCTGATCTTTTAAATGGAGTCCCTCCTACTGTAATACCCTCAATAAATAATGGTGGTTCGGTAAAGCGTGTTGAGGTGAAATTTAACACACCACCACTTATAAACCCAGATACAGCAAAACCATTAGAATATAAATCACAAATAAATACTATTTATTATAGTAGTACAGATGATCCAGGTGATAGTGTTGATATTGATGATATAAAACTAAAATATGTTTTAATAAATACAACAAAAAACCAACAAGAGGAGCGCGCTATTAATGTTGCCTCTATAAACTTCAAATATGGTGAGTTAAAAAACTTAAGCTTCCCAATTTCAACACCTTTAACTTCTGGTGATACTTATAAACTCTATATTTATGACGAACAGTTTAAAGCGGGCAACATCGAGCGATTTCGTTCTAACAATATAGAGTTTATAGCGGGAGACCCAAACTCTGTTCAAGAAAACACTGTAAGTCAAGCTGTTCAAACTGATGAAAACCCTGCCGCAAACGAAGGTATTAAATGTAGTTTTTCTGGTATAGGTGATGCAATCTTTTGTAATCTTGTAAAACTTATTGTATGGCTGCTAAATTTTGTACCCAATCTTGTTGCGGTGTTTACAGGTATACTTTCTGATTTTTTACTCAACCTGGCAATCAATCCGAAAATCTACGGGGCAAGTTATGATTCTGGTGTTGGAAGTTTTATCTACGGCGGCTGGAAGATTGTCAGAGATATTTCAAATATTTTATTTATCTTTGCGTTATTTCTTGCAGCGTTCATGCTCATTGCAAACCAAACATCAATAGGAAAAACAGGTTTTGAACCAAAAAAAATTGTTGGTAAAGTAATTATAATGGCACTATTGGTAAATTTTAGTTTATTCTTCTGTAGAATGATTATCCAAACAGCAGATGTTTTTTCTCATGTACTCTATAATCAAATTACTAATACCTCACAGAACAAGGATGGTGTAATTGAAAAAATGTTAGAAAAAGCGGGTGTAAAATCTGCATCATATGCAATTATTACCCAGGTAAATCCTCAACAGCTCTTTATTGCTAGTGGTATCAGTAACTCTGATCCTGGTAGTTATACTGATTATCTTGCTGTTGGAGTGTTAACTTTTTTCATGTATTTTATTTTAATTTCAATATTTGTTTCCATGGGGATTTTATGGGTAGGGAGAATTGCAGGATTATGGCTTGGAATGATTTTATCACCTATTGCTTTCGTATCTTGGTCAATTCCTTTTATTGAAGATAATAAATATATTGGATTTACCACCTGGATTAAAAACTTTGCGCAGTTGGCATTTCTTGCACCAGTCTATCTTTTCTTTGTATACCTCACTGCATTTATGTTAAATATTGGCGGGTTAAGTGATTTATATACATTTGAAACAACTAATGGAAACTGGATGGTTGGTGTATTATCGGTACTTCTTAAAACAGCATTACCTCTACTTATTGCAATGTTTGTACTGATGCAAGGGAAAAAGATTGCCTACGATCTCTCTGGGCAGATTGGCGAAATGGCAGGAAAACTCAGTGGTTCTGTGACCAGTCTCGCACTCGGTGCAGCAACAGGGGGAACTGCGTTAATGGCACGACAGACATTGGGGCGGGTCGGTAGTATGGCCGCAAATAGTAAGGGACTCATGAATGCAGAGGCTCAAGGAGGATTGAAAGGTTGGGGTGCTGGTATGTTACGAGGAGCAGGAAAATCTACTGGCGCTGCAACATTCGATATTCGTAATAATAAAATGGCTATGGATAAATTCGGGCAAATTACTGGAAAAATGGGTGAAAAAATCGACCTTGGGGCAAAAGGTCTCCAAAAAGAAGGTGGTTTTGCAAAAGAAGGCGGTATTGAAAACAAACCCGGAGAATATCGAGACTACCTCGCAAAACAAGCAGAGGAGCGCAAGAAGAAGAAGGCTGATGAATTGTCAGCAGATCTTAAGGCGGTTCAAGAAAAAGAACAAGTGAAACTTCAAAAAGAAAAAGATACGGCTCAAACAAATCTTGATTCTGAAAAGACTAAAATTACTACTGAGGTAGGGGAACAATCTGTTGATAAAATTGTTGATCAGGCAACCCTTAATCTGGCTGGTATCAACCAATTAATTGCTGATATTGATCAAAAAATAGTTGCCAATGGATTTAACCAAACAGATCTCGATACTGCGCAAACCAATAAGTCTGCAGCAGATACTGCACTATTAGATATTGATGAAAAGATAAAGAAAAACGAAGAATTGTTAAAGAATGGAACAGCACAACAAATGACAGATGCCTCTAATAAAAAAGCACAGCTTGACCAAGAAAAACAAGATGCTCTCAAAAAACAACAAGATGCAGATGCAGAATTAGCCCTACAACAAACAAAACAAACTCAACATAATGAATTAGTTAAAGAAAAAGTGGGTGCAGAAAAAAATGCTACAAGTAATAAAGAGACAATAGCGAGTTTCAGTAAGTATGCAGGAAAGGGAATGACTGTTTCACAAATGAAGGATCAGATAGGAGTAGACAGAATGAAGGCCGAAACATCTATCAAAGGAAAAGAACTCCAAGAAGCGAAAAAAGAAGAACAAAAAAATAGAGATAAAATTAAAGAACTTGAAAAGAAGCGACAAGAAGCGGAAAAAGAGGGTGATTTAGTTGAAATGGATAGGTTACAAGGAGAAATAGACGAAGAAAAGAAAAAAACTAAAGATTTACAAGACAAAACAAAAGGTGCAGATAGTAAGTTTAAAGCAGCGCACAGTGACTTTAAAGAGTTAGAAAAAGGGCTTGAAAATCTCGAAAATGATTACATGAAAGCCCAAAAAGATAGACTGAAACCATATGAGGACATGATACAAAACCTTGCTATAGACATTAAACAACAACAAGTTAATGACAAACAAGAGCAAGAAAAACTTATGAACTCACTTACTACAAATTATGACAATGCAGCAACGAATCGATCAGGGTTTATGAAAGGTTTATCAAAAACAACTTCAGTATTTTCTGCAGGAAGATTTGGAGGGTCTAACTTTAATAACGAACAAGCAAATAATGTCGCAGCTAATTATGCGAGAACTAAAGGAAAAGGTAAATAAAAAAACAGCGATCGCTGTTTTTTTATTTATGAAAATATATGATATACTCTATCTATATGCGATTCGAAGTTCCCCAATTTATTGATATCGAGGATAAAATTTTTGGACCACTTACCTTTAAACAATTCATCTATATTGCGGGTGGTGGTGGATTGTGTTTTGCGGTATATAAACTCCTCCCACTTCCTTTAGCACTCCCTATTATGTTAGCAATCGCAGGAATTGCCTGGGCGTTGGCGTTTTATAAACTGAACAACCAACCATTTATTACTATTGCGCAGGCATTTATTGTCTATATTACAAAGAATAAGTTATACGTCTGGAAAAAAGAACCACAGAAAAAACAACAACCTGTTATCGTAAAACAACCAGAACCAATAAAAACCCCGGAAAAAGAACTCTCTGCTCGCGATATTCAGGACCTTGCTCGCAACCTGGATATATTAGATAAAACACGGTATAATTAAAAAATTAACTATCTTTTATTACTATGGCTCAAACCGCTTCCCAAAAATTTGTTCCGATCAAGGAAATCCGCGACGGAATTGTCGTATTAAACTCGGGCGAAATGCGTGCGGTTATTATGGCGACCCCCATCAATCTGGGATTAAAATCAGCAGATGAACAACAGGCGACCATTATGCAGTTCCAAGCATTTCTGAATTCATTGGAATTTGCAATTCAGATTCAGGCATCATCACGACGATTGGATATTCGTCCCTATATTCTCTCTCTGGAAAAACGCCTCGAGGAAATTCCTGAGGAGTTATTACGTATTCAAACCAAGGAATACATTGAATTTATTCGATGGTTCAACGAACAGTATAATGTGATGACGAAATATTTTTATGTGGTTATATCGTTTGCTGGTGGTGGAATTACTCCGGCTGCACAGACGAATTTTCTCTCTGGATTGTTTGGTGGCAAGAAAAAACAACCAGAAATTGGAATCAGTGATGAGATGAAACGGTTTGAGGAATCACGGTCACAAATCGAACAACGTCTGGCAGTTGTGCAGAGCGGTCTCACTGCGATGGGTGTTCAGTCACAACAATTAGAGACTGCAGAACTAATCGAATTATACCAAACAACATTTAATCCTGGGGAGCTCCATAGTGCGGTAGGCGCGATGCAAAACAATTAATTCATTTCTATGTCATTTTTCTCAAACCTCCTCGGAGGAAAAAAGAATACTAATTCTGCAATCCCCGTACTTCCTGCGGATATTTATGATGCAGCAGCAATGGAGTTGCGTGATATTATTGCCCCCAGTGCGGTAGAGGTTGGTTCTGGGTTTATCAAAATTGGTGACAAAATTGCAAAAAGTTATTTCACTATGTCCTACCCAAAATACCTCACCGAGGGGTGGCTTGCACCAATTATCAATCTGGATAAAATTTTTGATGTTTCTGTTCATATTGCACCTATTAATAGTGCAGAAATTATGCGAGATTTTCAGAAAAAAGTTGCCGAGGTACAGAGTCAAATTTCACTGCGTGAAAAACAGGGAATGGTGCGCGATCCAGAGTTGGATATGGCGTATCAAAACTTGGAGAATCTCCGTGATGGGTTACAACAGGCGTCAGAAAAAATGTTCACGGTTGGTCTCTATATAACTATTTATGCCAGTAACGAAACAGAGCTGTTCAAGGTAGAAAACGAAATCCGATCGATGCTCGAGGCACAAATGATCTATCTCAAACCTGCATTATTCCAACAAGAACAAGGGTTTATCACTGGGTCACCATTAGGTATTGAAGATTTAGGAATTAATACCAAACTTAATACTCCGCCACTTTCATCATTTTTCCCATTTATTTCTTCGGAACTTACTGATAATAAAGGGATTCTCTATGGAGTAAACCGTCAAAATGCAGGGTTAATTATTTTTGATCGGTATTCAATGCCAAACTATAATTCAGTAATCTTTGCAACATCAGGGGCGGGAAAATCATACGCAACAAAACTTGAAATTTTACGAACACTTATGTTTGATACAGAGGTAATTGTAATTGATCCAGAAAGAGAATATGAATTCCTTGCAGAATCAGTGGGGGGACGATATTTTAATATCTCACTCTCCAGCGAACACCATATCAACCCGTTTGATGTTCCTATTCCGAGTCCTGATGAATCACCGTCAGATGTGTTACGATCAAATATTATTCACTTGGTTGGGTTATTCAGAATCATGTTGGGTGGACTTTCTCCAGAGGAAGACTCGATTATTGACCGCGCCATTACCGAGACGTATGCGTTGAAAGATATCACTACAACCTCTGATTTTACTCACGCAGAACCACCATTAATGTCTGATTTTGAAATGGTGTTGGCATCCATGGAAGGCGCAGGATCACTCCTCGAACGATTGCGAAAATATACCCGAGGAACCTGGGCAGGATTTATTAACAATCCTACCAATGTGGACATTAATAAAAAAATGGTGGTATTTTCAATTCGTGATATGGAGGACGAATTAAAACCTGCAGCAATGTATATTATTACCCATTATATCTGGAATGCAGTGCGAAAAAATATCCGAAAACGATTATTAGTGGTAGATGAGGCGTGGGTAATGATGGCGAACGAGGAAGCGGCTGCATTTCTCTTTATGCTTGCAAAACGTGGAAGAAAATATTTTATGGGGCTGGCAACCATAACGCAGGATGTGGGGGATTTCGTAAAATCACGCTATGGAGTACCTATTATTACCAACTCATCCATTCAGCTTCTCTTGAAACAATCTCCAACCGCTATTGATACTCTCCAACAAGTATTCCATCTAACCGACGAAGAGAAATATACCTTACTCGAATCTGGGGTTGGTGAAGGGATTTTCTTTGCGGGATTAAAACACGTTGCAATCAAGGTTATTTCTAGTTATACCGAGGATCAAATTGTGAGTTCTGATCCAAATCAAATACTAAAAATGAAGAAAGAGCGTGCTGATGCTATGGAATAACAACAAAATGACCCTTTGGTCATTTTTGTTTTAATGATATACTGAATTATATGAGGAAATTTTTATTACTTTTTATTTGTTTGTCTACTATTCCTGCATTTGCGCAAACCATAGAACCAACAACTACTGTAGATACCCAAAAATTATCTGCTTTTTCCTATAATGCGAGCGTTAATGAATCTGATATTGATGTTATTGTAAGTCCAGAATTTCCAAGTGCTTTTGAAACGGTTTCTATTCGTTTGGACAGCAATAGTATTGATCTTAATCGTTACACGATACAATGGGTTACTGACTCATTCGAACAAAAATCAGGTGTTGGTCTCCGTGATTTTACTGTGCGTTCTGGTGGATATGGTTCTCGAAAAAAAATTACTGCCACAATTATTGGTCAGGGTACTAGAATCACAAAAAACATCACTATTGCACCGCAAGATGCAACCTTATTATGGGAAGCAGTTGATTCCTATGTTCCTGCTTTTTATTACGGAAAAAAACTCGCCGGACAGGAATCATTAATACAATTTTCTGCATTACCTAATTTTCGCTCAGGACTCAAATCGACACAATTAGGTGACGCAGTATTCTTGTGGTCACGAAACGGAAATCGGGTTCTCAATGCGGGTGGGTATGAAAAAAATAGTTTACTCATACAACATAACAAATTGCGTCATGAAGAAAAAATAACTGTTGATGTTTCTGATGTTTCTGGAACAACAAAAACCCAAAAAACTGTTACGGTGCCTATTCGTGACCCACAAATCAATTGGTATTATCGTGGAAGCGACGGGTATAAAAAACCGGTTGCTATAAATAACGGTCTTTTGGTGGGTAGTGAAGATGTTACCTTGGTTGCAGAACCGTATTTCTTTTCTTTAGACAAAATAAATGATCTTAATTTTTCTTGGAAAATGGGTGATGAACAACTTTATTTAGACCCTTCGGCGCCAAAAAACGAACTTCTTGTTCGTAATCCTAATGGAACCGGACAAGTTCCTTTCACGGTTTCTATTGAAAACCCGAAAACATTTCTCCAGAGTGCGCTGCGCAACACAACCTTATTCTTCCAAAAACCATCAGAATAGATGGTTTTTTGGTGGTAAATTGGTATACTACTCTATATGAAACGATGTATTATTTTTCTATTACTAACCTTTTTTATATTTGTAGGGGCACCGATTAGTTTTGCAGACCCAGTGAACGAGGCTCAACCAGACCTCACCACAACCTCCACCCCAAAAGACTTCTCTGATGATGATTGTGATCCAACAACAGACAAAGATTGCTACCAATTACTCGAATCTATCCCTTTAGAGGGAAGAACTATAGATAGTATTAATACAAAAGCATCAGGAAGTGAGGGAGGAATTGGTGGATTTATTAACT
>JBGATS010000005.1:0-63455 GCA_044229075.1 Minisyncoccia bacterium
TCATTATAAATTATTATCTCGGTATTATTCCGAGGTTTCCAATTTCTAATAGCCAATTTAATTTCATCTGACGAAAAGTTATGCTTTTCATGTTGCATACTTTGTATAAAGGCGTACAACGGCAGATATGCCAATTCTTTAGGAGTAAGGTTCCTAGAAGAAATGATTTGATTAACTTTTTTCATCGTTTTACTTTTAATAACTGTTCTAGAACCTCAACTCTACTTTTTAGCTCGATAGATGTTATGTTTTTTACTATTGCGTGAGTAACTTTAATAATAGCGTGTGCCTGACGTAACGATATTTTACGTGACAATATATTACTTAATGTTTCAGACAATATGACATGAACTTCTTCGAGTGAAAATGATTTTTTATTCATAGTGGTTATTGATTATGTTCTATTAATTCAAACCATGCCCGCACTTCTTGTGCTCGACCATGCTTACTTGCATTTTTATAGAGTGCAAACACAACATTTGGCGTCATGGTTCGTGCCCAGCGATATACCTCGTTCAGAACAAGTCCTTCACAAGATATTTTCTTGTTCCAGTCAGTAAGTGTTCCCAGGTCTTTTATATTGTAAGTTTTTGCAAATTCGGTTTGTGTTCGTATTTGTAATAAACTCATAGTTATATCGTCGGTAATTCCAAGCTTTTCAAGAGTAGTTCTAGGCTGTCCCTTCAAAAAAGAAGGGAGTGACCGCCAGAGAATATACGCATTGAATTCTTGTTTTTTATAAACATCGATATTTGATTGTGTATTCTCTGGCATATATATTAATTAATTCTCACCGCTTTCTTTTTTGTTAATTTTTCGACCCGCTTTATAATAATCTCAACGTATTCAGGATCCATTTCTATCCCAACACATTTTCTACCTAGTTGTTCCGCAGATAGTAGTGTTGTCCCACTACCAAGAAATGGATCGTAGACATAGTCGCCATACTTCGTAACATTAGGAATTATTTTCCTGATAAGACCAAGTGGCTTCTGTGTTGGGTGGAGTTTTGATCGAGATGGTTTTGGATGAAAAATTACATTTTTCGTTTTACTACGTTCAAACTTGTGTTTTCCATGCCATCCATACGCAATAACTTCAAACTGTGAAATATAGTCTTTCATGCTCATAACAGGTTGATTCTTTAGCCAAATAAGCATTTGACTAAAAGTAATTCCCGCGGACATCATGCCTTGTTTTAACGCAAAGAACATGAGATCTGAATTAAATACATGAAAGGTATTATAGTTGTCTAAGTGAGGTATAACTGCTGAGCACCATTTCTTGGTAAAATCTGCATATTGCACATCTGTTTGAATTTCATCACCAATAATCTCTTTTGCTTTTGCAGCTATATGTATACCCATGTCGAACTTGTTTTTTACATAGTCGACCCCATAAGGTGGGTCAGTAATTACCGCACGCATCTTTCGACCATTAATTGCTTTTGCAACAAATAGTGGATCAAGTGAGTCTCCACATGCAATAATGTGCCCATTAATTTCAAAAATATCATTAAGTTGTACTTTCATAAATAAGTTCTGCTTTTTTGCTAGTAAATTGCTCCCAGCGATCAAGAATAATCGTTGCGAAAATAGGATCTATTTCTACACCTCGCCATTTTCTGTGTAGTTGTTCGCATGCGATCAGGTCACTACCGCTACCCCCGAAACAGGAAAGTATAATATGTCCCGGAGCGGAGCATCTCCGAAGCGGACGCTCGCTCAGTGAAACAGGTTTTTGGGTCGGATGGACGTATTCTTGTACGTTATCTCGTTTTATGAGCCACAGATCAATCATGTCGAGAATATCTTCATGTGCTTGATTGCCAGTACCGATTTCTGTATTTAATACTTCACCAAGATTGTTGATAGTATTATTTAGATATGGTTTTCCCATGGTTCCATAAAGACACACTTCGTGCATACGATTAAATGCAATCTTGTTGGTCACATTACTGTTATTTTTGACCCATAAGAGTAGTCTTTGAAATTTTATCTTCGCATTACTAAATAATCCCTGTATCATACCTATATACCGAGCGTCAGCCCAGTAAAAGAAGTGTGTACTTGGTCCGCTGTATGTTTTTGCAACCTCAATACTTTTTCTAAGAAATTCCTTAAAGTTTGCATCAGTTTTTAGATCATCCTTTTTAGAATAACTTCCTCCGTAGTTTTGACTACCTGTTACGCCAGAATTGTACGAGATACCTATATTGTAGGGACTATCACTAATAACCATGACTGCATGCTCGTCTCCCATTAGGGTTTTCACCATCTCTATATTTGTAGAGTCTCCTACAAGAAGTTTATGTTCTCCAAGTTTCCAGACTTGTCCGAGTTTTACTCTTGGTTTAATTGTTTCTTGGATAGCTTTATTAAGATTAAAGTCATCCTCAACAAGCTCTACATCATCAAACAAGAATTGAAGTTCCGCATCCTCAAATCCAACATCCAGGAGCATTGGTAGACTCATTTCTTTTAAAAGTTCGGAGTCCCAAGATCCAATATTTTTGTTTAATCTTAGGTTAAGTTCTTTTTCTTCATCAAGAGATAGTTCTCGAGAAGGTACCATACAACTTATCTTTTCCACTCCTAAGTCAGCATATATTTTAATTCGTTGCTCACCACCGATAATAGTGTTTTTTCTTGTCCCTGTATTTAAGACTACGGGGACTACGGTTCCAAATTGAGTAATAGATCTTTCAAGATCCTCTCGCTCATTTTGTTCTAGTTTCCTCGGATTATATCCGTTTTTAATAAGTTCAGAGACTTTGCGTTCTGATACTGTCCATGTGATTTTTTGCATATGTTTAAAAATAATTAAAAAGTTAATAGGCTAAACATATCTAGCTAGTTATATGTCTATACTGTCTATTATCTATTTTTAGGAAATTAAATATAGACGCATAAAATAGTAGAAAATAACAAAACACCCTTATAAGATAAGGGTGTTTTGTTATTCGTATAACTGCCATTTTATACGTTTTTTATATCTTTAAAAAATGTTGTTAAATATAATATATGCGTCAGTTGCTTCCAGGATTGGTTTTTTGTTTTTAGGGTGTATATTTTCAATGTTGTTTCTTTTTAAAAAACCTTGGAATGAAGTTGAATTTCTTCCGACATTCAGTCTGTAGTCTTTTCCAAATCTATTAGATTTTGGAAACTTTTTTTCAAAGTCACTTATTTTTATCCTTGTATCACCTTCAGGAAAATGTTCCACAATTCTTCTAAGTATTTTTATGTATTTAGGTTCTTTTATTTGATATGATAACTCTCCTTTATTATAATGATGAATGCGGTTATTTTTTACAAAAAATACTTTTTTACTCACGTGTTCAATAGTTTCGCCTTGATTATTATCTTGAATATAGAAATGAATTCTTTGTAAATGGTTAGTAATATCTGTTTTTGGTATAACACTTAATTCTGCAGTTTTTTCAGTTAATATACCTACATAGTCATTGTATTCTTGTTTCGTGTGTATTTTTTCGAATATCTTTGTATTTAAATACTCCATTGATCTTTTTTCTGAATACTCGTCTGTATTAATTTTTGGTGCAGATGGTTTTAGGTCAAATTCCTCAAAAAGGGTATTCTTTTCTTTCAAGAAATCCAATGACTGAGTAATTGATTTTGTATATCTTTTTGTATAGAAATCTTCTTTATTAACAAAATCTTCTATATCTTTAGATATAGACATTTCAACACCACTTCTTTTTCCTTGTTTAAATAAAGTCTGAACATTTTTTTCAAATCCCAGGTCTATAACTTTTTGTACAATGTCACCTAAATCCATACTTATATCACCATAATCAATCTTAAGAGGTGATAGATTTATATCAGATGAATTACCATTTAACTTAGTCTTAATATCAAAAAAGTCCCAATTTATTTCTTTTTCATTAAAAATGCCTAATGCTTTTGTTTTTTTCTCTAAAGTTGTAGTTAGTTTCTGTATTTTATCTATAATACTTTTTTCTAGTGTATTAAGATCATTCTTTTCAGAAAGAAAATTATTAGTCTCTACTGTTATTCCTGAAACTAATGTAGCTCCGTCTATTTTTAAGAAATTCATATAATCACAAAAACTGACTAAGAATTCACGATCTGTTTGTGATAATATAACACGCTCGTACAGTGCATGTTCTTTTTGTAAAAGAAGACTACTTTCCATATGTATCAATCCTAGCACTTTTTTATATTTTTGGCATTTTTTGGCATTTGAGGTACCGACTCACTTGCCTTAATCCACCGCTTGTATTTTTGTTAATATACCCTTATAATACTTACAATCACGGGTACTTAACTCATGTACACCGCCAAGACAATTTAGTATCGGACACGACTCACGTGTCAAAATGTCTATTTAAGAGTTATGCTTAGAACATGTTTAATCTATTCAAAAAACAACCAATTAAGCTCGTAAAGCACCAGTACAAAAATTTGGTTATTAAACTTCCTGTAAATTGGAAATATGAACTCGAGGAAGGGGACCTAGAAGCTTGTTTTGATCCAAAGTCTCAAAGCACTCTACGACTTCATGTAATCAAAGCTGTTTCTCAGAAAGATGAGACTTCGGAAGAGAGTATAAATTCTCTAACTGGTAGCAATCCTTATGTTATTACACTCAAAGGATATCTCTCAACCAAACCTACTTACAGTAATACAACTGAGAGTGGTAAAAATATTACACTCATCACTTGGAAATTAATTAACATAATTGGTGATGAAAAAATAATTGCCGTCTTGACATATACAGTTTTGTCAGAGGAGAAGGATTCAAATCAAGAAAAAGGAATGATTGCCATGATTGAAAGTTCCCTGAACAATTCTGAGCTGGTATAGTGCATATTTTAAAATATATACCCGACCCACATGCCTCGGCTTAGTCTCTGAAGTTATCCCAAACAGTGCTTACGGTGTCTCACCACTCTGGTACTGAACCCGCATGGCCCGCAAAAAAAGAGTCTCATTGACTCTTTTTTATATTCATATATTAATATTTTTTTAGCCATTCATTCATCTGTGAAATTTCTGCTGTTTGCGCTTTGATAATTCCTTCAGCGAATGATTTTAACTCTGGGATAACACTTGGATCCTTGAGGAGCATGTTTGCCATATCGACAGCTCCTTGGTGATGAGGAATCATTTCGGTAATGAATGACTTTTCGAGTTCTGAACCAACCTTTCCTTGCATATTGGCAGTCATGTCCATCATCACGCCATGCATAGAAGTATTTTGGTTCATATGAGTATCTCTCATCATAGATCCGTCTGACATCTGGTGATATCCATTATGCATACGCATTGGACGTTTATCATTTTTACGAATGGTTACACAGATAGTTATGAGTAACAGGATTCCTAAAACAATCGAAAGCAGTTTATAATTGATAGTCATAATAATATAGAGTTAAGAATTAGGACAAGAAATCTTGTCATATTTATAATAGCATATATGAGAATTAATGTCCTAAAGTAAACCCGAACACTTTTTCTGGATATGGGAAAAGATTACGGATTGTTTCAAGAGTTCCCCCGGTAGTAGTAATATCATCAACAATAATAATGACATCATCAGTTTGTATGTTATGAATTTTTTCGAGAGAAAATGCTCCGGTAATATTTTCAAATCGTTCAGCTCGATCAGTGATAAGGGCTTGTTTCTTGGTTTTTGTATTTTTACGTAAAAAGCTTTTTGTAACAACAGGAAGAGAGATCTTTTTTATAAGTATTTTCCGTAAAGCATCAATGATTATCTCTGTTTGATTGTATCCACGATCTAGGAACCGGGAATAGTGTAGTGGAACAGGTACTAGAATAATTCTGGATGGCTGATGATAGGTTATAATACCCGAGAACCAACCGAGGATCATTCGAGTATGTTTTTCAAGGAGCGATTGTGCAAAAACTATATCCGGATAATTTTTTAAGTGATGAATGCATTTTGTTACTGACTCGTCTCGATATCGGTAGAGTGAAAATATCCATGGTTTCCCAAATTCTCGGGTAACCATAAAATTTTCAATACAATGGTTACAAATGTTTTTTGAAACATCCTCATTCCTACACACAACACATTGCGGAGGGAAGAAATAGGAAAATATACTCTGGATTAACTGAGTAATCATGAATACAAGTGTATCATTTTTCTGGGTTCAATAGTAGGTATTGTTAGTTTTTTTGTTTTTATGATAGAATAGTAACATGTTTAATGTTATTAAAAAATTATTTTCAAAACCTGACAGCGGAGTATTGTCAAGTTTTTCCTCGGGTTCATCAGGGAGTACTTGTGGAATTGATATTGGAGGTGGTTCAGTAAAAGTTGTTCAAGTAAAAGAAGAAAAAGGGAAAATTATTTTGGAAACCTATGGGGCTCTTTCACTTGCTCCATTTGCTCGTGAACCTATCGGAAAACCAGCACGTCTCTCTGATGTTGACACCGCAAAAGCAATTACCCAGCTCATCCAAGAGGCAAAAGTTACTGCAAAGAATTTTGTCGTATCACTTCAATCAAATGCAATTTTGGTTTTTGTTATCACACTTCCACGTGCAAGTGCTCATGATTTGGGGACCATTCTTCCTAATGAGGCTCGAAAATACATTCCTGTCCCTATTACTGAGGTGGCGCTCGACTGGTTTATTATTCCTGACAAAGAAACATATGATGAAGAAGTATCAACACCGTCAACAACAATTGAGGTTCTCGTGGTTGCAGTACGCAATGAAACATTTTCAAATTATCAATCAATTTGTACCCAAGTATCGATTCAAAATCCCATTTTTGAAATTGAAAGTTTTGCTACTATGCGATCTGTACTCTATCGAGAGATTGCGCCATTGCTCATTGTTGATGTAGGAACAGCGTTTACGAGTATGATGATTGTAGAATACGGAGTAATTAGAATTTTCCATATCGCTAATCGCGGATCTGCATTTGTTACGGAATCAATTATGAGAAGCCTGTCAGTACCATTCGAGAAAGCAGAAGAAATGAAGTATAATGCAATAAAACACCCAGAAATTCAATCAACAATTGACGCAGCACATGAATACCTCATCGCAGAAATGAAGCGGGTCATGCTGGAGTATGAACATGCGCATAGTCGTGTTGTTTCAAAAATTATCCTTTCCGGAGGGGGTGCGGTTGTAAATGGATTTATTACGAAGGTTGCAACAGAGACAGGGATTGAAACAGTATTTGCAAACCCATTTGCAAAAGTAGAAGCTCCCGATTTTATGCGACCATTATTAC
This sequence comes from Minisyncoccia bacterium, assembly GCA_044229075.1. GTDB lineage: Bacteria > Patescibacteriota > Minisyncoccia > Phycocordibacterales > UBA1006 > CALMMZ01. The sequence continues at coordinate 7,261 of JBGATS010000005.1, forward strand.
AATCATCAGGACCGACATTCTCTGTTGCAACTGGTCTCGCATTAAAAAATCTCTTGTCTTTTTAAGAGACATGACGTACACTATATTATAAATATATGGAACAAGAATTTCGAACAACGTTTATCCCGAAAAAACCACTGGTACAGACACCAGTATCTTCGGGTACACCAGTATCGCGTCCAATCGGGATTGTTTTTGTGATTTCACTGATAATTTTTATTATAAGTATCATAATGGGTACTGGAGTATTTCTTTATAAATCATATCTTGAAAAAGAAGTTGCAGATCTTGTTGTTAAACTAGAAAAATTACAAGAAAATATTGACCCGAACGCAATACGTGAGTTTTCGTTAATGGACAAACGGTTAAAGAATGCTGAGACGTTAATTAATCAACACGCAGTTATCTCTCCATTGTTTTCAGTATTACGTTTGACAACGCTTCCTACGGTTCGTTATTCAAAATTTGATGGAACATTTGGGGAAAATCGAGATCTACAGGTAACCATGTCGGGGGAATCAGATAGTTATCGATCTATTGCACTGCAATCTCAAACACTCGCAAAAAATGCAAATCTCAAGAATACTATTTTTTCTAACTTTGTAGTTACTCCGAAAGGTCGTGTTGCGTTTGATGTTTCTTTTTCTATTCCTGTGAGTGATCTATCTTTTGCAAAACACACTGATCAGGTTACTGACGCAGATAATATAATAATTCCTCCAGTTACTTCAATAATAGATGAGCAATTACCACAAACTACTACCGGAGAAATAACTACCGAAGAAGCTGCGACTGTTAATCAATCAAGTGATACTTTTGATGGAGTAAATACTCCTCAAAAAACTCAATAATACAACATCTTTGCACACTTATGAAAACCATTCTTTCTATTATCATGATTTTGGCATCAATCGGGGGATTCATTCTCTATATTGTTCCAACGTATACGGATGCACAGGCAGTCAACCAGAAAAAGGTTGAGTATTTAGAGTTACTCGCTAATGGGCGACAATTGGAAGAACGACGTGATAAATTATTACAAATTTATAGTAGTGTGAGCCCGGCAGATCGCGACCGACTCGAACGGATACTTCCAGCTAATCCAGATAATGTGAAACTCATTCTTGAAATCGAAGGACTTGCAAAAGCTCAGGGACTCAACCTTCAAAACGTAAAGATCAAGGAATCTTCAGAAGATCAAAAAAATCAAAATAATAGAACTACGCAACGAATAAGTCCTGACATTGGGTCACTCACATTGGAATTTACCATTGTTGGACCGTATCCTGGGTATGTGTCATTTATTAATTCACTCGAGAAAAATCTCAGAATTATGAATGTTAAAAAATCATCATTTATTGCTCCTGACGATAAATCAAATTATCAGTTTCAAACTTTGGTCGAAACGTATTGGGTAAAATAATAATAAAAATTATATGAATAAACAAAAAATAATAATTGGTATTATTGTAATAATCCTTATTGGTTTGGGAGGATATATGTATTTATCAGGAGGAATGAGGGAAACAGAAAAATCAACATCAACACTGGTTTCATCCAATACTGGAGATAACCCTGTTGCGCTAGGCGACTCAAAAGTAAATTCAATTGCTACTACTACTGCAGCTCAAGGTGAGATCGCTCAATTATTAAAGAGTGTAAATCAAATAAAATTAGACACACGAATTTTGCAAGATCCTGCATTTTTGGCATTAGTTGACACCACATTATCACTTCCTGATACAGTGGTTTCTGGGCGCATTAATCCGTTCGCACGATCAGGAACTCTTGATGCAGCAGCTCCTGTGGTGAGCCAGATGAATACAGAAACCTTAGTAGAAACCACTACGTCATCGTCTTCAGAAGTTTCTGCGACTACAACACAAAACACTGTTCCAGTATCAACAAAACTAAAAAGATAAGAAAATATATTTTGTGTTGTAGTTATACATAAAAAAGATACGCGAGTATCTTTTTTATATATCTTTGTTATCAATGGTACAATATTTTAAATTGTCTTGTATAATAACCATAGGATTTTTCTTAGGTTTCAATTACATTATTGCAATTCTTTTATCTGATCAACCATAAACGATTTTTCTCCATCACGATCAGAAATCTTTCCTTTCAAGAGGACAAGTTTTTCTGGAACACAGAATCTACGAACGTCTACATAGGTTTTTGGAAACACAACGGTATCAATAGAATCGGTAAGATCTTTGATTCGTACAAATGCCATTTTATCATTGTTTTTCTTTGTATAGATCTCTCGAACGTCTTCGATAATTCCTGCAATAACCGTTGTCGAGCCTACTAATCCTTCTGTTTTTAATTTGAAAATACTCGAACCTGTTTTTTCCAGACGTTCCCGAAACTCGTCTAATGGATGCCCTGATACATATTGCCCAAGGAGCTCTTTTTCCCAGGCGAGACACTGCTGCTGGGTAACGCGTGGTGCATCGTGCATAACCAGTCGGGCGGTAGGAGCATCGTCAAAGTCTGCAAAGAGCGAATCGGAACCTTTATTTGTATCTTCCATGAGCGCTTTATGAAAAGCAAGAATCTCTTCAATATTCCCCAAGAGGTACCCACGGTCTCCCTGATGACCATTTTCAGTAGGAAGGGTATCGAGTGCACCACACATAATGAGCGCCTCCAGGGATTTTTTATTGACGTGTTTATGGAGTACCCGTTGTAACAAATTTTCTAATGTGAGATAGCGACCGTTCGTTTTCCGTTCATGGATGATTGCTTTTCCGATTTCATTTCCAAAGTTTTTAATACTCCCTAATCCAAATCTGATTTTATCGGTAATCACACCTTCTTCTACCACTACGGTAAAATCTGAAAATGATTCATTGATATCTGGTGGCAAGATTTTGAATCCCATCCGTTTTGCCTCGTTAATCATTTCGGTCACGGTATCGAGATTGTCAGACTCGACGGTCAGTACCGCAGTCATATATTCCGCAGGATAGTTGGTTTTCAGATATGCGGTACGATAGGCGAGCAATGCATAGACGGCACTGTGTGATTTATTGAATCCATATGCTGCAAATGTTTCAATCATGTCCCATAATTCGTGGGCTACCTCTTTTTTCATACTGTTTTCAATACAACCATCGATAAAATGTCCCTTTTGTTTTGCCATTTCCTCGGGAATTTTTTTACCTACCGCTTTACGGAATTTATCTGATTCGCCACGTGTGTAGCCTGCCAGATCGGTTGCCATGCGCATGACATCCTCTTGGTAGACGATAATTCCATACGTGTTTTTCAAGATTGGCTCCATACGGTCATCTGCGTATTTGATCTTGCTTGGGTCATGCTTTCGTTCGATATAATCAGGAATGAATGCCATCGGTCCAGGTCGATACAGTGACGCCATGGCGATCAGGTCTTCTAGGTTACTTGGTTTTAATTCCTTGAGCCATTTTTGCATACCAGGTGAACCAAACTGAAATACACTGACTGTTTCACCGCGTCCGAATAATTCATATGTTTTATCATCGTCGAGCGGAATTTTTTCTACATCAATTGTGATACCGCGAATTTTTTGGATACGATCAACTGCCTCTTTTAAAATAGTAAGGTTTCGCAATCCTAGAAAATCGAATTTTGGTAGGTTGATGATTCCTTCGCGGTCACCAGAATACATGTCGTATTGTGTGATTACCTTACCTTCACCTTTTGGGTCGTACTGAACAGGTGAAAAATCATCCACGCGTCCTGTTGGTGAAATCACCACACCAGCAGCGTGTACTGAGATGTGTCGGACGTTACCTTCGATTTTTTTTGCCATGTCGATAATTTCTCGAACTTGGTTATCAGTATCGTATAACTCTTTTAACTCTGCCTCATCTTCGAGTGCCCGATCCAGTGTCATGGGGAATCCTTGGGATCCCATAGGAATCATTTTTGATACACGATCACCCAATGAATAGGGAAACGACAATGCGCGTGCAACATCACGTACGGCACCACGCGCTGCCATGGTTCCAAATGTACCGATCTGTGCAACTGCTGCGTCTCCGTATTTTCCACGTGCATACGTAATAATGTCGTCACGGCGATTATCAGCAAAGTCCATATCAATATCGGGCAATGATGGTCGATCAGGGTTCAAAAATCGTTCGAACAATAATCCGTATTTTAATGGATCGATATTTGAAATTCCAATCAGATACGCAACCAGTGATCCTGCTGCAGATCCACGGGTTTGATTAAAAATACCCATCTCTGTCGAGTTTTTCATGAAATCCGCCACACACAAGAAATAACTTGGGTAGCCCTTGTCAGAAATTGTTTTTAATTCGTATTCAATACGTTCGCGAACACTGTCTGTTAATTCCATGTCGCGTGTTTCCAGCCCTGCGTACACCATTGCGCGCAATACCTCGTCATAGGTAGTATTTTTATCAATAGGGAAACTTGGGAAAAACCATGATGTTGTATCAATTTCGAGATCTACCAAATCTGCAACCTTTTTGGTATTTTCGATTGCCTCTGGATAATCTGTAAAAACCTCACACGCTGTTTTTTGATTAATGAACGACCAATTACCATCCATTTTCATTCCTGATCCACCCGTATTGATTTTTAATAACGTATCATGCGCAGGTGCGTCATCCACACACAGATAATGTGAATCCCAGGTCCCTACAATGGGCAAATCTACCTCACGTGCAATGCGGACAATGTCAGGTAGGATAGATTGATACCACGCCATATCGGGCGCCTCTGTATGATTCATGATTTCTACGAACACATGTTCGCGACCGACTGCGTCACAGTATAACTGCAACAATTCTTTTGCCTTGTCGAAATATTTTTCCCGAACGAGCGAAACAAATTCACTGCCTGGGCAACCAGATAAAATAATCAACCCATCACCGTATTGTTTTAACAGATCTTTATCAATACGTGGTTTGTAATAGAACCCTTCTAGGTTTGCAGCAGACACCATTTTCATCAGATGTTTATATCCAGTCAGGTTTCGGGCCAAGATTGTTAAATGATATCTCTTTGTATCAATGGTTGGATCACGATCAAAACGAGTACGGTTTGCAACGTACACCTCGCACCCAATAATTGGCTTGATATCATGTTTTTTACATTCCTTGTAAAAATCGATAGCTCCATACATAGCACCGTGATCGGTCAGGGCAAGTGCAGGCATACCAAATTCCTTGGCTTTTTTTACCAAGTCTTTTACCTTTGACAGTCCGTCCAGTAATGAATAGTGGGAATGGACGTGTAGATGGATAAAATTGTCGTGGTGGGTACACATACTATATCTATCATACACTGAAAAACGTGTTTGCAGAAAGCGGAAAAGGATTGTGGAAATACTTGACAAATATTCTGTATATGATATAATAGTACCAAGTTAGTACATTGTCAAAAAATTAGTTTGGTGACTACAGATTCTAACTATTTTGGAATTTTTAGTCACCAAATTAAATAAAATGAAAAAATTAGTAAAAATAACTGTATCAGTAATTGCAATATCTTTAATAAGTTATTTCGTGTATGGATATTACCAAGAACAAAAAGCAGAACAACAAAGAATAGAACAAGAACAAAAAGCAGAACAACAAAGAATAGAACAAGAACAAAAAGCAGAACAACAAAGAATAGAACAAGAACAAAAAATAACGAAATTATTTATATCTCAATTAAATAAAAAGAACATAAACAATCTTCCATTGAGTGAATCTTATCCTTTTAGTGAACAAAAGTATAAGATTAATAATAATTGTATATGGCAATTTTATGTAAACGATAAATTGCTACATACTTTTATAGCAGATCTTGCTAATAAAAATATTGGTAAAAATAAATATAACAATAAAAATTCAGATCTGCTTATTGGTATTGCTTATGTTGGATGGGCTGATGCATATTGTTTATATGATTTTTCACTCGAACTTCATAGACCAAATAAAGAAGATTTCTCTGTTGAAAAACATTACTATTATAATCTTTTTGAACCTAATACTTTTATTCTAAACAAAGAAATGATGGATAATGCTGGAATTGTTCTTTGGTAAAATTAAAAATAACTCATTTAGAGACTACAATCCGTAGTCTCTTTTTTTATGTTAAAATAATATTATGAAATCTAGTCAGAAAAAGAGAATGCAGTATATCATCGGCATCGACGAAGTCGGTCGTGGACCGATCGCAGGGCCAGTGACGGTGTGTGCGTTTGCGATCCGACAGGTTGATATTCAAAAATTTTCACGTTTTGCAAAAAAACTCGGCATTACAGACTCAAAAAAACTTACCGAGAAAAAACGCACTGAACTTTCAAATATACTATGTACTATGCAAATTAATGGTGAATGTGATTTTTCGATTATGATGACATCTGCACATATTATTGATCGACAGGGAATTAGTGTGGCGATTAAAATGGCTTTACAAAAATCACTTGATGATGTGTGTACTCGACAAAAAATTTCACCAGATCAGGTTTTTGTTTTCTTGGATGGCAGTTTATACGCACCAACGGAATATGGTCATCAGGAAACTATTATCAAGGGCGATGGATTGATTCCTGTGATTTCTGCTGCATCAATCCTTGCAAAGGTACATCGCGATCGTTATATGACTGCCACGGCAAAAAAATATCCAGGATATGCATGGGAACAAAATAAAGGATACGGAACGCGACTGCATTATCAAGGTATTAAAAAACAGGGAATTACGAAACTACATAGGAAGAGTTTTTTGGATTGATTAGTTGCATTTTTAGTTGATTATGATATACTCGTCGCATATGGTTATCCGAATGCGTCACACAAAATCACATACCGCGAATCGTCGTAGTCACCACGCCCTTGCAACACCTAGTCATGTTACTGACCAAAAGACTGGAAGTGTACACTTGCGTCACCGTGTTGATATGAAAACTGGTATGTATAAAGGTAAAAAAATTATTGATGTTGTCGCAAAAGTTGCGAAAAAACAATCAAATGCATAATTTTTTACTATTGATTTAACTATTTATTCATTTTAGCTCTTTCCTTTACAATATGTCACATCGTCATGTTTCTCGTTCACTTTGTATTCAGGCATTGTTTGTCTGGGATTTCAATGGTTACCATACCGAAACACTACCCGAAATTATCGAGTATGTTATTCGTGAGTTTGGAGCAGGAATTGATGATGCGACGTTTATCCAGGAAACTATCCAGGGGGTCGTTGCAAAACGACCTCTTTTGGACGAAATTATCCAAAAAGCTGCCCCAGAATGGCCAGTAGAAAAGATCGGGTTAGTTGATCGTAATGTATTACGACTTGGTCTGTATGAATTGCTTTTTGGTGATCAATCTCAGATTCCACCAAAGGTAGCATTGAACGAGGCTATCGAACTTGGTAAAGCATTTGGTGGTGAAAACACTGGAAAATTTGTTAACGGCGTGCTGGGTGCTGTGTACAAGGAAATGGGCGAACCAGGTAAAGATCAAATCAGTAAGAAAAAGAAATTCGACCACACTGTTAATCCTGCTGATATTCCTGTCGAGGAAAAAGGTGGTGCCGTTGTATTTTCTCGCGATACTGAAGGAGTAATCCGATTTGCGATGGTGCACGACGTATTCGGGTATTGGACCTTATCAAAAGGTGGAATTGAATTAGGAGAAACCCCCGAAGAGGGAACCATCCGCGAGGTACAAGAAGAAATTGGATTAAAGGTGGCTATTATTGAAAAACTGGGCGAGAATGAATATGTTGCACATCATCCAGAAAAAGGGAAGATTCGTAAACATGTGCATTATTTCCTCGCAGAGGCACCTTATCAGGATCTCGTTTTGACTCAGGACAGTGGCGGACTCGATAATGCGAAATGGTTCGAATTATCAGACATTTCTGATCTCATGATGTACGATGATGTGACAAAATTAATGGCAAGTGCAATTGAAAAAGTGATTGGTATATAATCATACAGCATTTCTTTTCTCATAATTTTTTCTTCGGAGATTTCCATGATAACAACTGAGGATTATTATAAAACATATGAAAGATTTTACATTACTTGAAAATAATTTAGGTATTACCTTTGAAAATAAAGACTTGTTGCAACAGGCGTTTATTCATCGTTCCTATATTAACGAACATGTCGGCACCAAGCTTACCCACAACGAACGGTTGGAATTTCTGGGTGATGCAGTAATGGAGCTCGTAGTGACTGATTATCTGTATGAATTTTTTCCTTCGAAACCTGAAGGAGAACTCACCGCGTATCGTGCGTCATTGGTAAACACAATTACGATTTCTGATACTGCACGAGAACTTGGGTTCGATGAATTTCTGATCCTTTCCAAGGGAGAGGCGCGTGATACAGGAAAGGCTCGATCCTACATCCTGGCGAATACTTATGAGGCATTCATTGGTGCACTGTATCTGGATCAGGGATATCCTGCAGCGCGTAGTTTTATTCATACAACACTCATCAAAAAACTCGATCATATTATTCAGAACAGTCTCTGGCGTGATGCAAAATCATACGTTCAAGAAAAATCACAAGAAATCGAATCAGTGACACCATCATATAAAGTACTCCATCAGGTTGGCCCAGATCATGATAAAGTATTCACGATTGGAATCTATTTCGGAGATACGTTAATCGCCGAGGGCAAGGGAAGTTCAAAACAAGAAGCCGAAACGGATGCAGCACGGAATGCGCTGGAAAAGAAGGGGTGGAATTAAAACACTGAGAAGATCAATTCTCAGTGTTTTAATATATTTAGGAGGGTTTTCTTGTTTGTATTATGAAAGATTTTATAGTGCATATGTAATATATCTCTTGGTGTACTCAAGAGGATTTTTATTCCCAACATCTCGATGCTCTGCATTAGGGTTTTTCATTTGACTAATATTAATTTTTATATTTTGTTTTATATTTTACTTATATTTTATTTTGTATTCATATATACTGAAGAGTACCTTATACCAGTGAGTAGGCTGAATATAAGATTTATTAGTAACTTTTTTATAATCATTTGTTTATTTAGGACATAGTCAGATTATTGTAAAAAATTTTTGTTATGATTATTTTAAAAAAAAACAAAAAGTTCCCATATATTTTTTCAATGTGTCTCATTGATCGTATTGGGCATTGTAATGGGTAATAGTGGAATTGCTGCATTAATAGGTTTTATTCCGTTAACAGAAGCATCATTCACTCAGAATAATTCAGCAGGAACATGGAAAGTTGATTTTAATAATAATCAACAAGGACTTGCTCCTGATGGTGCTCCATTACGAGAGAATATTACCATCGATACTTCTGCTGGTATTGCAAAAATAACCCCTACTTTCTCATCTGGGTATTTTAATACTGTTGCAGTCTCTCCAAATTCTTTTTCTGCCTGGGACAGGATAGTCGTTGATGCTGTATATGCTACTATTTCTGATATCCATATTTCACTCTATACGTGTACAAATACTCCTATTCTAGGATTTCAAAATATGCTCTTAGGAGTTGATGGATCTATTAACATTTCAGGACTTCCTGTTAGTAATACGTGTATTAAGGCACGAGCGGATTTAACTGATAGTGGTGGTCCTCGCCCAATAATAAACGATATTAAAATAACTTGGGTCCCGCTTCCTGTGTTTCTTTTAAGTCATAGCGCAAATACGACGCGCCCAGTCGGTGATGGTGTTGTATATTCTATTAATTACTCTATCTCATATGTTGATGATAGTGGTGTTATAGTATGGGTCCCGCTCCCACGTTCATCAAATGGAACAGTTACCAACTATACGACGTCCTACGGAGTTACACCTGACCCATCATTTGTTTCTGCTTCCAGTGGCGGGCAATATTCAGCAACAGCAATAACTGTGGCAGGAGTGTCTATACCTGCACATTCAGTATATTGGAATTTAGGTTCAGTTCCTGCCGGCCGTTCAGGAACATTAACGTACGAACTATCGACTCAAAATAATTGGCAACAAGGAATACAATATCACTCACAAGCGTTTATTGATTCACTAGCAGCTAATCAAGTTGTTTCTGATAGTGACCTCATTACGGCTGGTAATCAACCAGTACTAACAACACTTACCGCAACCCCACTTCCCTCAATAGAAAAAGAAGCATTAGGGGTTATTCGTATTGGAGATGAAAAATTTGTTGCTAATTTTGGTTCTTATACTAATACGGTTACCTATCGTATTAAAATAAAAAACGGGAATGCACAGAGTGCTCGTGAATCAATTTGGAACCCAAGTATTACAGATGATCTTTCAAATATTTATACACGACTTTCCACGGTATGTGGTATTACAGTTCCTTCATCTCGAGTTACTCCAAACAATGGTGGTATAAAGATAGGGAATACTATTGTGTGGGATACGCCAACAGGTGACTTAACTCATTTGTCTGCAAACCAGGAAAAAATTGTTACATATACTATTGACTACACAGGATGCCCACCCGACCCATCGCGTACGTATATAAATACTGCGACCCTCTCTGCTGATAATATTGTTGCTATTACAGATCAGGAAATTATAAAAATGGGAGTTCCAACAGGTCCTAGTGGTGTATTTTCTAAAAATGGACCTGATATGAATTATGGTGCTGTTAAATATCATAACGATAGTTATAATTACACATTGAGCGCCTCTAATGATGGTTCTGTGGTTATTGGAGATATTATTATGGCGGATAAAATTGACCCACTTCTTGATCTTGTTTCTGTGTCTACTACTTCAGGGTCAGGGGCTATTACCTACTATAATACAGGAGGGGCAGGAAACCCTGTAACAACTCCGCCAGTATATACCATTGTTCCAGGGGTTGGGATTACTGGTGTTGGATGGACCACTACTAAACCGTTGAGTGGTACCAATTGGATAATAACGTATATTCCATGTGTCGATTCAGCGTTATTCCCGGCACCCTCTGGTAACACGCAATGTTACCAAAAACCAAATCAAGTTATTAGTACAATTACAGTACAACTAAAACAACCTGTCGCAGCTTGTTTAGAGTACACCGTACCTAATACTGGTGCCTTTTGGATTCATGCAGTGTCTCCCTCACCTACAAACAATACAATTAATCCTACAGCACCCCTTAATTTTACTGACGGACTTGTCACAAAAGTCCTCCCTCGCCTAGCCTCATTTTCTACGGAAAGTGAATTGACTGCCCCGAACACAGCCCATGTTACTGATGAGATTACTTATACTCTACAAATAAAAAACACAGGCGTAGATACCGCGTATAATGTTTCTGCAAATATACAGATTCCGACAGCAACCGTAAATGGTATTTCTGGTGTTCCGTTTGATTTTGTAAATTCTATCGGAGGAACATTGATAGCAACAGGATTACCTAATACAGCAACAATTCAGCTCGGCACAATCCCCGAAAGTATTACAAAAAACGTACTTATCACACTCCGACCACCAAAAGGAATTTCAAATCTACAAATTGCAACCATGAATGTAACAATTTCTGCAAGTGATGATAATAATTGTAAACCAATTACTACATCTCTTTCAAAATCAGTGACTGTTACATCAGAGCCGTTACTTACTATTACAAAAAATCGGAAAGAATCACTCATACCGTCTGGTGGCGATATTCATTACGCTATAAATTTTGAAAGTACTGGAAATGCACCGACCACTAGTTCTTATATTGTTGATTTTATTCCAACAAATACTATTTTTAAATATGCATACACCACAGGAACAGATTCTTCGGGGGCAACATTTAATTGTCCTGCATGTAAGATACTTTTTTCTGACTCTCTTCCATCACTACCACCCGGTACGTCTCCCTTCGACGTACTCACGCTAAACGATATTACGCAATCATTTAGCTTGGGAACAGAAATTTCTCCAGGTGTATGGACGTCACCATTTGGTTCAATGACGCATTGGGTAGCTTATTTACTTGATGATCCAGCAATAAGTACTCCTATGGTTGTTACCGGTCGTACAGGTACCGTTGGACTTACACTTACTAATGATTTTGATGGAGTTGGACCAGGGGTAATTGGATCGCCTGTTAGTGACGTAATTACTAACGAAGCAGCAGTTTTTACAAATGAACTTCTTCAAGCAATTGGGAACCAGGTCCAAACTACAATTGCTCCTGCACCTGGGCTCTTTCTCGAAAAACGTGCTGATACTCAAACTATTGCAGGGGGACAGTCATTTAACTGGCTTGTTGATTTGTATAACGATGGTTCAGGACCTGATTCTGTAGTTACATTAACTGATACTATGGATCCATTGGGCGGAACGCTCCAAGGGGTGTATTTCACGTGGAATCCTGTAGCCATTGGTAATGGTGCGCCAGCAGGAGAAGTCAATATTACAGCAAATCCAAATGTCACACTTTCTGCAGCTCCAAGTGGTGTTATCACAACAACAATGGATCTCACAGGATATCGTGGTGGAAACCTTAACCCACTCGAAGGGGGAATACTTCGTTTCGAAGTTCTCACGGCGACAGGAATTACAACAGGAATGAATTTTGTAAACGATATTTCAGGCACGTACACTGCTGGCGCTATTACAGAGACTGCTACAGCAAGTCATCGTGTACCTGTTGCCAATCCTGATCTCTGGATACGAAAAATTGTTGATAATCAATCACCTCTACCAGGAACTCAGGTAGCATTTACACTTACTCTTTCTAATGAGGGGAACCACAATGCTCCCAATGTGTCTGTTTCTGATACATTACCATTAGGTATGTGTTTTGTTCCTGGGTCAACGAGCCTCATCTCTCCATTGTCTGCTGGATACAGTATTTCAGCACCGATCGTGACAGGCAACTGTACGACAATACCTCATGTGCTCACGTGGAACAATACTCTTGTGACACCACTTGGTACTACTATACTACCTGCAAATTCTCCTGATATTAGTTTCTCATATCGGGCAACGGTTTCAGCTGGAGTATCTTCAGGGACAACACTTACTAACGGTGCAACAACATCAACGACATTAACAGAAGACACAGTATATATGAATGCGTCGAACCAAAGTGTGACAACACCACTCCCTGATCCATATGTACGTAAATCTGCACCACCAACAGCTATTCCTGGTGATCCATTAACCTATATAGTTACGTATGGTAATGAATCAGTACAGCCTGTAACCAATACCTACATCATCGATACACTACCAGATTTCGATACTGATGGAACAGCCGACATCACCCTTGTGTCTATTTCTGGAACAGGTGGTGAATCATTCTACTATCATAGTGCTCCAGTATCGGTAACACCGCCAGTATTCGACCCTGCATCACCACTCACAGGTGGGTGGACAGCTGCACCTGGTCCCGTGGTTTCATACATTGCTATCCGTAAAACAAATCTCGCTGGACTCGAGGGTCCACGCACTGTCACAGTGAGCGCAACACTCATTGATCCTGATACAGGATTACCTGTACCTACAGGTATCAGTCTCGTGAATAGAGTAACTATTACTGGTGCAGGTGATAGTGATAGTACAGATAACACAGCCAGTACAGAAACTCGCACTCCTGGCTTTGATTTAACGATCACAAAAACAGGAACACGTACAGGTGCTGTTCCTGGACTTGCTCCTGGAGGATCAAATACCTATACACTCACATTCCAAAACCAAGGAACGGTATCAGTTTGTGATGTTCATGTACATGACACATTGGGGAGTAATCTTTCTTTTGTAGGGACAGGACATAATTTTACATCAATTGCCCTGACCGATATCGATGGGAACACTATCACACCGAGAGACCCTCTCGGAACATTGATTCTTACACCAGGGAATCCGACCGTTACCATTGCCGGTAATGTATTAACAGCAGATCTGGGATCTGGTCTGTGTATACCGCCAGGCGCGAAACAAAGCTTTGAAGTCTATGCAAAAACTGCTCCCACAACGACCGATGGAACTATCGTTACTAATACTGCCGAAGTCTACACAACAGGTTCAGGCGTAGAACAAATTCTCGAAAACAATACAGCCACTGTCCAAACATCTGTATGGCGTGCTGATGTCGTTGCGACGAAAACAGGTGCTGTGACCCCAAGTGGATCAACAACTCTTGCAAATCCAGGTGAAACAATTGCCTATACCATAGAATACGACAATATCGGTAATGCTGATGCTGAGAATACCATCCTCACGGATACTATACCGTCAGAGGTGTGTTTCGTCTTGGGTAGTATCTCTGCAATTCCTGGAACAACAACACAGTATTCAAATGATAATGGAACAACATGGACATATATCCCAGTGGGTGCTCCTGGAGCACAGGATTGTAATGTAAAGAATTTTAGAATTCTCTGGAATACACCACTACCTGCCCCTGCAAGTTTTGACGGAGAGGGCACCCGTACTGACTTCATGGACATTGGTTTGACAAATACAAGAGAAACAATGGTTTCAGGAAACGAAGTTATTCAACTGGCTGACGCTCCACCGTTTCAAATAGTTTCTCCACAACCAGCAACTACTCACACCCCACTAGGTCAACAGGTTACCACGTTCGGTGATTTTAATAATGATAGTAAAATGGATGTTGTTGTCAGTAATTCGTTCTCTCTTCCAACTACAGGGTACCGAGCTTTGTTATTTCTTGGTAATGGCGATGGAACATTTTTACCAGGTCTACCTATTGATACCGTAACAAATCGTGTTGATGTTGATAACGGCGATTTTAATGGTGATGGAAACCTTGATTTGGTATTTTCAGGGTGTTCAGGAGGTACTTCGTGTTTATCAGGTCCTGGTGCAACATCTGCGCGATATTATTATGGTAATGGTGATGGAACATTTGGTTCCGGGAACGTATTACCCGGTACTGCAACGGGGCGTGCGGTTTCTGTTGCTGATATGAATAATGATGGGCGATTAGACATTGTCTTAACTAGTAATACACGAGTTTATCTTAATAATGGATCTGGATTTACTCTTGCGTATACAAATGTGTATTCGGGAAGCGAACTTGATATTAATGATATTGATGGTGACGGGGATAATGATATCGTAGTTGTATCCCTAAACTCAGGCACAGGTATTATCTATTATAATAATGGAGCTGGAAATGCTTTTACATTGTATACATTACCTGCCACATCTGCAACTAGGTCTGTACCTCAATTAGTAGACCTTGATCATGATAATGATCTAGATATAGTTTTGTCAGACTCATCAGTGTCGCCTGGAAATAATTGTTATTTTATTAATAATAATGATGGAACCTTTCAATCATGTGTTGCGTATAGTAATACATCAATTCGTGCAGGTACTATTGCCGACTTTAATCAGGATGGATACAATGATTATCTTTCGTCAATTCAAAGTAGTACAACCAGTCGTCTCTTTCTAGGAGAATCCGGCTCTATCCCAATCTCTGCATCTTCACACACAACAATTACTTGGCCAAGTGTTAATAATGGTATTCAAAATTGGAGATATAATCAAAAGGATATCAATGGAGATGGGAAAATCGATGTTGTTGTTCCAAATAATACAACAGGAATCTCGGTGGCACTTAATCGATTTAATGAATATGTTGCCTCTGGGTCATATACAACTACAATTGTTGCACCCACAGCAGTCACATCATGGAACAAACTCCTCCTAAATGCTGATGTTCCGACCGATACAGCACTGACATATACAATCCTCCCATCATCATGTACAGGAACACCGTACGTCAATGCCCAACCAGCACCACAGGGATATGTGGATATTTCACACATACCCAACACTGTGACATCACTGTGTCTACGTATGAATTTTGCAACAACAAATGTAAGCAAGACACCGGTACTCGACGCATGGAAAGCAACCTACACATCACCGATAAAACCAAAATTCACCTACAATGCAGTGGTGAAAACATCACCACAATTAGGTGTGATACCAAACAGTGTACAAATCAGTACAACAACCATTGAAATCAATACAGGGAATAACGATGCGATCAAAGAACATCAGCTCATTACATCTGACGTCTCTGTAAAGAAAACAGTGACAAAAACAGCAGCACTAGCAAGTGATACATTAACCTATACATTAACATACAAAAACGAAGGACCAAGTACTGCAAATGCAGTCGTTTTGACCGACACTCTCTCATCACTCGTTACAGCACCATCGAGCATCGTTGTCTCTGCGACCTCTGGACCCGCACCTGTATGTACTCACAGTGCTGGAGTCATTATCTGTGATAACGATGGAAATCCACTGACACCATCGACATGGAATCTCGCAGTGAATGATACAGGGACCATTACGATTACTGTCGATATTCTCGGTACCGTGTCTGCTGGTGATATTGTGACGAATACTACAGCTATTACAACACTAACCTATCAAATCATAACTACGAATGATTCGGACACGGTGAACACAGTGATTGGGTCATATCCGAACCTCTTCATAGAGAAAACCGGCCCAACACGAGCCAATGTTGATAGAGATATCATCTACACCATCGAGTATGGTAATAACGGGAACACACTAGCTCCTGATGTTACTCTTACAGATACTTTTGATAGCAACACAACCTTTGTTTCAGCGGTATCTACTGACGGAACCATGCCAGCATGTAACAGTACAGCAACGACGATCACATGTGGTGGCGCAGGATATAGTCTACCAGTAGGGGCAAGTCACACACTCACAGTGACACTTCACGTGAACAATGATTTTAACCTACTCATTAATGAAGAAATCATTGACAACGATGTAGCCATTACTACAAGTATTCCTGAATCAAGTATTTCTGATAATGCTTCTACGTACGATATCCCTGTGTACCCATTTGCACTATCAAGCATCTCTGGATATGTGTATATCGATGCCAATGGCAGCATAACAAAAGATCCTGTGGAAACAGCACTACCAGGAATTACCCTTAACTTGGTAGGGACGGATATTTATGGTGCTGCAGTATCATTGTCGACCGTGACGAATGCATCAGGACAGTATATCTTTTCAGGACTTAACCCTGGAACCTATACCGTCACACAGACTCAGCCAGGAGGATATGATTCTACAGGGGCATCTGCCGGTACAAATCTCGTCCCAGCAGGGAACAATGGAACAGTGTCTGGCCCTAACATGATTGCATCAATCACCGTTGGAGAGGGTCATACATCGCTTGAAAACAATTTTGGTGAAGCATCAGGTACAATAGGTAATCAAGTCTTTTACGATCAAAATACAAATGGTACGTTCGATCTAGGCGATACAGGACTTGCTGGTGTACGTATTCTTTTGATTACTGATACGAATAATAATGGACTTCAAGATACAGGTGAATCAGTACGTGTTGCCTACACTGATGCAGTAGGAAACTATCAATTCACGAATCTTCCATTTGGAAATTATATTACAAAAGTTTCTGATACAGCAGGTGTTCTCAGCAGTTATACACCCGTGTCAGGAATCTCAACGGGCGGATTAGATAATGATGCAAAAAATGTTTCAGGATATACGATGAATCTCTCTGGGACAAATCCATCAGTACAGAGTGCTGATTTCGGATATACACTGACACCATTTACACCGGGAACTCCTGGAACGATTGGAACAAAAGTCTTCTCTGACTTTAATGGTAACGGTATCCTCGACGGTCTTGATACAGGTATACCAAACGTATCTGTTGATTTGTATCGTGATAACGATAGTTCAGGGACAGTAACATTTGGCGACACATTCCTCGGTAGACTCTTTACCGATGGATCAGGGGACTATCTCTTTGGTGGACTCACTCTCGACCGCAGGTATGTCGTCCGTGTATCAGATACACTTGGTGATCTTGCTGGATATATCAATACACTCGGTACTCCACATACAGATAACCATGGACAAAACCCTCTCGCATATCCTGTCTACCTACAAACAGGAGTGAATGAATTTACGATTATAGCAGACTTCTCATACCAGCCACCGTACCCAGATCTTAAGATTACAAAATCACATGTCGGCCTCAATGTACAAGGGAGTACGGCAACATACAACATTGTAGTAGAAAACAAATCCACTGCATCAGGCAATGCAACATCACCTATTCGTGTAACAGATACGCTCGTTTCAGATCTGACGTATGTCTCTACATCAGGAACGAATTGGGATTGTAGTGCAACGGTTGCACCACTTGTCGACTGTACCTATACAGGAGCATATCCAGTAGTACCAGGAACCGTATTACCAACCCTTACGATTACAGCAACGATTTCAGGAACTGCTGTACCACCCCTTACGAACACAGCAAGTGTTTCAACACCTCTTGAGCTTCCTCATGTACTTCTTGATAATACTGCAAGTGATCCTGTAACCTATGTTGCAGCATCAGCTGATGGTGTGATCGGTACGACGATATGGATTGACGAGGATCGTGATGGAGAGCGTGACGTGTCTGAACCAGGACTTTCTGGTATTATTGTCAGACTATACAGCGATCTAGACGGCAATGGGTTACCTGATGATACGAATAGCGATATGGTTATTGATATAAATGACGAAGTTGCCACCGCTCAGATAACAGATTCAAATGGAGAATATCTCTTTTCTGGCCTTGACCGTGATGACTTGGTGAATGGATATTATGACTATCTCGTAACTGTTGATACTGTGGGTATCCCTCCTGGATATACACATACGACAGGAACAGTTGCGACTGACAATTTCTCTCAAGTGGAGACAAATTATCCAGTACGACTTTCAAATATTAATCCATCGAATATTACAGCAGATTTCGGGTATGCACCGACAATGCCTGACCTTGCAATTACAAAAACTCATAGTGGCACAGTACATCAAGGAGATACAGTAACATTTACGATAGCAGTATCAAATGTTTCTGGTGCGGGTGATGTTCCCGTAACGAACGATATTGTCGTAACGGATACTATGCCTATAGGGATGACACTCATTCCATCAGCAACAGTAAGTGCAACGAATGCTATCAGTAGTTCATGGAATTGTAGTACTTCGACAGCTACATTGCTTCGATGTATTTCAAATGCAGGACTTGTAGGTGGTGCATCACTTCCAAATATTGCTGCCGTTATTGAAGTCAATCCTGTGTCAGTACCGACAAGTATTACAAACACTGCTACCGTATCAACAGTTCGTGAAACAGGGCCATCAGCAATCCTTGCGAACAACACAGTCAATGACACAGTAGATGTTGTATTAACAAATACAGGAAGTATTGGAAATCTCGTATGGGATGATCATAATGGAAACGGTCATTATGATATAGGGGAAGACCCTATTGGTGGAGTTCATATATACCTCTACCGTGATGTCAACGAAGACGGACTGGTTGATGCAGGAGATATTCTCATTGATACACAAATCACCAGTACAACTGTAGGAAGTATTGGAACTTATCAGTTCGTTAATCTGGAAAGAGATCTCGGCCTCGGTTATTATCCATATATTGTACGAGTAGAAACAACTGATATTACTGCGATTAATACACTCTATACACAGACGATCGGTATACCAGGAACAGATAACGAATCTCAGGTTCAGGACTATCGTGTAACACTCAACAGTACTAATATATCTGACCAAACAGCAGATTTTGGATTTAAATTACCTCCT
Organism: Minisyncoccia bacterium; assembly: GCA_044229075.1. Taxonomy (GTDB): domain Bacteria; phylum Patescibacteriota; class Minisyncoccia; order Phycocordibacterales; family UBA1006; genus CALMMZ01. The sequence continues at coordinate 26,863 of JBGATS010000005.1, forward strand.
GATCTCACACTGGTAAAAACTATCAGTGGGACGAGCACTGCCTATGTTGGTCAATCAATGACATTTCTTCTCGAAGTTACCAATATTGGAGGGGGTACAACCAATGGATCCGATATTATCGTGACTGATACATTGCCTAGCAACCTCAGTTTTGTGAGCACTGGTACGAGCCCAGAATGTAATGCAGTAGGTCAAGTCGTAACTTGTACACTCACTGGTATCCCTGCGGTACTTGCTCGTTTAACAGGATCACACACCTTTACCATTGTCACCAGAGCAAATGCAACAGGACCTGTTGCAAACTCTGCGACAGTTACAAGCGGTGGAATATCAGGAAGTGTTTCATCACTTGCGAGCGTGGGAACAATTCCTCCTACAACGCTTTCAATTACCAAAACAGGAACACCTCTTTCAGGACTTATAGGTACTGCAGTTACTTTTACCGTAACTATTGAGAACACTGGACTTGGAAATACTGTAGGAACATATTCTGTAGCTGATACTCTGGCTACAGGACTTGTCTTTGATGCAGCAGATTCTGATACACGATGTACCGCTGTAGGACAAGTAGTCACCTGTGCTGATACAGCAGTACTTGCTCCAGGAGCATCTACATCATTTGATATCAAAGCAACTATTGCAGCTGCTGGGTCATATGAAAACACCGCAACAGTTTCTGGTGGCAGTGCAATAAGTGCAACTTCAAATACTGTTACCGTTGTCCGTACAGCTCAACCAAGTGGAGGCGGTGGCGGGGGTGGTGGAGTTATCGGAACATGGTGCCCATCAGGTCAAACATGGAATGGAAGTCTTTGTGTAACAACACCTAAACCTGTAACACCAGTACTTACACCCACTGTACCGAAGTCTCCAAGTAGTGTACTGAGCATATCTACATCACTACGCAAATCACGTCTCGGTCTCCTTTGGCAGACAGGGTCAGATACATTCGGTTCATGTGGGTATCCAGTTCTTACGACACCAATTAAGCTTGGAAAAACAAACAAGGTTTCCGACGTGAAATTCCTCGAACAATTCCTTAATACATATGAAAATGAAAAACTTACAGTGAATGGTATATATGAACAAGAAGATTTTGAAGCGGTAATACGATGGCAAGAAAAATATGCATCTGCAGTACTTGCCCCTTGGGGTGTAGTAAAAGGTACTGGATATGTGTACAAAACAAGTCTTGCCCAAATTGCACGTCAGTACAAAACAGTATGTACTAGCGATGACACGGCGAAACCTAAAACAGATCTTCCAAAGGATGTACCCGTTCCAGTTGTTGCTGATATTGAAATCACAAGTACTCCAACCAATATCACAGGTACTCGTATCAGAATTCCAGCTATTGGACTCGACAAGATTGTATACACAACGGGAACGTTAAAACAAGTAAAAGACAACATTTGGCATTCGCCAGATACAGAAATGCCTCATGAGGGTGGAAATACTGTCTTTGTAGGACACCGTTACGTAAACCTCGTTCGTGATGCGAAGGGGAATGTTGTCCAAATCCCACCAAAACCAGGAGTCTTCTTTGAATTACCAAGTGTTCCTGTAGGTTCCGATATCTACGCGACAGATTCTGGTCGTGAATATCATTACCGTGTGACACAAAGTTTCGAAGTAAAGCCCGATGAAATTTGGGTAGAGGATGAAACAACAAATCCGACACTTACACTTTATACCTGTACGCCACTGTATACTCATAACAAACGTCATGTAATACGTGCAGAATTAGTGAAATAAAAATCACCCTACGGGTGTTTTTTATTTCAAGGAGATTGCAAGCTTTTTGATACTTGAGAAGCTATTGCTTTTTATTGACAAATATGGTATTATGAAACAAAAAATTGTTTCACAAAAAATATAAAAAAATGGTAAAAAGTATTAAAAAAATTCAATCATTCAAAGAATTTTTTAGAGTTCCGCATGGAACCGAATTAAAAAATTTTTTACGAAGAATGGTAATTCTTCTACGAGATCATCCCAACCTGGGATATCAGGTTTTACAAGATTGCCAATTAATTATTAACAATCTAGTTGCAGAGTACCGAGAAGAAAAGCCGTTTCTTGGGAAAAATCAATTCATTGCTGTTATAGGCAATATGGCAATTCCAGAAGATGTTGCACGGGAAATTGCTCGGGAACTGGGATTAACAAAAAGTAATATGAGATTTTTCACTGGGTATAAGTTATCCAATGAAGATATTAATACAATTTCGGCAGACAATTGCTTAGTAGTCATTATGGGACCAATACCTCATAAAACTATTGGAAATTTTGAACAGACTTTCCAATACAAAATTATAAAAGCAAAAACTAAATCAAAAGAATTAAAAATTACAAAAGATTCTTTCAGAGAAAGTTTATACGGAGCCTTGGAAAAAATAAAAAATAATTAAAATAATAAAGTATCAGAGATCTGATACTTTTTTTATTTTCCATTTTCTGGTATGGTGCACATAATGTGGTTTTTCAGTTTTATTCACTATATCATTACGCAACCTGGTCGAGGGAAACAGGTTTTTATTGGTGTGTCTGGTGGCGTTGATTCGTCTGTTTCGGCATTACTCTTGAAACTCTATGGGTATACGGTAACCGGAGTTTTTATTCGTACGTGGCAACCTGATTGGATTGTGTGCACCTGGCGAGAGGAACGACGTGATGCGATGCGGGTGTGTGCCCACCTGGAAATTCCTTTTCTTGAGCTGGATTTATCGGATCAATATAAGAAAGGTGTTGCTGATTACATGATTGCCGAGTATCGAGCAGGGAGAACGCCGAACCCTGATGTAATGTGTAATCGAGAGGTGAAATTCGGTGGTTTTTTACCATGGGCGATTCAGAAGGGTGCAACATATATTGCAACAGGTCATTACGCGCAGAATAGTAACGATCAATTACTAAAAGGGGTTGATCCGGCAAAAGACCAATCGTATTTTCTGTGGACGTTAACTCAAAAACAACTTTCTTCTATTTTATTCCCGGTTGGTGGGTTTCCAAAAAAAGTCACCAGAAGGTTAGCGCGATGGTTTATGATTCCTACTGCACAAAAAAAGGATTCCCAAGGAATTTGTTTTATTGGTGAAATTGATATGAAAGATTTTTTACGACAATATATTCAGGAATCGCCAGGGGAAGTAGTAGATGAGTCTGGTAAAGTAATTGGGGGTCATTACGGAGTGTTGTTTTATACGTTAGGGGAGCGGCATGGATTTTCCTTGATACATCAGGGTACATATACAAAACCATACTATGTCATTGGAAAAGATTTGGAGCGTAATCAATTGATTGTTTCGCAAACAATACACCCAAGACCGAAATCACGACGGGTCGTTTTGTCTGAATGTGTTTGGCGACAGCCTTTGGAACAGAAACTTTATACTGCACAAATTCGCTATCACGGGACATTTCAATCATGTAGTATTTCGTTTCATGATGGAGAATATAGTATAGAGTTTGCTATTGATGACCCAACATTGGCACCAGGTCAATCAGTTGTTATCTATGATAGGGAAGTCTGTATTGGAGGCGGTATTGTTACAGGATAATACCAGTGAGTTTTTCAGCGGTAGGTTTTCCAAGAACCAGAAAGGCCGCCTTGCGGCGACCAATCTGGAAAACGTTTGTTGATATCGTAAAGATTTCTTTTTTGAAGTCCTCACTCACACTAGTAGTATATCATATCCAATAATAAAGTCAAGCTTTTTCAGAGACGGGGAAGTTTGTATCTGTGGATAACTTTTGAGACTTGTTTTTTCACAGTTTTTACCGTATACTTGTAATTGCGAACCCGATGTCCGCCGCACAGGTGGCCGACGGCTAGCACTCACATAAAACGTTTGTTTGGAGTCCGCACCCGTTGGCCTCTTGTGCGAATCAAACAAGTAAAAATGCCCATAGGATGGGTATTTTACTTGTTGTTTTTTATGAATTGTGCTATATTTTTCTCGTTCTATCGAGATGTGGTGTAACGGCTAACATGCCTGCTTTGGGAGCAGGTGACTCAGGGTTCGAATCCCTGCATCTCGACACTCCAAGTTCTGCTACTTTTTGTAAAGAAATTTGGATATATGGTGGCCATGGTGTAACGGTTAACACAGCGGGTTGTGGTTCCGCTAATTCGGGTTCGATTCCCGATGGTCACCCAAGTTTATTCTATCTTTTTAGTAAATTCTTTTCATTTAGAAAAAAATAGAGTATACTATGTATAGAATTAGAGAATCTCGATTATTTCTAGATACCCATATAGTTTTTTGTTTAATATAAAATGGTATTATTCGAGTATTCTGATAATATCGCGAGTTTGACGTTGCTATAAAAAAATGCCGAGAGGCGGTTTTTTTGACAAGAAATATGTAATATGATAAAATAAAAAAAAGAAATCATGAATATACAAAATTTAATAAAAGAATCTAAATCGTATAGATTTGGAAAAGGAAGAAAATTGATAAAACCATTTGGCTCATTTGATGAAATTTGGTTACTGTTGAACAATATTGAATTTGAAGCAGTTATCGATGCAGATGAAAATTTCAATTTTTTTATTAGAAAAAAATTGTTCTGGATTTTAGATTTGAATCACGATGCGACTACGCAATTAAAGTTTAAAGAAGTATCTCAAACAGAGCAAAATACTCGGCTGGTAGCTATTGCTGATCAGGTATTACTTACTTATTTTGAAGAAGACTTAAATTATCTCTTTTTAGAAGGTATAACTTACCGAAAAGATCCATATAATTCTCTTTCTTCGTATCGAATCAATTCTGCGCGTGGAACAAGTCAAAATGCTTCCCAAAATTAAAGTATTTATTTAACTAGCTTCTTGAAAAAGAGGCAGTTTTTTTATTACAGGAATATGCTTTGTTTCGACAGGTTTCCTCTAATATGGTAAAATGGGTAATCATGAAGATTTTCCACCAAAACAAACTTGTTTTAAAAAGCGAATACCAACCATCAGGTGATCAACCTGGTGCTATTGTTGCGCTCACAGAGGGAATTAAAAAGGGAATGCAAAAACAGACACTGTTGGGTGCGACAGGAACTGGAAAGACGTTTACCATGGCAAATGTGATTGAAAAAATTCAAAAACCAACACTTGTGATTGCGCACAATAAAACTCTTGCTGCACAACTTGCGCAGGAATTTGAAACATTTTTTCCTGATGCTGCTGTTCACTATTTTGTTTCCTATTACGATTATTATCAGCCAGAGGCCTATATGCCAATCACTGATACCTATATCGAGAAAGATGCCCAAATCAACGAGGAAATTGATCGACTGCGACATGCTTCAACTCAGGCACTGTTGACGCGGAGTGATGTAATTATTGTTGCGTCGGTTTCGTGTATTTATGGTTTGGGAAGTCCAGAAGAATATGCAGCTATGAACGTAGGACTTCAGCTTGATCAGAATATTTCAAAACGAGATTTGATGGAACAATTGGTGCGAGTCCACTATTCGAGAACGACTGCTGATCTGACATCAGGGCAATTTCGAGCAGTTGGAAACCGAGTAGATGTCATGCCAGTTTCAGAAAAATATATGATATCGATCGTATTTTCAGGGAATCAAATTGGATTGATTCAAGTTATTGATCCAATAACATCAACAATTTTGGAAACTCCAGAACATGTGTTTCTATTCCCAGCAAAACACTTTCTCACCGAAGGTGAGAAAAAAGAAAAAGCAATAAAAGCTATTGAAAAAGAAATGAAAGATCAAGTAAAGAAATTTGAAAAAGAAGGGAAATTATTGGAAGCAGAACGTATCAAACGACGTACCCAGAACGATCTTGCGATGATGCGAGAGATTGGATATTGCAGTGGAATTGAAAACTATTCACGACCATTGTCAGGTAAAGGACCAGGCGAACCGCCTGAAACATTGATTTCGTATTTTCCGCATGACAAGGATGGAAAGCCAGAATTTTTAACAATGATTGATGAATCGCACGTGACCTTGCCGCAATTGCACGGAATGTATGCAGGTGATGCGTCACGTAAAAAGACACTGATAGAGTTTGGATTTCGATTGCCGTCAGCAGCAGATAACAGACCATTAAAATACGATGAATTTGAAAAACGGATTGGGCAAGTGGTGTATGTTTCTGCGACACCAGGGAAAATAGAATTGGAGACATCAGAACAAGTTGCAGAACAAATTATTCGACCAACAGGGTTGGTTGATCCGGTGGTTGAGGTGAGACCAGTGACTGCGAGTGGGCCATTACGAGAGATATCTCCTCGTTTATCGTCTTCGAAAATTCCCTCGTCTGACGACTCGGTTTCGCCGCGAAGCGGCTTGATCTCATCCTCAAAACGAGGAGATATTTCTCGTAATTTTGTATATCCAGGTCAAATCCAAGACTTCATCAAGGAAACAGAAACTGAAATCAAAAAAGGAGGCCGTGTGATTGCAACTACTCTTACCAAGAAAATGGCAGAAGACTTGTCAGAATATCTGAAGGAACGTAAGATAAAGGCAGAATATCTGCACAGTGAAATTAAAACGATTGATCGAATTCAAATTATTTCACAATTTAGAAAAGGAGATTTTGATTGTTTGGTTGGAGTAAACTTGCTCCGCGAAGGACTTGATATGCCCGAAGTTTCTTTCATTGGAATCTTGGATGCAGACAAGGAAGGATTTTTGCGGTCAGAAACAGCATTGATTCAAACTATTGGACGTGCAGCACGTAACGTAGATGGTCGCGTAATTTTATATGCAGACAATATAACAGGATCCATGGAACGTGCGATTAGTGAAACTCAACGCCGTCGAGATAAACAAATTGCATATAATACCAAACATGGTATTACGCCGATGTCTATTAAAAAAACTATCCGAGATATTACCGAAGGAATGCTGTCGGATCATGAAAAAGCGGTATCGGCAAGTCTTGCGATTGATGCACAATTGTTTGCAGATAATCCAAAAGAATTGATCAAGATAAAGGAAGTACAGATGAACGACGCCGTTGCCGAACTCGATTTTGAAACTGCTGCTATTTTGCGAGACGAAATTCAGATTATTAAGGAAAAAATTGGAGTCGCAAAAAAGAAATCTCGGAAAAGATAATACATAACCAAGGGTTATTTCGAGAATTGGTAATTACTCTAAGTATTTTCAAAAATAAAAAACTCCTCACGAAAAAGAGAGGAGTCCCTCGCCGGGGAGTAGCCGGCCGAGGACCTACAGTATATCATATTCCTTCGAATGTATGCAAGAGAGTGCAAGATGTATTTTGGCTAATAGGTACTTGATAATAACGAATGTTCCAGAGAATTACTGGAAAAAAAGGCCCTACTGTGATAGTATTATCATACTATGGAACAAAAAGATCTCATGGAAAAAATTGTATCATTATGCAAACGCCGCGGATTTATTTATCAAGGATCCGAGATTTATGGTGGGTTGGCTGGAACATTTGATTATGGACCGCTTGGCGTATTGCTCAAGAAAAATATCGAGAATCTGTGGTGGAAACGATTTGTCCTCGACCGAGAAGACATGTATGGAATCGACGCATCAATTTTAATGAACCAGGAAGTTTGGAAAGCATCAGGGCATGTGGGTGGTTTTTCTGATCCGTTGGTAGAAGATTTGGAAACAAAAAAACGCTACCGTGCTGATCATCTATTGGAGGCAAATACTATCGACCCACGCGGTATGACAATTGCTGATATGGATCGGGTTATCAAGGAACAGGGAATCAAAAGTCCTGAGGGAAATCCACTTGGTGACGTGCGTCAATTTAATATGATGTTTCAGACCAATATTGGCGCAACCACTGATGAATCATCAATTTCATATTTACGACCAGAGACAGCACAGGGAATGTTTGTAAATTTCAAAAATGTGATGGATTCGTTCCATCCAAAATTACCGTTTGGTATGGCACAAATTGGAAAAGCATTCCGTAATGAAATCGCACCACGAGACTTCATCTTCCGCGTGCGTGAACTTGAACAAATGGAAATTGAATATTTTGTAGACCCAAGAAATCAAGAATCAGTGATGCAACTGTTTGACCAATTATTTGATGATCAAATAAAATTCTTACAGGACGACCTCGGATTTACTCCTTCAAAAATTCATAAGATTGAAATCGACGCCAATGATCGTGCACACTATTCATCACGCAGTGTTGATACAGAATTTGATTTTCCATTTGGACAGAAAGAATTACTAGGTCTAGCATATCGAACTGATTATGATTTGCAGGCACACACGAATGCCAGCGGTGTTGATCTATCGTATTTTGACGAAGAAACAAAAGAACGACTGGTGCCACACTGTATCGAGCCGACATTTGGATTGGGACGATTAATACTGGCAGCACTTTCTGATGCATATCACGAGGATGATCTGGGTGGTGAAACACGGAGTGTTTTGAAACTGTCACCAAAGATTGCACCCTATATTTGTGCAGTCTCACCATTACTCAAAAACAAACCAGAACTACAGAACAAGGCACGCGAAGTATTTAGTATGTTGAAAAAACAATTCGGTCGCGTTGTGTATGATGACAATGGAAATGTCGGAAAGCGTTATCGACGACAGGATGAAATTGGAACACCTTGGTGCATTGTGGTAGATTTCGATACCACTGGAACAGGTGATAGTATCAATCCAGAATGGAAAGATATGGTGACAGTACGTGATCGTGATACAGGGGAACAAACACGTGTTGCTATTAGTGACCTTGTTAATTACTTTCAAGAAAGAATTTAAAAACTACCAGAAATGGTGGTTTTTTGATATAATAAAAAAATGAAACTTGGTTTTGAAAAATTTAACAGAAGAGAATCCGTGAAAGAAAACCTTGATTATGAAGTTGTTATTAATGATACTTCATATCAAATACACCTTTTAAAGAGTGGAAAATATTCATATGAAATAACTTTTTCGGCTGAAAATACTGGACTCATCACTAATAAGGGAATTAAGCAATTTTACTCATTAGTAGAAGAAATTAAAAAAATTATTGAAAATTTACAAAAAACTGAAATAATAAAGGAAATTACTTTTTGTGCTTCAGCTGAGTATAGGAACTTGGATACTATGTTAGAAATACAAAAAAAGATGCAGGAAAAGTTTAAAACAGACAATCATTGTTTCGACGGGTTCTCATTTGAAGACGATCAGGAAAAGATATTCATTGACAATAAAACTCTTTTTTTTGGTCTTAAATTATATCATTCAAAACTAGAGCGAGTATTAGGAAAAACAAGGAAGGAGGTGAAAAATGAAATCAATATTGAGGAAATAGTAGACAATGTATCTGAAGTTGAACATTATTTTTCAAACAGTATATGTTTAAATCAACTACTTAAATATATAAAAATTTCTCTACCAGAAGAATTGTTATTTCAAATAAATAGTGATTTTGATAACAAGAAAGCTGAGCAAAGAAACTCCCTTTATAAAAGGGTTCTTGAAAGAAGTTTCCCAAATTTAAAGTATGAATTTGACGGTAAGCAGTTTAAAATATTTTTTTGACATTTTTATTATATTATGTAATATAAGAGAAAATTTATAATCTTTAAAAACTTAATAACATGAATATAAAACAATTTATTCCAGGATCATTACCTGATCACTTTATCCAGCAATTGATAAATGAACGTTTTATTAAAAATGCACTTTCTGAGAATGTAAAGCCAAGTTCTCTTGATTTGCAGATTGATGTGAAAACACTTGTCGAGGTGCCGTGTGCATTTTTACCATCAAAAAATAAATCAACTGTTGCACAGACTTTGGAATATTTAGGTGCAAAAAATATCTATCAATCTGGTAAAACAATCATCCAGGTTGGAAAGGTGTACGTTGCACGTGTTGTGGAATCAATTAATTTATCACAAACACGTGGAATTTTTGCCAGAGCTAATCCGAAATCATCAACTGGACGCAGCGACATTCACGCACAGTTACTTGCAGATTTTGTTCCTGCATATGATACTATTCCACAAAAATGGTCTGGAAATTTATATGTCTTGTTACGACCAAAATCATTTTCTGTCGAATTTCCTGATGATATTGTGTCATTGAATCAAATCAGATTTTTTCAGGATGAACGAGTATTAATTTCAGATGAATCACTGCGTCAGGTCATCGGAACGGGAATTATTAAAAATACTCATCGCGACATACCATTGCAATTCAGTGATATTATTCGTGGGAATAATCGTATTGAACTTTCTCTTGATTTGCGTGATTTAGGTGAAGTACCTGGATATATCGCAAAGGTTGGTGTGTCAAAACCATTGGTCTGGAAAAAACATGCAAATGATTGGCAAGATTTTTTTGAGCCACTACCAAAGATTTTAGATAACAAGGCAATGATTTTTGAGAAAGATCGATTTTATATTCTATCAAGTAGAGAATCAGTACGTATACCACGTGAATATGCGTGTGAAATGGTTTCGTTTGATGATACGTTGGGCGAATTTCGTTCTCATTATGCTGGTTTTATTGATAACGGTTGGGGACAGAACAGTCATAGGCCATTAACGCTCGAATTGCGCACCAATGAAGACATGTATATGTATCACGGACAACCGGTAGCACATATTGTACTTGATCAAATGTGTGCACCTGTAGAAAAATCGTATGACGAAATCGATTCTAATTATACAGATCAAGTAACAGCCCGATTAGGAAAATTTTTTAAATAGTACAATATAATATATTTTCACGATATAAAAATTTCTCATCGCAAAGCTTTCAATTCTCTATATTGGGGGCTTTTTATTTAAGTGGGAATAAAGAGTTGAACTCACAAGCTACTTCTTGACTCAAAACAAAAAAAGAGTATAGTAACTACCAATACCGAGACATGAATGAGTTCCAGCGGGTAGATTACTAACGCCTCATTACGAATAGGAAGCCGCTCTGATATCAGGGATGGTTTTTATTCGTTTTGGATAAACAATACTACATTGTTTATAATTTTGTTCGCATAATTCTTATGTCAAAAAATCAAAAAGAACAAGGTATCGTTCAGGGACCATTCCCAAAAAAGGTTTTCAGTAAATATCGAAAACCATTAGTAGAGGTGCCAAACCTCATTGAAAACCAGTTAGTTTCTTACCAAAAATTTCTTGAACATGACCTTGGTCGTGTAATCAAGGAATATTCACCAGTGCTCGATTATTCTGAAAAGAAATTTGAATTTTCTATCACTGGCATTCGTCTCATTCGACCTGACCATGATGAACATTTCGCAAAAGAGAACAAACTCACGTTCGAGGGTCAATTGAAAGCCCAAGTAAAAATTCACAACAAAGTATTAGGTGCAGTAAAAGACCAAGAAATTTCCTTGGCACAAATTCCGCTCATTACTCCGAATGGTACCTTCATTATTAACGGTGTAGAACGAGTAATTGTTCCACAGTTAATGCGAAGTCCCGGAGTATCGTTTACTGACAACCTCACGCGTAAGGGGAGATTTTTCGGTGCAAAAATTATTCCCGCACGAGGTGTGTGGATTGAACTTGAATCTGATGGAGACAATGCAGTATTCGTTCGTATTGATAAAAAAAGAAAATTCTATGTAACCACATTATTGCGTGCAATTGGTCCAGATTCTGATGAAGAAATTATGAATTTGTTCACCAACGAAGATGCAAAAAATTATATTGAGTACTGTCTTTCAAAAGACACAACAAAAACAAAAGGGGAAGCTTTTGTAGATATTTATAAAAAATTGCGAGACGGAGAATCTGCGCCTGCAGATAGTGCAAAGGAGTTTTTCCAGTCAGTTATGTCTCCAGAACGATATGATTTATCAAAAGTTGGACGCTATTTTTTCAATAAACGATTTAATAAAAGTCTCAGCGAGACTGATCTTGCAGTACAACAATTAACGGTAGATGATGTAGTAACGATTGTTGAACATATTATCACATTAAACAATACGCCACGAGCAAAGGTAGATGATATTGATCACCTGGGATCACGTCGTGTGCGTTTTGTGGGTGAATTAGTGGAACTCGCAGTTCGTAAAGGTATGGCACGTGTTAAAAGAAACACCCAAGACAAAATGTCGACGATTGATGTAAACACCTTGTTACCGATTCAATTTATTAACCAACGACCACTCCAGGCAGCGATCAGTGAATTCTTTACCCAGAATCAATTGTCGCAGTTTATTTCTCAGGAAAACCTCCTTACCGAGGTAGACCACCTTCGACGTGTTTCTGCACTTGGTCCAGGTGGGCTTACTCGTGAACGAGCAGGATTCGAAGTTCGAGACCTCCACCCATCTCACTACGGACGTCTTTGTCCTATCCGAACTCCAGAAGGACCAAACATTGGGTTGATTCTTCAGCTTTCTATGTATGCACGAATCAATGAATTTGGAATGATCGAAACCCCATACATGGCTGTTGAGAACGGAAAAATTACCAACAAAATTGATTACTTGAACGCGCTGGAGGAAGAAAAATACGTTATTGCCCACGCAGGAATGGTGAATGAAAAAGGAATGATCAGCCATGAAGTTGTCGAGGCGCGTATTCATGGTGGCCCAGGATATGCAACTCCACAACAGGTACAATATGTTGACGTTGCTATTAATCAAGCATTCTCTGTAGGAGCTTCATTGATTCCATTTCTCGAACATGATGACGCAAAACGAACATTGATGGGATCAAACATGCAGACACAGGCAATGCCATGTGTGGTACCTATGGCACCATTGGTTGCAACAGGAATTGAGGATCGGGTAGCGCTTGATACTGGGAGACTCTGTCTTGCAGCAGAGGATGGAGAAATAACCTATGTAGATGGAAGAAAAATTGAAGTAAAAAACGCTAAAGGAAAAACAATCACCTATCCAATGACTGTATATACACGAACTAACCAGAGTACTATTTACCATCAGCGACCCATTGTTTCTGTTGGACAAAAGGTAGTCATGGGACAAGTATTGGCAGATGGTGCAACCACGGAAAACGGGCAACTTGCGATTGGGCAAAATGTTCGTGTTGCGTTCATGTGTTGGAATGGTGCAAACTTTGAAGATGCGATTATTGTGTCAGAACGATTGGTAAAGAAAAATGTATTTACCAGTATTCATATTGACGAATATGACTGTGTTGTTCGTGATACAAAACTTGGTGAAGAACAAACAACGCGTGATATCCCGAACGTTGGTGAAGTGCGATTAAAAGACCTTGACGATGAAGGAATTGTTCGTATCGGTGCAGAGGTTCGTGAAGGAGATATCTTGGTAGGAAAAATCACTCCAAAAGGTGAAGTAGAACTCACACCAGAAGAACGATTGTTGCGCAGTATTTTTGGTGAAAAAGTTCGTGATGTAAAAGACACCTCACTCCGCATGGAGAAAGGAGGAAAGGGACGCATTATTGGTGTGAAGGTATTTTCTCGAGACAAGGGTGATAATTTGGAATCAGGGGTACTAAAGAGAATTTATATCCAAATCGCGCAGCTTCGCAATATTCAAATGGGAGACAAGCTTGCTGGACGACACGGAAACAAGGGAGTAGTCTCTGTTGTTCTTCCCGAGGAAGACATGCCATACAGTGCTGACGGTCAGCCAATTGATATTGTGTTGACACCTCTCGGAGTACCATCTCGTATGAACTTGGGGCAAATTTTGGAAATGCACCTTGGGCTCGCTGCAAATACGTTAGGATATCAAGCAATTGTTCCGCCATTTGCTGGAGCAACTCCAGAAGAAATCAAGGATGAATTAGTACAAGCAGGATTTTCACAAACAGGAAAAATGCCATTATTTGACGGACACACCGGAGAACAGTTTGATCAAGATGTTGCAGTCGGATATATGTATATGTTGAAACTTTCTCACATGGTGGAAGATAAACTCCACGCACGTTCGGTTGGTCCATACAGTTTAATCACTCAGCAACCACTGGGTGGAAAGGCACAAGGTGGTGGACAGCGTTTCGGGGAAATGGAAGTGTGGGCATTGGAAGGATATGGTGCTTCACACACGCTCCGAGAAATGCTCACCGTAAAATCAGATGATATTTTGGGACGAACACAAGCTTTCGATGCGATTATCAAAGGTGAAAGTATCAAAAAACCAAATGTTCCTGCATCATTTCAGGTAATGTTGAACTACTTACGTGGTCTTTCACTCGATATTTCTATTCGAGATGCAAACACCGGAAAAGAAAAAGGAGCTTCATCAGGTCCTGTGAATAAGGTCGAGATCAATTATGATTTAGATGAATTAGTCGAAGAAGACGACTTTAACGCATAATCCTTATTTATGAAAAATACTGAACACCACGTAATGTATACACCAGATACTATTTCACTCTCGCTGGCATCGCCAGAGCGTATTCGTGATTGGTCATATGGTGAAATTCAAAAACCAGAAACGATTAACTATCGAACTGGCCGATCTGAACGCGGCGGTCTCTTTGACGAACGAGTATTCGGACCAGAAAAAGATTATGAATGTTATTGTGGAAAATATAAGAGAATTCGTTATGCAGGGATTATTTGTGAAAAATGTGGGGTAGAGGTTACTCGATCCATTGTTCGTCGTGAACGAATGGGACATATTGAACTCGCAAGTCCTGTTGCGCATATTTGGTTTTTACGAGCTGCGCCATCACGACTTTCCTTACTCTTGGATGTACCACTCGCAAACTTGGAAAAAGTTGTGTACTTTGCTGGATACATTATTACCGACGTCCACGAAACAGAACGACAAAAAGTTCTCAAGGATCTCGAACATGAATTCAAGATTCGCATGAAAACATTGGAGAACGATTCAGAAAAAGATGCAATGCAAGAGCTCTTTACGAATACGAAAAAAGAAATCCTCGAAATTGTTCCGCATCGGGTTCTTTCAGAAATAGAATATCATCGGTTTTCTGTTCGGTACGGAACTATTTTTGAGGCAGGTATCGGAGGAGAGGCGGTATACGAAATTTTGTCAAAACTTGATCTTAAAAAAATGGAGGCAGAGCTTGAAAAAATTATTGAAAAGAAAGCAGAAACAGCAACTCGAGAAAAAATTGAAAAACGTCTCCAGTTAGTACGATCATTTCTTGTTTCTGGGCAACGACCAGAATGGATGTTCCTCAAAGCAATTCCAGTTATTCCACCTGCACTTCGTCCGATGGTGCCATTGGAAGGTGGACGATTTGCAACTTCTGATGTGAACGATCTCTATCGTCGAGTAATCAATCGTAACAATCGTTTGAAAAAATTGAAAGAAATTGGTGCTCCTGATGTTATTTTGCGAAACGAAAAACGAATCCTTCAGGAAGCTGTTGATTCATTGATTGATAACACTATTCGTAAGAGTTCTGGATCAGTTGCAATGAACCAATCACAAAAACGTCAATTGAAATCACTTGCAGATTACTTAAAAGGAAAACAAGGAATTTTCCGACAGAATTTACTCGGAAAACGAGTAGATTATTCTGGGCGATCAGTAATCGTTGTTGGACCAAATTTGAAATTGAACCAATGTGGAATTCCAAAATATATGGCACTGGAATTATTCCGACCATTCGTTATTGGAGAAATCATGAAACGAGAGTTGGCGTATAACATTCGCGGAGCTGGAAAATTAATCGAAGAAGGAATTCCGGAAGTTTGGGAAATTTTGGAACAAGTAATTCAAGGGAAATATGTACTCTTGAACCGTGCGCCAACATTGCACCGATTATCTATTCAGGCATTCCATCCAGTACTCATCGAAGGAAAGGCGATCCAGGTGCACCCGCTCGTATGTTCTGCGTTTAACGCCGACTTTGACGGTGACCAGATGGCAGTTCACGTACCACTATCACAGGCTGCACAGATCGAAGCTCGGGAACTTATTGCTTCAAATAAAAACTTATTAAAACCACAATCAGGAGAACCAGTAGTTGCACCATCACAGGACATTGTTTTGGGAGTGTATTGGTTGACAAAAATTGTTGCAGGAAAACCAGGAGAAGGAAAGTATTTTACAGGACCAAAGGAAGCATTGCTCGCACATAGTTATGGATTGGTAGATTTACGTGCAAAGATTTTTGTTGCACCAGGGTCATCACCACGATATCAATCGTTTGATGGAAAAATGATGGAAACATCAGTTGGGCGAATTTTATTTAATAAAATTCTTCCTGATAACTATCTTTTTATTAATGATATTGTGAATAAAAAAGGCCTTTCAAAAATCGTTGAAACAATGATTAATGATTATGGTATTGATGCAACACCACCGATTCTCGACGCTATTAAATCTTTTGGATACAAATATGCAACGCAGTCAGGAACGAGTATGGGTATTGACGATGCGCTTGTTCCAGAAACAAAAGGAGCTATTATTGCAGAAGGAAGAGAGTCAGAACGAAAAATTATTGATCAATATCTTGATGGACTTATCTCTGACGAAGAACGTTATATAAAACTCATTGAATTATGGGAAGGTGTTATGCGAAAGGTTGAAAAAGAAATTCAAGCAAACTTTGGTTCATCAGAATCAATTTCTGACATGGCGGTATCAGGTGCCCGAGGAAGTATTGGTCAGCTTACCCAGATGGCTGGTATGAAAGGAGTAATTGTAAACACACAAGGGCGACCGATTGAATTTCCAGTAGTATCATCGTATAAAGACGGTCTTTCACCAATCGAATATTTCATTACGAATCACGGATCCCGAAAGGGGCTTGCCGATATTGCATTGAACACAGCAACGTCTGGATACCTCACTCGAAAACTGATCATGTCTGCTCAGGATGTAGTAATTACAGAAATTGATTGTGGTGCAAAAAAAGGATTAGTATTACGAGAGGAAACCGTTGATGGAATTGTAAAACCAATTACCAAACACCTGTTTGGACGTGTACTTGCAGAAACATTGAAAGATGATCAAGGAGAAATCCTCTTTAAAAAAGGTCACCTCATTACAAAAAATGATATGGCGGTGGTAGAAAAACGACATATTGTTGAAGCAGTCGTTCGATCTCCACTTACCTGTGATACGGTGTACGGACTTTGTCAGCATTGTTATGGCCTTGATCTCGGACGTAACCATTTGGTAAAATTCGGTGAAGCAGTAGGAATTGTTTCCGCTCAGGCAATTGGAGAACCAGGAACACAGTTGACATTGCGTGCAACTCACTCGGGAGGAGTAGTGGGAGCTGATATTACTGCGGGACTTCCTCGAGTAATTCAATTATTGGAATGTAGTACTGCAAAATTCCCAGCCGTGATTAGTTATGTTGACGGGGAAGTTGTTGATATTCGTGTTGATGGAGATACAAAAATTATTCAAGTACTCGCCGATCCAAGTTCTGTGAAAAACGGTGAAAAAAATCACGAGTACACCATTACTATTCCTCGATCAGTTGTTGTGAAAAAAGGGTCACGAGTTCGTAAGGGTGACTTGCTCACTGATGGTGCTGCAGATGTTCATGAAATTCATGACATTGCAGGATTCGATCGCGTTCAAGAATATATTATTACTGAAATTTCTCGAGTATACGAATTGAACAGTCTTTTCCTTGCACGAAAACACTTGGAAATTATTGTTCGACAAATGTTATCACGAAGAAAGGTTATTGTACCAAACGGTACACGATTCACCACAGGACAGGTAATTGAAAATGTTGAGTTTGTAAAAGAAAATGAACGAGCTGTCGCGGCAGGGGAAATTCCTGCAACTGCAAAGGTGATGCTCATTGGAATTTCACAGGTATCACTTACCTCTAAATCATGGCTTTCTGCGGCTGCGTTCGAACGAACAACTACAACCGTGGTTCATAAAGCTATCCAAGGAGGAATGGACGAATTCCGTGGACTTACAGAAAACGTAATGATTGGAAACTTGATTCCTGCGGGAACGGGGCTCAGTGAAGATTTTATCCCAGAAGTTTCTCTATTGAAAAAACAAGAAGATGCATTAGCAGAACATTAATTACGAGAGAGCGTCTTTGTTGTATAACCAGGGCGTTCTTTCCCGTTTTCTATGAATACCGTTAAAAACTTGATTCGAGAAAAAATGCATATCGAGGAAGTAATGGGTTCCTATATTACGTTAATTCCTGCTGGGAAAAATTATAAAGCATGCTGTCCTTTTCATGTAGAGAAAACACCTAGTCTCCAGGTTAATACCGAAAAACAGATGTTTTACTGTTTTGGGTGTAAAAAGGGAGGAGATGTATTCACCTTTATCCAAGAGATTGAACATGTTGATTTTAAAGAAGCCCTCAAAATCTTATCAGAAAAATCAGGAATCCCTCTGGATTACTCAGAACAATTTTCAAAAGAGGTTGCCCAGAAAAAAACATTAATTACCATTCATGAAATGGCGACTCGGTTTTATCAACTGTGTCTTTCTCGGGATACACATGCTCGTGATTACATAGTAAAACGCGGAATTACTCCTGTGTCGATAAAGGTATGGCGTATTGGATATGCTCCGGATGATTTTCAGGCGTTAGTGACAACACTTATCAAGAAAGGATTTTCAGAAGAAGACCTAATCGCATCAGGGTTAGTAGGAAAATCGTCTCGAGGATTATATGATCGATTTCGTGGAAGAATCATGTTTCCCATAACAGATCATCAAGGAAACACCATTGCCTTTTCTGGGAGATTGTTGCCCGGCACTCGCGAAGGAGCACGGTCAGATGTCGGAAAATATATTAATTCCCCTGAAACATTGATCTACCACAAATCACAAGCACTCTTTGGGTTTTCACTTGCAAAAGAAACAATACGTACTAAAAAAGAGGTTATCATTGTAGAGGGTCAAATGGATGCAATTCTCTCGCATCAGGTTGGGCATCCGGAAACGGTTGCCCTATCAGGAACTGCTGCTACTGATCATCATATGGAAGTGTTAGTGCGGTTTGCTGATAGGATTATTATCGCTACAGACGGTGATCGTGCAGGAATTGCATCTGCTCATAAAATTGCACTTTCCGCATATCGGTTTGATCGAGAGGTTGGGTTACTCATCCTCCCAGATGGTATGGATCCTGCTGATATGATTACTACACATCCAGAATCGTGGGATACTCTTATTTCACAACAGCAGGATTATATTGATTTCCACGGAATGATTACAAAAAATCATACATTGCGAGAAAAAATTATTGAAACAGAACAGTACCTTTTTCCAGTTATTGCAGAAATAATGAATCATGTACGACGGGATGGGATGCTCCAAAAAATTGCACATCATCTCCAGGTTTCTGTGGAAAGTATCCGAAACGAATTTCAAAAATATCTCAGTAATACCAAGTCGATCGGTGGTTATCAGGATTATGATAATCACATTATACCATCAGAAATTAATTCTCTGGAAAATACAAATGATCGATTGTATCAGGAACTTGCTGGGATACGTCAAGTATTCCCACAAGAAACTATGTTTTGGTTTGATGATCATCCAGAAATAAAAGCTATAATAGCTACGAATCAGTATCCTGTATCACAAGAGCAACTTTCCGTGATACAATCAACCTATAACCATCTCGACCCAACAGACCAAACAGCTTGGCGAATACGACTTGATACTATACGATATAGAATTTCATTGAATATATTAGATACAGAAATTGTAAAGACTCGAAACCAATTAATTCAAGAAGAAAACTCAGAACATATTGCACAGGTACAGAAACAACTTCTTGAGCTTCAATCGAAAAAAGAAGCGTTGATACGTCAATTAGCAGAATAATCTTTGTATGTACTATGGCACAAAAAAAATCTCAAAAAAATACTGCTAAGAAAAATACTCACACAGCACGTGTGACGAAAAAGGTGGTAGTAAAAAAGCCAGTAAAAGAGGTAGAAAAAAAGATGAGTCAAAAGAAGGGAACACCAATGACAAAAAAAATAGTTTCAAAAAAACTACCATCAAAAAAAATAGCAACAAAAACAGTTCCTAAAAAAGTAATTTCTTCCAAAAAAGCTACCACGAAAATACCACCACAACCAGTACGAGGTGTTACCAGAGAAGAAATCGAAGAGCGCCTCCAACTCCTCGTTGAAAAAGGAAAAAAACGAAGATTTGTTACGTATGAAGAAATATTGAAATCGTTTCCAGATGTTGAAGACGACATTCTTTTTCTGGATGAACTCTATGTAAAATTGGCTGACGCAGGTGTTGATGTATTAGAGAGTGGGAATTTACTCTCAGTAGACATGCCACAATCACCAATTCTCGAAGAGTTGGTAGGGCGACGGTATGAGCGTGAACGCAGCACCTACGACTCTATTCAGATGTATTTGAAAGAGATTGGAAAATATCCACTCATCCGTGCAGCTGAAGAAAAAGAACTTGCGCGCCGTATTGCAGCAGGGGATGAAGAAGCAAAAAACTTGCTTGCACAGGCTAACTTGCGACTCGTAGTTTCTGTAGCAAAAAAATATTCCTCAAAAAGTTCTGATCTCACACTCCTTGACCTCATTCAAGAGGGGAATATTGGGCTCTATAAAGCAGTCGAGAAATTTGATTGGACCAAAGGATTCAAGTTCAGTACCTATGCGATGTGGTGGATTCGTCAATCCATTACCCGTGCTCTGGCAGACCAGTCACGTACGATTCGTATTCCTGTACACATGGTAGAGACCATTTCAAAGTTTCGACAGGTAACGCGCCGTATGGAACAGGATCTCGGGCGAACACCGCTTCCCGAGGAAATTGCCCTGGAAATGGGGCTCGATGTTGAAAAGATTCACATGATTAACAAAATTAATCAGTCGACAATGTCGCTCGAAGACACGGTGGGTTCTGGTGATGACGATAAATCTACCCGCGGGGAATTCATTGCTGATGAAAAAATTCTTTCACCTGATCGAGAAGCATCAAAGAGAATCTTACAAGATCAAATTCGCGAAATTCTCGACGACCTTTCTGATAAAGAGCGAAAGATTATTGAAATGCGCTACGGGTTGGTAGACGGAATTAATCATACCCTGGAAGAGGTAGGTAAAGAATTCGGGGTTACCCGGGAGCGTATTCGTCAGATTGAAGCAAAAGTTCATGATAAAATGCGTGGTAATGATAAAATTATGAAACTAAAAGATTATTAATCTATTCATTATGAAAAAACAACGATTCATGGAAATGATCTATTCATGGTCCTTCCTGATTACCTGTCTCGCAGGGATTCAGTGGGGAATGATTGGAATTGGAGGTTTTCTTAACAAGAATTTGAATATGGTCAGTATTCTTGCCAAAGGAAATACTACAATCGAATATGGAACGTATTGTGTTATCGGAATAATTACTATTATTTTTATCGCAATTTCCAGTATACAAGACTGATAAACGAATTTTAGATCTTCACAAAAACAACCTTCCCAGAAGGTTGTTTTTGTGATAGAATCATGGTTATCTATGATTGAAACAGCACATCTTGTGTTTATCTATGTCTCATTATTTTTGAGTCTCTATTTTCAAATATTTCTTCTTCTTACCTATTTTGGATGGTCTAAAAAGGATACCTATTCAGGTTTTTCAGAAGAATCCCTTCCATCAGTGTCAATTATGGTGCCGTGCTGGAACGAGGAGTCTACCGTGGTAAAAACCGTGCATTCATTGCTTGATTTGGATTATCCGAAAGACAAACTGTTCGTAGTAGTCATTGATGATGGTTCGACTGATACAACATGGCAGGTTGTGCAACAATTCGCAGACCATCCG
This sequence comes from Minisyncoccia bacterium, assembly GCA_044229075.1. Taxonomy (GTDB): domain Bacteria; phylum Patescibacteriota; class Minisyncoccia; order Phycocordibacterales; family UBA1006; genus CALMMZ01. The sequence goes on from JBGATS010000005.1 coordinate 48,530, forward strand.
CAAGTACGATTATTCCATAAAGATAATGAGGGAAGCAAATATGCTGCATTGAATTATGGGTTGGATCGTATTTCAACTGACATCGTAGGATGTCTCGATGCTGATTCACGAGTTGATGATCAAGCACTTCGTCATTCGATTTTACCATTCTCTGATCCAGAAATAATGTGTGTGGTACCATCCATGGTAATTGATCAGCCGAAAACACTCATGCAGTATATGCAGAAACCAGAATATGAAATTGGTATTTATTTGCGTAAGGTATTTTCTGCGCTCAATGCGCTCTATATTGCGCCCGGTCCGTTTACTATTTTACGTAGGTCAGTGTTTGACAAAATTGGGTATTATATCGAGGCTCACCATACCGAAGATCTCGAAATCGCATTGCGTATGCAGGTTCACGGTATGAAAATAGTTCACGCACCAGATTCTATTGTATACACCCATGGACCAAAAACATGGCCAGCATTATTGAAACAACGCATTCGCTGGACCTATGGAGGTATGAAAAATATTCTTTCCGAATATGGACACATTCTGTTGAAAAAACGGTATGGCAATCTGGGAGCGTTTATTTTGCCATTTTCCATGGTTTCTATCATTACTGCGATCATTTCATTTCCATTGATTATGTGGAGCGCAATGAAAGGAATTTATAATCTTGCAGTAGAATTGTTTGTTACTGGATTTGATTTTTCAGCACCCAGATTCGACTTATTTTTTACCAGTACTCATTCATATACCTACCTTGCATTTTTACTCTTAATAATAACAATGTTTATCGTGTATGTCAGCCGTAGGAGTATTCTGCGTACGCGGTTACTTACCTTCGACTTACTCACGTTTGTTATTTATCCATTTTTTGCATCATGGTGGACCATTCGATCTACCTATAACTTTCTTACTTCCAAGAAAAATTCTTGGCGATAAAATATATGAAACAATCTACTTTTGAATGGTTTAAATACGTGGTCACCTTTGTGATTACTGCCGGAATTTTTATCACGGTGTTTTATGTGACCAAAATAATGAGTGAACGAAAACTCACTGAAATTCGATCGATTCAGGACAAGATTTCTATTGACCTCCTGTCTTCTGAAACACAGTTTTCACTCTTGAAACGGTCAACCTGTACACAGGATGGTAATTCGCTACTCGCCCCAGAGATTGGTAGTCTGGGAGAACGACTCGCTTTTATGGAAAGTCAGCTGGGGACCGACAATGCACAGGTGATTGGTTTGAAAAAATACTACTCATTACTCCAGATCAAGGATTATTTGCTGGGACTCGAGTTATCACAAAAATGTGATTTCAAGCCAATTTATATTCTGTATTTTTATAAAAATGAATGCACCGATTGTGAAAAGCAGGGCTACGTATTAACCGCGCTCCGTGAAAAATATCCAGAATTACGCGTGTATTCTTTCGACACAGAACTCGATCTGTCTGCTATTGCCACCCTGAAAACACTGTATAAAGTTTCTGATACACTGCCGGTGGTGGTAATTAACGAAAAGCCATATACCGGATTTCAGTCTATTGAGACAGTTGAAAAGCTGATTCCAGAACTCAAGAAAAGTTTGGAAACAAGTAATACAACAGATAAAACAGTTGATACAAAAACCACGAACAAGACCAAAAAACCTGAATAGGGAATTAAAAAATACCTTTATTTTATAAGGGTATTTTTATTGATGAAAAGAGATTGACAAATAGTAGCTAATATGATATACTTCTGAGTGAAAATATTCCTTAACAAATTAAAAAACAAACAATAATGAAACAAATAAATATGAAAGAAAGTTTAATGTTTTATTGCAAAAGACATTTAACCAATAATACCTCAATATTCTTAAGAATTAAAAATGATTTACTCTTATAAGAAATAGAGAATTTCATTGATAAAAATTTAGAAAAAGGAAATAGTCTTATTGGTTTACTTTATTATTTTTACGAAAAACAATGTGGTTTTATTACATGGGACAAAAAACCTGGAATAAGAAATTTTGCAGGTTTGCAATTTCTAATATATAAAACCAAAGATGAAAAAAGAGGGGAAAGATTGGTAAATGCTTTCAAATCTTATTTTAAATTTGTCAAACATTTTGACAAAACAGAAATATAAAAAAAGGCGACTGTACTATCAAAATTAATTATTCACAAATAAAAAAAAAGAAAATGACAAAAAAAGCAAAAAATCTTAACAGTAACTTAGGTTTTACATCTAATTTTGAATTAGATGTAGAAAAAATTGAAAATGGATACAGGCTATCATTTTCAACCGGCTTTCAATGCGAAGCTCGGTTGTTAAAAAAAAAGGAGATGTAAATATTTATGTTTACAACTCAAAATATGGGGGTGTAAACCATCTTCACGAGAGAATAGATGGTGATACTATCTATTTTCAAACAGTCCAAGATGGATTGAACCCAGGCGGTTCAACCTTCCAATTGGAAGTTGAGAAAGAGTAAACAAAAAGTATAGAGTCCCTCTGGGCCACCTGTAACAAGGTGCTTTTTTATTTCAATTTTTTTTATAGCGGTAAAGAAAAAACCTTGCACAGGATGCAAGGTTTTTTCTTTGGAGCCGGCAGAGGGATTCGAACCCACGACCTACGGTTTACAAAACCGTTGCTCTACCAACTGAGCTATGCCGGCATAATAACCATTTCGGTTATTTATTATTCTACAGATTAACATATACAACGGTTTTTACAAAACCGCTCGGAATGAATTTGGTCATTCCTCGCCTCCACCAACTGAGCTATATTGGCACAATAATTATCAATTATTGAACATATCAGATAGTTAGTATAATACTACCGTCTTACCAAAACTGGTCAAAATGGATTTGGTCATTCCTCGCCTCCACCAACTGAGCTAACCACGAATGGCTATGCCCCAGATCAGAAAGAGAATACTATTTTTTTAGACTCTCTTGGGTGAGATGGGAAAGATTTGATTTCTTTTTCAGAATACCTTTTGAGGTGTGGTGTTCGTAGAGTAACTCGCGAACTTTTTGTTTTACGGTAGTATGGATAGAGATATCGCGCGTAATATGGCGATACCAATATACCAGATGCACTACAATAAACTTTAAAAAATTGCGAATCCACGAACGTAACGACATCGAAAAGTATTCTATCCAACGATCTGTATCAATGAGATAACGATTACCTGTTGATCGTATTGGTGATCGATACAGGATGATTCCCATACCGAGCAACGCACATATCATTGCAAGTAAAAAATACATAGACCATCAGAGTATAGCATATTCCAGAAAAAAGAAAATACCCCGGCCATTGTTATACTGAAAATCGAGAGAATTTTCCAATTTCAATTTTTTCACCTGTTTTTTGGATCAATTGATTGATCAGTTGTTCGATGGTTACGTCTGGGTTTTTTACAAACGGTTGATTGAGGAGTGTTTTCTCTGCAAAGAAATCATTGAGTTTTCCTTGGAGGATTTTTTCCTTGATTTCTGCAGGCTTATCAGTTTTTGCAATTTCCTCGTTAAAGAATGCCGTTGCTTTTTCAAGTGACGCCTCGTCAATATCTGTTGATCGAGTAAATTCTGGAGCCATTGCGGTAATATGCATCGCGAGGTCGTTTGCTGCATCTACGAATTCTGGGTTTTGTGCTACGAAATCTGTTTCACAAAAGAGTTCTACGAGCGCCCCCATTTTTTTATTAGAGTGTACATATGATCCAACAATTCCTGCACCCAATGTTCGTTCTGATTTTTTTGAAGCTGCACTTGCAGAATTTTTTCGTAAAATCATACGAGCTTTTTCCATGTCGCCACCCGCTTCTTCTAATGCTTTTTTACATTGCATAACAGAAACGCCGGTTTCATCGCGTAACGCTTTTACATCATCAGTTGTGATAGTCATAAAGAGAGATAGATTATAATGAATAAAGAACAAGAAATAATTATGCAGTTTTTAGAGCTGTTGCAAATTGTTTCAAGAAAAAGTCTACACTTTTTCGACTGTTGTCGTTTGCCATAACTGGGTAATCCAGTGTACTCACATCATTATCAGTATTGGCAATGGCAATAACAGGAACTCCCATCATACGTGATTCAGTAACTGCGTTCACTTCTTCTCGTGCATCAATAACGATTACCGCTGCAGGGATTCCCTTGAGCGAAGAGAGTCCACCGAATCGACGATTCAATTTTTCAATTTTTCGTTCAATGAGTAATTTTTCTTTTTTGGTACTGTAGGTCAGTGTTCCTTCTTCTGATTTTCCAGAGAGGTCATCCAACGTAGTTACGCGACTTTTGATTTGTTTCCAGTTGGTCAATGTTCCACCGATCCATCGTTCATCGACATACGGCATATTCATTGATTCTGCAGTTATTTTTACGAGATCTCGTAATTCTGGTTTTGTTCCAACAAAGATAACCTGTCGACCAGTTGCTGCGATTGATTTTAGTAATTCTTCAACTTTTGCAAGTTGCGCTTCTGTTTTTTCGAGATCAATAATATCAGTTCGATTTTTTGATCCATAAATATATTGTTTGGTAGTAGGGTGACGACGAGTACGACTGTATCCGTAGTGAGCACCTACTTCAAACATGTCCTGAATTCTAGACATAGTTAAAGATTAACACGAATGCACAAGAGGTGGGTTAGTAATAAAACCTCTCGTTTCAGCAGGTGACGCCTGCAGGAACAGTTGCAATTTTCTTACAAGTTCGGAATTTTTATATCCATTCCGACGACTGTTCTGACACTGTGTGACCAGGAAAATATAGCATATTTTGATGAAAAGGCAAGGATTTTTTAGATAAATAGGGTAAGACATTGACAATATGGCTGCATATGATATAATAAAGTCAGTAGGAATTCTTGCTACTTTCAGCATTTGTTGAAAGACGTACCTTTTAAATAAATACAAAATGGCTACTTACGAAAAAGTCGTTGGACTGTTAGGTGCAAACCTTGCGTCCTTTTTGGAGCTTGCGAAAAAGCTCTTGATTGATTGGGCAATCGAACCCAAAAAACTGTTGCATTTGTTTCAGAACATCCGCAAAGAAGACTTAATCGGTCTGGTTGACGGAACACATGAAATAAAAGCAAAGACAGTTGAAGTTAAACCCGAAGCTGTACCAGGCGAAAAGTTCGACTTGTTGCTTGACCTTGGTGTTATCACTGTACCAGATGATTTTGTTCACTCAACTCATTTGGCTACATTTAGTAAGAACAACCGTAAAAAGTTTTATTACTACCGTGACGACATTACTGACAAGAATTTCAACAAGGCAACCGTTCAATTAGTACCGGGTCGCAAGCTTCGCGTAAAAGCATTTAAGCAAACAGTTTCTGGCTACACCACCTCTGAAGAACGTATGGCGTTCCTTAAAACACAAAACAACATCTTCACAGGTGCAGTAGGCGCATCCTTAGTTTTCGAACAGAAACGTGACCTATTACCGAAAGGCAAACCGTACTCCTCCTTTGATGAAAAGGAAGCTCTGTTGAAAGACTCTTGCGACATGCACGGCGTGCCGGTCGTGTACGCTCGCACTGATGGCGGCTTCTGGTTCGGCCTCGAAGGCTTCGAGTGTGACTGGTATGTCGACGGCTGTTTGCTTTGCTTCTGCGACGAAGAACTTTGACTCTTAAAAAATTGAATAAGGCTGTTAGACCCTTAGATTTTCGGCTTTGCTAAAGCAAAGCCGTTTTTTTTTTTTGCAAAAATCACTCATTTCCTGTACCATGTAATTATCTATGAAACAGTCACAATTATTTACCAAAACACGAAAGGAAGCCCCAGCAGACGAGGTTGCAAAAAACGCTCAACTCTTGATCAAGGCTGGGTTTATTTATAAAGAAATGGCTGGCGTATATACCATGTTACCATTAAGTGTTCGTGTATTAAATAATATTGCTAACATTATACGTTCAGAAATGAACGCAGTTGGAGGTGTTGAAATGCAATCAACCGCATTACAAACAAAAGAAGTTTGGGATAAAACTCGTTGGAGTGATGAAATTGTAGATAATTGGTTTAAAACAACGTTGAAAAATGGAACAGAACTTGGACTTGCATTTACTCACGAGGAACCGCAAACCTCGATGATGAAAAATTTCATCCATTCATATAAAGATTTACCAGTATATCCGTATGATATTCGTAGTGTGTTCCGAAATGAAATGCGTGCGAAATCAGGAATAATCCGTGGGCGTGAGTTTTTTTGGAAAGCGCTCTATTCATTTTCTAAAGACAAGGCAGAGCATGACGCTTTTTATGAAAAAATATCTCAAGCGTACAAAAATGTCTTTGAACAAGTAGGACTTGGTGAAAAAACTTATTTTACATTTGCGTCAGGTGGAACGTTTTCAAAATATTCGCACGAATTTCAAACAATCTGTGATGCAGGCGAAGATATTATTTATGTGAGTCGCGAAAAAAATCTTGCTGTAAACAAAGAGGTTTATAATGATGAAGTTTTGGCAGATCTTGGTTTACATAAAGCAGATCTGGTAGAGGAAAAAGCAGTAGAGGTTGGAAACATTTTTTCGCTCGGACATAAATTTTCAGAACCTTTGGAATTGGTATATACTGATGCAGAAGGTAAGCCGCAAACAGTTTATATGGGTTCCTATGGAATTGGTATTTCACGATTGGTGGGTGTTATTGTAGAATTGTTATCTGACGAAAAAGGAATCATCTGGCCAGAATCAGTGGCGCCATTTGCAGTCCACTTGATACAGATTGGAAATGTGAGTGATCAGGCAGAAAACTTATATGCAGATTTAATAAGTAAAGGGATCGAGGTATTGCTCGACGATCGTGATGTATCAGTAGGTTCAAAATTTGCAGATGCAGATCTGATCGGAATTCCACATCGCGTGGTGATTTCAGAAAAATCACTGGAAAAAGGTGGATTGGAATATAAAAAACGAAATGAATTAGAGGGTAAAATTATTACTGATAGTGATTTATTTGAAATTTTGAAGAAATAAAAAAAAGCGAATGCAATGCAGACGCTTTTTGTTTTTATAACATTTGGTTTAGTTATAAATTTTATAATTATTTAAAATAGTCTGTTCGACTAAATTATTTTCTTTAATAAAATTTGTAACTTCTTCCAATGTTACTAATGCTTCGCAAAGGGCATAATGACCAATTGCTTTTTCTGTAGGTTCTGTCATCCATAGTCTTACAAAAACTTTTTCTCCAGATTGCTTTTGTTGTACGCCTATGAAAGGTTTTTCACTTTTAATTATTTCAAATTTTTCCTTTACCAATTTAAGGTCTTTTCTGTAATCAATTTCATAAGCGTTTAATCTTTGTTCATAAAGCAAATAAAGCATTGTTTGAATTTTTTCTTGCTCAGTCATTTTTAATATTTTATTAAGTTTTAATATTTTATTAAGTGTGAATTACACTCTTATAAAGTAATATATCATATTAAATATTTATTGTCAACAACTTCCGCAAAAGTCGCTTCCATGCTATAGTCCGTACATCTTATGTTCAAAAACCTCTATAACAAATTTTCAAACGATATCGGAATCGATCTGGGAACAGCAAATACGCTGGTATATTTGCGCGGACAGGGAATTATCATTAACGAACCATCTATTGTGGCACTCAATACTAAAACAGGACGTATTGTTGCGGTCGGTATAGAGGCAAAGCAAATGCTCGGCCGTACGCCAACCCATATCAAAGCAATTCATCCAATCGTTGATGGAGTGATTTCAGATTTTGAAGTGACCGAGGAAATGTTGGCATACCTGATTGGAAAGGCTGAAAAACTCTCACCGAAAACATTCAAACCACGTGTGGTTATTGGGGTGCCTTCGGGAATTACGAATGTAGAACATCGTGCGGTATATGATGCTGCGATTTCTGCAGGAGCTCGTGAGGTATATATTATCGAGGAACCTATGGCAGGTGCGATTGGGATAGAACTTCCCGTACTCGACCCTGTTGGATGTATGGTGGTTGATATTGGTGGAGGAACAACCGATATCGCAGTGATGTCGTTGGGTGGAATTGTACAGTCAAAATCGATCAAGCTTGCAGGTGATAAAATGAATCAGGATGTGATTGATTATCTGAGAAATGCATATAAAATTTTGGTAGGAGAAAAAACTGCAGAAGATATAAAAATTGCTGTTGGTGCTGCACAGGCATCTGGTGAACGACGATCGGTGACTGTTCGCGGGCGTGATCTGATCTCTGGTCTTCCTCGAGAAATTGTGGTTACGGATCATGATATTTTTCAAGCAATTCGCGCATCATTAGATGTTATCGTTGACGGTGTACGCGAAGTTCTCGAAACGACTCCACCAGAAATTGTTGCTGATGTGATTAATCGTGGAATTTTTGTTACCGGAGGTGGAGCATTAATTGTTGGAATAGACGAGGTTCTCTCGAAAAATTTCAAGGTTCCGGTACATATTCCGAATGAGCCACTCTCTGCGGTTGCTCGGGGATGTGGTGTTGTCCTGGAAGACTTGGAACACTATGGGCAAGTTCTCGTAAAAGAAGATTATGGCGTTACCTTTTAATCAATCTCGAACAAACAAAAACTCTGGAAAGAAACTCTTTTTCAGAATTTTTTTTGTAGGCATATTTGTATTCATGGGGATTGTTTTTGGGAGAACAATCCTTCGCGGTATGTCGGCAGTACGACAATCTACCGAGGAAATACTCGCCTATACTACGAACTTGGCAACCCCAAAAAAAATATTAATTGCGCAGATAGAAACATTACGAGACCAAGAACAACAATTACAATCACAGGTTGCCCACCTGCAATTAATCGAGGATGAAAACACATCATTGCGCACCCTTTTGGACTATCCAAAATCTACCCATACCATGATCACTGCGCGAGTCATCGCAAGACCCTCACAAAACCTCTATGATCGTATTATGATTGATCGGGGGACTCGTGACGGAGTTGTTGTTGGAGATAGGATTATTGCCGGTGAAAATGGGGTTATTGCAATAGTAGATCAAGTAACAGAAACAACAGCGCAGGGAACATTGATCTCGGGAAGTTTTTGGAAAGGAGATGCAGTAATTGCACGATTGGGTATTACGGTTCCTGTGGTTGGTAAAGGATCTGGGAATTTCGAACTACACGTGCCGCGGGATTTGGATGTGCGTGATGGTGATGTGATGACGCTACCAGGTTCACCAGAATTTATTTTTGGAATGATCAAGTCGGTAACATTCGATGAACGCGATCCGTATCAGACAGTGCTTGCCCGAACGCCGGTAAATGTGCAGGAATTGAAGTTTGTGCGGGTGGTGAAATAGCTCAGCAGATGATTTTGTAAAATAAGAACCACCTGACAAAAGGGTGGTTTTGTGATATATATAAAAAATATGATAAATCCAAATCCTGCAAAAATAGAAGATCTTCTGAGGTTGTCAGCAAAATATGAAGTTCCAAGGTATCAAAGACAATATACTTGGGGAAAATCAGAAGCTTTAGAATTTCTTGATGATTTAAAAAGTTTTGGAAATGAGAATTCCCAAGGAAGCTTGTTTTTAGGTACGGTTATTTTTGATGTTTCTGAGCTAAATAATTCTATTATTAAAATAGTTGACGGACAACAAAGAATTACAACAATCTTAATTCTTTTAATTGCATGTAGAGAAGTTGCGAAAAGGATTAATTCTGTATCTTTTGCTCAGGAAATACAAAATAAAATTACGTTTATATCAAGAACTGGAGAATCTGTTGGTCCAAGATTAATAACATCTGAATCCATTAAAGATATTTTTAGTTATATTTCTAAATCTGATTGGGGTGGAGTCTTTGTTGATAAGTTAAATAATAGAAGTATTAAAAGACAAGTTAATAAAATAAAACCAATTTATGATTTCTTTTTTAAAGAAATTCAAAATTTCAATCATAATGAACTAGAGAGGTTTATTAATGCTGTTTACGATTCTTATGTTGTAAGAATTGATATTGAAAATGAATTAGAAGCATTTAGTATTTTTGAAAGAACAAATGCGAGAGGGGTTGATCTTGAAGCTTCTGATTTACTTAAAAATTATCTATTCCAATCAGGTATTGAGGGATTGGATGAAACATGGTCTCAAATAATTGAGAATTCAGGAGGAACAATCTTGAGAATGTTAAAGTATTTTTATGTTTCCAAAAAGGGTTATGTTAGTAAGTCGAATTTGTATAAAGCTATAAAAAGTTATTCAACAGAAATAGGGCCATTAAATCTTGTTAATGAGATTGATGAATTTTCTAGATTCTATTCAATAATAAGATCTGGCGAGATAAGTCAACTCCAAGATTATTTAAAATTAATAGGCTATATTACACTACCTCAAGATCAAGAAAAGATTCAAAAATTATTTAGCAGTATTGAAGCTCTAAGATTGTTTAAAGTAACACAGGTATACCCTTTAATTTATTCTGCACTAAAGTCTTTCATCAAAAATGGTCATGATAATAATACAGATTCAAAGAAATTAATTAATTTCTTTGAAAAATTAGAAAAATATCATTTCGTTAATAATGCAATATGTGAAAGGGTTGGAAATGAGGTTGAAAAGTTATATTCTGATTATTGTAAATTTTTCTCAGAAACAAATAATTTTATTGGAACCTTAAATGAACTAACTGTAAGCCTGTCTGAAAAAATTGCATTAAAAGATGAGTTCGTTTCAAGATTTAGTGACATTTCATATTCTTCAGATTCAATAGCTTTAATATCTTATATATTTGATCGTTTGAATAATTACGGTGTTTTTCCAGCGTCTTGGATCAAAATATTTAATCCAAGTGAGAAAGTTACGAGAAGAGCTCATAATATTGAACATATTTTCCCGCAGAATCCAGTAGGTGGTATTAATTCAGATATTTCTGACTATATTGATAATATTGGTAATTTGATTGTAATTAGCTTTAGAACCAATTCTAGTCTAGGAAACCTCTTACCTGAAGAGAAAGTTAAAAAGCTTGAAAATGAATTATTTCCACAAATTCAAAATCTAGATTATGTTAGAAAATTTATTGAAAAATATAAAGAATTTTCACCTAATTGGAATAAAGATATTATCTTAAAAAGATCTGAAGATTTAGCAGTTGAGTCTTATGATAATGTTTGGAAGTTTTAGTAAAATAAAAAACCATTTGAAATGGTTTTTTATTTTACAATTCTATATTCCTGAGTACTATATATTTTATGTCACCATTCAATTTCAACATCCTCAAAAAACTCCCTGGAACACTCGCGCGCGTAGGGGAAATCCATACACCACACGGGGTGATACAGACGCCGTGTTTTGTGACTGTGGGGACAAAGGCGACCGTGAAGGCGCTCACTCCAGAAATGATTCACGGCCTGGGTGCACAGGTTGTTCTCGCCAACACGTATCATTTATACCTGCAACCTGGTGATGATATTGTTGCGTTGCATGGTGGGTTTCCACGTATGATGAATTGGACTGGTCCAACGATGACCGACAGTGGTGGATTCCAAGTATTTTCACTCGGCACTGCATTTGATCAAAAGGTAGGGAAACTCGCGAACACAGAACAGATTATTCGTGAACAGATTAACGAGGAAACCGGAGAGCGAAAGAATAAAACTTCCAACATGGTAACAATTGATGAAGAAGGAGTAACCTTTCGTTCTATCAAGGATGGATCATCGCATCGATTTACACCAGAACGATCTATGGAGATTCAATGGAATCTGGGTGCTGATATGATTTTTGCATTTGACGAATGTACGTCACCACTTGCGCCCTATGATTATCAGGTCGAGGCAATGAATCGTACTCATCGATGGGCATTACGATGTCTGGATCGTCATAATCAACTTGATCATGAAAAACGTCAAGCTCTCTTTGCGGTGGTACAGGGTGGACGATTTGCCGATCTGCGTAAACAGTCTGCAGAAATTCTTGCAAACATGAAAAACGAACAAGGTGATGAATTCGACGGGTTCGGCATTGGCGGGTCATTTGAAAAAGAAGACTTGGGATCTGCGGTAAAATGGGTGAATGAAATTTTACCCGAAGGCAAACCTCGTCACCTGCTGGGAATCGGGGAACCGATTGATTTGTTCCTGGGTGTAGAAAATGGATGCGATACGTTCGACTGTGTTTCCCCAACACGTATTGCGCGTCATGGACAATTCCATACGATCAATGGAAAAAGAAATATCAAGAATGCACGATTCAAAACTGATATGGGGAAACTGGATGCATCGTGTATGTGTTATGCATGTAATCATTATACACCAAGTTATATTCACCACCTGATCCGATCAGGGGAAATTCTGGGGGCGACGTTACTGTCGATTCATAACTTATTTTTTATCAACAAACTCGTGGCAGATATTCGCGAGTCGCTGGTGACAGAAAATTTCTTCTCGTTCAAGGAATCGTTTTTGGGGCAGTATTATGGTGCTAACTCAAAATAGAATACTCGACAAATATTCATATTCTGCTATAATAGAACAGAATATTCAAAAACAATTAAATTAAATAAGAAAATATGAAATTTCCAAAAGTAACACAATTGGCAGCAAGCACTGCAGATCAAGAACTAAAAGCGGAACTTGATCAATTGCTTAAACTTGCAGCAGACGTAGTCGCAAAAATCATTGAAGTCATTGGTAAGATTTTCATCAAAACAAATACCGTTATCAATGGCACACAACTTGCCGAAGGCAGTAGTACTATTGAACGTCAATTGGAAAACTTCAAAGAAGTTGCCAAAGCACGTGGCATCACGAATGTTTGGACTGGTGATAACATCACCAGATGGTTCCCAAACGAAAAGGTTTCAAAAACCATTGCTGGGCCCAGCCGATTATTACGTTTTATGAAAAGTATTACACACGCAAAAATCATTGACGGCTGCAAGCAGTTAAATGCTTACCAGGAATATGATTTGAGTGATGGAATCGAGCGTGCAACTGCATTGGTAGTTGCGGGTGAATTAGATAAAAAAGATAATACAGGCATTATTATTTATCTGACAAACTGCAAAGACGGCACTCCGTGCAGGCTGGGCGTGTGGCGTTACGGTGACGGTGAGTTGCGCCTCGGTGTTAGCAAGGTCAATCCAGACTATGAGTGGAACGCTGGTTACGGTGTTCTGTGCAGCAACGAAAACTTGGATGTATAATCCTTTGTATTGGACCCTTTGTAGCTTTGATTCTTGAATCTCGGCTGCAAAGGGTCTTATTTTTGTTATAATGAATGTACGAATGAATACGAAATCGGCTACGGCTTGTTTCTTCATCGTAGGAGTTGTCACGAACGGAATGTAAACAGGGTTTCTATTTACAGTGTTTCAAGACAAAGCTTGATATAAAAAATTTTTGTTGGTGGATGGAATTAGAGAATTTTAATGATTCCGAATAAGATACAGTCATTTTCGTGTATACGAAAGACAGTGACAAGGACGGTTTCATCCACAAGATCGTGCAGGCTGAACGTGTGGCGTAACGATGACGGTAAGTTGAACCTCAATGTTAACAAGGTCAATCCAGACAATGAGTGGAACGCTGGTAACGGTGTTCTGTGCAGAAACACAAATTTTCTCTCCTATTTTTTATATAGGAGAGTTTTTCGTTTCCAGTGTTTTTTCAATTCCTTTTTTCCATCCGCCCAACATTCGTCCAATTTCGTCCAGATCAGCAGAGATTTTTATATACTGATTGTTTGCCATGATTTTTCCTTCCCATGCGACAGATAGTAGAAACTTTACCATATCCAATTGTCCTGTTGCACGCACGATGGTATTTATTTTCTCAGTTGGGTTTTGATATGTCGCTTGATACACATAGGCAAGCATGTTCAAGAAATGTTGATCGATATTATTGCCCAGTGTGTATCGTGATGTTTTCGGAAAATTTTTCAAAATCTCCATCCATGCAATATAAGCGATTTTAGATTTTGGTAAAATCACTGGTAATTTCGCCGGGGGGGGGGGTACTATTATTGGAATGAAAAAAATTTTGAGTCATGTATACCAAGATATCATATCAATGGAAAATTTGCTTGCCGCATGGCAGGAATTTAAAAATGGAAAACGCAGTAAGCCAGATGTTGCAGAATTTGAGCGAAATTTAATGGATAACCTATTTGATCTACAGGAACAATTATTGAATTATTCATATCAACACAGCGGATATAAAGCGTTCAGAATTAACGACCCAAAACCTCGTGACATTCATAAAGCATTAGTGCGTGATCGGTTAATGCACCATACTATCTATCGGCAATTCTATTGGTTTTTTGATCGAACATTTATTTACGACTCGTATTCATGCAGAATTGGTAAGGGAACTCATAAAGCAATCAATCGTTTCAAGGAATTTTCCAGAAAATGTTCGCGTAATAATACTCGGACTTGTTGGGTTCTGAAATGCGATATCAAAAAATTCTTTGCAAGTATTGATCATGAAATACTCAAGCAGATTTTGCGGAGCCATATTGATGACAGTGATACGATTGGATTATTGGAAAATATTATTGATAGTTTTTGTACAAGTGGCAACCCACATAGTGGTTTGCCACTTGGTAATCTGACTTCTCAATTGCTCGTAAATATTTACATGAACAAGTTTGATCAATTTGTAAAACATCAACTGAAACAAAAATACTATATTCGGTATGCAGATGATTTCGTATTTCTTGCAGAGAGTAAAAATGAATTAGAGAAATTATTGCCGTTGATACGGAAATTTTTATGGAAATCGTTACGACTAGAATTACACCCTGAAAAGGTGTTCATCAGAACAGTTGCATCAGGGGTAGACTTTTTAGGGTGGGTACATTTTGAGAAGCATAGAGTATTGCGGATGAGTACAAAACGTCGTATGATTCGTAATTTAAAGGACACTCAAGAACTAGAGTCCATAATAGCATATAGAGGGATGTTGTCTCATGGGAATACGTGGAAA
>JBGATS010000012.1:0-16312 GCA_044229075.1 Minisyncoccia bacterium
TGCAAAAAACTGTCTCATTATTTTGTAACTGGAATATAATTGTAAAAACACTCAACAAAGATTACCGTTATTCATTAGGTATTAAAATTAGTACCTTATTCACTGACGTTATTGAACAGGTGTCTCTAGCGCAATTCAGTAGTGATCAATACCGTACTGTTTATATCGAACGCGCTATTGCTAAAAATGATACACTAAAATTCATGATATACACTCTCTATGAACTCAAGGGAATTGATGAAACTAAAATGTTTAAACTGTCGGTAGATGCAGAAGAAATTGGAAAAATGCTCTACGGATGGAAACGTAATATAGAAGCAAAGAAAAAATCCCCCTAGGGAATTTTTTCTTGTATAAAACAGTATTATTGAAGAGGAAAACATCATCATTCGCATCGAACTTGTTCCCGACTTTGTTCCCGTTCCAGTTCCACTTGGAACCATTCCAGTTGTCGTTCGCGATACACGTATCGCCGTCGGAGTTGCCGATCAAATTTGTGTAGCTATCCATCCATTCCACCTGATACTGAGTGATACAAAGTTAATGAGACTTTGTATCGTGCGACAATACCATGAACCTGTTTGTACTGCATCATAATGCATGCAGATAACTACACGGAATTTCTGTTTTATACAGCACAACACATATGCGCGCTATGTATAAAATACATACATATTCTGGTATATGCGTCCCGATCTGGGTGGGATACAAACGTATTCATACCCATATTCACCCAAAAGTTTTCCGGACACAAACCACAAATATCAAGAATCAAAAAGCAATATTTTATCAAATGGTCAATACTCAACAATCTATCGCTCGAAGAGGAAAACACCATCATCCGCACCGAACTCGTCCCCGACCTTGCCCCCGCTCCAGTACCACTTGGAACCATTCCAGTAGTCGCTCGCGACACACGCATCGCCGTCGGAGTTGCCGATTGAAGAACCTGGTAAAATATAATATTTACCATCCTTTAGATTCTCTGGTATTTTGTCCGGACTACTTGTAAAGTATTCATTGAGTTCAAGTCCTGGTAAATAGTGAGTTTTGCCATATGTTTTTTGTATATGAGTTAAGAGTTCTGTATATGTTTTGCCGTGGAAATCTGTTAAGTCTGGAATGAATAGTTTCTCTATATTATATGGCATTAAAATAGTTTCAGGGTTTAGGGTGATAGATTTTGCGGGAGGCCTTGTTTGTGCCCAATCAATTATTAGTGGGTCAACAACAGATGTGTCGCACGTGTCCCATAACCATTCGCGTTTCATGGATTCGGTGATTTGGTTTTTCATGGTTTCCAAATCGGGGATTATTTCGGGTTTTGTTTGTACAGTTTCGGTTTCAACCACCTGTTCTTTATCTTCCAGCCCGACCCGGCCAGTATTCTTCGGCTCAACATAACGTACATGCGCGATGAGCTCACTTAATTTGGCTTTGTCTTTATCATCCAACACTTTACCAGCATAATAATACTGCAATGCATTTTGGAATGTTTCGGTAATGTCACCGTTATAAAAATTTTGCACGTATGATAATACACGACTAGATTCATCACGATCAGAAAACATGAATTTTTGTGGTTGATCAATACCTATTTGGCGTGATTCTAGGAGCTTGTTTGCTGCAAAGTGGAATTCGGTATACTTTTTAACCATTTGCTGCATGCCAGGTATTTCTTTTAGTGTTTCTTTGTTTAGTTTGTCATCACGAGATTCTGTTGTTTTGAGATTTGTTTCATTTGGTGTTCCCTCGTCAAAGCCAACCCATACATTGAGTGATTTTTCGAATGATTCTGCTGGTAGAGATGCTGATTCTTTTTGATAGACCCATCGGCGCAGCTGTGCGGGGTCAAGTGGTTGACGCTCTAAATACCCTTTACCTGGTGGGTTAGTCAGAGCGATTATTTTTGTCGTATTTTTATCAACAATCAAGACTTCGCCTGCATCTTCAGACAATGTCACTGTGCCACCACGCTCTAGAGCATCGAGAACTTCATGGAGACGAATAAGAGCAGCTGGCGAAGCAGAGTTGTATTCATCGAGAATAATAACCTTGACTTTACCATCTTCAGTGCGGAGACCTTTTGTAACTTCCCCGTCGATAAATACGTATTCTGGATCATGATCTGACTGTTTGTCTTTGTTTGGCAGGTACCTTCCCATCATTTTCTCTGGGTCGGCACTGCTGTCAAGGTTGATATAATGCGGTTCATAGCCCAAATCTGCACACATCTTTTTCACTGTGGTTGTTTTACCGATACTGGTACCACCTTCGATCAGTATTGGTTGACCTTGAATCCATGCGGTGGCTATCTTTTGCTGGATAGCCATAGAAAAATCATCATTGACAAAGTTCTCATACGTTTTTTTAGAGATTACCTTGTTTTCGTCCATTACGGTGGCTTTGGGTAGTTTGACCCCGACGTAACTCACATGGGTTTCTGTTTCGTGAATTGGTGGGAGTTTTTCTATTTTTGGTTTAAATTGTTCCATATAATTATAGTTGTATAGTCATACCAACGTGTGATAACAATGACTGACCTTTATCTCCTAACTCGACCAAGTAATTTTGAGTGATTAAACCGATAACTGAAAGATTACCATAATCTGGTGTGCGCCACATATTATCAAGCCCGCTCCACTGGCCAGAGCCATACTGTGCTGCAAGATTATACACGTTATCAATGTTCTCTGGTGAAATAACCATAACGTATTTACCTGTTTGTTCTATGTCTTTTGTATTATTGATTAGTGTGTAGCCAGATACCGTGAACATATGTTCGACTTCTTTTTGATCTATGTCTTTTATAATACACAAGCTCATGTCACGGTTGCCAGCATATTGAGATGTTATAAATTTTTGGATTTGTTCCATATATTAATATTGATTAGAGTTAATAATAAGGTCACGGAGAAGGTCTGATATTTTCTCGGCCATTTGGGATGTGGTAATGTTAGCAATGGAATTTGGATAATATTGTGCAACGTGCCCTGTCCCATTACCGATACCCAGACCGATGACTTTTTGATCAGTTTCTTCGGTAATGTGTTTTATAACTTTATGCAGGTCATATTCTAGGCCACTGTGTTTATCGGATTCTTTCGGCAATCCATCTGAGAGTACAATCAGGAATTTTTGCTTTACGTCTTGTCTGGATAATCTAGCAGATGATTCCATAACTGCATACCCATCGTCGTTATAGCTCGGATTACCTTTGGCTCTACCATGTTCCACCTCATCGAGCATGTCTGAAATATTATGTCGCATATCGTCATTAATATCTTGACCGTATTCCTGATACACGTGGATTCTGTCATTGAATCCTAATATTTCAACATTCAGCGAGAGTTTGTTGAGTACTTCTGATAATACAACAACTGATTTAAAAGTTTCTTGTATTTTATTGCCGTTACTCATTGAACCCGATAAATCTACTAGTAGTGTTATGGCATAGTCTTGCTCTGTTGGAGCTTCACGGTTTTTCCATGCTGTGCTTTCGAATACATTGATACCTTTTGCTTTTTCTTGAATGCGTCTGGTGATGTCAATTTTGCGTCCAGTTTGGTATCCAGTCTGCCATCCACGTGCGCGACGCTGTACGAATATTTCACGAAGATCGTCTTCTAATTCGTTAATGATGGGTAATACTTCCATCATGGTTTGTTCGTATTTATTATCAGGGTTATTGATCAAATTTTCTGTTGTACGGTGGATTGCTTCGGTATCACTTTTGATACTACGTAATTCTTCATCAGTCATACGTGGTATTTCTTTAGCGTCTTTCTTTATGCTTTGTTGTTCTGGTGTATCACTATCTGTATCATCTTTGTCTTTTGATTCTGCTGTATTTTGTGTTTCTTTTTCATGATCTTCTTCTGTCTTCATGTGTGATTGCAACTGTTCAGCAAAATCTTTTGAGGCTTGATTTAATTTTTCTTTGGCACGATTTTCTAAATCTTTTTTTATATCGTCTGACAGATTCTCTATCATGTCTTTTATCTTTTCTTTGAGAGATTCTGGCAAGTTATCCAGTTGTATTGGTGTACCTTTACCGTCATCGGAATTTTCTGATTCAATAGATTTCTTCATTTCATCAACGAGTTTTTGTTGTTCTTCTTCTGTTAAGTTTTTTATGAGTTCTTGTAGCTTTCCAGAATCTTGACCTTCTTGACCTTCTTGAGAAGAATTCTCTTGATTTTGTTTATCTTTGTCAAACTTTTCTTTTTGATCTTGTAATTCTTTTTTTAAATCTTCAAGCATTTGACTAACTTCTGTATCTTTTTGGTCAGATTCAAGAAGAGTTTTATACAGCGGCCAAATCTTTTCAAGATTTATTTCGTATGATTTTTTAGCAAACTCATAGATAGCTTCTTCTCCTGTTATACTCTTACCCTTATAGTTGTATGATTCACGTCCATCAGCTTCGGCTTTTGTGGTGTATATCTTCCATGAATGTGCAGCATCAGGAAGTGTTTTCTCTACTACATCACGTACATCATCTGGTAATCTCTCGTCAATTTTAAAATCTTGATTATTTACCTCACGAAACCATTGATTAATATATTCAAGTCCGGCAAGTTCATGTTTTGGGATAAAGCCTAATTTTTCTTTAGATTGTGATAACATTTTTTCGCGTTCTTCTAAATCTAGATTATACGAAAATATCATTTGTTCGCGGAATAATGGATACGATTCTGCCACAAAATTATTCATACGTGGGTCTTCAATGCAGTTCATCATAGTTAAAAAGCCCGGGGTTTGTAGTGTTTCTTTCGGGATAAATTCTGTACGTGATACACGTCTGTGACCACCTTCGTGTGCGATAACAAAACGCAAATAATCCATCGGCTTTTCTAATATGTCCATTGGGTCTATTTTTATATGATTGTCTTTAAAGTTCCAGTGCCAGCCAGCTCCAGGATCATTTAGATATACTGGCATATTGAAATCTTTACCAATGAACCCAGCGATAGCTGATAGTATTTGTTGTTTTTCTTTTATAATCTTTTGTTGTTCAGGTGAAAAATTCGATAATATTTGATTATCATTGCTATTTTCACGATTTTTATTGGTTATAAATGATTCGAATTTCATAGTATTATTATAGCATAGTCATATGTCATATGTCATATGTCATATGTCATCATGATAACATCTAACATAGTTTGTCAATTATTTCTTCCTGAATTAACACCCTAACCTTAATTAGTCTTAACTCGTGAAAAATATTTTTTGATAATTATTTTATAGAATTTTAATCCATGCTATACTCTATCTATATGGAAATTCTTCTCATTATCATCGGAATACTCATTCTCATATTACTCGCCTATCTCGCATTTTTCAAGAAATCTGACATTCCAGAAATCAAGCAAGATGACACTGGATTGAAATTGATCCTGCAACAATTGAACGAGGTATCGCGCACCGTGGATGACCGCATGCACAAAATGTCCGAGGTCGTCGATACAAAAATGAACCGATCATCGGATATTGTGCAAAAATCACTTGAAAATCAATTTTCAGAATCTCAAAAATTAATCCGTGAAATTACACGCGAACTGACTGAGGTCAAGGAAACCGGAAAACAGGTCATGGGTTTTGCTGACCAATTGCAATCATTGCAGGATATTTTGAAAAATCCAAAACAGCGCGGCGTGTTGGGTGAATATTATCTGGAAACATTATTAAAAAATGTATTACCGCCAAACTCGTTCCAAATGCAATATGGATTTCTCAACGGAGAAATTGTCGATGCAGTAGTATTTATTAAGGATAAAATTATTCCGATTGATTCAAAATTCTCTCTCGAGAATTATAACAAGATGGTGGAAATGCAAGATAGTACGGAAAAGAAAAAACTTGAAACGCAATTTGTAAATGATTTAAAAAATCGAATCACCGAAACATCAAAATATATTCGACCAAATGAAAACACTATGGAATTTGCATTCATGTTTATTCCACACGAGGCGATCTATTATGATTTACTCACCAATAAAGTTGGCGCACTGCGTGAAGAATCAGAAAACTTGATCCAGCGTGCTGCCAGTAAATACAAGGTCATCATCGTGTCGCCAACGAGTTTCCTTGCCTACTTGCAAACAGTATTACAAGGATTAAAAGCAATGCAGATCGAGGAAACCGCAAAAGATATTATCAAACGCGTAGATGAACTGGGCAAACATTTAAAAGTGTACGAGGAATATCATGGAAAGTTGGGTAATTCCCTATCAACGACCATTAATCATTTTAATGCATCAAATAAAGAATTACGAAAAATTGATAAAGATGTCATGAGAATTACCGGAGAAAGTATTGGGATTGATACATTATTGATTGAAAAACCTGGAAATGATGAATAAAAAGAATAGACACAAAATATCAAGAGTATTCAAAAAACATTAGAACAGTTGATCGAACAAATTCATAAGATACAAAAATAATACCCGAACTCAAAACAGAGTCGGGCATTGTTTTTTAGAGGTTACGAAAAAGAAGAATTTCTTATTGTATGAGCATGTTCTTCTAATACATTAGCAAGACGATTCATTCCTTGTATGTGTGCCTCCATTACTTCTGTCATTTTTTTCATATGAGTTATATGTGAACTCATAACTTGATCAATATTCTTTAGCTCTCTTCTATGCCCTGACAGTGCTTCAGAAAAGTCTCCGGAGGATCTGTTAAATAATTGTATTATACTTCCAAATCTTGCTACGAGATTATCAGTTGATCGATCAATAAAAAATCTTAAGTTTTTACTTTTTAATACTTCTGGATTTTCATAATCAGCTTCTTTAATACCTAAAATTGCCTCTAGGATTTTTAATAACTTTTCGTCTGTTTTCATTTTTTTAATTTTTTATTGACCCCGTTTTATCATATTTAATATATATTGTCAAGTATTTATCCGTACAAAATAAAGCCCTTTTGTGGCCTTATTTTGTAACGTTTTTACAGCTATATCGTAAAATTGTTGATATTATACAAATCACTATTGTCGTCTTGCACTACCTCATCATTTGATCGATCGTCGAGCATTTCTGGATGCTCCATTTCTGGTTCGTGATCTGCCAGATATGACGGCGTTATTGGTGTAGGCGCAATTTCTGAATGATATTCTGTAACTGTACCAATTCCCTGTTGCTGATATGTTAATAATTCTGGATGATAGATATCTGGAACAATTGAGGACTGTTCGTTAGATATCATGCCAACCTCTGTCGACGTATCGGTAGTTACTTGAGGCACTTGTTCGGGTTGAGCAGGGGTAGTAATAACGGTAGGTTGATTTTCCATATACCGATCGAGCATCGCATTTTTATTACGACTGTTGGATTTCATCAAATGAAGAATTGTGTCCAGATCCTCGGGAGAAAAGAAGTCAATAACAATTTTTCCACCAACATCACGTTTCTCGATATGTACCCGTGTCCCCAATGATTCCGCAAATTGTTCCTCGTACCCTGCAATCTGTGGGTCATGATTAAAATCTTTTTTACGAACTTTATCCCGAGCAATGTCACGTGCGATGCGTTCTGCCTCACGAACCGAGAGTTTTTTGATGACAATTTCCTTGAACAAGGTTGTTTGTTCCTCTGGTCGATCAGATAACATCATTAATGGTCGTGTATGTCCCTCTGATATTTTTCGTTCTGACAATGCGGTCATGATATCCTGAGGCATAGTCAACAACCGCAGACTATTGGTTACATATTCTCGAGATTTCCCCATTTTCTTTCCGATCTCGCCATGGGTAAATCCAAATTCGGTATGCAGCCGCATAAACGCCGTTGCTCGATCGATCGGATTAAGATCCTCTCGTTGTAGGTTTTCAATAATTGCGAGTTCGAGTTTTGTTTTTGCATCCTCGGTACCTGATCGAATAATCACCGGAACCTGTGGTAATCCTGCGATACGTGATGCTCGCAGACGACGTTCCCCAGCAATGAGTTCATATTGTACCGAGAGGCCTTGACCTTCGGGTAATTCAACCTCATGACGGGTAACCACCAATGGTTGTAATACGCCGTATTGGCGAATTGAATCGGCAAGGTCTACCAATGCTCGTTCATCAAACTCTCGACGTGGTTGGTACGGGTTCGGACGGATTTTTTCTGTCTCTACCCAAAAAATAGAATTATTAAAAATTTGTGTCATATAAAAATAAGTATATCACAATCCATTTCAAGAAACAAAACTTGATTGTATTTTTATTCAAATATGCTAGTATCAAAAATAGACAACTATTCCTGTAAAAAATCCTTGCACTCACCGCACAGAACATCTGTGGGATTAAGGAATATAGTGTCTGTATCACGTTGGGCGTTCAATCGCTGAAATAGGGCATTATTGTTTAACTCTATGGAAAGCGTGGTACTTTCTTTGCCCGGGTGGCGTAATTGGTAGCCGCGTTCGACTCAAAATCGAATCTCGTAAGGGGTGGAGGTTCAATTCCTCTCCCGGGCACTACACTAAGTATAGATATTTTTTGTTATAACTTTGTAAATAAATTTTGGTTGATCCGAAAGATTTTTGGTTAGAATCTGATAAACTTAGTGTAGTACCCGGGCACACACCTCATTTATCATGAACTACGTTTATATTCTCAAAAGTTTAAAAGGTCAAAAACATTACATTGGTTCAACCTCTGACTTAAAACGAAGGTTTAGAGAACATCAAAATGGTCAAGTTATATCAACAAAATCTCGTAGACCTTTTAAACTTGTATATTACGAAGCCTATGAATCGTTATTATGCGCGAGGAAACGAGAACGAAGCCTCAAACTAAAAGGTAATACTTATGCACAACTACTCAAACGAATTAAAGAATAAAAAATTACTTATTATCTGTGGTCCAACCGCAACAGGAAAATCAGCACTTGCTGTAGAACTTGCCAAACAATTCAATGGCGAGGTTATTTCTGCTGACTCACGGCAAGTTTACACAGGACTTGATATTGGTTCTGCAAAAATTACAGAATCAGAAATGCAAGGTATTCCCCACCACTTGATCGATGTCGCACACCCAAATGATTATTTTTCGGTAGCAGATTTTCAAAAATTAGCACGAGAGAAAATTGAAGATATTTATTCCAGAGGCAAATTGCCGATCATTTGCGGCGGAACAGGTATGTATATTGATTCTATAATTTATAATATGCAGTTTCCAGAAGTATTACCAAATAATTCCCTGCGCACAGATCTCGAACAATTATCTGTTGAACAATTATTTCAGAAACTCCTAACCCTTGATCCAGATCGAGCAAACACTATCGATTCACAAAATCCTGTACGATTAATTCGCGCTATCGAAATTGCAACAAAATTAGGAAGTGTACCAACGGTTCCAAAACACCGTACACAATATGACACGTTGTTTATCGGTCTGGATCTACTAAAAGAAATTTTACAAGAACGAATTAAGGAACGCATCACTGCGCGGATTTTTGCCTCTGGCAAAAATCCGCGCACTCTCTTTCATGAAATAACCGACCTCAATACATCAGGTGTTTCTTTTGAACCTCTCGAAAGCTTTGGATTGGAATATCGTTATGGATCAGAATATGTGCAAGGAAAAATCACTCTTGAACAGTTTGAGGTATTACTCGCAACAAAAACCTGGCAATTTGCAAAGCGACAAATGACCTGGTTCAAGAGAAATCCTGAAATCAACTGGTTTAATCCAACAACGGACCAACAAAAAATCCTTGAGCAAGTCAAAGATTTTTTGAATTAAATTTCCTTTTTAAGTTTCACTTGATAATCTTTAAATCCAAATTTCTTCCATAATTTTAGAGCTTTTTTATTCCGCGCATCCACATTCATCTCAACAAATTGAACTTTTTGCTTATTAAACCATTCCATTCTGAACCGATATAACGCACTTCCAATTCCCTTTCCGCGAAGTTCCTTTTTAACAAAATTTGCTACTAACACACCAATTTTTGGAGCTTTTGTTTTTGGAATAGAAATAATATATGCAGAAGCAAATCCAACGATTTGTTTATCTTTTTCTGCTACAACATAGAGCGTACCCTTCTTTGTAAGTTGATCTCTATAATATTCTCGATGGTCTTCATATTTTGAATAAATCGTATAATAAGAATCGAGTTGGTTATGAAATTGTAACAATTGATCACTCAACTCCAAAATTGAATCAAGATCTTTTATGGTTGCTTTTCTAATAGTAGCGTTCATATACCAAGATTGTATCATATAACAAAAAATCCTGAAACTGGTTCAAGATTTTTTAATTTCTTAATTATAATCAAGATATTTTTTAAACTCTTCAAACTCCCAATCATAATCAAACTCTTGAGGGATCAATGTTTTAATAACGCCAATCGATTTTTGAGTATCTAAAATATACTTACTAAATGTTTGTCGTTGTTTATCATTATGTGCTGCAATAACCACATCTTTATGAATAATATATGGGTTACGAGCATACCAATAATCTATATCAATATCGGCTTCTCTGATTTGCGTTACTTTAAATGATTCATCATAAATAATACGATCAATTCTATCAGTTTTTTCGAAAGTTTTTCTGGTAACTATAGGGTTGTTTTTATAAGCAGTTATTACATTCACATACATTTCTGACGCATTACACATATTTACTACATGCTCCACACTAATCGGATGATGTCCGCACACCATTAAAAATCTTTCGTCTAATTTATTTAATAATTCATAGGGGACTTCTCCGTAATCAACCTTTCCCACCTTACTCCCATCTGCAATCAATATTGATTCAGAATTTAATCCCTTTTTCACTGCCAAGCGTTGTATTTCATCATGACTATGGTCATTTGTAGCAATAATAAAATTTGTTATTCCAGCATGTTGAAGATTTTCAATAAGGTGCTCAATTAATGTCTGGCCCTGATATTCAATCAAAGACTTACAGAACTTTAGATTCAATTCTAAACTCATGCGTGTTCCACGCCCTCCAGCCATAATTAACACTTGATCAATTTTTTTCATGCGGGCGATGTAGGAATCGAACCCACACCAAAGGTTTTGGAGACCTTCGTTCTACCACTAAACTAATCGCCCAGTAGTTAGTATTTAAGCATAAAAACGTGTTTTTTACAAATAAAAAACCATGTATATGGTTTTTTATTTTTTCGTCTCAACATATTCAACCACCTTGCGGAGGATTGGGTTGAATTTTTTGAGCTTGATTTTAATTGAAGCAAGTTTTTTACGGTTTTTACGAGACCAATAGGTATGCCCTGTTGCCTTGTGAACCAATTTAATGAGATTTTCTTGTGATGCCATAATGGGGTCTATATTACAGATTTTTAATAATTTTGCAAGGTGCGGCGTAGTAAACGACATTAGAACTGAGATCATGGCTAGCCCCATCCTTCCATATGTCCCAAATCTAAGGAAATGGGCTATGTAAACATGATTTTACCCCACAGGGAGGGGTACTATATAGTCTTCTTTCTTCGTTTTTCTTCTACCCAACAATCATATAATAATTCTGCAAATCTGGAAAACTCATCCCGAATCTGCTCAACTTCCTGATCAGAGTAAGATTTGTCATTAGGTAGCAAGGTTCGTAGTTTTTCGATGGATAACATGTTAATTAAGATTATGAGTAAGTTGACACTATAAAAAAGACCTATCGTTTTTTTCTTTTCCGAGTTCGTTTTTCGGAATCTAAAAGATGTTTATGATACTTATCACTATATTTTTCTTCCTCTATTTTTGCTATTTCAAAAATTCTTCCTCGGCGATATGGGCCAAATAATCTAGCAAATTCTCCTTTAAATCTAGTAAGGGATTCATACTCACTCCCTGTATTCCTTTCTTTATTATAGTCTGGATCCCAAGGTCTCCTACCATATTCATCCATGGCTCCGCCGGTACCGTCTTTATTCCCCCAGAATATTTCTCCTCCCCAATGAATAGATCGTGGATCCGGCATGAATAGATATCCATGACCAAATTTATTCCAATCAGATTTAGAGACAAACTTTTCAGGATATAGCCATTCTTCTTTTGCTGCTGCAATATATCGAAATGATCTACTCTTTATTACAAAATTGATTTCTCGAACTTCTTGCTCAGAAAGGTAACGTAGAATTTGCACGTCAGTCATTTTAAATATTGTATTACGATAAGGAATAGGGTTAGGTCTGAGTTTTGTAGCAGGTTGATAAGGGTTTCGTACCCAAGACAAATTTGTAAGTATTAAAATCTTATTTAAAGAAAGAGGAAATATTGTATGACTTCCTTGTAACCAAATTTCAGGATCATTAGCTCCTTTGCACCATATCGACCGAGGTCCACACTCTCGATTATAAATCGTTACGGGATGATCAGATATTATAAACTTAGTATTAGACTTGGATGCATCAGCAATAAGCCAAACGCATTCAGTCCATATTGCACAGTGTATATTAGCATCACGTAACATTGCCCTCAGAATATTATTTTTGGATTGATTTGATATTTTCTCACTTAACATGGTCAGTCCTTTTGGGGTTCGTAATTTTTGTGTGCTTAAATATTTCATTATATCTTCCAATTTCGTGCCCCAAGCCTTGATCGGATATGTGAATTCTTCAAAGTATTTAACTGCATCTCTCCCTTTTCTATCAAGATCTCCAAAAAAATATTTTTCAATATCTCTTGATTCAATCGATTGAATTTTTGTAGTATACAGATCTTTTTCCACAAAACACTTTTTGGTGCCTTGTTTAAACAAAGACTGTTTTTGGTGTACGATTCCTCGCGGGTCAGTAAAATTCCCCGGTCTTAGGTCCAAGTAGAAAAGTTCTGATTCTCCGGGTAATATGAATTTTTTTTGATACCACTGGGGTACGTAGTGTTGATTTGTATATTCATCTGGCATTAATTTTAATCTATCACAAAATAGGAAAATCTTTACTATTTTGCTATATCAAAAACCCCGCGGCAAACCAACGGGGAATTTTTGGGATTAAAAAATATTTTTTGCCTAGAAAATGAGCTGACCCCAACCTTTCATTGCTGGAGTATAGGAGTACTCTTTATTTGAGTTTACTTTCCAACCATTTGCATCCTTTACTGCAATTCCACCAACAAAACCTTCCCTGCCTTTAAGCCATTCCTGCAACGCATCAGCTTTGTATTTTGTGTCATTCGATTCGGCTGTAAAGCCAGCTTTGGTATCGATAATCCAAACCTTGTTCTTTGTCTTTACTATCCAGTCAGGATAAAAGAGTTTTTCCTTGTTCTCGTCCTCATTGTAATAGGAGATTGAAAAGTACTCACTTCCTGAATCTCCGTTTTTGTACCACCATACAACATCTTTGTTTTCATCCAAGAATTTAATAAATGACTTTTCATTATCAACGACTTCTTTAGAGATATAAAATGGTTCCATTGCAGAACGCTTCACTTTCATTTCTTCGTAGTTGTCGGTGAAAAAAAGAGAGGCTCGTGGGATTTCTATTATCTCTGTTCGTTTTGAACGAGCAGACTTTTTATTCACTTCCTGATCACGGATAGGACGGTAGGTTTCAAGAGCTTCTCCAAGTATAGGTCGAAGAACACTACTTTCTTTAAGAAGGTCAGTAAGAATAACTTTGTATGCGTGACTACGATCATCTCCAAGAATTGGGAGTAACCATACATTGAGAGCTGTTTTCAGTTTTCCCCATGAACGCTCTGGAGCAAATTTCTTATTCTCATCGGTTTGCTTACTTATGATATTGAAGCAGATAAGGTTATAAAGTCTTTCAATGTCATGCTGTGACATTTCTTGATCATGACTACCGCCCTCAGCAAGAAGTTCCTTGGTGAAGTTATCATAATCGTCGATTTCGACACCGACAATAATACCGTTTGTGAGTTGAGGTTTTAATTCAAATCCTTTTGCTGATAGTTTCTTCTTAATATCAATATCGCCATCTTTTATACTAAAAGCCTTGTTAGCGATTTTCTTGAAAGTTGTCTGGAATGAATCTCCAAGGTCGTTATAGTCTGAACGACTCATAAACACAGATTCAATTTGAATAGGTTCGATGTCTTTTCCTCGGTAACTACCGAATATAGCCGGTTTGTTTTCTGACTTTGCTTTGTCGTACTCACTGATAACCTCATTTCGCTTATAGTTGGTATAGAGATATCCAAGGTTAAGCTCAGGCTTACCGAAATGAGTCCCTAGTGGCATACGCAAGATTCGTCCAACAGTTTGAATAGCAAATGTTGGGTTCTTGATTTCTCTGAACATTACAAGAACACCTGCACGAGGGCAGTCCCACCCTGTTGCTACTGCTTGTTTAAAAAGGAGAAACGAAATTGATGAATTGCTTCGTTCAACATCCTCAAGATTTATTTTATCCTCAGAAAGCCAAACAGCGATATTGTCTTCCGATACACCCTTCTTCTTTAGATAGTTTGTGACTATTTCTTGTTTATTGGTATTACTTGTTTCCGTTGTAGCCTTATCATCATTCGGAAGCTGTATAAGCACGAGAGGATTAATATCGAGCTTGAGTTCTTTGTAGTATGATAGTAATTCTTCACGCTTCTGATATGCAAGCTCAAGCAATATCTCGTCTTGATCCATTCCCTTAAACTGCTTCTGATTTAAATCTTCTTCAGTCTGAAAAATAATCTTCTCTTTGATCAAACCCTCCTTAACAACATCTTCACGACGCACACGAACAAAGCCCGCGGTTTTGTCTTCGAGGTCACTTAAAGTTGGTTCAAACTTGGGGGTCGCTGAAAGACGGATAATTATCTTTGGTTTTATAAGACCATCAATTAATTCAAGAGCTTTTTCTGTATCAGCTCCAAGGTGCTCTTCGTCAATAATAACTACAATTTTTCTTTTCTCTTCATGGGTAGCTTCAATCATCCCATCGAAAGAAATATCTTGCTCATTTTCCTTACGGATTTTAAGAACGTCCTTTGACTGACCCTTAAGCTTTTCCCAGTTGATAAAGAAAACACTATTGCGAGTCATTACCTTACGACTTAAGTCGTTGATATCCAAAAGTTCAAGTTCAGAAGCTCCTCCGTAGTATTCAAAAAGCTTATTCTTACTTTGCTCAACAAGAGTAGGGCCCTTGGACATCCAGAGAAAGGCAATGTCGTTTCCAATGAAGCGAGGGTCTGAGATTATGTCACGCAAAAACTGAGCAAGCATTACTGTCTTACCTGAACCAGTTGGTGATTTAAAAACAAGTGGCAACTTCGTGGCAGAAGACTTCCAAAGATCCAGAAATTGATCCCTAAGTTTTGCTATCGCGTTCTCTTGAAATGGTTTAAGTGGAAACATAAATTATAGGCGGTTAATTTCCTTGTATACCTCAAGGATTGGTTCTGGAATATCCTCGATTC
Organism: Minisyncoccia bacterium; assembly: GCA_044229075.1. GTDB lineage: Bacteria > Patescibacteriota > Minisyncoccia > Phycocordibacterales > UBA1006 > CALMMZ01. Next base: position 15,358 of record JBGATS010000012.1, read on the forward strand.
GGATATTCACTGAGCTGTACTCACTCTTGTATTCATTCTTACCCCAACTGAAAATATATAGGACTGCTGGCTGTTTCTTCTTCTCAAGAAGATCGACGAGATCCTTCAACTTCTCCTTATCTTCTTTGAAATAGATTGCCGTAGTTTTTCCAGTACCTTCAAAGATCTGCCACCAATCGTTCTTTTCAACTTCGTTTAATGTATTCTCACGAAGACCAACCATTTCACCAGCCTGGTATGTGAGCTTAACTTTTGCCTGATCAGGTGTATGGTGAAGTTTTTCAATATCTACTAAATCAGTTTTGTAGTAGCGAAGATTGCCACCTAGCCCTTCAACTTTTTCTCCCTTCTTGTTCTTATATCCAGTCATGACCCGCCTTACTCTTTCGTAAGTTACTTCTTCACAAATATTGTTCTCATTATTTGTACAAAGAATAAATCGTCGGTTCCCGTTATCTTGTTTGTTTAATTCAAGAACAGCATGTCCTGTTGTTCCAGATCCTGCAAAAAAATCAAGGATCACAGCATTTTTATTTTGTTCAACTGATATTAAACATTCCCGAACAAGATGTAGCGATTTTGGAAAAGGAAATTTATCAGGGAGTATTTGAGATAGTAGCTGTGTACCGTATATGTTTGCGTTATATTTTGCATCATCCCAAACAGTTTTTCTTATGTAATTTATTTTTCCACGAAGAACTGACAGCTGGTCGCCTTGTTTTTTCACAACAAGTTCTTGGGAGATTGTTTCTACTGTATCTCGAGCAAAACGCCATCGACGCTCTACACCTTTTGCGTCTACTGGCCATATGTAAACTAATCCACCCCTCAGTTCATTAGATGATTTAGGATGGAACTCTTTTTTTGGAATTTCTCCAAAGCCAATAATTTTTTCACCATCAGAAATAATTGGATAAAAACAATTTGGCGAACCTTCTCTTTTTGAATTTTCCTT
>JBGATS010000006.1:0-49947 GCA_044229075.1 Minisyncoccia bacterium
CCTACAAAACCACCCGTATGAAAGCAAACCAAATCGTTGGCTGTTTAGAGAAACCAGTGTTCCTCGAAATTCCAAAGATTAGTTGGGTATTACCTGCATTGTAACAAAAGAACCATCGGGAGGTGGTTTTTTGGTGGGGGAATATATGGTATACTTTTTATATGAGAAATTTTTTTACACTATTTGTCACCATGATACTTTTGGGTCCAGTTTCGACCTATGCTGCAATGACAACAGATCGACCAACTGTCGGGATACAACTGTTTGGAGATGATCATGTCAGCTCTGTTCAGGTTGCTAATAATAGTACGTTTTCTCCATCAGAAACATACGACTATTCCCCAGAAAAATCGATGATTCAATGGAATGTTTGTTTTCCGGCCACCACTTGTTCTGGAGGATTAAAAACAGTCTATGTTCGATATCTTGATAGTAATCGACAAGTATTAGGAACTGCAACACAACAGGTTGATTATCAAAAACCAACCCCAAAAAAAGAAATTGTAAACCCTATTCAAAAACAACCTGACCCCATTATTCCTCCTCGTGACATAGAGTCAGAAGTGAGTAATTCTATTCCAGATGTTCAGCCGGTAGAAACATTGGTTGGAGGGTGTACTGATCCTGTTGCAAAAAATTATACAGTGGGTAATGACTATAATGACGGTTCCTGTGTGTATCAACAACACCAGCAACAACGTTCACAACATTCACAAGTTTCACCAATAATACTATCGACAGGTGTTATCGTGGGAATCATGCAAACACTCTTTTTATTTGGTGGATTTGGAATAAAATTAGTGGAACTCCCACTTATGATTACCCGCTTTTTCTCACAATTTTTGATTTTTATCGGAGCACGAAAAAAACCAAAACATTGGGGGAGTGTTATTGATAGTGTATCTGGCGCAGGACTTGACCCTGCGGTGGTTACCGTGTTTGATCAATCAGACCACGAAATAAAAAATACCATTACTGATATCGAAGGAAGGTTTGGGTTTCTCATCCCTGCAGGTTCATACCGATTAACTGCACAAAAAACACATTATCAATTTCCTGCGGATCATGGATATCGTGGTGAATGGATAACGATGCATACTGATGATGTTGCTGTAATTGATATTCCGTTGAAAAATATCCAGAATGATTGGAATGAACAAGAAAAAAAACGTACACTCCCTTTTTGGAAGATCTATAGAAACCTCATTCATGGATGTCTCTCATGTATTCTTGTAGCGATCTGTATTTATGCACTGTATCAATATATAACATATCCAACACTTCTCCACGGGTTTTCTATTGTAATGAATGGTGTGTTCTTGATCCTCTCACGAATTACGCGGCAGAATCGATCATTCGGTTTGGTGTATACCAAGGAAAATCATCAACCAGTTTCTGGAACGCTCCATATTGCACATACCACCACCCCAACAGTACTTATTAAAAAAGTTGTTATTGATGATCATGGGAGGTATTACTGTCTCTTGGTAAAAGGGGATTATACGATTACTGTGTTTGATAGGTCGGGAGTTCAAATACATACAGAACAGATAATTGCTCGGAACGGTATCCTTAAAAAAGATTTTACTGTTACCCTGCTTGCAAAATAATCCTAATCTTTTATACTATAACTATTATTCATAACCACGGATATTCCGCATTAATACTCTATGAAACAAATCATTAACAAAGCCATAAACCCTACAAACACTAATCTCGGACTCTTGGTGTTACGTGTTGTACTCGGGGGAATATTTCTCTATCATGGAATCGGAAAATTAACGAATATGGAACAAACCATTGGATTTTTCCAAATGATGCATTTTTCTGCATTTTGGGCATGGGTAGTAGCAATCGTTGAAACAGGTGCAGGACTCGCTGTGATTATGGGAATCTGGACTCGGATTTCTGCGGCACTCCTTGCAATCATTATGATTGTTGCCATTGTGAGTGTAAAAGCTGGGAAAGGGTTCCAGGCTGCAGAAATTGATATTGTTCTGCTTGGGCTCTCTCTAGGTATTGCATTGATCGGATGTGGACGATATGCAGTATGTGGTTCGTGTCATAAAAAAGACTGCACCAATGAGGCATGCAATGCGTCATGTGGATGTAATTGTAAATAATTTTATAGCAAAAAACCTTTGGGAATTCCCAAAGGTTTTTTTGTTGCTTATTATTATATACATTGGTATACTATCATTATGAAACAAATTATTGAAAAACATCACAGTTGGTTAGGAATTGGTTTTTTGGTATTTATGACTATTGTGTTCGCGTTCATTGCTATTACTTTTTTTCCCAAGAAAACATCTATCCCAGCACCAGTTTCAGAGTCTCTAGTCCAAGAAGTCCAACAACCAGAAACACTTACGCAACCTGCACCACCTATCATAATATCTATTCCTACTGGGGGCACGGTGACACCCGGTCAGGTGATTACCGGGTCAGCTCCCGGATATTATTTTTTTGAAGGTTCTTTTCCGGTAACGTTACGTGATAATAATGATCAACCATTTACCACTGTGATTGCAAAAACTGATGAAGATTGGATGGTGACACAGACAGTTTCTTTTACAGTAACACTCCCCGCAACATTCAGTTATACTGGTATGGGATCAATCCTTTTTAAAAAGGATGACCCGTCCGACGGAGAGGCACCGTTTGATCCGGTACAAGATCAATACATTATTCCAGTATTTTTCGGTGAATAAAATTTTTATACGATGAGAAAAGAAGTCCTCCAAAGGTCTTTTTTTTTTTTTGAATAGTACATTGATTCCGATACTGTTGTATGCTACAATCCCAATCTATGAAACAAAATTTATGGCATGATATTCCTGCAGGAACTGCAGAAGAACTCAATGTAATTATTGAAATCCCAAAAGGGTCGAGCAACAAATATGAAATTGATAAAGACACCGGGCTCATTATGCTCGATCGAGCAAATTATTCTGCGGCTCCGTATCCGTTTGATTATGGATTCGTTCCACAAACATTGTGGCATGACGGAGACCCGCTCGATGTTATTATATTGACTACCTATCCACTGCATCCAGGGATTCTGGTAAAGGTACGCCCTGTTGCAGTGATGGATATGACCGACACTGGGGATAGTGATGCAAAAATTATCGCAGTACCCGTGGATGATAAACGATGGGAAGAAACGACTGATCTGGTTGATATCAATAAACACATGATCAAGGAATTCACTCATTTTTGGGAAACATACAAGGAACTGAAAAAAGGTGAAAAAGGTACCGTAATTATCAATGGCGTATATGACAAAAAAACTGCCCTGGAAAATATTGCGGAATCATTCGCACTGTACCAGGAAAAATACGGGAACAAATAATAGATAATGTAATCAAGTGAATGCAAAAAAACAAAAAAGCGGGGCGGCCATAGGCCGCCCCATGAATAACTATTCATTTTCTGATGATACAATATCAGTATCTACCTCTGCCTCATTTTGTACCAAATCAGTCAACGCAATGAAATCATCTTCGTTCCCGGTCGGGTTACCTTCCTCGTCGACTTCCTCGCCTTTGATTCCCTTGATATCAATTTTCCAATTGGTTAATCGTGCTGCCAGACGAACATTCTGTCCTGATTTTCCGATTGCCAGTGATAGTTGATTGTCAGCAACCTCAACATTCGCCATATGATTTTCTTCGTCGATGGTAATATTCACTACACGTGCTGGTGCCAGGGAATTCGCGACGAATTCTGGAACAATCGGTGACCAGGGAATAATATCAATGTTTTCACCATGGAGCTCATCCTTGATAGTTTGCACACGCACACCACGTTGTCCAACACATGCACCGATTGGGTCAACGTTTTCATCGTTTGACCATACGGCAATTTTTGATCGAGATCCTGCTTCACGGGAAACGGATTTAATCTCTACGGTTCCACTGGCAACCTCGGGTGATTCCTGGATGAATAATTGGGTAACCATCTGGGGATGTTTCCGAGATAATCGCAAGGTCACCCCACGCGGACCCTCATCAATCGCATACAGCAATGCCTTCACACGGTCGCCTGGTTTGTATACCTCACCAGGGATTTGTTCGGTGATATGCAGGATTCCTGTGGCACGATAGAATTCAACAAAGATATTTCCGCGTTCGATGGTCTGGATGATTCCACTGACCATAGTGCCTACCTTGTCCTGGTATTCCTTGGAAATGGTTCCTTTTTCCGCCTCACGCAATCGTTGCATGATGACCTGTTTTGCAGTTTGGGCTGCAACACGGCCGAATTCCGCATCGGGTGGGTCCAGTGGGAAAACCATTTCTTCTCCTACCTTGGCGTCACCCTTCATGATTTTTGCGTTGGCAATGTACATGTGTTTTTCTTCATCGAATCGAGGGAGTACCTCCTCGCCCTCTACAGGTTCTGGGTCGGTGATTCCTTCGGCTAATTCTTCCTCGGTCAATGCTGGACGCACGGTGGTATCATCGACGATGAGCTTGATTTGCGAGAAATCAACATCGCCTGTTTCCAGGTTGAATTGTGCACGGATAACTTGACCTTTTTTCCCGTGGTCACGTTTGTACGCTGCAGCCAACGCCTGTTCGATGGCGTCGATAATGGCAGCTTGGGGGATTTTTTTTTCTTGCTCGATCTGTTCGAGCGTTGATTTTAAGATTTTAAGATCGAATAACATAAAATGTAATATTTATTTTTTATAATACACGCCCCCAGGTGGGAACATGGTGACATGTTACCACAGATATATTTTTTTTACGAGAAAACACACAGAGAACCAGTTATCCACAGTTTTATAAAAGACATCCTCGATCACTTGATTTTTTGACATATTCGTATATAATGTGTTTAAATAATTTTTCGCACGAATTCCGATCTTTTTCGGGGTTTTTGTGCAAAAACAAGAGTTTCAGCAGCTCTTTGTAAAAAGAATAACCAAAGAATACAATCATCACTCTGTTGCCGCAGGTGGTTTCATCATATAAAAATCAAAAAGAAATAAATTTTTAAAAAATAAAATAAACAAAAGAATATGAAAAAATTTTTACTTTATTATTGGTTACTGATATTCGTAATCATAGTAACGGGCTCTGGCACCGCACACGCCAATGATGGTTGTGGTTTTGACCAAATGATGCAAGATCCAGCATATGCTAAACAGCAGATGCAAAAAGATCAGGCGATACACGATTATTTACAAGGCAATCCCAACGCCAGAATTACACCTGGTGGTTGTGAAAAACCTCTTGATATCGAGGTAACCCTGCCGGTGGTGGTGCATATCGTAAACACCAGTGCGGGCAGTCCGTTAATTCCTGTATCACAGGTAGACAGTGCCATGGCGCGGATGAACAGAGATTTCAGAAACGTCGCCGGGTTTGGTCCCGATACAAAAATGCGTTTCGCCCTGGCAAAACGCGACCCCAACGGTAATGCTACCACGGGGATTAATTATATTGATGGTTCGCAACTATCAGGGTATGTGCAGTATGGTATCAACTATTTTGGATCTGGAAATGGATACTCATTTAGTGGGTTAGAGCAATACAACTGGCCAATCGATCGATATATTAATGTTTTTATAATTAATACATTCGGAGATAATACGGTTGGTGGTATTGGTAATAATAATTTAATTATAGATAATTCTTTTTTCTCAGAAAATAATATTATTTTTGCCCATGAAATGGGTCATTATTTTAATTTATTACATACCTATGCAGGAGCAACGAATACTGCATGCCAGGTTAACAATAATTGTTCGACTGACGGTGATCAGGTTTGCGATACGCCACCAATTAAGTTGGGAGATGTTACTTCATCAACTTGTTATAGTGGTGATATTTCTAACACAGTAAATAATATAATGGGTTATGGTCAAGTTAATAGAAGATTTACCACCGGTCAAAAGGATCGTATGCGTGCTGCTTTATATAACGGATCGTATTTGTGGAAGGTAGCAACCAGTGAATCATTAATCCCGGTAACAGTAGATAATGAAGCTGCAATTGATGCTATCGAAAACAATAGCTCGGTGGAAATTTGTGACAATACCTTTGTTCCACAGATAACACTGCGTAATATTGGGGTAAATACATTGAACGCAGCAACCGTAGAAACCTATATCGATGGCGTGTTGAAAAGTACCACCAATCTGTCAGGTTTAAATATTCCACGGAATGGAACAAAAACAGTAAATCTGAACAGTAGTACGGTTACCACGGGTACTGTCAATGTGTTATGTGTGATTACAAAGGTAAACGGGGTAACGGGTGACTATCATGCATGGAATAACAAAATCTGTGGAGAGGTTTATTTTTATAAACCTACCTATTATATTGACATTCGTTCAGAATATTGTTATACTAGCGGTACAGGGTCCTATCCATGCAGTACTCTTGCAACCGTTGTTGCAACCGTTGCTGATACCAATCGACATGTATTCGATAGGTGGTCAGAAAATGGAACTACGGTTTCTACTGTTCTAACTTATTCTTTCCCAGTAAACGCAGAGAGAATACTCACTGCGGAAACGGTTTTTAGAACGTATACTACCAATGTAGTATCAAGTAATACTACATACGGTACAGTTACAAAAACAGGAGAAAACTACTATGAATCATGGGTAACCATGAATGCGGTAGGAATCAACGGAGGCATATTTCTCTATTGGAAGGATGAAACTGGCACCATTGTCAGTTATAGTTCACAGTATTCTTTTTTTCTAAAAAAAGATAAAACACTGACAGCGTATTTTCAGGCTCCACAACCTGTTGTTTATACAATTGCAGTATCGTCGAATGATCTAAATTATGGAACGACCAGCACGACGGGTGACGGGACAGCACAGTCCAGTTTTACTGTGTATGCCCACACCCTATTGGGGTCTCGTTTTTTGTATTGGACAGAGAACGGCGTAATTGTTTCTACAGATTCTATATACCAGTTTACTGCAACTGGTAATAGAAATCTGGTAGCTATTTTTGAACAAATTGCCACGGCAATTATTCAAAATCAGGTACAGGCACTACAGGTATACCCCAATCCTGCAACGGATTGGGTAACAATAAAGCAGAGTCTTCTGCAACAAGGTACAATAACTGTTGTGGGAATCGATGGAACATATCACCAGATCCCTTGGCAGGAACGTATTGATGTTTCCTTGCTCCCTACGGGAATGTATATCATCACTATCGTATCTGGTGGTGATACCTATATGGGAAAATTCATAAAAAAATAGTTTAAACTACTAACCCTTCTTTTTACAGGAAGGGCTTTTTGTTGTGTAAATATGTTTCTGTACGTGGACATGTTTGGTAAAAAAAAATTTCTTGTGATATAATAATACTATTATTCGTAATTATTATCTCTATTTATGCAATGGTCTGATCTCAAGAAAAATTTTATCACCCCAACAGAGCCACGCTCAACACCTACTATTGAATATACCACCCGCACGGTACGGTCATGGAAATGGTGGTTGGCGGTAGTACTGGTACTGGTGCTCGTTGTGTTGGGAATCGTGTTGTTGGTACGGTTTCTGTCTGCCAGAAAATCTGCACAACCCGTATTACCCGCAGAACAATTACAACAGATCAGCACCTTCTTGGAACAAAACCCACCGACACCGGTGACCACGGGACAGGCACAGGCGATCATGAATACGGTGAATCGTCCGGTCGAACTGGATGCTGCGGATCAGGCGGCGCTGTCTGCATTTATCGGGCAATAATTTCTCTTGAATATATGAAACAATCTCTTCTCTCTCTTCGTAGTATTAGTGCGGGTATCATTGCTCTCCTTGTAATTTTTGGAGCAACCCAGACGATTACCGTATCTCATGCACAGACTGCTCCTGCCTACACGGTTACCGGTGTGGCGTTTTCTGATATACCCAACAACTCTGATCAGGGTGTATCGGCGGGCAACCCCTATGGTGGGCGTGGGTTGGGCGCTATTACCATGTCTGGTCCTGGATTTGGTGTAACCCTGGATCCATCATCAGGGAAATTCTCTGGCAAGGCATACAATGCATTGGCAGGGTATGTTGATTTTGCGCCATCGGGACTGACCGGTGCATCTGTGGCAAAATCGTGTCTGGATGATAAAAATGCACCATGTCCCGTGACCGGGTTTATGCGGTTTGACGCGTATACAGATCCACAATCCGGCGGATGGGATGGACAGGTACAGATGTCCGATTCATCGTGGACCAAGGGTGTGGAACTGGGCAAGGAAATCGCTGGCGTACGTACTATGTCCGGATTTGCCTGGGGTGGTGATGTTGTTGGATGGGTTGATTTCAAGGATGTGAAGGTGATTATTAATGATCTCTGTACTAATCTTGATAATGCCCAGAACTCAGTACCCGATGGATATGTAAAAGTTCCCGCACTTCCTGCAGATCAGCCAGGGATATGTAAAGAGACTGGAGATAAAGGGTGTAAAATAGTTGGCGATCCAAACTATAACGAGACCGCAACAATTGAGAATAATACTCTCTGTTTCTGTCCAAACGGTGATTATAACCAAACTACAAAACAGTGTGGAGATGTTCCACCTCCACCACCATCATGTCCAACCCCTGCACCAAACCCGAATTTCCCAGGAATGCCGGGAACACCGGGGTACAATGCGTCATGTCCAATTACATGTAAATCACCAACAAAATGGAATAACACATTACAACGGTGTGAATTGGATAACGGTGATGTATGTCCAGATACACGGGTAGATAATCCATTACATGACGAATCCGGAAAGATCGACCCGCAAACACGTGATGTGCAGAATAATTATCCAGCTGGATATAGCCTGTACGGTAACCGTTGTGGAATCGCAGGATGTGATATCAAATCAGCAAAAAATTACAGTGGAACGGATACCAACTGGACCATACGAATCTGCACATTCTGTCCAAAAGGTCAAAAAGCAGTGAATGGAGAATGTGTCGCGTGTATCGATCCAAATGACAAAACAGAATGTCCACTTCCACCAAAAGGGTTTATCAGTCCCGTAACCAAAGAAGTCTAAGCCTATGAAATCATTTACACAAACAATTCATATTATTGCAGTTGCCCTGTTGATCGGATGGGGTGTTTCTGTGGTATCTGCATGGACGGCTCCTACCACGAATCCACCAGCTACAGGAACGGTGAAATCACCATCGGGCGACACGGCGAAAGCTGTATCAGCAGCGATCAATGTCACTGGATTTGATCAGATCAAACAGGGTGGATTTATTATTGATCCAAAAATCACCCCTGCAATCAATTCAAAAGGTTCATTCATCAGTCCATTGTCGTTTTTCAAAAAAACATTATTACCAAACGATGATACCGCCGTGTATGTTGGTGGTGTAGGATCTGCGGATCCTGATTTTACCACCCAATTCCCTGGATCACGCACGATTCCATTAACGGTGAATCTGGCTGGGCGAGGGAACAACAATGCGATAAAATTCATCGCAGATAATGCAGAACAGTGTCCCACAGGAACAAAAATTTCCACCGATTCATCTGCGTTCCAATTTTGGAATGAGGGAGGATCAAAGAACGCCGACCTGTTGGCAAAGGGAATTCGTCTGACCGGGGGAAATCCTGCAAAAGGAAAAATCCTCATATCTGTAGACAACGATGGGCGTGCGGTATGGGCAACACCAAAACTCGCAGCAAATGGTAAAGATATTATTTTTGACACGACAACATCACCCGTGGGGAGTTGTACGACGCCACCACCAACTACCACTTATGTATGGGAAACAGGAAATTATGGTGTGTGTACTATTAATGACGGTGATCTATTAGCACCTAATTCAACATTGGGACAACCAGTTCAAACACGATCAGTACTCTGTAAAAATACCACAACTGGTGCAGTCGTTGCAGACAGTTTTTGTACTGAGATAAAACCAACAACTTGGCAAAGTTGTACTCCCGCATCTACTGGCGACGGAACAAGTTCTACACAACCAGTTGCGTATACATGTCATACAATAGGAGGAGGGCGATGGGTTACAGCAGAATCAAGAGGTTCCAACATTGTATGTACTGGTGCATACATTCCTCAACTATCACCACCGGGCCAATTATACTTTAGTGAGGGTGATGTTGTTTGTACTGTAACACCACCAAGTAATTCTTTGTGTCGGGAAGGTGGTATCCAAATGAGTTCTTGTACACTAACTGATACCATTTGCCCTAATTAATAAAACACTTATGAAAAAAAATCTTACAAAAATTTTCACTACTCTTACCGTAGCTGCAATTCTGGCAGTGGGTGTTTCGTATGTTTCGGCACAATCAGGGAATTCTCAATCAACACAACCTATACCTGTGGTGAACGCTCCTATTCATACTGGAATTGTCACACAGAGTAAAATGGGTGACATACTATCAGAAAAATTACTGGTTGCACCGATTGGATTATTCAAAAAAGCTATATTCCTCCCAGGGAAAAATGCTTCGTTACGCATTGGATCCAGTGATACAGCAACAGGAACCCAAGTTTTTTCGGCAGGAACATCGGGGGTAAGTGCAAATCACTTGAATACTATGATCTTTAATAATATTCACACTGAACCAGTTGTACTGGATTTAGTGGAACGTAACAATTCACCTGCGATTCGGTATATTAATACTGGTGCACAATGTACGATAGCGACACGATTAGTAAACGATCGATCATCAGCATTTCAGTTTAATAAAGGATCAAGTTCTGCGAATATAATTGCTCGACAAATCCAATTAACTGCATCTGGACCAAACGCAAATGATGTATTGGTGGGTGACGCTGCAGGTAATGCACGTTGGGCAAAGGCAACCGTAGAAAATGGTATAGTGAAATTTACCACAGGAACATCGCCAGTTACTACGGGGTTACAGTGTGATACAAACCCACCACTAACCTGCCCTACAGGAACCACAGGAACATACCCCAATTGTATAACACCACCACAGGTTTGTAATGATTCTAATGCAACTAATTATAATGAAGCAGGTGTATGTATATACAGTCAGGATATATGTGAGGGGGTTATTGAACACATTACTTACAATAACGGAGAAACAGCTCGAAATTATACACCAGATGCAAAATTATATTATAAAGCATCAGCCCCAGTACAAAGTCGATGTAAAATCGTTGTCAATGGATCTACAGCCCCAGTGGGATATGTATTAGCAAGTGAATCGCAGTCATTAGATGACGGCGTATGTACATGGTTTGATAAAACTCCCTATACTGATCCAACAGCGGGTGACTTACACACCTATAGTTCTACCAATGATTGCTCGGCAAATACTGGACAAGGCCCAAAAATAAAGTTTAGTAATTTGTGGTATTGTCATATTAATGGTGGTACGTGGAAAAACGTGACAACAACTTATGCATCAGAAGGGTTTTGTCAACACACAGAAAATTATCGTCAAGGATATTATAATCAATCATATGTTTGTTCAAAAACACAACCAACCGCATCAAGTTGTTTAACAGCTACACAGTATAATTCTGGACTCTATACACCACTTATGGAAGGTTGTACAACTCCCCAGAGTTGTTTTCCACAGTAACTAAACTAAATTACTATGAAAAAAAATCTTACAAAAATTTTCACTACTCTTACCGTAGCTGCAATTCTGGCGGTGGGTGTTTCGTATGTTTCGGCCTATTCTCCGTCTATGCCAGTTCCGGGAATTTTTACCACAAAAAATGACGATCAGACAAAACAGGGAGGTATTATGTCAGAAAAATTCATGGCATCAGACTTGGGATTTTTTACCAAACTTTTGGCACCAGGACCTGATTCATGGTTGAATATTGGCGGGCCGTTTAATGGAAACGATCCACAAGGAATTACTAACTCTGGTGGACTCAGTCCGCTCACTATCCACCTTAATGGTGTAAAACGACCTATCGAAACAAAATCCGGCATCTCGGGAATTGTCGGAACAAAATTTATTGCCGATGCAGGAGCTTGTGCAACGCCAATTACATGGGTGAACGATCGTGCATCATCATTTGATTTTATTTCTACCAGCAATTCCGGTGGTTATGCAGACCTGATTGCAGGTCAGGTACGATTTGACGGCGGTACCCCACAGGACGGGAGTGTGCTCGCTGCTATTGATAATCAAGGTAATGCTGTATGGGCAAAATTGGAAATTAGAAACGGTGAAGTGGTTGTGATTGAAAACCAAACCGGATCACCAGTGTCAACTGATGCTAGTTGTACATTACCTCCACCACCAACTTGCCCCACTGGAACAACGGGAACTCCACCGAATTGTGTGGAAATTGTTAACAATGATTTATGTCGTAATATTTCTGGGGATCAAACAGATAGGGGGCCTCACTGTCAATCTACTCTTGGTACTATAGATGGTGTTACAGGACAAGGATGTCTTGGTAACATAGGTCTTGACTCTAATGCTTTATTGGAAACAGATCGTATTTGTAAATATTATGACACCATAGATGCCTCCAAGTTTGAGTTTGGAAGACTTGAGGGATATGTTAATGCGATCAGTTATACTTATGAAAATCGTGCGTTTATTGGCCCTAGCTTTGCAGATAACAATGGAACCTATGCCAAATATAAAGGTTTTTCAACTCCAAGAAATGGAAAGTTTTTTGCAAATCCAGACTCTAGTTTGACATGCTCAATTTCTAAATTGTATACAAGCGGAAATGGGGGTGAAGTTTCCTGTGTTGATCCTTTAGGTTTAAAAAATACTGTAAAATATATTTGCCCAGAAACGATGAATGCATATTCAACAAGACCGTATAATGCAAGTGGTTGGGACGAGGTTGTTTTTCAAGATGTCACCAAAGCAGTTGGTCCTATTGAGATTACGCCAGGAAAACAAATTTATTGTAATATTAGAACGGAAGTTGTCGAAGATTATTACCATTTCAAACCGTTTCAAGCGCCTTGGGTTAACTAATCTATTATAAAAAATAGAGTATGAATACTAAATTAGGTTATTGAAGTAAATAAAAATAGACATAAAATAAAAAACCATTAATGGTTTTTTATTTTATAAATTTATTGTTTAAACCAAGTTATGCAGGATCAGATGTGGTACGAATATTTAAGTCAATTACTGCACGAGAGTTGTTTAAAAGATTTCCAGAATTACGGAAAGAACTCTGGGGAGGTGAGCTTTGGAGTGATGAATATTACTTTGCAACCATAGGAGAAAAAGCTGGATTAGAACAAGTAAAGAAAATCGCGATTACATTTACTGTAATTGCGATATATATTGCTACATTTTAAACTTCACAGTCGTTACGTTCATAGGCATTTAACTCACTTCCGCTTTTTTAAACTTAATATTCGCTATAAGTCTTGGTATTGGTCTAAATATAAAACTTCTAGATATAATACCTTTTCTAATCTCTTCCAAAATAGAGTTATATTTATCTTTATTTTTAAAATCCATATTTCCAAAACTAGCCTTATTATCATCATATATACTTTGTAATGGTGTTACATCAATACTATACGATGTTAATTTTTGTAATTCTAGTCTATTTATATCTATATTATGGGCTTCATTTATAGACAAAATTGCTTTCTCGGTGGCTATAAGTAGTGGTATTAAGAATTCGTAAGTATCTAAACTTTCAGTATTATATAAATCATATATTGAATTTAGTGTGCCCTTACGAGCAAACACAGTATAGATACCGATCATCCGAGGATAATTTATAGTACCATCTCTTCTTATAATTTTAGAATCTAATTGGTCACTTCCAAAAAACATACTATATAAATCCACATAAACAAACCCTAAATCTGCTACAGGATAAAAATTAACTAACGTATTTACCATTGTTTTTTTCTGCCCATTTCCTATTGTAAATAAATAAGGCAGCAATGACAAACGTTTTTTGTCATCTTCCTCAATACCATTAGGAAATTTATTTTTTATTTTATTAATGATTTGTTGTGGGGTTATATTGTCCCTTTCCCCTTCCTTAATACCATTAGGAAATTTATTTTTTATTTTATTAATGATTTGTTGTGGGGTTATATTGTCCCTTTCCCCTTCCTTTGTCTCTCCTGTACAATTTTCATCGTACAACCTTCCTTTTTTTGGGATAATATTTAACCCAGCATTTCTTTCTAAATACTGCAATATTATAAAATCAATTAATGCTCTTGCTTGTTCATTCATATTTTTTATTTTTTTATCAAAAAATATATACTACTTTTAATAAAAAAGCAAGACCCTTAGCGACTTACTCGATTTAATCATAATAGGAATCTTATTCCTTCGACGAGGATTTAGTTTATAAAAATTAAAAAAATTATTTTAACACTATATTAAGAGCGTTCATTTGTCTCATTATGTTCAACATAAAATTTTTTATGAAATTGGTATTTCCCAATAAGGTTGGTATACTTATAATCTTATGAATAAAAACACCCAAAAACAAACCAAAAAATTCATTATTGCAAATTGGAAAATGAACCCCACCAATGGAAAGACAGCGCTGTCCTGGTTCAAGAAAATTCAATCAACTGCCCACAAGAATAAAAAAAATGTCGAAACCGTAATCTGTCCACCATCCGTGTATCTGCAATCATTACAATCGGCTGTGTCTGATCGATCATGCGTATTGGGCGCACAGGATTGTTTTTATGAATCTACTGGTTCGTACACAGGGGAAATTTCTCCCGAAATGGTTTTTAATGCGCGAGCTCGATATGTGATTATTGGCCATAGTGAACGGCGTGAATTAGGTGAAACGAATGAAATTGTAAATAAAAAAATTAAAAAAGTTTTACAGTATCCATTATCAGTTATCCTGTGTGTTGGTGAGAAAAAACGGTTGGACAACGGGAATCACTTCAAAGAAATTAAAAAACAACTCGCCGAATGTCTCCAAGGTATTCCACCAACTGATTATGAACGAATTGTGATTGCCTATGAGCCAGTCTGGGCAATCGGAAAAGATGCAAAACGTCCTGCAACTGCAACGGAGTGTTTTGAGATGGTAACAGTGATTAAACGATCTATCTCAGAAATTACTAACAATCCAACCGTTGCACATCTAGTTCCGATTCTATACGGTGGATCAAGTAATGCAGATAATACGGCAGAGTTTTTAACCACAGGTGGTGCAAATGGATTATTGGTTGGACGTGCAAGTCTTGACCCAAAGGAATTTGGAGTGATGATTACTATTGCATCAAAATTAAAATAATAACATTGTCATACTGACCTTTCGGCTGGTATCCAGAGTAAATCAAAAAATACATGGATGCCGGATCAAGTCCGGCATGACAACTAAACTATGAACTATCTCTCACAACAACAACCAGAATTATTTACTGGAAAACGCGTAGTAGTACGCGTCGATTGTAATGTACCTCTTGAAAACGGAGTCGTTTCCGAATCAGAGGCGTTTCGTATTCATGCGATCATCCCTACCATTACCTTTTTGAAAAACTCCGGAGCAAAAATTATTCTCATTTCGCATATTGGACGCAGTGGTGACACACTCGCGCCGGTTGCAGAATACTTGCATACCACTTTTCCTGATCTGGATGTACAGTTCGTTTCCCAAGTAACTGGCGAAATTGTTTCTCATCGTGTTGAGCTTTTGAATAACGGTGAAGTACTCCTTCTTGAAAATGTACGAAAAAATCCTGGAGAGGAAACCAATGATCCACTATTTGTAAAAGAGCTTGCCGGTCTAGGAGACTTTTTTGTGAATGACGCGTTCGCCGTGTCCCATCGTGCCCATGCGTCAGTGGTGGGAATTGCGCAAGTACTTCCCAGTTTTGCAGGCCTTCTCTTGGAAAAGGAAATTACGAACCTACAATCTGCACTCTCGCCGCAATCTCCAGCAGTACTCATCATGGCGGGAATCAAGTTCGAAACAAAATTGCCCTTGATTGAAAAATTTCTGCCACTGTATGACACGGTTATATTGGGCGGTGGGTTATTGAATACCTATTTGCAATCATGTGGTTTGAATATTGGAGCATCAGTGTTTGATGATTCTGCAAATCTTTCAACTATTATCCATAATCCAAAAATAACGATTCCAGAAAAAGTCATTGTCGAACGAGATAGTGTTGCACAGATGGTGACGATTGCGCAAATAGAGGATAAAGATGTTATTGTAGACATTGCTATAGATGATAACATACAGGAATTACTGGGTGCTGCGAAAATGGTGGTGTGGAATGGGCCGTTAGGGTGGTATGAAAAAGGATATATGCAGAGTACTGTGGATATTGTGAACAGTCTAGGTAATCAAACAAAGAGTATTGTCGGAGGGGGAGATACAGTGACTGTGATCCGCAAGGAACAGCTGGAAGACAGAGTATCATTCCTCTCTACAGGAGGCGGTGCAATGCTCGACTATTTACAAAATGGAAATATTGTTGGATTACAATAATTTATATAAAGAACAACCATTGTTTTTATTGGCTAGATAACGTATAATAATTTGTATGATTACCCTGAATAAAAAAACTATAAATTATAAAAAGTTTGTGACCGCTTTAATGGTTTTTACAATAATGATTACTGCGATTTCTTTTTTTAATCAATCGAAAAAAAATGTTTCGGCGATTACCGTAGTTCCTGACCCTGCATTTTTATCGGGCACTGGATTTTCTGGGACACTTCCATTTGTGGTTGGGTATCCTGGAGTTATTGATCTTGAGGAAGAAGATACCGGAACAATTATGGTAGGAGGATCTTTTGACCAATATAACGGATCACCAGTGAATGGTATTGCGCGCTTAAATTCCAATGGAACTCTTAATACTTCGTTTAATCCTGGCGGGCTAGGCGTTGATGGAACTGTTCGAGAAATAACCATACAACCAGATGGTAAAATTTTATTGGGGGGGACTTTTCTAAAATATAATGGAACGAATGTTTTTCGTTTTGTTCGACTGGAGCAAGATGGTAGTATTGACGCAACGTTTCTAGCAAGCGGATGTAGTGGACTTTTTTGTAATTTCTCTTCCGGGAATACGGTGAACACTATTGTGGTACAACCAGATGGCAAAATTATTATTGGAGGTGATTTTGCTGATTATACAGGAATTATAAGTGATAGTATTGTTCGCTTAAATTCCGATGGAACTGTTGATAGTAGTTTTGTTGTGGGAACAGGCTTTTCTTCAGGAGAAGTTTATGATATTGAGCTTCAGCCGGATGGGAAAATGATTGTTGTTGGTGAGTTTACTCAATATAATGGAAGCTCGGTAAGTAATATTGTGCGATTAAATAGTGATGGAACTATTGATCCAACTTTTACTACAGAAACATCAGGTTTAATGGGTGGTTATATTCATGACATTGAAAAGGTCGGTGCAAGTTTTGTTTTAGGTGGTTCATTCACAAGTTATAACGGTGTAGTTGCAAATCGTATTGTAAAGATTACCGCCACGGGATCACTCGATGGATTGTTCGTAACAGGAACTGGATTTGACAATATTGTTTATCAAATCAAAAAAACTGTTCAAAATCAACTATATGTTGTTGGTGAGTTTACTCAATATAATGGCTCTACAGTAAACGGAATTACCGTTCTTAATAATGATGGACAAATTGAAAATCTATATGATTTTGGATCAGGGTTTAATAATCGTACGTATTCCGTGATTCCAAAAGGTTCAGGAAAAACAATTGTTGGAGGATCTTTTACAAATTTTAATGCAATCTCTCAAGGATTTATTACTCGTTTTGAGAACGCTACAAACGAAGATGACAAATTAGTTCTTACGACACCCGTAACTACTGTTACCGCTCCTTTTACAGTTACTATTCATCGATATTCCGAATATTATGGACCAGCTAATAATACTGCAATAGATGGAGCAACACTATCAATAAGTGACATAACATTGTGTGGTGGGAGTGCATCTTTTTCAAATTTATCAGGACCTGACACTTTTGGGAATTATACCTTTACGGCGACACCTCTTGCGTATGGATCTATTTGTATAACTGTTGGAGATGGGCAGGTTTATAATATTAATAATGTTGAATATACTGATAATAAGCAAGTAACTGTTTATTATCCAGCACCAGCACCACCAACAGTAGTTATCAATGGCCCTCTTGGTATTACAACGATCGGCACAAATACAATTACGGGTACCTGTACTGAAATTGGACAGCCTGTGACAATTGTAGGTACTGGATTTAATCCACCATCGGGAACCACTACTTGTAGTCCTTCTGGAACGTATAACTTCCCCATTTCTATTGAAGGAAATACCCAGTTTACTGCAAGTCAAACAAATGTATATGGTATTGGGACTGCAAACGGAGCAACTACTCTACCAGTTACAAGTGGTGGCTCTGGTGGAGGAGGATGTTTTCCTGGATATTCGTGTGATACTACTAACACCCCAGCCGTTACGCCTATTATACAAACAGTATCTCAGCCAACACCACTATCTCCTTTGACTAACACTTGTCCGCAATTTACTGAATATTTAAAAAAAGGAATGCGTGATGGACGTAATGGTGTTTCAGAAATCTCAAAAGTACAATCATTCCTTAATCGAAAACTTGGATTAAGCTTGATTACTGACGGAATCTTTGGGAAAAATACCTACCGTGCTGTTGCACAATTTCAATCACAGCATTTCAACCAAGTGCTCGCTCCTTGGGGACTTACCAACCCAACAGGATGGTGGTATCAATCAACTCGTAGTTATGCAAACTTCCTTGAAAATTGTTCAGAGGGGGTAGTACAACTCGACAATACTGTGAGAATACAGGATGGAATTGTTATTTAAAAAAACCGCTTAGGCGGTTTTTTTAATGATTAATTCGACACCATAATGATCAGAAATCATCGTTTTCACTTCTGAGTTATTCTGTTCAAATGAAATTTCATCCAGAAACATTCGGTTGATTTCCATATGATTTTTCAAATTATCATAATGGTTGTGATGTATATAAAATCCATCAACTTGTTTTGCAGGGTCATGAATTACTCGATTACGCGCCAAGGGATTTTTTGGGTTCCACGTAATACGTTCATGATCATGGATATGCTCCATACAATCCTTAAAATCAGCGACAATATTTTGGTAGTTTTCAATAGATGTTTGCGGCCCCATATTAAAATCACCAGCAATAATAATATGATCATCAGTAGTAAAATTTTTATGTACATATGATTTTATCTGGTATATTTGGTGACTACGGGCCTTGATCGCACTCTTACTGGTATCGCGTTGTTCTGTTCCTCCAGACACAAGATGTGTATTAATCAGATGATAGTCGGTGTTATTCCAATGAATACTTGCACAGAGCATACCTTTCTGAATTCCCCAAGATTCAAAGTGGGTTTGCTTGGTGAAAGGAATAAACTGAACGTTCTCGAGAGGAAGTTTTGAAAGAATGAGCAAGTTACTTGAAAATAATTTTCGAGCGTGATGTGTCGCGTGATAGGGAAATTCATTTTTTAAATGTTCAATCAATTGCCGTTGTGCAGGCAGACCTGCCTCTTGTAATAAAATGACATCATGTGCATGTTGTCGCAAAATATAAGTGATGGCTTGAATGCGGATGTCTTTACCCTTGATCAAGGTAATGTTACGAAGTAATGGTAAATCAATTTCCAAGAGTCCAACATTTAATGTGAGTATACGAAGAGAGTCCATAATTAGAGAGTATTTTTAATTTTTTCTAAAATAATTTTCTTTTCACCTTCACGATATACTTCATGGTGCCAATCTGCGTTTTCTTCTTTCAGATAGGATGGAATCAAATGAATATGAAAATGTGGAACTGCAATACCTTCTACGATTACATGGACATAGTCGCACTGAAAAGCTTGTAAAAGTGTTTGCATGAGTTTTTTTGTTCGAATAAAAAGCCCTCCTAATAGTTCGTCGGGCACATCAGTCATCCAAGGATATGCTTTTTTCGGGATGAGCAACAGGTGACCTTTTCGGACAGGATTGATATCCAAAAAAGCCATTGAAATATCGTCCTCATAAACAATATCTGCTGGGATTTCTCGGTCAATAATTTTTTCAAAAACCGTTTTTTCGTTCATATTTCTTTGTTATACCAGAAAATTGCTTTACTTGAAAGACTGAAAACACAGATTATTATGGTATGATACAATTATGAACCACACAGAGCTTTTGCTCGACCTTTTAATAAAGCGCGGATACGATACACCGGAATCACAAGACCGGTTTTTACATCCAAACTATGATTTGCACACGTATGATCCATTTCTCTTGTCTGATATGCAAAAAGGTATCGAGCGGATTTTTAAAGCAATCATGCATAATGAAAAGATTTGTGTGTATCATGATTATGATGCTGATGGAATTCCTGGCGCGGTCGTGTTGCATGATTTTTTCAAGAAAATTGGCTATACCAATGTCATGTTTTATGTGCCTCATCGCCATACAGAAGGCTACGGACTTCACTTGGATGCGCTTGATAAGATTTCAACAGAAGGCGCGACCTTGATGATCACGGTAGACCTTGGGATTACTGCACACAAGGAAGTTTTATATGCAAAAGAACTTGGTATCGAGGTTATTGTAACTGATCACCATGAACCACTTGAAACGTTGCCAAATGCGTATGCAATT
The DNA here is from genome assembly GCA_044229075.1 of Minisyncoccia bacterium. Lineage (GTDB taxonomy): Bacteria > Patescibacteriota > Minisyncoccia > Phycocordibacterales > UBA1006 > CALMMZ01. The sequence continues at coordinate 20,600 of JBGATS010000006.1, forward strand.
ATTAATCCAAAGATTCCGGTTGTTTCTTCTCCCTCTTGTAGAGGGAGTGGCGAGGTACGAGCCGAGGGAGTACAGGAAACTCAATACTCCTCAGTCCTTCGGACAGCTCCTCTACAAGAGGAGCAAGAACTACACCATTATCCAGACACCATGATCTGTGGATGTGCAACAGCGTTTAAATTAGTCCAGGGAATGCTGGCAGTTTTGCGTGGAACGACTTCATCCCAATATATGCCTCAATTAAGTGAGGAAGAAATGCAAAAACTTCTCTCAAAAATTTTTGTTCCCCCTGTTGGTTGGGAAAAGTGGCTATTGGATATGGTCGGCATCGCAACATTGTCAGATATGGTGCCACTGGTGAATGAAAATCGAGTATTGGCATATTACGGATTACAAGTATTGCGAAAAACAAAACGTCCAGGATTGATTGCGATGTTTCAAAACATGCGCATGTATCAGGCAAACCTGACAGGTGATGACATTGTGTTTTCAATTACACCACGATTAAACGCTGCATCACGCATGGCGCATCCAGAAATCGCATTTCAGTTATTAACAACAGATTCGTTTCAAACGGCTACAGAAATTACAAAACAATTATCAAAACTGAATGACGAACGAAAGCTAGAAGTTGCACGTGCTGTAAAACAGGTTCATAAAAAACTTGCAGGACGTGATGATTTACCAAACGTATTGGTGGTAGGTGATCCAGATTGGAGTCCAGGCGTACTCGGATTGATTGCATCAAAAATTGTCGAAGAATACGACCGCAGTGCATTCGTATGGTGTATCGAGGGCGACATGGTCAAGGGATCATGCCGCGCGCGCAATGGTGACCACGTAGTGGATTTGATGAACGAGGTTGCTGATCAATTTGTGCAGTATGGTGGACATGAGGGAGCAGGTGGATTTGCTATGGTAAAAGAAAATATTCATTTTCTGGAGGATAAGTTAAATACTGCAGGCGAGAAAATTTTTACTCATCATGACGGATCTGAATTAATTCGCGAATCGGTTGACCGTGATGTGGTAATTTCAGTCTCTGATATCACGCGCGACCTCCATACAGCACTGACGGTATTATCACCATTTGGATTGGGTAACAGGTCGCCGATATTTTTCTTATCACAAGTTACCCCAATTTCTATTTCAAGTTTTGGAAAAGGAAAAGAACATTTGGAAATGACGTTTCAGAATGGATATGGAACTGTGCGCGCAATTCAGTTTTTTACCAAACCTGAACGGTACAAATTGGATCCAGAAAACCTGAAACCAATAGATCTCTATGGACATGTAGAATACTCGGTGTTTATGGGAAAAGGGGAATTAAGGATGAGGATTTTAGATATTCAATAATAATAAAAGCAGGAAAATGCGAAGCATTTTCCTGCTTTTATTTCTTACACGATTTAAATTATTGACAAATATTCATATTCTGCTATAATAGATGAAAATATTCAAAAACAATTAAATATACAAAATATGAATCATCTTAAAAATTTTCTAGAAAACAATATCTTACCAAATAATTTGGAAGATTTGAAAAATGAGATTCGCGAGAAAATTAAACTTGTAGAAAACGAAATTACTCTAAACGCTCAAAAAAAGTAACAAAGTTTATAAAAACAGTTACTTTAAAATTACAGAAAGTAAATTTAAAAAAATTCTTCAAAACAGGTACTAACCCTTGGGTTGATGATTCTGACTTCCAGGAATTTTTAAAAGATGCATTAAGTGATTGCGATGGAGCATCAGAAAAAGACGCGACCTATCACTGGTATGCTAATACGGCAATTGCTCATGACAATGTTATTTGGTCTGAAATAGGACAAGAAACAATTGACATGAACACTAAAGAAGGACGCGTTGAAGCCAGAGATAGGTTGAATTATCTGCGAACAGAAATCGAAAACCAATCAAAAGGCCAATCTGGAACTTTATTGAATAACGGTTATGCAAATGTAATCGGAATATTCAAATTAAAATCAAATCGTGTGCTTACCGTGCACGTGCACTGGTACTCTGACATCGGTCGGTGGGGCTGCTTCGGCTTCGATGCGAACGAGTGGGACGGTAGCTACCAGTTTCTCTCTTGCAATGGAGTTGCTTAAAAATTTTGCTATTTTGTGTAGACACTTTGTATCTTGAGTCTTTGATTCTTATTAGATGTTCTCGACACATGGTTTCTTTTTTATTGCCTTTATTTTCCCACTTGCTATACTATACCTATGGAACAAAAACAAAACACAATCCAAAACCTACGTGCTAACAAATCAGTACGCATTGGTGTTATTATTGTATTATTAATCGTCGTTGTAATCTTGTACCTTTGGTAATTTTTTATGAATATAAACTTGAAAAATATCGGTGGGAATATTATCAAAGAAAAACTCACCAAGGAAAACCTAAAACCAACCACGACCAAGAAAAAGGTGTTGTTAGGCGTGTTCGTGGTATTACTCGGCGCATTGGGACTCGAGGTTTCAAATAATGATTTTGATCTAGGATCAATCATGAAGGGTAATTCTATGGCAGATTCAAAAATCGAACGTGATGCAAATGGAAACTTGCTGCAAAACGGGGCTGGTGATTTTGTAACGCGTATCATGCGTGACATCAATGGTGACGAGGTTCCTACAGGAACGGCTGGTGCAAAATATACTGATGAATATAATTGTGATGATTTTAAAACTCAGTCACAGGCACAAAAATTCTTTACCAAATCTGGTGGGCCAAGCAAGGATACTAACCGATTGGATGGAGACAATGATGGTGAGGCGTGTGAGAGTTTGCCGATGAATTAAAATATAATATTTTTAATTTGTAATTAATTAATGATTTACAAACATTCATCCACTCACAATTGATATGAGATTAAACTTGACTAATGCAGTTAAAAAAATTTATCATAAATTATTACCTAACAGATTAAATAACCAGAAGTTAATCATTGGAATTCAAGGCGGGCAAGGTAGTTTTAATGAAGAAGCTATCACTTATTTATTAAATAGGGACCAAGTAAAAAACTATGAACTTGTTTATTTATATACGACACCAAAAGTTTTAGACGCATTATACTCTGGTAAAGTAGATCGAGGAATCTTCGCCATACACAATTCAATTGGCGGTATGGTTCAAGAATCAATTGATGCAATGACTAATTATAAATTTAAAATTATAGAACAGTTTTCAATAATAATTGAACATAATTTATTTATACATAAAGATGTTGATTTCAGTAAGGTTGATACAATTATGACTCACCCACAGGTACTAAGTCAGTGTAGGAATACATTATTAGAAAAATATCCTAGACTAAATCAAACTAATGGATCAGGAGATTTAATAGATTCAGCAACAGCAGCAAAAGCACTAAGTGACGGCAAAATTCCATTGAATTACGCGGTTATGGGCAGTAAGGTTTTTACTGAAACATTCGGATTAAATTTAATTGAATCAAACTTACAAGATCTGAAACAAAATTATACAACATTCTTATACGTAGAAAGATTATAAAACCTTATTTAATTAAAATAGAAAGATATAATAATAAAAAGATGTGAGGCGTGTGAGAGTTTGCCATAAATTAAGTACTATAGGTTCCCGTTTTATATTTTATAGGATTAGTAGAAGGTTTTTAACTAGAGGAAGTCTTGAAATTTTCGAGACTTTTTTCTTTGTAGAAAATAGGGTATACTGACCGCTAATGGCTACAAAAAAGACTCACTCAGAGAAAAATGAAAAAATTATTATTAAGGGGGCACGAACTCATAATTTGAAAAATATTGATGTAGAAATACCTCGTGGAACCATGACCGCAATCACGGGTCTTTCTGGTTCTGGAAAATCATCTCTTGCGTTTGATACGATATTTGCAGAGGGGCAACGTCGCTATGTGGAATCACTCTCTGCCTATGCACGACAATTCTTGAAACAAATGGGAAAACCAGACGTGGATGAAATCACTGGACTCTCACCAGCGATTTCTATTGATCAAAAATCTCGATCAAATAATCCACGATCAACGGTTGCAACTATTACGGAAATTTACGATTATTTACGTGTGTTGTATGCACGTGTTGGAAAACCGTACTGTGTCGAATGTGGAAGAAAAATTGAAAAACTTTCTACCGAGGAAATTTTAAATGTGATCAAGGAAAAAATTCAAACTTTCGAGAAAAATCACAAGGGCAAGAAAAAGATTATGGGGATCGAATGGAGCGAAATTCAGGTGCAAGTTTTTGCGCCAGTAGTTCGTGGACGGAAAGGGGAATATTACCAAATGCTCTACGATATGTTGGGCAAAGGTTTTTTGCGTGCTCGGATCGATGGAAATATGAAGAGTCTCCGCGAAAAAGTAACCCTTGATAAAAATTCAAAACACGAAATCGATATTCTCATTGATGAAATCACATTACACGAATTCATTGATAATAAAAAAGACGCCGAGGAACGTCTGGCAGAGGCGGTGGAACTCGGGCTCCTCGAGGCAGAAAATATGGTACGTATTGTGTTTTCAGCACCTGATCAAGAAGTCACGGATGACAATCGTCACGAATTTGAATTTCTCATGTCTGCAACACTGTCCTGTCCGCATGATGGATTTTCGTTTCCTGATATCGAGCCACGATTGTTTTCATTCAACAGTCCATACGGCGCGTGTCCAGAATGTAATGGACTCGGAACCTATCACTTGTTTGGTAACGAAAACGATGATGTGTGTAAGGTGTGTAATGGTGCACGATTACGGCCAGAGGCGCTCCATGTGTTTCTCCATGGAAATACTGACGCAGATCGAGTAACTGAAAAGAATCGATCAGAATTTATGAACGTAGTTGATATTACGAGTCTTTCAATCGAATCTGCAATTTCATTTTTCTCGAACTTGGATTTATCAAAAAAAGATCGTGAAATCGCTGGTGTCGTACTGAAAGAAATCGAAGACAGACTCTTATTTATGTACGATGTTGGGCTACAGTATCTCGCACTCGATCGACGAGCGAACACACTTTCTGGAGGAGAGGCACAGCGTATCCGACTTGCGTCGCAGCTGGGTTCACAATTGGTTGGCGCATTGTATGTACTCGACGAGCCAACGATTGGATTGCACCAACGTGATAATGACAGACTTATTCATACATTGAAAAACCTGCGTGACCTGGGTAATACGATTATTGTCGTGGAACATGATGAGGACACGATATTCGCGAGTGATTATATTGTTGATATTGGGCCAGGTGCAGGGGTACATGGTGGTAACGTGATTGTGCAGGGATATTTACAGGAATTACTTGATGGTAAAAATAAAGAACAGTCACTGACTATTGATTATTTGAAAGGTATTGCCAAGGTAGAAATTCCCAAAAATCGTCGCGATAAAGATCATGGTGTACTCAAAATCCATGGCGCCCATATTCACAATATTAAAAATTTGAATGCAGAAATCCCACTTGGTCGCATGTCAGTGATTTGTGGTGTGTCAGGATCGGGTAAATCATCGTTCATGTATGATGTGGTCTATAAAAACTTACAAGGATTATTGGAGCGACGATCACGGACCGTAAAAGTTTTCAATGCACATCAATTTGAAAAAACAGGGGACTTGTCGCGTGTAATCATGATTGATCAATCACCAATCGGTCGAACACCTAGGTCCAATCCTGCAACCTATACCGGCGCATGGACGTTTATTCGTGATTTATTTGCGAGTACAACAGAATCACGGGTACGTGGTTGGAAATCGTCTCGGTTTAGTTTTAATGTAAAAGGTGGGCGCTGTGAAGCATGTCAGGGAAATGGTGAAATTGCGGTGGAGATGCATTTTCTTCCAACTGTTTACGTTACTTGTGATGTATGTAATGGAAAACGTTTTGATAAAGAAACATTGAAAGTATATTATAAGCCAGGCAATGCAAAAAAAGGGAAAAATATTCATGAAATTTTGGAACTCACTATCGAGGAAGCGTATGAATTTTTCTTTGATATTCCAGCAATCGCAGATCGATTAAAATCGTTACTTGATGTTGGTCTCGGCTATATAAAACTTGGGCAATCATCTGATACGTTGTCAGGAGGTGAATCACAGCGTGTGAAAATTTCATCTGAATTATATCGACCAATGACTCAAAAAACAATCTATTTATTGGACGAGCCAACAGTTGGACTTCACTTTGAAGACGTACGAAGATTGATCGAGGTGTTGAATAAATTAGTAGAACGAGGGAATACTGTGGTGTTGATCGAACATAATTTGGACGTGATTAAATGTGCTGATTACTTACTCGATTTTGGACCAGAGGGCGGAACAGGTGGAGGACAAATTGTGGCAAAAGGAACTCCAGAAGAGGTTGCAAATAACCCGAGCAGTCATACGGGTAAATATCTTAAAAAGATTTTAAAACAGAAATAATTTTATTATGTCTATACATACTGAAACGATATGAAAAAACAAGTATCTGCATCTATACAAACAAAATGGAATTTACAATTATTATATACTTCTCCAAAGGATCCACATATCGAACAGGATCTTGTTGCCATGGAACGCGTATGTGCATCGTTTGCAAAAAAATGGAAAAGAAAAGATTTGTCTATTCGTAAAAATTTGCTCCGAGCATTGGCTGATTACGAGGCAATGGAAGAGGTTTTGGCTGGGTCAAAACCGATTATGTATTTTTATTTCGCACGAGAAATTGATACCAGTAATCAGAAACTTTCAGGAATTATTAATAAACTCGAAGAACGTTTCAACGCGTCAATCAATGAAACACTCTTTTTTCACCTGACTATTGGGAAATTCTCAAAAAAAGAACAACAATCAATCCTTCACGACCCACAATTATCTCGGTATCGATATATGCTTGAACGGATTTTTCTCTCTGCGCACCACCAACGAACTGAGGCAGAGGAAAAAATAATCATTTTAAAGAGTTCGCCTGCGTATGCGCAATGGATTACTGCTACGGAAAAAGGTATTGGACAATTATCTGTATCATGGAAAGGTGAATCATTATCACTTACCAAGACATTCGGACTCATCCAAACTCTACGGAAACAGCCTGACCGAAAACGACTTCATGGATTGATTACCACACAACTCCAATCACTTGCTCTTATTGCCGAGTCAGAGATGAACGCGATTATTACGAACAAAAAAATCGATGATGGTTTGCGCGGTTTTTCAGAACCTTACGAGGCGACGTTGTTGGATTATCATAATACTGCAACAGAGATTTTCCCAATGATCGATGCAGTAAAAAAGTCCTACAAGCTCGTCCACCGATTGTTTTCTTTGAAAAAGAAATTATTAAAATATGAACACCTGGGCGCATATGATATGTCGATGCAATTGGCATATAAACAAAGAGAATACTCGTTCGAGGAAGCTGTGACCATTATTCGTTCAGCGTTCGAAAAAGTACACCCAGAATATCGGGAAATTTTTGATCAATACCTTACCCAAGGTCAAATCGATGTATATCCTCGACATGGGAAAAGAGGTGGGGGATATTGTGCAGGTGATTATGGACGACCAACCTATATTCTTTTGAATTGGAATAATACTGCTGATGCTGTTGCAACCTTGGCGCATGAAATGGGTCACGCAATTCATGCAGAATATTCCAATCGCCATCAAGGGGTGTTGTATCACGATCATCCAATATCTACCGCAGAGGTAGCGAGCACGCTTTTCGAGAATTTTGTCCGCGATGAAATACGATCAACATTGAATGAGAAAGAACGGATCTATGAACAGTTTAATTACCTCCAAGATGTTTTCATGACGATTCATCGTCAGGTAAATCATTTTGAATTTGAACGAGAGATCTATCGCCAGGTATATCGTGATGGCGCAATCACTGCAGAGGATATTACAAAAATCCGATCAAAATTTTTACAGGAATATATGGGACCGAGTGCAACAATTGTTGTCGAGGATGGTTGGTCATGGATTACGCATTCACATATCAGACGTTTTTTCTACACGTATAGCTATGCCTATGGACAGATGATTAGTACCGCACTCTACCACCAATACCAGAAGGATCCTGCTTATATAGAAAAGATTAATCAGTTTTTATGTTCAGGTGGATGCGCAACACCAGAACATATTTTCAAATCAATTGGTATCGATACTACACGGACAGATTTTTGGCAGAACAGTGTTTCCATGATAGGGCAGCAACTTTCCGAATTGGAACGTTCTTGTAAACAAATGAAACTTATATAAAAATACTCTGGAATAGGGTTTTAAAACCACTCACTCCACATTTTTTATTTTTACGAAAGTGTTACTAACGCGTAGTATATGTACAAATTAATTGACATTTTTATCACAACATGATTTAATTAAGAAAAAGAAAATGAAAATGAAAAAAGTATCTTTTAAAAAGTTGCATTATCAAGGCTCTTCCAAAAAAGTAATTCATATTACAAAAGGTTCTGGAATTCTTGGTGAAGAATTCCAATATACAGTAATTACTAAAATGATGGATCGGTTGCGAACAATTGCACGTAAAAGATTTCTCAAAAGAATTGATGGATCTGCGGAAATTAAGACGTTTGTTGATCAATATGATAATTGTGAAACAGTTGTTTTAATGTTTGAAAGTCAGGTGCAAGCAACATTTATTGCCACCAGAACTGATTTAAATAATTTTCGCTACGATTTTTTCGATTGTTGTCGTGGTTGGTGGGATTATCCACATATTGTCGAGATGGTAAATGCTCGGCGTAAAAATTTCAAAGCAAAATCAGTAAATTATAAAAAATTACGAAAAAAATAAAAAGAACCGTGAAACAAGATAAGAGATTATCTTGTTTTTATTAGCCCATTTTTGTGAGTCAAAACCCTCGTCCTCAAAGGATTTTTTTAAATATGTTCTCATTGTATATTTAGTATTATAATTTCTGTGATTACTTGTATCAATAGAGGGTTTTAGCCGAAATGAACTACTACCGACTATAAGTCGGTAGTAGTTCATTTACAACAATCCGACAATATTTTTTGAAACGTCGTTCAAGGGTTTGTTTAATGAATAGAAAACCTCGGTACCCTCGCGGTCGCGTTTGATAATGTGTGCTTGGTGTAAAATAATCAAATGTTTTGATGTTGATTTTACTGATAAATTAATCGCGCGTGCAATCGTTGATACATTGCCATATTTTTTATGCTTGAGAAATTTTAATAGTTCTAACCGTGTTTGGTTTGCACATGCGGATAGGGTAGTAGTGACCAGAGATAATTTCATATAGTATGAATGTAGCATAGTTGCAATTCGTTGTCACCTATTCGCACGAATGAGAGAATATAAAATATAAAAGTTATCCACAGTTTTATTGTTTATGATTAAAAAAATATTGCAGTGATATTTTTTTTGCGCGATACTACAGTCATAGATGATTGAATACATATACAAGAGATCGAGACCTCGTGTAGATGTTGGTCGAATCATCGAGTTTAATCACACCTATAGGTGATACTATTATGGCAATGAAAAAAGTAGCTAAAAAAGCAGCAAAAAAAGTTGCAAAGAAAGCTGTGAAAAAAGTTGCAGCAAAAAAAGTTGCAAAGAAAGCTGTGAAAAAAGTTGCAGCAAAAAAAGTTGCAAAGAAAGCTGTGAAAAAAGTAGCAAAGAAAAAATAATTGCTCACAAATACCCCATCATGGGGTATTTGTTTTTTGCGCTATAATGAAAAATAAATTATCCGTATAGTACCAAAAGAGCCATTCTTGTGATAAACTCAGAAAGACCCCTAAACAACCAGAAATTCATTATTTTCAGCATGGAATAACCTTTAGGGGAATCTTATTTATATGTCATTTTATAAAAAAATATTTGGGAATGAAAGTTCTCGATTTATAAAAAAAATTATACCGATCATCAAAGATATCAATAACCGAGAAGACGACTTGGCAGATTTACCCGATCACGCATTTCCACAAAAAACCCAGGAACTCCGTACACGGTATCATAATGGAGACTCGCTTGATATACTATTACCCGAAGCATTCGCACTGGTTCGTGAGGCTGCACGACGTACCCGTAACGAACGTCACTATGATGTCCAATTAATGGGGGGAATTGCGCTCCATCAAGGAAATGTCGCAGAAATGCGCACCGGGGAAGGGAAAACATTAGTAGCAACGTTGCCAGTGTACCTCAATGCGCTGGCAGGAAAAGGTGTTCATGTGGTAACGGTGAACGACTATCTGGCGCGACGTGATGCACAAGCCATGGGGCAGGTGTATCATTTTCTCGGTCTTTCTACTGGGGTAATTAATGATCAAGTTCAGTTTCTCTATGATCCGTCACACGGGCAACCAACACCAACAGAAGACGCAGCTCAAGAATATAAAGTATTCGAACAATACTTGAAACCATGTTCAAAACAGGATGCCTATAACGCGGATATTACCTATGGTACTAATGTACAATTCGGGTTTGATTATTTGCGAGACAATACGGAACAGGTAGTTGAACGACTCTCACAGCGGGAACACTTTTTTGCGATTATCGATGAGGTTGATAGTGTGCTCATTGATGAGGCACGAGTACCAATGATCCTGTCAGCGCCATCAGATCGCGCAGACGACCTGTATAAAACATGTGCGTCAATTGCACGACAGTTGCATATCGAAACCGATTATACGGTTGATGAAAAACTAAAAGCCATTCAATTAACAGATCACGGAATTACCCGCATCGAGAAATTGTTGGGAGTAGAAAACATTTATACTACCGCGAACATGCAATTAGTACACCATATTGAAACTGCGGTACGTGCCCAAGCTCTCTTTCATATGAACAAAGAATACGTCGTACGTGGCGGAGAAATTCTCATTGTAGACGAATTCACCGGGCGCATCCAGGAGGGACGTCGATGGTCAGACGGATTGCACCAGGCAATAGAAGCAAAAGAAGGTGTCGAAATCAAGCAAGAATCTCGAACTATTGCGTCAATCACGTATCAGAACTATTTCAAAAATTACGAAAAAATTGCTGGTATGACGGGAACCGGGGCAACTTCTCAAGAAGAATTCAACAAAGTATATGGACTAGAAGTTATCGAAATTCCAACCCATCGTCCCAATGTTCGTCGTGATCTGAATGATCTTATTTTCCAGACCGAGGAAGGCAAGTTCAAGGCACTCGCTCGTCGGGTAAAAGAAATCCACGAAACCGGACAACCAGTATTGATTGGTACCGTTTCTATTGAAAAAAACGAACTCCTCTCTGCATATCTCACCAACGAAGGAATTCCTCATGAGGTACTTAACGCGAAAAATCATGAACGAGAAGCAGAAATTATTGCTAACGCAGGAAGGTTGGGCTCTGTAGTAATTGCAACCAACATGGCAGGTCGTGGAGTTGATATCAAACTGGGAGGAGTACCGTTTGACCAGGATGCATATCAGAAAGTCGTTTCCCTGGGGGGGCTGTATGTTATTGGTACTGAACGACATGAGGCTCGACGTATCGATAACCAGTTGCGCGGTCGTGCAGGACGGCAGGGTGATCCCGGAATGACTCAGTTTTATGTCTCTCTCGACGATCCATTGATGCGAATCTTTGGTGGTGAAAAGGTGAAAGGAATGTTGGGGAGCTTGGGAGTTCCCGAGGACGAGCCTGTACAGAACGGATTCATTTCTCGACAATTAGAAAATGCCCAAGAAAAGGTAGAAGGATTTCATTTTGATTCTCGAAAGAATATCTTGTCATATGATGATGTACTCTCGACACAACGATCAGTAATCTATACCCGGAGAAAGAAAATTCTTCATCGAGATCCAGAATATTTGGAAGAGATTCTCGCCGAGGTGATCAGTCATGCGGGTGAACAGGAATCAATTATTGAACAAAAAAAAGCAAAACTTGGTGATGAAAAGTTTATGGAAACACTTCGAGTATTTGCATTGTATATTACCGATCGACTATGGATGGATCATTTGGAAATGATGGACAATAGTCGGAGTTCGGTGAATTTACGAGGATATGGACAGCGTGATCCTATTGTCGAGTATAAGCGAGAAGGTCTAAAATTATTCAGAGAACTAGAGGCGAATTGGATTACCCAGCTCACCGATATGGTAGTGCGTATGGATACTGATCAGGTTGCTACACATGCTGTTCCAGCTATTATTGTTCCTGAGTATAAGCCAGACGGCACAAAATACGATCGAAACGATAAGATCACCATCGTAAAAGATGGAATAGAAAAAGAGGTGAAATATAAAAAACTCGCAGAATCTCTCCATGAGGGTTGGCAAGTAAAAACAGAATCAAAACGATCATAAAAACTATCCAAAAGGGTGGTTTTTTGATATATTTATAAAAAATAGATATGGAAAATGCGCTTGTAATAATTTTCGTTTTACTTATGTCGCCAGGGATTATTGTTCCATTGGTATGACTCTATAATAAGTATAGAGATACGAGAAAACCAAAAGAAAATCCCTGAGTTCTTGCAAGACTCAGGGATTATTTGATTGTAAAATATATGATATACTTTGTATAACCTTATCTATCAAGGATAAGTATTATTTATAATCGTTTATGAAAACTATGGGAAAAATTATTGGTGTAATACTCGTCATATTAGGAATTGGTGCAGTAGCAAATCAAACGGTAAACCATACACCAACGCAAGTTCCAGTACAACAACAGGCTACTACACAGTCTGTAGTGACTTCAGAACCGACCAAAAAAGACCTGGTATTGCGCGATGTTAAATACGGAAACGATAAACGAAACACGATGAATATTTTGATTCCAAAAGGATCAAATGACAAAACTCCATTTATTTTATTCATGCATGGTGGTGCATGGGTAACAGGTGATAAAAATGATGTAGCAATCGTACAGTTGGCATTAGGTGGTGCAGGAATCGCAAGTGCATCAATTAATTATCGCTATGCGTCAGATAGTGTACATTATCCAGAATTGATGAGTGATGTGAACAGTGCCGTAAACTATATTGTTGATCATGGAAAAGATTGGAATGTGAATACCAATAAAATGGTAATCGGTGGAATCAGTGCAGGTGCGCACATGGCATTGTTGTATGGGTATCAGTATGACAAGGGAAACCATATCAGTAGTATTATTTCTCTTGCCGGACCTGTTGATTTGACCAATGTAGATTTCTTGAATGGTGCAACGTTACTTAAATTAATCGATGGTGCTAATAAAATGACTGGTGCAACATATCAATTTGGAAAACCAGTACCAAGTCAGTTCAAAACTGCAAGTCCGATTCAGTATGTAAAAAATGTTCCGACGTTAATTATTCATGGAACAGGAGATATTGTTGTACCGTATGCACAGGCAGAATTGCTTTCCGATAAATTGAAACAAAAAAGTTACACACATGATCTGATGACTATTCCCAATGCAAATCACGATTTGGGACTGGGGAATCAGGCGACTGCAAAGCAGATTGCGGATAGGGTGGTGGAGTGGGTGAAGGAGTATAATAAATAATAAAACACCGAGAGGTGTTTTATTTATGATGTTGACATTATATGACTATATGATATAATAGGATTAAACAAAATAAAAAAATTATTCCCATGAACAAAGAAAATTTTATTAGAGAAAAGCTAGGGTTAACACCTGAGCAAGTTCTCGCAGATTTAATTGGCAAAAAAATAATAATTAAACTCAAAGATGAAGAGATTCATACTTCCATTGTTACAGTAAATAAAAAGAATTATATAAAAACAGTGGAAAAAACAGAGGAAAGATTTTTTCTGTCAGACAAAGTAACAAAAACTGAAATTACAATATTCGAGATAGTATTAAAACTATCAGATGTCTTCAGGATTTGGCAAGGGCTGAGATTCATGTCTAATACAGATCGTCAAAGATTTTTTTGGTTTCGTTTTACAAACAATAACTATATGCAGTTTACTAATAGCGGCCTTCTGAATGATGAAAATGAAGATAGTTCTGAAGTCATTGATTTTTATTGCATTTGTGGAGATGGGGGGAATCGAACCCCCGTTCATATGGGTCGATACATAGGTCTACATATATAGTTATTTTCAATGTACACGTGCAAGGTGTAACCCGTCATAATCTCGAGAAAATAACAAAGAGTAATTATGAGTCGAATGAAAAAATGTCTTGCGTTGCACGTTCATTATCATGCAGGCAATAGAGTCTGAAAATATTACGCAAACACAAATCTATCAGACGTAGGTTTGGTTCACGGCACAGCGCAAAGGGCTTATGCGAGAGCAAGAGCTCCTGTAAAGTAAGGAGATGCTATTGATTTTGATTTTGCATTTCAAAGTGTGCAAGATTTACCAGATTGCGCTGGATATGCGTACATATCGAGGATTCCACATGTCAAAGCCGGTCATCCCCCTAAAACATTTTGTTAAGCAAAATGTTCGGGCGTTCATGCAAATTGAAAATTTGCATGATTTAGCCACTATTTGCAAGAAAATTTTTTAAGATTTTCTTTTTTTCTCGAGCACCCCACAAACTCTTTAAGAAACGTTCTCTTTGAAAGGCGTCACCTTTATTTGAAAACTTTTCTGTGTGAATCAGCTTAAGGGGTCTGCGATATTTGGTTGACATAACAAGACCTTTATCGTGTCTTTCCTTTCTTTTCACAATATCGTGGGTACACCCTACATATAGTTTTTTGTCGTATAAACTATAGAAAATGTAAACGTAATAATATTGCATACTAATTCTTCATTAATCTACTGATTTCACGATCTGCATCACGTTTTTTGATGTCTTCACGTTTATCGTGCTTGTTTTTACCGCGCGCAAGACCAATTAATATCTTGATCTTACGGTTTTCAGTATACATCTTTATCGGAACTATTGTCAATCCGCTTTCTGATTTCTTACGGAACCACGTGTTTATTTCCATTTTGTTTAATAAGAGCTTTCGTGTCTGATACGGATCGTATGACGGTGGTGTGTTTTTTACTTGATAGGGAGGAATAAATGCCTTTACGAGAGAAAGAGAATTATCCTTGAACACGACAAAAGAATCATTGATCGAACCATGATTTTTTCGTAATGATTTTACCTCGGAACCAGTCAGGATAATTCCTGCAGAAATGGTGTCGAGAATATCGTACGAACGGTAGACGTGTTTGTTTTCGAGTAATGCCATATATGATGTGTTAATAGAGTACCATATTTGTATAGCTTAACAAGGTATGGAATATTTTATATATAGATATCTTTATATGTTTTGCGGAATTGGCTTTATAAGAAATAGATTGAATGTATGGTATACTAATCGGTATATGAATAATACAATTACTATCTCTGTATCTGGCGCACGCGAATCTGATCATTGCGGATTGGATGCGTTGCAAAAAGGGCAAGAATTAGGACAAGTACTCGCAGAACACGGGTGTACAGTGACCTGTGGTGCGGTGACCGGGTTTCCATTATGGGTTGCAAAAGGTGCAAAGCAATCTGGAGGGACTGTGATTGCGTTTTCCCCAGCAACAAATTATCAGGAACATATTATTACTTATCGTATGCCAGAACCAGAATATTATTTTAATCTGGTTATTTACACCGGGTTTGGGTTTTCTGGATCCGATCTCTTAATGACACGATCATCAGATGCAATTATTTTCGGTTGTGGACGTATGGGGACACTCCACGAATTTACACTTGCTTTTTCAGAGGGGAAAATTATTGGTGTATTAGAGGGGTTATGGGCAACGGATGAATTGATCAAGGAGATTCTCAGTGCAGATCTCAGCCGTCAACACGAAACGATTATTTTCGACACTGACCCGAATCGACTCGTAGAACAAGTTATTAAAAGAGTTAAGGAAAAAACACTTTTGATAAAAGGTTAGATTTATGATACCTTTGTAACATGATTACAGGATACGTTACAACACTTTTCTTTGCATTAGCGGGATTTATTATTGCTACTATTATTCGACACAAGAAAAAAGTTGGGCAACCATTGGTGTGTCCACTTGGCTCTGATTGTAATTCAGTTATTTATTCTTCCTACAGCAAGTTTTTCGGTATTGATATTGCCAATATTGGGCTCGTATATTATGGATTAATGAGCGCTCTCTATATGGTAGTAATCTTTTTTTCTGCACAGATACCTGCGTGGGTTTCAATGGTTGGGTTTCTCTTATCGATATTGGCGGTTATTTTTTCAATATTCCTCCTTATTATTCAATTTTTGGTTATCAAGGAATGGTGTTTTTGGTGTGTGTTATCCGCTCTTGCATCAACAGGGTTATTAATCGCATCAGGTGCATCATTGGGTGGCCACTTGTTTCCGTTTCTGATTGAGTATAAAACAGTGATTGTTATTCTCCACGCATTGTCGGCGGCATTGGGTGTGGGAACAGTGTTGGTGACGGATGTATTTTTTATGAAGTTCTTGAAAGATTTCATTATTTCAAAGAGTGAGTCAGAAATTCTCGAAACGCTTTCACAGGTGGTGTGGTTTGCTCTTGGTATGTTGATACTGACCGGGATTGCATTGTTTCTCCCTACGTCCGCAGCATACCTCGCAAAGAGTAAATTCGTAGCAAAAGTATTCGTCGTCGGAGTGATTGCAGTAAATGGCGTACTCCTTAATTTATTCATCGCCCCAAAATTAATGAAAATTTCTTTCCGAGAAAATTCTGTAGGGTATCCCGGGGAACTGCATCACCTACGTCGGTATGCGTATGCGTTCGGTGCGGTCTCATTGATTTCATGGATAACATCGTTTGTACTGGGTTCGTTGCGTTCACTTCCATTTTCATCAGGGCAACTTATTCTGGGATATTGTGTACTACTGATTGTCGCAGTAATAGGGAGTCAATATATGGATTATCGAAATTCAAGGAAATAAAACCCCTTGTTTTTTATTGAATTATATAGTATAGTATTTCGCAAAGGCAAACCCGATCCAAGAGGGGATTTTAAAACAAAATAAATCAATAAAAAATGAATCAAGGATTATTCACTAAACTAATAGGTATTTTTGATGGAAAGATCGGTACAACTACTAAATGTCGCTACTCTTCTAAAAATCCTCATAGATCAGTAACTTATTTTTTAAGTACCAATTATCAATACACAACAACAGAGGGTCATAAAATAAGAAGATGCTTTTCAGTTGAAAGAGTTAATAAAAAGATAGTTTGTATTGTAGATGGCGAACAAAAAGAAAAGCCGCTAGAGCAAGCAAAAAATTTTCTTTTAGAGTTAAAAAACTTAGACAGAGAAAATATTTACTCACTTAGACTACATTAATATTATAGCATCCATAGGATGCTTTTTTTATTACCCAAAATATGCTAGGGTATGCGTATTATGACTTCATCAGAAATTCGTTCTCGATTTTTACAATTTTTTGAAAAACGCGGTCACGCAATTTTACCGTCGGCGAGTTTGGTTCCAGAGAATGATCCATCGGTATTGTTCAACACAGCAGGAATGCAGCCTCTTGTTCCATATTTAATGGGACAAAAACATCCACTTGGCAATCGATTAGCGTCATGTCAGAAATGTGTGCGAACAGGTGACCTGGATGATATTGGTGATAATCGACATTTCTCGTTTTTTGAAATGCTGGGGAATTGGTCACTGGGTGATTATTTCAAAGACGAAGCCATCGCATGGAGTTATGAATTTTTAACTGATAAAGAAGAAGGTCTCGGATTGGATCCGAATCGTCTTGCTGTGACGATTTTCCAGGGGGATGAAAATGCACCCTATGATCAGGAATCAAAAGATATTTGGATGAAACTCGGAATTCCAGAACATCGTATCTATGCATTACCTGCGGATGATAACTGGTGGAGTCCTGGTGATAATGGTCCATGCGGTCCATGTTCTGAAATGTTTTATGATATGCAAGGCGAGTATGTTGGAAAAGAAATTTTCCACGATGAATTTTTGGATTTAATCAAACAAGAAAAATTCATCGAGATTTGGAATGATGTATTCATGGAATACGAGAAAAAAGACGGAACAGTAATTGGAAAACTTTCACAGAAAAACGTGGATACCGGTGCGGGGCTGGAACGGCTTACAGCGGTTATGCAAGGAAAAGATACGGCGTATGAGACTGATATTTTTCACGCAATCCTTGAAACAATTTTTAGTTTTTCATCAATGATTTTTCAAGATCGAATTCGAGAAACTCGAATCATTGCAGATCATATTCGAACCGCTACTTTTATGATTGCTGATGGTGTTACGCCAGGAAGTAAGGATCAAGGATATATTTTGCGACGATTGATTCGTAGAGCTTCACGGTTCGCAGAAAAGGTAGACATGGATTCAGGTCTACTTTTAGACTTAGCAAAAACAGTTGTTTTTGTATATAAGGATATTTATCCAAATCTTCAAGAGTCACTGGAAGTGGTTGTGGGTGAAATTGAGAAAGAAGAAGCAAAATTTTCAAAGACTCTTTCTGCAGGTCTCAAAGAATTTGAAAAAGGTACTGATCCGTTTATTCTTGCGACGACCTACGGATTTCCAATCGAACTAACAGAAGAACTTGCTGTTGAAAAAGGAATAATTATTGACCGAGCAAAATTTGATCGAGAAATGGCAGAACATCAGGAAAAGTCACGCGCAGGTGCTGAACAAAAATTCAAAGGAGGGCTGGGTGGAACGTCTGATAAAATCATTCGTAGTCACACAGCGCATCATTTGTTGTTGGCGGCACTTCGAAAAGTCCTTGGCGAACATGTTCATCAGCGGGGCAGTAACATCACCGATGAACGAATTCGAATCGATTTTGCACACGATGCAAAAATGACTGACGAGCAAAAATCAGAG
Organism: Minisyncoccia bacterium; assembly: GCA_044229075.1. Taxonomy (GTDB): domain Bacteria; phylum Patescibacteriota; class Minisyncoccia; order Phycocordibacterales; family UBA1006; genus CALMMZ01. Next base: position 39,394 of record JBGATS010000006.1, read on the forward strand.
GTTGAAAAATTGGTAAACGAATGGATTGCACAAGATTTACCAATGCAGCGTGTGGAAATGCCACGAGCCGAAGCTGAAAAAATCGGTGCTGAAATGGAATTCGGTGTGAAATATCCAGATCTTGTGTCAGTGTATTTTATCGGTGACAATCTGGATTCTGCAATTTCAAAAGAATTTTGTGGCGGTCCGCATATCAAACGAACCGGTTTGATTGGAAGTTTTAAAATCCAGAAAGAAGAGGCGAGTAGTGCAGGGGTGCGACGGATAAAAGCAATTATTTAGTTCCTAGTACATGTTGCGGGTGACCACAATCCTTTTTCCTCTGATCGGGCAGTTTGTTCTGATTGTTTGAAATCATCTTGAAACAGATAATCTTCATTATGATACGTATATTCATAGGCATAGCCTTCATCAATCAGAGTTTGATTAACGAACTGATTGCCCAGGTATACATAACGTAACAGTCTCCCATATTCATCAGTATTTGGTTTTTCTGGATCGGTGACGAGCTCTACAACTTGACCAGAAATAATTGATTCCAGAAACTTCTTTGACTCTTTTCCAAAACATTCGACCGGCCTACGCGGGTCGACTGATTCTGGGCTATTGATACCTAATAATCGCACGCGGGCTTTTTGGTTATCAATTAATACATCGATTGTATCTCCATCGATTACCTTGATAACAGGATAGGTGTTTTCAGGAAGTTCATCTGATTTTATTTTTTGTTGTGCAGTGGTTTTCCCAATAAAATCACTGATGGCTCCAGATCGGAAGGGGAGATAGATTAAAAAACTAATTACCATAATAATAATGATTCCTGTGACAAGAGGGATTCCATATCTGGAAAATGTGTTCATGATGAATAGTATATCACGAATCATTTTTTTATAAAACAATTTCTTTTATAAAAAAATGATTCGTGATATACTATTTATACTATGGGATTTCTCGAAAAACTTGTTGAAAAAAATATTATCAATCGATATCAATTGAATGATATTTTAGAAAAAGCCAAGGAATTAAATGGTGATGTAGATCGTGCATTGGAACTATTCAAAGTTCCTGCAGAAGCAACTCGTGCTGCGCGGTCGGCATTTTTTGGGATACCAGAAATTATTGCCCCAGAGGTTATTGCAACAGATCCGTTATCATTGATTCCTGCGGATGCTGCACGCAATTATCGGTTCGTGCCGATTGCATTAGATAATGGAGTGCTCAAAATTGGAATGCTCGATCCGGGGAATCTGGAAGCACGTAACGCGCTTCAATTTATTGCCTCACAAACAAATATGCCGTTTGAAGCATACATTATTTCCTATACCGATTTTAACCGTGTTATCGCAATGTATAGTGGTTTTGAAAGTGATATGGCAACATCAATAGCAACCGCAGAGAGCGAATTTTCTGACCTCGAAAAAGATGCAGGCGGTGCAGTTCAACAGGGACAAGATATATCGTTTTCTGGATCGTTCGATACTGATATCCAAAAAACTACTGATAAAAAAATTGTTGAGGATGCTCCTGCGACAAAAATGTTGGCAGTAATCTTGAAAAATGCAGTTGATGGAGGCGCTTCGGATATTCATATCGAACCAACAGGGAATGATGTACGTGTTCGTTATCGATTAGATGGAGTGCTTCATACCAGCTTGCGTACGAATAAAAACATGCACGATTCGCTCATTGCACGATTGAAAACAATGACTAATACCATGAAACTTGATGAACGACGTAAACCCCAGGATGGACGCTTCATGGCGTTTACGGGTGGTCGGAAAATCGATTTTCGTCTCTCTATATTACCAACCTTTTTTGGAGAAAAAGCAGTGATTCGTGTCTTGGATCCAGGAAAAGGGGTCAAAAAACTCGAAGAAACGGGAGCTACCGCAGAACAAATAGAAATGATTCGCACTGCGATGGCATTACCGTATGGGCTTATTCTTATTACTGGACCAACAGGTTCGGGAAAAACATCAACGCTCTATTCAATGTTATCAGAAATTGATCGGGAACGATTGAACGTAGTGTCATTGGAAGATCCAGTAGAATATAATGTTGCTGGAATGAATCAGTCACAGGTACGGAGCGAGATTGGGTACACATTTGCCAATGGATTGCGTAGTATTCTGCGTCAGGATCCTGATGTAATCATGGTAGGGGAAATTCGTGACAAGGAAACCGCAGAACTTGCCATTCAGGCCGCACTTACAGGGCACTTGGTATTTGCAACACTCCACACCAACAGTGCGATCGGGGTAGTACCCCGTCTGGTAGATATGGGAATTGATCCATATTTGATTGCGCCAACATTAGTACTTTCAATAGCACAGCGTCTATCACGTAAATTTATTCCTGGAAAAGGTGAACCAACCCCAATTACAGGAGCTATCGCTGTTTATATGGAAAAGCAGTTTGCTGATCTTCCAGAAAAATTCCGTCCAGTATTCGGTCCGAATGACCGTGTGTACCAGATCCCAAAGACTGCGGATAACGTACTCCATAGTCGCGAAGGGGTGTTTGAAATGTTTCCCGTTGATCGCGCCCTCCAGGATATTATTTTGAAGAGCCCCACAGAAAACGCGATTTATGATTATGTTCGAGCCAATGGCATGATGACCATGCGAGAACACGCCATCATGAAATCAATACAGGGAATTATTCCGTGGAGCGAGATTAGTATGTTGTAATTTTATAAGAATCCTTGGTACAAGGGTTTTTTTAGTTTTAAGCATATTTGTAAATTATTTTTTCCTTTACAGCTTATTCACAAATTTGGTATACTGTCTCCATATGCCAAACTATCAACAAAACCTTGAAACATTACTCGACCTCGTGATTCAAAATGGTGCATCTGATTTACATTTAGGTGAAGGGCGTCATCCGTTTATTCGTACAAACGGGGAACTTACTGCCATTGTACAATACCCAGCATTATCGAAAGACGATATTGTAGGAATATTAACCGTCATGGTTCGACCAAATGTACTTCAAAAGATTGGAAAATTAGAAGAGGTTGATTTTGCGTACGATTATCAAGGAAAAGTTCGTTTTCGTGGGAACGTGTATATCAAGTCTGGGACATTGGCAGTAGCACTCCGTGCTATCCAAAAAGTTCGTCCGTTAAATCAGCTCAATTTACCTGATACATTAATACAATTTACTGATGCACAACAGGGATTTTTCCTGGTAGTAGGCCCTGTAGGTCAAGGGAAATCAACAACACTGGCTGGAATGATTGATATCATTAATAGTACCAGAAAAGATCATATTGTTACTATTGAACATCCAATTGAATATGTACATACCGAAAAACAATCAATCATTGATCAGCGTGAGGTGGAACTCGATACGAACAGTTTCGCAGATGCGTTGTCCGCAGTGTTTCGTCAGGATGTTGATGTGATCTTGGTAGGGGAAATGCGTGACCCAGAAACGATCCGTACAGCAGTGACTGCCGCGGAAACAGGTCACCTTGTATATTCAACATTACATACCAATAGTGCATCACAAACTGTCGATCGTATTATCGATTCGTTTCCAGCAGAACAACAGGATCAGGTGCGTGTACAGTTAGCAGGATCATTGTTGGGAATTTTCTCACAACGACTACTCCCAAGTCAAAAGGGTGGATTGGTTCCTGCATATGAACTTCTCATTAATACCAAAGCCGTTGCCAATGTTATCCGTGAAAACCGAACCCATGAAATTGATATGTTAATCGAAACAGGAACGGAACATGGAATGATTTCTATGAATCACTCACTCTTGGAATTAGTTCGTTCTGGAGATATTACATTGGACGAAGCGCGATCATATTCATTGAACCCACAAGGACTCGAACAGATGGTTTAGAAAACATTTAAACAGATTATATTTGGAAATTAACTGTTTTTACTGTATACTTATAGATAATCTTTATGTTATTTAATTACACCGTACTCACCCCGGAAGGGTCACAATCAAAAGGGCAAATCGACGCTCTCTCACAGGACGCTGCCATCAGTTCGCTGCAACGGCGCGGCTTTGTGGTGGTGTCTGTGGTGCCCGATGTGCAAAAGAATTTCCTCCAGAAAAAGTTTTCTGTATTTGATAAGGTTCCCATGAAGGATGTCGTGATTATGTCCCGACAAATTTCTGCACTATTCGATGCACAAGTTTCTGCAATCAAGGCATTTACCCTACTTGCACAAAACGCTGATAACAAGGTTCTCTCGTTCGCACTTTCCGCAATTGCACAGGATATCCAGGGAGGAATTACTATTTCTGGAGCAATGGAAAAACATCAAAATATTTTTACTCCATTTTATATTAATATGGTGCGTGCAGGAGAAGAATCTGGGAAATTAACTGATTCGTTTAAATATCTCGCAGATTATTTGGAACGACAGTATGAATTAACTACAAAGACTCGTAACGCATTAATCTACCCCGCATTCGTAATTGTGACCTTTATCGTCGTGATGGTGTTGATGCTTACTATGATTATTCCACGACTTTCGGTTATTTTGATCGAGACAGGACAACAGCTTCCAATTTATACCCGTGCCGTGATTGGACTTTCGAACTTTTTTGTAAAGTATGGACCATTTCTCTTGATTATCATTATAGTCATTGGAATATATTTTGTTCGTTCATCCCGAACTATTGAAGGGAATCGACGTATTGATGGGTGGAAAATTACTGCACCGATTATCGGCGATTTGTATAAAAAGGTGTATCTCTCACGAATCGCGGACAACATGGATACGATGCTCTCATCCAGTATTCCTGTGTTACGTACATTGGAAATTACTGGGGATGTGGTAGGGAATCAATTATATAAAGATATTATGACCCAGGCGGTGAACGATGTAAAAGCCGGAGTCTCGATTTCTTCATCGTTCGAGAAACATGAAATTATTCCACCAATCATGATACAAATGGTGCGCGTAGGGGAAGAAACCGGATCGCTCGGCTCAATCTTGAAAACACTGGCACGATTTTACAAGAGAGAGGTTGATGGAGCAGTAGATACCCTGATCGGATTAATCGAACCGATCATGATTGTGGGACTCGGGGTTGGTGTTGGATTCCTGTTAACATCAATCTTGCTACCTATTTACAACATAGCAAGTTCATTGTAGAGTATATTTTTATCTCTATTTTTCTAGGAAATACGGTATACTGATGTTAGTAATTATTCGTTAATATATTTATTTAATTATGAAAATTTCTTACAAAAAACATGCAGGGTTTACCCTCATCGAGTTGTTGGTAGTAATTGCAATCATCGCAATCCTTTCAACGATTGTATTGGCGTCACTGGGAACTGCACGTCAGCGTGCACGTGATACCCGAGCAAAATCAGAGTTATCACAAATGCGTGCACAGGCAGAATTATATTTTACAAATAGAAATACTTTTGTAGGGGTTTGTGGTGAGTCGAAAGATAAACAAGGTCTCGTTGAAATGATTGAAAGTGTTAAAAAAAATGCTGGTACTGTTGATTGTACCGATGATGAGTACGCATGGGCTGCAGCTGCATCAATCAAAGGTGAAGATGATAATATATTTTGTGCCGACTCTACTGGGTATGCTGGTTTTGTTGTTACAAAAGACGAACAAACATGTATTCCTGTTACCGAATAACTTTTTAAAACTTTCCAACGGGGAGGTTTTTTTGTATACTATGATTATGATTACTATTTTTTCCCAACCTATGCGTACGCGTTCTACCCATCGTGGTTTTACGGTACTTGAATTTTTGATTGTACTCGTGATTATTATTTTACTCATTGCCATTTTGTTACCCAACCTGAACCGTGCACGAGAAAAATCAGATGATGAACGCCGAATTGCAGATCTGAAGGCGGTTGCTCTGGGCTTGGAACAGTATAAACAAATTTGTGGTGATTATCCTACAAAAATTGGAGCTACTGAAAAATGTTCTATTATGGGAAATACAGACCTAGGTGATTTTATTACCAATATCAATAAATATCGTTTTAATGAATCAGGCTCTGATTATCAATATGCACCATTATCATGGACAGGACTGGGTGATGCGTGTGACGGATATCATCTGGGGGTTACATTACGAAATGAATTGGGTAATGGGGTATTAGCAAGTGGTGATGCGCGATCTTTTGATTCATCTAACTTACAAGGTTTTAAAATATGTCCTGGAGGCAATAGTAACGGATTTAACGGGTCTAATGAAAAGATTTTCGACATCTTTAAATAATAAAAATTATGGAACTATTTTTTCAATTTTTTCCGTGGGTTGTAGGAATATTCGGACTCATTGTCGGGAGTTTTTTGAACGTGTTGATTATTCGATGGGGAACTGATGAAGGTATTGGTGGTAGGTCGCATTGTATGCAGTGTCAGAAAAAACTCGCTTGGTATGAATTGATTCCTGTGATCAGTTTCTTGGTACAACAGGGGAAATGTCGATCATGTACATCACGAATTTCATTACAGTATCCGTTGGTAGAACTGTTTACAGGGGTATTATTTTTCCTGGGTGCGAGATATAGCATGACTCTTTTCTGGAATCCTGCATCGGTGTTTTTTTGGGTGGGGGCGGGACTGTTGTTGTGGATACTATCACTCATTATTATGATTGTGGTGTATGATGTACGGACACAATCAATTCCTGTATTTTGGATTATTCTCTTGTATCTGGTGGGGATATGTTTTCTGTTAGTATATTATATCAGTTATCAAGGGTTGACCGGTCAGGTAATACTCACCCATCTCTTAGGGATGATGGTTGCGGTACCATTTATTGTTATATATTTGTTCTCCCACGGGAAATTAATGGGACTGGCTGATATTGAAATTATGGCATGGATGGGGATGATGGGTGGATTTATTGCTGGTGGATCGGGGGTACTCGTTGCATTCTTTGTTGGGGCGGTGTATGCAATACTCTTTGTTCTGTATCGGGTGGTAATTAAAAAGGAACGCTATGCAACCGTGCGCACGATACCCATTGCGTTTGCACCATTTTTATTCATCGGGTGGGGGCTGGTAACATTCTTGAATATCTCGCTTGCGCCATTGTTCCGATTATTTATTTTGTGATATACTCTACCTACTATGAACACGCTTGCTCATAAAAAAATATCACATCATGCAGGGTTTACCTTGGTAGAATTTATCGTGATTATGTCAATTTTTGCGATTATGGTCGGGGTAGTACTCTTTAATTTTGCAAGTTTTCGATCACGAGTGACGCTCGATAATCTTGCTCATGATATTGCGCTGTCTATTCGACAGATTCAAACATCTGCCGGAGCATCAAAAACTGCAGATCTTAATAATCCAAAAGAAGAATATTTCAGAGGGCTCGCATTTACGATTGATAATACTGGCCAGATAGAAAAGAAACTCACTCAATATCAGTCAGTCAGTACAGAAGAGTCAGAGTCTAGGTTCTCTGGGGACCCAGGAGCAATTCTCGATACTATTTCTATTAACACTCCCGATAAAATCGTAGGAATCTCACGAGAACAAAATATTGATTCTATTGTGGATGATTCGTCACCTAATTTTATTTCTCCTAGTGAATTTCCTGTTTCTATTGCATTCAAACGATTTCGTACCCAGGCATATTTTAGTAATTTCAACGAGCTTATAACAGATACTCCGTATCTCTGTGTGCACCTCTCGTCTCCGGATGGTACTGGTCAAGAAAAACGAGTTGTCTGTATTTCACAGATTGGACAGATTAGTGTGCATTAATCATACCTATTATGGCATCACCTGATTACACATTAAAACAAGATACACAGCGGACAACACACCGCGGTTTTACGTTGATGGAGGTAATGGTATCGATTTCTATTTTTGCAATCATTATTACCATTGGAATCGGTTCATTATTAACGATTTTCAAGACATTGCAACAGACGCGTGCCGACCGACAAACACTGGATTCTGTTTCGTATATTATTGATACTATGACGCGCCGTATTCGAACCGCACAGAGTGTTACGGTTGATATTAACGAAATCACTATTACTGATCAGGATGGAAAATCTGTTGTATACAGTGTTCAACTGTCTTCGGCAGACTCGGGTAATGAGACCACTTATTATGAACTGGTAACTACCGATAATACAATTGATCAGGGTAATACATCATACACGCTTACCCCAAAAGATTTCAAAATTACCAGCATGGAATTTGTAGAAAAAACAGGAAACGGGCAACAACTGGTAGAAATCCATTTGGCAGGATTGGTGAAAAATGGACAACGTGAATCAAAACTCCTGCTCCAGACGGCGGTATCCGTGCGAAAGTTTTCTGATGATACAGCTGGCGATACTGACCCAGGAACACCAGACCCAGGAATCTCCCCATAATAACACTGTATGAAATTATCATTTTTTCAAACCAAATATCGTTCAACAGATTGCAAGAATAGTGTGCTCTTTCATCGTGGAACGACTCATGCTGGATTTACCTTGCTCGAGATGTTGTTTGCGGTGGTGATATTTTCTTTTGCGTTGGTATCACTGATGTTGATTGCAGGAAAAGGGGTCATCGCAACCGCCAGTGCAAAAGATCAGTTAACCGCACAGTATTTGGCGGAAGAGGGTGCAGAGGTTGTACGAAATGTCCGTGATGGTAATTTTGTGAATCAAAATGATTGGCTTATGGGTATTGATTGTACAAAGGAGAACCCCTGCGATGTTTCGTATAATAACGGATCGTCATTGGAATCAATTGGATCTCAAGGGCGATTTCTCTCTGCTTCGGATACTGGATATTTTAGTGGAGATGAAACCATTTCTGGTGAGCAAAAATTTTCACGAGCAATTTATCTGGAGGATGCTGGAGCAGGCGATCAGAAAATAATTGTGGTAAAAATTACCTGGAAACAACGATCGGTGGATCGAGAGTTCGAATTCCGTACCTATATATCCAATTGGCAGGAACCATCGATAGATTCTAGTCTTTAATTATTGTATGCATTTCATAGCTCACAAAAAAATAGCCCATACGCAACAATCAGGATTTGTGTTGCTTTTTGCGGTTGTTGTTTCTGCGGTGATTTTCTTTATCGGTGCGGGTATTTTCTCGATTGCATATAAAGAACTCCTCATTTCATCACTTTCAAAAGATTCTCAAAAATCAATTTTTGCCGCGGACAGCGCTATTGAATGTGCGTTGCAGGCATATCAGGATGGGTTGTTTGATACTGCAAATGTTAATTTAGATCCGTATTCTTGCTTTGGCCAATCTATTGATGATACATCGAGTGGTGCATCTAACAAAACATTTAACGTCAAATTCCCAAACGAAGGCACTTGTGCACGGGTTACTGTAGACCAGGCTGAATCAGGATTAATCAGGTTTTTCGCACAGGGATATAATAAATGCTCTGATTATGAACCTGCAACATCGTTTCCAGGACTTACCGAACGCGTGTATCAGGTAGAACTTGGAATTTTACTGGATAATAATGTATAGTCGAAGAAGTTCTCCTCGGTTGCTAGGGAGAATTTTTTATTTAAGTACCTTTTTCAATTTATTGTGATAGTATATAATTATGCGTAAAGTTTATAGAGAACAACTTGAAAAATTACTCGAATTAGTAGACTACCATCGTCACCAATATCATACCTATGACGCACCAGAAATCTCTGACGAGGCGTATGATGCACTACTTCATGAATTACAAGAACTTGAAAATTCTTTGGGAATTTCAGAACATGTACAAGAGAGCAAAAAAATTGGTGGGAAAATCTTGGACGGGTTTTCAAAAACTAACCACCCAGTTCCACAGTGGTCGTATGACAACGTGTTTGGATTTGATGAACTTGTACGGTGGGACGAACGTAATCGAAAAATCCTTGAAAAAGTAGAAAACAAACTTGCTCGAACCAATTGGAATTATGCTTGTGAATTAAAAATTGATGGACTCAAGATCGTTTTAACTTATCGTGATGGTAGGTTAATAACTGGTGCAACGCGTGGCGATGGAACAGTTGGTGAAGATATTACGGAAAATATAAAAATGATTAACAGTATTCCACAGAGTATTTCTGATAAACGAAATATGGTTATTATTGGTGAGGTGTGGATGAAAAAAAGTGACCTTGAAATTATTAATGACGAACGTGAAAAACAAGATCTTCCAAAATATGCAAATCCTCGCAATCTTGCGGCGGGAACATTACGGCAATTAGATACCTCGATTGTTGCAGGACGTGATTTGCAAGTCTTTTGTTATGATCTTACCATTCTGGATACTGATCACGCTTTTGATACTCATCGGGAGGAACTTTTATATTTAAAAAAACTTGGTTTTTCTGTAAATCAGAAAACTGAATTTATGGATTCACTTGAAGATGTGCAACGTTATGTCGACAAATGGATTCCCTTGCGTCATGACGAAGAATATGGAATTGATGGGGTGGTGGTCAAGCTTGATGATACGTCATTGCGAGCAGATTTGGGCTACACGGCAAAATCACCACGATTTGGTGTCGCGTATAAATTTCCTGCAGAAGAAGTCACAACGGTAGTTGAAAATATCGACATCCAAGTTGGACGCAC